>JALHNQ010000047.1 GCA_022843405.1 Methylocystis sp. | reverse complement strand
TGTCGATTAAAGGACTTCCGACGCGTCGCCACGCGCTATGACCGAAACGCAGCCAACTTCCTCGCCGCCGTTTGCCTCGCCGCCACCGTCAGCTATTGGTTATGAGTCCGAGCCCTAGTATCTAAACAGGCGGCGATCCACCGTCTCGCTTTGCATCGACTTGCCCAATCTGCTCAGGCGATGCGAGAAGACGCCTCATGACGCAACGCGCCGCTCTCGAACCCGTCCCGCCGCGATTCAATCTCGCCCGCTATTGCCTCGCCGAAAATGCGCGGCTGCGGCCCGGCGCAACGGCGCTCACCATCGTCGGCGACGCCGGCGCCCTGCGCTGGACTCATGGCGAACTCGATCTCAAGGTCCGCCGGCTGGCCGCTGGGCTGCGCGATCTCGGTTTGCCGCACGGCGCGCGCGTGATGATCCGAATGGGCAATGAAGCGAACGCTGCGCTCGCCTATTTCGCCTCGATCGCCGCCGGCTATGTGGCGCTGCTCGCCTCTTCTCAGCTCACGTTTGAGGAGGCTGATTTCATGGCGCGCGACTGCGGCGCCTCCGTCCTGGCGCTGGGCGCAGCCTTCGAAAATGAGGCGCATGAGGGCGACGCCCGCATCCTACGCGGCGCCGATCTGGCGCGGCTCGCTGAATCCACGCCGCTCCCGGATTATGTCGACACCGCCGCCGACAATCCCGCCTATCTCGTTTACACCTCAGGCACGACGAGCCGGCCGAAGGGCGTGCTGCACGCCCATCGCGCCGCTTGGGGACGACGGCCGATGCGCGAGCACTGGACTGGACTGGGTCCGGGCGACGTGATGCTGCACGCCGGCGCGATCAACTGGACCTATACATTGGGCGTCGGCGTCGTCGATCCGCTGTCGGCCGGAGCGAGCGCGGTGCTCTACAATGGCCATCCGGATCCGGCCGCCTGGCCGCGTCTCATCGAATCCTATCGCGCGACGATTTTCGCCGCCGTGCCGGGCGTCTTTCGCCAGATTCTCAAATATGGCGCGCCGGAGACCGCCAATCTTTCGAGCCTACGGCACGCGCTCTCGGCCGGTGCGGCGCTGCCGTCGAGCCTGCTCGCCGATTGGCGTGCGCGCACGGGCAGGGATATTTTCGAAGCCTTCGGGATGAGCGAAATATCGACCTTTGTCTCCAGTGGACCGACGGCGCCTGTGCGTCCGGACTCGCCCGGCAAGCCGCAGCCGGGCAGGGCGGTCGCGGCGCTGCCGCAGGAGGGTGGCGAGACGCCGCTTGCGCCGGCCCAGACCGGACTCTTGGCGGTGCACCGTGACGATCCGGGAATGATGCTCGGTTACTGGAATCGTCCCGAGGAGGAGCGCGAAGCGTTTCGTGGCGAGTGGTTCGTCTCCGGCGATCTCGTCGAGTTCGACGCCGACGGCTACATGTGGCGCCACGGCCGGGTCGATGAACTCATGAACGCCGGCGGCTACCGCGTTTCGCCAGCTGAAGTCGAGAAACGGCTGCTCGAGATTGATGGCGTCGTCGAAGCGGCGGCGGCGGAGCGGCCTGGACGCGACACGACCGCCACGATCATCAAGGCCTATGTGGTGACTGGCGACGGCGCGCCGCGGGACGAGGCGGCGATCCTCGAATACTGCCGTGCGCATCTTGCGGCCTACAAATGCCCGCGCGCAGTCGTTTTTCTCGACGCGCTGCCCCGTAACGCCAATGGCAAGCTCAATCGGGCCGCGCTGGCGTGAAAAGTCGAGGCCCGATCGAACGCCGGGGCGTGCGGCGAAAGATCGGGCCTCAGGTCCGCTCACAGGGAGGAGCGCGGACTACCGTAAATTTAGGGTGCGAAGACTCTCACGAGCTCCGTCCGTCCTGGCTGACGCGCAATTCTGCCGCGCGCGCGCTTCTTGAGCTTTGTCGGGGGCGCCTTGCCGTTGATGGCCGCCTTCATGTTGGGCGACGCCTTGAAGGTGACGACGCGGCGCGCTTCGATCGGAACCGGCTCGCCAGTACGTGGATTGCGGCCCGCGCGCTCCCGCTTGATGCGCACCAGGAAAGAGCCGAAGTCGTGCAGCTTCAGCGACTCGCCGGATGCAAGCGTCGCCGCCATTTCCTCGATCACCAGGTCGGTGAGCCGCTTCGCTTCTCTGCAGGACATGCCCTCGATCCGGCGATGGATCGCCAACGCGATGTCTTGGCGCGTGAGCGTGCCGCGTGAACTATCGTCCAGCGACGCTTCATGTTCGATTTCCTCGTCGCTGTCGCGCGTGAAGGACCCGGGCATCTCTTTTGGATTGGCGATTGACATCAGCGCACTAATCCTCAGTGTTGGGCTCAAGCGCAGCCTTGGCTTAACGCTTGCTAGCCGGGGGGATCGCGCCGAACTTGCATCAGAACCTGATTGCTCAGGAGCGTGGGCAAATTGCCTTGCCCAACCGACTTTCGTCGCGATGCGTAGCTTTTGCATCGACAATCGCCGCCGCACGTTCCACTTTGATGCAACTTCGCGCAATATCTCGCTATTCTGCAGTTTGCGTGCTAGCCGGCCGCCTCGAGCCGCTCCTGCGCCGATGGCCAGATGCGCCGGGATTTTCTTGCCAGTCGGCTGGTCATGCCGCTAAGTAGGGGCGAGAAAAATGTGCTGTTTTGAAACGAGCATGCAGAAAGTGGATCGTTTTGAAATAGGCGGCCCTATCCAGCAAACTCAGAATGAGAGGGCCTCGCAAGGCTAGAACCGTCGGCGCCACAAAGCTGACTGACCGATGAATGGCGCCGCCATGAACCGTTCAGACTATTTGCGTCATGTTATGCGAATGAGGCGCCGAGAATGGCGGCGCTTCAGCGAAGCGGAGCCGAAATGTCGCGTCAACTATTCGTCCTTGCTTTTATTCTGACTCTCTCTGCGTCGCCGGCGGCCGCGTGGGACGATCAAGGGCGCCACGCCTGCGCGCCCTGCCGAAGCGAAAGCTTCGGCCACGGCTATGATCCATTCGACGACGGTTCCGAGGCTTGGTTCGCGCCCAACGTCGGTTCTTGGGCCGACCACGCCGAGGCCTATTACGGATATGGCGAACGTCGCTTTGGAGAGTCCGCCGATTAGCGCGGCGGGGCCGTCGACGATCCCGGTTACGAGTCTGCAATTTCGTCGACAGCCGCGTCACGCTATCCGTCGCCGACTGCCCCGCCCCTCTCGCACGGCGACGGGCTTAGAGCCTCCCGGAGCAATCCAGGAGGCTTTTTTTGGCGAGCGCTTGCTATAGCGGCCTGAGGCCGAGCGCCTTGCCTTCCTTGGCGTCGCGTCGCCAAACGCCCGAGGCGTCCTTATCGAAATGGGCGCTGTGCCCCTTGCGGGCGGTCAGCACGAGACGCCCGTGATCGAGTCCCCATCCGACTGGGTCAAAAATCACGACGCCATTGTCGCGGCAGGCGGGAGCGAGCTGTGCTTTCAGACCAGCGCGGCCTCGCACGCGAGCGTCGAGCGTCAGCATGCAACCGGTGTCCTTGTCGCCCTCGCGGAGTATCGAATAGCGGCCGGCGGCGTCTGAAGGACCCTCAGCAAGCGCGAGCTGCGCCGAGACGCTCGCGGCGGCGATAAGGAAAAGCCCCGGCAAATATTGCCCTCGCCAGAAAAATATCGCCATTTGCGCCATTGCTCCCCGCCCTCGTGACACTTGTCTCAGTCTGCCTTTTTCGAGGCCGACGGCCAAGTCGATTTCGCAACGCCCGCGTCAAAGTGCGGCAGACGCAGTTTTTGCGCGGAAAACGGCGTCGCGATATCAATTTGAAATGCAGCCGCGACGCGGCGAGGGAGTCGGCAGGATGGACCCAGCGTCGCTGGTATTGGCGGAACGATCCGCGCCGCGCTACACGAGCTATCCGACCGCGCCGCATTTTTCCAACTCAATTGGCGACGCCGAGATGCGGGCATGGCTGGCGCGCCTCGATCCCGGCGCGTCGCTCTCGCTCTATTTTCACGTGCCGTTTTGCACGGCGATCTGCGCCTACTGCGGCTGTCACACAAAGGCCCTACGTCAGGACGCCCCGCTCGATCTCTATGCGCAGACGCTCAACAGCGAAATCGCGCTTGCCGCGCGGGCGACGCGAGCGCGGCGCGTAACGAGCATTCATTGGGGCGGCGGCACCCCCGGCATTCTCGGTTCATCGCGCTTTGCAGCGATCGTTTCGGTTCTGCGCGAAAATTTCGAACTCGCCGCTGTAATCGAGCACGCGATCGAGCTTGATCCGCGCTCGCTTGACGCCGACCTCGTTGAGACGCTGGCCGCGGCCGGAGTCACGCGCGCTTCGATCGGCGTGCAGGACTTCAACGCCCATGTGCAGCAGGCGTCGGGCCGCATACAGCCATACGAAACGGTGGCGCGCGCCGTGAGTTTGCTGCGCGGCGCCGGTATCGCCGCGATCAATCTCGATCTGATGTATGGCCTGCCGAAGCAAAGCGTCGAAGACGCGGCGCACACCGCTTCGCTCGCCGCGTCGCTCAAGCCGCAAAGGCTTGCAGTCTTCGGCTACGCCCATGTGCCTTGGTTCAAGTCGAACCAGAAGCTGATTGACGCCGCGGCGCTGCCCGGCGTCGGCAAGCGTCTGGCGCAGGCCGCCGCCGTGCGCGACATTCTCGAAGCGCAAGGATATGAGGCGATCGGGCTCGATCATTTTGCGCGTCCCGACGATCCGTTGGCGATCGCGGCGCGCGACAAGCGGATGCGCCGAAATTTCCAAGGCTATACGACCGATGTCGCCGACGCGCTGCTGCCGTTTGGCGTATCGTCGATCGGGCGTCTCGCGCAAGGCTATGTCGGCAACGCCACTGATCTTGCAGGCTGGCGGCGCGCGATCGAAGCAGGGCGTTTCGCCACGACGCGCGGCGTCGCTTTCACGCGCGAGGACGTCGCCCGCGCCGATCTGATTGAGCGGCTCATGTGCGATTTCGAGGTCGACTATGGCGCAGCGGCGATGCGCCACGGCTATGCGCCCGACGCTTTCGACGCAGCGCAGGCGTCGCTCGACGCGCTGGCGAAGGATGGCGTCGTAACGATGCAGGGCCGGCGCGTCGTCGTGACGCAACGCGGACAGCCCTTCGTTCGCCTTGTCGCAGCCGCCTTCGACGCCTACCTGCAGACTTCACAGGCCCGCCATTCGTCGGCGGTGTAAAGCGCTTCGGCAAGGAGACGCTCATGACGCCGCTTACGCTTTTTCTCGCAAAGTTGATCGGCGCCTATGCTCTGATCATGTCCGCTTGGATGCTGCTGCGCAAGGACGTGGCGCTGCAGATGATCGAGCGCGTTTCGCATGAACCGGTCGCCATCGCCGTCATCGGCATGCTGCGGCTGGCGATCGGCCTCGCGATGGTGATCGGCCATAATATTTGGACCGACGCCGCCGCGGCGCTGGTCTCGCTCGTCGGCTGGATCACGCTGATCAGCGGATTGCTGACCTTGCTTCTGCCCCCGCAGACGTTGCGCGACATATTCTCGAAAATGGACTACGAGAAGCGCTATCCGCTCTTCGCGCTCGTTTCCTTCGCCCTTGGCGGCGCGTTGCTGATCGCGGGCTTCAGCGCCTGACGAACCGATATTGGCGCTTGTTTGAGGGCGTCGCCTCCGCCATCGTGACGCCCTGATTCGACTTTGCAGCCATGCCGGTCTGGACGCCTGAACAGGACCAAGCGCTAATCGCGGTTGCGCGCTGGCTTGAAACGCCGAGCGCGCCGCAGGTGTTTCGCCTATTCGGATTCGCGGGAACCGGCAAGTCGACGCTCGCGCGCCATCTCGCCGAACATGTCGCCGGCGACGTCGCCTTTGCGGCTTTCACCGGCAAGGCGGCGCTCGTCATGCGCTCGAAGGGCTGCGCGGACGCGCGCACGATCCACAGTCTCATCTACCGGGCGACCGACACCGAGACCGAGGAGCCTTCCTTTGTTCTCAACGACGACAGCGACGCCGCGCGTGCGAAACTGATCGTCATCGACGAATGCTCGATGGTCGACGAAGAGCTCGGCCGCGATCTCCTCTCCTTCGGCAAGAAAGTGCTGGTGCTCGGCGATCCGGCGCAATTGCCGCCGGTCAGGGGCGGGGGCTTCTTCACTGAAGCCGAACCTGACGTGATGCTGAGAGACGTGCATCGGCAGGCGGCGGACAATCCGATCATCCGCCTGTCAATGGCGATCCGGGCCGGCGAGGGCGTCGAGCAGGGCGTCTTTGGCGATACGCGAGTCGTTCGCCGCGATTCCCTCGATCCCGCGCTCGTCACCGGCGCCGATCAGGTGCTCGTCGGATTAAACAAAACTCGCCGCGCCTATAATGCGCGGCTGCGCGAACTGCGCGGCTTTACCGGCGAACTGCCGCAGTCGGGCGACAAGCTCGTCTGCTTGCGCAACAATCGCAAGAAGGGACTGTTAAACGGCGCGCTCTTTACAGTGAAGAGCGCCGGCGCATTGCGTCGCGGAAAGGTGAGAATGCTGGTGAGTCCGGAAGATGGCGAATGCGTCAGATTCCAGCGCGTCGCCGTCATTCCGCAACTCTTCGGCGCCGAGAGCGACGTCCCTTATGCGCTTCGCAAGGACTCGGACGAGTTTGATTTCGGCTATGCGCTCACCGTCCACAAGGCCCAAGGCTCGCAATGGGACGACGTGACGCTGTTCGACGAGTCCTTCGCCTTCCGCGAACATCGGTCGCGCTGGCTATACACGGGCGTGACGCGGGCGGCGAAAAGGCTGACGCTGGTGGTGTAATTCTGGAAAATCGCCCAAGCGACGCAAAGCTTGGGACTTATTTTCCCCAGGCGTCGATGGCGTCGGCGAAGACGCGCTCGCCCGACGGGCCTTTCTCCATGTTGATCGTCGCCGCGCGGCCGTCGGCAAGCTGCATCGGCAGATCGAGCGCGGTGAGCGATCGCAACAGAAGAATATTGCGCGACTCGTGATCGCCGCGCATCAGCCCGATGAGGAAATTGTTTTCGGTGATCGGCACCGGAATGCCGACAACTTTTTCTCCCGACTGCGCGTCTGAGCGTCGCATCTGAATCGGCCCGATCGCCTTGACGCCGCCGATCGGACTGCCGGGCGCCACCGTGAACGACACGTTGATCGTATGCGACGCGGAGAGCGTCGCGTCGGTATTCTTGCGAAACAGCAGCGACATTTTCAGCTTGGCGTCCGGGATGTCGATGTCGCCGCGTATGGCCGACCCGATGGGTTCCCCGGGCCCGCCGACGTTCTCGAGGCGCCAGACGACCGAGCCATTGTAGATTCTGTCGACCTTGGTCGGTTCGGTGAGCGAGCCGACCCACATCTCCGCCTTTTGCGCCACCGGCACCGCCGGGCCGCGCGGCGCAGCCGGCTTAACCCCAGTCCCTTGGCCTCCGACGCGATCATTGATTTTGCCGCTTTCTGGCGCGCTGGCGGCGGACTGCTCGGGTTTGAGTTTGGCGAGATCCTCGGGCTGTTCGCGAAGCTGCCAGGCGAGGGTTCCGACGATCGCCACAAGCGCAACGACGACGCCGGCGATGGATAAAGTCAGACGCAGCGAGCGCTTCTGCCGCGGCGCGGGCGGCAGCGGCGCGGGCGGCCGCTGGAATTCGCGGCCTCTGCTCGCGCCGTGCGAATAAGGCGCGTCGCGCCAATTCGACTCTTCGGTCCCAGCCGGCGCGCGCTCCGCTGGCGTTGCGCGCCTGATCGAATGCGCCGCAGACGCTCCAGCGCCAGGCTGCGGCGCCTGCGCCTTCTTTGCGGCGCTCTCAGTTTCAACGCGCGCGATCGCTTCGTCGAGCGCGCGGCCTTCGGCGGCGATGTCGTCCTCGGCGACCGGCGGCTGGATGCCGCGCAACTGGTTGTACAGCGCCTTGCGGGCGCGTTCGTACACCGCTTGGCGCGCGTCCGGCGTGGACTGCGGCAGAGCGGCCACCGCCCTCGCGATCAGAGAATGGTAGTCTGCCATGTCAGCTTATGAGCATTTCCGGCATTGGGCGTCAATCCTGGCGCCGCCAGAGTCCAGGAAAATCGGGGGATTCTGGGGCGCCGTGCGCGCGCGGCGCGCTGGGCCGGGGAATCCGCCAGATGTCGGTCGGCGCGCTCATGCCGCGCGAGGTCATTTGGCCCAGATAAAAATCATCATCGCGGAGCAAGCCTCGCATTGTCCGGATTGCGCGCTCGCCTGCGCCTCGCGCATGGAAGCGTCGAAGCGGGTTCAGCGTTGACGAGCCGGCGGTTAGAACCGCGCCCGGTCGCGCTCGGACGGCGCGGCGATCAGCCAGTAGATCGTCCCTGACAGGGCGCCGGTGAGAAAAAACAGCAGAGCGATTCGCGTTTCGAGCGGGCTTGCGTCGCCGGCGCGGTCGAGTCCTTTTGCAGCGCGAACGATCCATGGCGAGGCGCCGGCTAGCGTCGCGCTCACCGCCGAATACCATAGGAGCGAGCGTGCGCCGGCGATCTCGCCGATCAAGGCGGCGACGGCGAGTGGCGCGACGCAGGTGGCGATGACGATCGCCCAAACGATGAATCCGAATGTCGCTAGTGGGGCGTTCAATCCGCTACCGCGCATATCGTCTTCGACGAAGGCGAACAGGCCGGACAGCGCCGCCTCGAACCCGGCCTCGCGCGTCTGCGGGTCCAGGAGCGCCGAGACGAGCAGAAAAATGGCGCCCGCGCCGACGGCAAGCAGGAAGCCGAAAGCCATGACGAGGATTCGGCGAATCATCTCGGAGCCCTCTCTTGGACGCGCGCCAACCTATGGTTCGAGCACCGAATCCCAATAGAGGTAGTCCATCCAGCTTTCGTGCAGATAATTGGGAGGAAACAGACGGCCGTTGCGATGGAGGTCGGCGATCGAAGGCTGATAGGGCGCCTGGGCCGGCGACATGTGCGCCTCATGCGGCAGCCGATCGCCCTTGCGCAAATTGCAGGGCGAACACGCCGCGACGACGTTTTCCCACGTCGTCGCGCCTCCTTTCGATCGCGGAATGACGTGGTCGAACGTCAGTTCCTCATGTTCTCCGCAATATTGGCAGGTGAATCGATCGCGCAGGAAAACATTGAATCGCGTAAATGCCGGCTGCCGAGTCGGCCGCACATATTCCTTCAGCGACACGACCGAAGGCAGACGCATTTCAAAGCTCGGGCTTTTGACCGTCCTGTCGTATTCCGAGACGATGTTGACGCGATCGAGAAACACCGCCTTGATCGCGTCCTGCCAGCCCCACAGAGAAAGCGGATAGTAACTCAGCGGCCGGTAGTCGGCGTTGAGCACAAGCGCGGGACATGCCTGCGGCGACACGGTCTGTTGACGAAAGTGAACAGTCACCCTGGCTGCCTCTCCAGTTGAGAAGGGCTCGCGGACCGCGCCAAGGTCCAGCCCTTTGCGATGGCGCATATTTTACAGGCACGACGACAGGGTTGTGAAGGCGCCGCGAAAGACCCCGGCCGCAATGCGGCGACGTAATATTGTTAAATAAAAAAACGTGCAAACATGGTAGATTAAGCTAAAACTTCCAATTCCAATGGAATAGGCGACTTTAGGTCACCATGCGCATTTTCGCTCGACTGCCGCCCTGACGTATTGGAGGCGGCTCCTTGCCGGCTGCGGGGCCGATGCGCTCAACCGTAACGATATCGCGATTCCAGCTGAAATCTGGGCTGCGTTTGAGGCGCGGCTTCAGAAAGCTGCGAAAGAGGTTCCTGCGCGCGCCGGAAACTCGCCAAACGTCAGCCGTCCTGGGAGCAATGGGCGGCGGTCAGTCCGTCCCGCCCGCTCCTTGAGAGCGACGATCGCGATCTATCTGACTGTGTGGACGGGAGTCGCTCACCGACTGGTTCCCGCGCCACGCCAAGCCTATCGCCGGCTGTGCAGACTGGGCGCGACGCAGAGGTCTAGCCTAATTTTTTTCCGCTGCCTGCAATTCATGTCGAGCAATCACGGCATGGGTTACACCTTTTGAGAGTCGGCCCGCGTGTCCGGTGCCCCTCGCAAGGCTCATCGCCTTTTTCAATTCGTTGATGGCGGCTACGTTGTGATGGTTGAACTTTTCCTTGTTCGCCGCTTCGGCGTGCTCGAGCGCGCTTTGGAGGTGCTCCGCAAATGACGACGCCATCCCCTTCCTACCTTCGGCGATGCCCTCTTCGAGTTCCTTAGTAGCTTCAGAGAGATGCGAACTTTGTGCGAAAGAAAAGCCCGGCGCCATCAAGAGGCCGAGACTAATGAAACCAGCCATAAGCTTGCGACTGAGCATTTCACATCTCCCGATTTTTTGTTCGATAGCTGGCCCCTGGTCCAAAAAACGCGAGACGACCAGTCGTAGTTTCATTGCTCTATTTTTCGATGTTCCATTTGAACAGGCCGCAAATTGACGCACTATCTGCCTTAATTGCATAAGCGCATAAGCCGAGACGTTTCTGAAAAGCCAAGAAAGATGGTGGAAGAATCAATGGTGCTCCGCGTGCCTCCCCGAATGGCGTAAAAACGTCGACAGCGTTCAACATACGCGCTGCGTCTCGCTCCATCTCGCCAAGCAGGCGTTACGCGCCAAGCCTGAGCCCGACCCATCGGGTCGTGGCGCGATCGCTGAAAGCCTGGAAGATAAGATTCTTTAGGAACGCAGGCGCATCACGGCGACATCCAGATTGCCGAGCAGATCTGGGATGATCTCCAGGATTTCGAACTTCCGGCTCCACGTTTCGCGCGTGTAATCATGTGTCTGCAAGGTTTGCCTGTAATAGGTCGCGTCACTGATTTTTCCGTCGAGCGCCGGGTCGAGTTGTTGGTCATTGAAGCCCGTTTCGATCCATTCCCGCCACCATGTGGGATCGCGGAAAACCGAAGAGAACGCGACTGCGCCCGGCCCGCCGAACGAGATCAACGCCAGTCCAGTTGGCTTGAGCAGGCGCGCGATTTCGTTGAGCCACTCTTCCTGGGCCTTCGCTGTCAGATGAGTCATCACCGAAATTCCGAAGATTGCGTCGAGGCTCGCGCTTTCGATCGAGCAGGGCGGCCAGAGCGGCAAAGTGACGAAGGTTCCGCCCTTAAGCTGTTCGCGACACCAGAGGGTATTTTCGGGGTCGATGTCTGAGCCTAAAATTGTCGCTTCCGGCCAGTAGTCGATGAAGTGGCGCGTCACGCGTCCATGTCCGCAGCCCCAGTCCATGACGCACACGCCCGGCCCACGCCGTACGCCATATTTGTTCAACAGCGCCTCAACTGTTCGGAAGGCGTTATAGCCGGTAACAGTCACGGTAAGATCGTTCGACCACGTCTGAACGCGCGTGAGCTGAGACATATCGCGCGGAAATCCGACAAAGGAGGCAAGATTGTTCGCTATCCATGCGCGACGATGCAGATTGTGCGATGCGTCTTGATCCCTTTCGGTCGCGCGTGGGAAGCGCGGCGAAGCGAGAGGATAGTCGAACTCGAACGAGAACGGATCGCTGCCCCGTTCCGAGCCGGCCAAATCGATCTTGAGGGTAAAGCCGGAATATTCGGCGTTTGGCCAATACCAATAAAAATTCAAAAAATTTGGCGTTGGCAGGCCGCACTCGGCATTAAAGGCGACTCCGGGCGGCATCTTGATCTTGAGGCTGGAAGGGTCTCCTGCCGGCGGAAGATGCGCCCCGGAAACAACCAACTCGGCGCCATCAAACCTGATCCAGGGGACGGCGAAAAACGGATGCGTGTGCAGCGCCAGGACGTCGGTTGCGAGTAGTCCATAGCCATTCGTCTTTGGCTTGCGATCCGAGATTTTCAGACCCGCCAGCACGTCGCCTGTCGCTGCGTCCAATATTTTCACGTCGCTGCTCTGCGTCGCTGCGATTGGCGGAAGATCACATGAAAAGCGAAGCGTCTCGCTAGAGTCTGGATCCGACACGGCCCGAACGGTCGCCCAATATCGTCCATCACACTCCACACGAATCGAGGATGGCTTCAACTGTGTGGACGAAATGGCGCCTTCGATGCGATCGCCGTCGCAGTAGAGCGCTTCCGCCGCAGAGGCATTTGCTGTTCCGGCTTCGCTAAGCTGCGTCATTGGCGATGTTCCTTTCGGGTTCGCTCTCCACCAAATACATTGGAGAGAAGAAGGCGATTGATATAGGATGAAAGGCGTAGCGCAGGGATGGGCTAAAGCGGCAGCGCCGCAAGGAAGGACTTGTCGAAGGTCGTCGCCCATGTTGCGCGTGGCGGCTGAAACAAATTCGCTGAACGGGATTCGAAGCTCTCGACTTTTACAAGCGCGATCTGGAGCGCTTCAATCAGCGACTCGAGATTGGGCTCGCAGGTGACGAAGTTACCTGACACCGCTTCAAAAAAATCTGCAGGCCTGTTGTGAAACGTGTTGGTGACAACGATTGCGCCAGTCGTGCAAAATTCGAATGGCACGACTCCCGGATGCGGCGCATACATGAGGCTGATTCCCAAATCGATCGAGCGTGCGTAGTTGATATATTCTTGTTCGGACAATTTTTGTTTGAACTCGAGCTGGTGGCCGCCGCCAAGATCGACTGGCGGCATCTCGGTCAGGCCGCCAAGTCCGACGAATCGCCAATTCGGCCCGAAATTGTTTTCGGCGCACATTTGCTCAAGGGCGAGTTCCACGAATTCGTATAGATTGCGGGCCGCGTGCCCTTCCGGCCGCGCGTAGACGGCGCATACGCGCTCTGTCTTCGAGCGCATTTCCTGCAGCGTCTGCGCTGGCAACAGGTTAATCACATGTTCGAAGATGAGATAATCCGACCGCTCTTTGGCGTCCGGTTTCTTCTTGAACAGGCCAAGTCCGTTCTGTTTTAGGTAGGAAGCGAGAGCGTTCGAGTTGAATACCGGAAAGGCCGGCACTTCGAACCCCGCGGCAACCATCGCATGCGTTGCTGAAAATTCATGAAAAATCGGCTCATATTCCTGGATGAGCGAGATCACCCGAGGTTCGTCTGTCCGGGCGGCTAAAGGCGCCGCAAGCAACGCGTCCCAGCTCGAATAGCACAGGAATCGGTCGTGCGGGCTCATCTCCAGCGTGGCGACTTCGCCCCTGCCGCGCACTTCTAGCGGTTCGATGAGCTTCGCCGGCTTGCTGTCGCGCAGCCGCCAAAGGAAGTAGTCCTTAGCGGCGAAATCTTCTTCCGTGGTCACAATCGAGAGACGGTATCCCCGCGAACGAGCGAAAGGAACCAGGGCGTAGAGCAACTCAAAAAACGCCTTGTATCCGCCAAATAAAATGTCTGGATTTAGACGCGGAAGGAAAATCCAAATCGTGCTCTTGTTTCGTGGGCGCACATTGGCGTCGATGCGCGCCGTTCGGTGACGCAACGCCGCCGCCTGCAACTTTAAACGCGGTTTCGTCACTCCGGGGATCACCGCTTCGAGCGAGCGGGCAAGGTCGTGACGTGGAAGTCGATTCTCCTTCTCTCCTGCCGCAAGATAATGATGAAATCCGGAGTGAATATCGCCCCTCGCAACCGCTGCGCGAATGTCTTGATAGAAAGCGAGGTAGAATTCTTCGCAGAACTCCGCGCTTGGGGAGTAGCCCAGTTTGGCGCCGAAGTGGAAGTAATGAAAAAATGGGTCATGATCGCTATTCTTTACTTCGGGATACTGATCGACGTACCACGCCTCGTCAAAGCCGCTGCGCAGCAGCGCTTCTAAATCCTGCACGCCCGCCGCTTCGCCAAGCGACTTATTTGGCCGCCAATTGTCCACCACCAGCGCGAAATAGAGCGGGTTGATGTCGGAAGGCGCCAAGTGGCCGCGCCTCGAAAGCAGCGCGCTATTGTCGAAATGCTCGCTCGGGTTGCAACCCTCCATCCATCCTCTTTCGAGATAATGGTCTATCGGCTTGCGGCCTCTCAATAGGCTTCCGTAGCGGCTCTCATAATAGGCCGCGTCAAAATAGTCGGCGATCACGGCCTTTTGAATGTCGAGCCATTCCTGCCGGGCGCGCGGCGCGCAGCACACTTTTTCCCTTTGCTCCTCGCTCAGTCTTGCGAAATACAAGAGGGGATTCTCGGTCAGCGCCCCGTCTGGCATGTTCTGTCTGGCAAAAAACAGCGTATGAAAATTGGCCGAGGGATTGCGCCCTTCTCTCCAACCATGCGTCGCATAATGTTCGGCCGCGCTTATTCCCGATATCGCCACATCCGGATAAGTCCGGAAGTAGAAGTATCTATCAACGTCGCACTTGTCGGAACCTTGGCGCATCTTCTGGAGAAATCGCTGAACCAAGTGTGTCTCCGTGATGGTGCTTGGTGTAGAAGCGCCCGAGCCCGCCCTCAGCAAGTAGACTGGTGCGACTTCAGTTCGGCATGTTATTAGGCAAGTTTGACGTTAAGAATTGCACCTATCGCGCCATTATTCTTATGGCGCCATTCTTCTTTTTGAACGCCATGTGCGGGCGCGGCCCGATTCAAAGTCGCTGACCGAGATAAAGCCCGCTCGAAACCAAACAGACGATAAGCAATTCCTCAGGTAAGCAGGCTAACGGCGAGATCGCCTCCTTCCTTCGCGCCGTATTCGAAGAATCTTGCATTGTCGTTGCGTTGGCAATATTCAAAAAAACAGTCTTTCGCCTTGCTTAATCCAGCGGTTTTTCAATAGCAAGCGCCTAAAAATGCTTCTACAGGCTCCTCTAAACTATGCAACGACAGTTTGCCACAAGTCGCGATTTACAAAATATAGCAGTTCCAGCATCTGGAAATCGGACCAGGGCACGGACTCTTTCTGTATTTTGCCGCCGCCGCGCCCAGTGCCGGCGCAGTCGCAGGCTGGGCGTCAGCCCGTCGAGCATAGCCGCCACGCGGCATGCGCTGCTCGCCATGGGCGCACGGAAGT
This sequence comes from Methylocystis sp., assembly GCA_022843405.1. Classification (GTDB taxonomy): domain Bacteria; phylum Pseudomonadota; class Alphaproteobacteria; order Rhizobiales; family Beijerinckiaceae; genus Methylocystis. Next base: position 10,343 of record JALHNQ010000047.1, on the reverse strand, counting down.
ATGGCGGCCGGCGCCCGGGACGGGCGTTCGAACGCCGTCTTGGCCGAGGGAATATGCCTGCTGAAAGAAAATGTTGACCATGGTTCGCTGCAAGACATTTGGGCGTGGGCATGGCTGGTTCTGAGAGTTAAGGAATGTTTTCAGGCCAGGAAGAACCCAATCCGGCCTTAACCTGATCGATCGCCGCATACGGGGTCAAAATGCTGCTGAGCCATCTGGACCGCCATGCCGTTGAGCAAGGTCCTCGTCCCTGTCTGATCCATTGGCGAAGCGAATCATACAATGTCCTGACCCACGCTCAGTTTGCCGAGCTTTCGAATCGGCTCGCCGCAGCGATTAAATCGCGAGCCAAGGCCGGACCCGCTGGCGTCGTCTTTGTCATACTCAAGCATCACCTGATGCAGTTGCCTCTCTTCGTCGGTTGCATGCGGGCGGGATTTATTCCGTCCTTCCTACCGTTCCCTTCCGCAAAGCAGGATCCGGATCTCTATTGGCAGTCGCATGCTGAAGTCATCGAGCGTACCCGCCCCGCCGCTATCGTAACCTATGACGATCTGATGGACGGCGTCGCGGCGATCGCCGACAAATTAGGCGTGCCGGTGCTGGACATCGATCAGCTCGATGGCGAACCGGAAACTCTCAGCCTTCCGGCGGATGATTCCATTGCGTTGCTTCAGCACTCGTCAGGAACCACCGGCCTGAAAAAAGGCTTGCCCTTGACCTACCGGCAAATCGATCGGCAGGTTCAGTCCTATGTGAAGGCAGCCGGACTGGACCAGTCTTCGATCGTGGTGAGCTGGCTGCCTTATTATCATGACATGGGCTTGTTCACGGCGTTCGTAACGCCGCTGTCAGTCGGCGCCACGATCGTGTCCTTCGACGCCTTCGAATGGGTGGCCCAGCCCGATCTTCTGCTTCGTCTGATCGAGCGGTTTCGCGGCACCCATTGCTGGCTGCCCAATTTCGCGTTCAACCACATCGTCAATACGGCGCCGACCGATCGGCGTTTCGATTTAACGAGCGTGAAAAGTCTCGTTAGCTGTTCCGAGCCAGTGCGATCGTCGACCTTCGATCTGTTTGCCGCCCGTTTCGAGGCCGAAGGCGCGCCACGATCCAAATTGCGCGCGTGCTATGCAATGGCGGAAACATGTTTCGCCGTTTCCGAGACGCCGATCGGCGAAGGCTATGAGGCTGTCTGGTACGACGCCGAAGGCATTGAAGGCGCGGCTCGCGCGGTGCGACGCCACCCCGGGACACCTGGCGCGCGGCCCTATGTCTCGAACGGCGAAGCGATCGCAGGAATAGACGTCCGGATTCTTGCCGAAGCTTCGGCGCCTTTGGCCGCGGGAGTCCCGGTGGGCGAGATTCTCGTGCGGGGCGAATTCGTTTTCAGCGGCTATTTCGCCAACGACGCAGTGACGCGCGCAGCGTTTCACGGGGAGTGGTATCGCACGGGAGATATCGGGTTTATCGACAATGGCCAACTCTTCATCACGGGCCGAAAAAAGGACATTTTAATCGTCCACGGGCGAAACTACTATGCCCATGATATTGAAGCCGCAGCATCGTCCGTGCCGGGCATCGTCCCTGGGCGAGTCGTCGCGCTCGGCGTCATGAATGAATTGGTCGGAAGCGAAGAGGCGATAATATTGGCTGAAACGGAACTGGCGGAATTGGAGCATCCTGCTTTGCAGCGCAAGGTCAAGCAGAGAATATATGGCGCTCTAGAGCTGACGCCGAAAAGGGTCCAGCTTGTCCCGCCAGGGTCCTTAATCAAGACGACAAGCGGCAAGATTAGCCGTTCCGAAAATTTCACACGTTTCTTGGCCGCAACGCAATCAGAGGCGCTATGACCGACGAATTGGCAAAGCAGGTGCGGAGAATTATCGCGGACACCTTCAATGTCGTTGAGGCCGACATCACCAACGAAACGACGGCCGACGACGTCGATGGCTGGGATTCGTTGGCGCACACCATATTAATGGTTCGCCTGCAAAGAAATCTGAATGTCACCATACCCGAGACGCTGGCCGCCAACAGCCCGACCGTCGGGGCGCTCATCGAAGGTCTGCGCAAACTTCGCGAGAACGACAAATCATGAGTTCGGCGGCGGCGGGCAGCCTTCTGGACGTCATCGAAGGCAGCGATGACTGGCTCTTCCTTCGGCGCTACGACACTCTGCGTGTCCTGGAATTGCAGGCCGATCTTTCAGGCTGGTCGCAAACGCATTTGCCGTCCATGGTCGCGCAAATCGCGACCCGGCATACGAGGCTGGCCGCGCGCGGCGTGCGTTACGTGCTGGCCATCGCGCCTGAAAAATCGAGCATCTATCCCGAGAAGCTTCCCGCCCAATATCGACTGGCGTCGCCGACTCTGGCTGAATTGTTGACGACGGCATGCCGGCAGGCCGGCGTCGAGGCTGTCGATTTGACCTCGGTCCTACGCGCGGCGAAAGGCGCCATGGATCTCTACTTTCGCGTCGATAGCCACTGGACGTATTACGGCGCCTATATCGCCTACAGGTCGATCATAGATTCGATTCGGAAGCGCGTCGAGGTCTCGGTGGTGCAGCCCGATCAAATTACTTACGTCGATAAAGAAGGTTTTGGCGATCTGGGTGTTCACATGCAACCCGAACGTCGGGGACTACTGCAGCAGGCGAACGTTTCCTCCGAGCTCGAGTCGCATATCAAAGCCTACGACGATCGAGAACGCGCCTACGCTTCGTATACATGCGAGAGCGGTCGAGGCAAGGCCGTCATCTTGCGCGACTCCTTCGCGACATTCATGTCGCCCTACTTGGCTCGGTCGTTCTCGGAATCGTCATTCGTCGCGCCTCCATCGGGCCTTTACGAGGATATGATTATCGATTTGGAGCCCGACGTCGTCATTCATCTCTGTTCTGAACGGGCATTGTTGTATGAACCGGATGGTCTCGCCGACTGGGAGCCGCGCTCCTGGCGTCAAATCTATTTGGAGGCCCACGAAAATCCGCAATGGGCCCATCTGATTCGGCCGCTTCGCCGCGCTCTCGCGGAGTTGCGGTTCGATGAGTCTGTCGAGCTCGGACAGAAACTTTGCGACGCTGGCGGCTGGGCGCTCGAACATAATTTGGCGGATGCGCTGATTGGCGCAAAATTATACGAACAGGCGATCGAAGCGTGCGATCGGATCGAACGTCGCGGAAACGCGACCGCGTTCAGCTATTTTCTTAAGGCCTATGGACAACGCGTGCTTGGACGTGGCGAAGCGGAAGAGACTCTTCGCGAAGCCTTGCGAATGCGGCCTCAGCACCCGCGATTCCTGTATGAATTGGCGACGTGGCTCGCGCATGACGGCGATCTTGCAGGAGCTGTCGCAGCGCTTCGAGTCGCCATGGAGCGCGCTCCCGGATTCGCCCGAGGGTGGAGCGATCTTTCCCGTCTCACTGCAAGGCTGGACGAGAAAAGCGCCGCGGAGGCCGCGCGTCAGCAAGAAGCGCACGTTCGACAGACAGGTTGATTCTGGCGGACTGAATTCTTTCAAACCGTGTTGAGCGGATTGGGAATAAAGGAAATTGCCGTGGTCAACGCCGTCGATATCGAGATCGATCATGATCATCCTTCTTTGCTGCGAACGACGCTGAGCGGCGAACTGACCGAGATTTCAGCCCTCAGTCTTGCCGTGAACGGCACGCCTTGGGCGACCACGCCGACGATCCGTGATCCGACGGCGCCGAAGGATCGTAAGATTTGGTCTTGCGAGCTTCCGCCGCTTCTCGCGCCGGCGAGCGGAGAACTTGTCGAATTAATCGATTGCGCTAGTGGACGGTCGATTAAGCAGGTTCAACTTGGAATGCGCGAGCCAAAGCGGAATGGCTTGGGGCTGCTGGCGGCGGAGGTTTACGGCGACGGAGTCAATCCGTTGTTCTCCGCGCCGAGCATGTTGTTCGATGGAGCTGTCGTCACCATTCGCGGCGCCCATCTTCCGCCGATGGGCGACCCGTCGAAACTGCGCTTCGTGCTTGGGCCGGGCGTAGCGTTCACACTGGAATATCCGCTTTACGCACCGGAATTCGAAGCGCATTACTGGTTTTGGCCAAATGCAGGCTGGTCGGGATTTCACGTCAGTATCGATCTCGCGAAATCTTCCGCCGCCGCCGATCCGTTCAGGATTTCGTTTGTCCATGTGCTGGACGACGCCGAAAAGCCTGGCGGCGCGGTGTGTATTCCCAGCCAGATGGTTTCTTCAATCGGATTTCCAGGCGGACTGGACGATCCGACTCCGACCCAAGCCCAAGAGCCCAACCAAATTGCGGTTTTTGTCGGATACAACTACTTTCGCTTGATTGCAGAGTCGCTCGGCAAATTCGGGATTGCGCCGCGCCGGGGAGCGGCTCTTCTCGACTGGCAATGCGGCGACGGCCGCGTGACGCGCCATTTTCTTGATAATTGGCCTGGCGCGGACATTTGGGGAATAGATTCGGACGCCGAGGCGATCGCCTTTTGCAAACGTCGCTTTGGCGCCGGCGCATTCGTCCATGGCTCGTTTACGCCTTCGACGCCTCTCGCCACCGGATATTTCGACGCCGTTTACAGCGTGAAAACCATGCCTTTCCTGCGCATGGAGGAACTACGGCCATGGATGGAAGCGCTGGCTCGGCTCCTGAAGCCAGGCGGCCTTGCCCTCTTGGCCTTTTCAGGTGAATGCGCCGCCGCCTATCTGTCCCGATATTTAAACAGCGATTGGTGGGGCCGATGGCGCAGCCAAGGCTATAATGACGAGTTGTGCGACCCGGAGCTGAAGGCCAGGCTCGGCGTTCCTGAATACGCGCCAGTCGTTTTCCGATCGGCGGAAAACGTCAAGATCGAGTCTTCACAATTCTTCGAAACGCTCGCGATCGAACCGGCTCGTTTTGGCTATCTGGACCTTGCGATCCTGCGTAAGCGTTGACCTCGGTCGCGCACGCGTCTCTTGCCGACAGGCGCCGGCCTGGCGCCTACTGTTGGGGTGATTCGTCTTCTCCATACCGCCGATTGGCATCTGGGCGCGACGCTGCAGGGCTGGTCGCGCGAGGCGGAGCATCGCGCTGCGCTTGCGCAGCTCGTCGCCATCGCGAAGCAGCGGGCGGTGGATGCGATCATCGTCGCGGGCGACATTTTCGACAGTCTTAATCCATCCGCCGACGCCCAGCGGCTGCTCTACGACACATTGCGCGACTTGCGCGCCGCCTGTCCGCATGCGCGGATCGCGTTGGTCGCCGGCAATCATGATCCTGCGGCGCGGCTCGAAGCGCCGCGCGCTTTGTTCGAGATGGCGGACGTCGTTTCCATTGGGGCCTTCGCGCGCCGCGACGGCGCCTTCGACGTGCGCGCGCATCTCTCGCCAATCCGCGACGCAAACGGCCGCGTCGGCGCCTATGTGCTGGCGCTGCCCTATCCGCGCGCGGCGGATTTGCCGGTCGGCTGCGAAGGCGCGGTCGGGGCTGTGCGCGAAGCCTATCGCGAAGCGGTCGACAGCGCCCGGCGCGAGATCGGGCGAGGGGAAACAGGCATGCCGCCCCTCGTCGTCACCGGCCATCTTCATGTCGCCGGCGGGCTCGAATCGGAAGGCTCGGAAAGACGCATTCTCGTCGGCGGCGAACATGCAGTTCCGCCTGACGTGTTTTCGCCAGATATCGCCTATGTCGCGCTCGGCCATCTGCATCGCCCGCAGTCTGTAGGTCGCGAAACGATCCGCTATTCCGGTTCGCTCATACCGATGTCGAAGACCGAAATCGATTACGCGCATGGCGTCAGCATCGTCGATATTGACGATTCCGGCGCGGTCGCGGTGGAACATGCGCCCTTCAGCCGCGCCGTGCGACATTTGCGGGCGTCCGCGAGTGGCGCTCTGTCGCTTGCCGAACTTGAGCCAGCGCTTCAAGCGCTCGATCTCGACGATTCGGCGCAGATGGAGAATTGGCCATTCGTCCATCTCGCCATCAGAGTCGACGGTCCGGCCGTCGGCCTGAAAGCCGAGGTCGACGCCATTTGCGAACAGTTTCCGCTGCGCTTGGTGTCGATGACCGTCGAGCGACCGCAGGCGCAAGCGCCGGCGCCGACGCCGCTGCGCCTTTCGGAGCGGAGGCCCGCCGATTTGTTTCGCGAAGCTTTTGAGCAAACCCACGGCGTCGCGCCGTCGGACGGCCATCTCGACTGTTTCGAGCGTCTTCTACAGGAGGCGTGACATTGCGCATTCTGGCGATCAGAGGGGCTAATCTCGCCAGTCTCGCCGACGCGTTCGTCATCGACTTCGACAGCGAGCCGCTGCGCTCGGCGGGGCTCTTCGCCATCACCGGGGAAACCGGCTCGGGCAAATCGACGATTCTCGACGCAATCTGTCTTGCGCTCTACGACAGATATCCGCGCGTCGCGGCGGCCGGCGCGAGCGAAGGCGCGCCGGACCCGTCAGGAGAAACGCTGGGCGGGGGCGATCCGCGGGCGATTCTGCGACGGGGCGCCGGCCGCGGTTTCGCCGAGGCGGATTTCGTCGGCAAGGACGGGCTCCGCTACCGGGCGCGCTGCGAGCTGCAGCGCGCGCGCGGCAGAGCGGCGGGCGCCTTGCAGAAGCGCGCACGGTCGCTCTGGCGCATCGATGAGGCCGGCGAAATCGTCGCGGCGATTGAAAGCGGCATAGAGCCCGTCAACGCCCGCATCGTCGAACTGACCGATCTCACATTCGATCAGTTTCGCCGAACCGCGCTTTTGGCGCAGGGCGAATTCGACGCATTTCTGCGCGCCGACGCCAGAGAGCGCGCCGAACTTCTCGAAAAAATCACCGGCGCCGAAATCTATGGCCTCCTGTCGAAGCGCGCCTATGAGCGGGCGCGCGAAGCGCAGCAGGCGGTCGCGCTTGTCGAACGCAGTCGCGCCGAAATCGGCGTGATGTCGGCAGACGAGCGCGCCGCGATCGATAGCGAAGCCGACGCAATCGATGGCGAACGCGCGGACGTCGCCAAGCTTCGCGCCGAGACGCTGGAGGCGCTCGCTAGGCTCGACGCTTCGGAGCAAGCGCAAATGAAGCTCGCCCAGGCGATCACGGCCCGCGGGGAGGCGTTGCGCGCATTTGAGCGTTTGTCGCCGGAGCGCCAGACGCTGGCGGCGCTGGCGAAGGTCGAGCCGCTGCGCGCGCCGCGCGACGATTTGCGCCGCGCCGAAGACGCAAAAGAACATGCGACGCGCGCAGCCACAGAGGCGAAAGCACAGGCGATCGCGGCGCATGAGGCTTTCGCCGCTTATGACGCTCAAGCGCGATCGGCGGCGGATGCCTGCGCCATGGCGGAAGCGGATATCGTCCGCTTCGCGCCGATCTGGCACGAGGCGGCGGCGCTTGACGCGCGCATCGCAAATTTGGCGAGCGAGGAAGAGAAGGCGCGAAGGGTCGCTGAAGAGGCCGCATTGCGCGCGGCCGAGAAGCGCGCCGAACGCGCCGTTGCGGTCGCGGAGCTCGCCGATAATCAGCAGGAGAGGGAGAGGGCGGCCGCCGAACTCGAGCGGCTCGCGCCGGCGCGCCCGCTCAATGAACGTTGGCAGGAGATCGAGGATTGGCTGACGAAGCGAGGCGAGCTTTGGCAAGCCAAGCGCGCATGCGACCGCGCCTTGTCGGCGGCCGTCGCCGATCTCATCCGAGGCGATGCGACGCTTGCCGATTTCGACTTGCGCGACGCCCAGGATCGCGCCGAGAGCGAGAAGCTGGCGACGCAGATCGACGAGCGCGATCACGCGTTCCTCGCGCTCAATGAACCCGCGTCGCTCGCGCGCGCCGACGCCCTTGCGCGCGCGGCGGAGCTTATCGACGGCCTGCGCCGACTGGCGCGCGACCATGACGAGGCCGAAGCCGCGGCGTCGTCGGCGCAACAGGATCTTGCGCGGGGCGCCGACGAGGACGCCGCGCTGCGGCAGGAGCTGCAGGATTTCCAAACGCGCCGCGCGGCGCATGTCGCGCAGAGCGCCGACGCCGAGCGCTTCGGCGAATTGGCGGACGCCGCCGCCGACCCCCATGCGCTGCGGTTGCGCGCGACGCTGAGCGAGGATGCGCCATGTCCGGTTTGCGGCGCGCGCGACCATCCTTTCGCCGGCGCGCATGACGCGGCGCACGCATTGATCGAAGAGCTTCGCGCACGGCGCAATGAATCGCGGCGCACGCTCGTCGAGCTGGACGAAAAGATTGTCGCGCTGAGCGGGCGCGCCGCCGAGGCGCATGCGCTTCATAAGGATGCATCGCGTCGCGCGGCGGAAGCGCGGTCGGCGTGCGGGCGCGCGGAAGCCGAATACGCGTCAGCGCTTGGCGCTGATTGCGCGCGACAGATTGTGCGCGAATTGACTCCGCCGTCTACGGCCGCATCGGCGTCGCCGCGGCTGGACGAATTGGCGAAAAAGGTCGCGGCCGAACGCGACGCCGTCGCGCAAACGCTTCTCGCCGCGCGTCGGCTGCGCGAGGAGCGCGATCGGCTGCGAAGCGCGCGCGAGGATGCGCGTCTAGCGCTCGACGCGCGGCAAAAGGAACGCGCCGCGATCGCCGGGACGCTGCAAGCGGCGCGCGAGACGCGCGCCCGCGCCGAAGCGGAAGGCGCCGGACTGGCCGAGCGTCTGGAGTCGATCGACCGGTCGCTCGCGCCTTTTCTGCGGCTTTGCCAACTCTCGTCGGCCGACTTCGACCGCGACGCCGAATCGGCGCGCCGGGCGCTCGAATTTGCCGGTGCGCGTTACCGGCAGGCGCTGACGCGGTCGGAAGAACTCGCCGCGACCGTCGCCGCGATCAGTTTGAAGGCGGAACGCCTCGCCGCCGAGGCGGACGCCTCATGCGCCCGCGAGGGCGATGCAAAAACCGATCACAAGGCGCGCGCCGACAGTCTTGCCGATGCGCGCGGCGAGCGCGCGCGCCTTCTCGACGGCGAGGCGACGGCCGCGCATCGCGCCCGCGTCGAAGACCGCCACAAGTTGGCGGTCGAAGCGCGCGATGAGGCGCGCGAACGATTGGCTGAAGCGCAGCAGGCGAAGGCCGCATGCGAGGCGACTCTTTTCCACCATTCAGGCGCGGCGCAGGTTGAGGGGCAGCGCGTTGAGCAGGCGCGGATCGCGTTTGTCGCGGCGCTCGAAGCCGCCGGCTGCGATGAGGCGACGGCGGCGCCGCTTCTCGCGATGTCGCGCGAAGCGCAGGCGGAGTTGGCGCGCGCCATTCAGACCGCGGAAGCTGAACGATCGGCGGCTGAGGCCGCGGTCGCGGCTCGGCAGGTCGATGTCGACGAAGCGCGCGCCGCCGCGCCGGCCGAACTCTCGCGCGAAGCGCTCGCCGCCCGGGAGGCGGCCGTCGCCAGCCGTCTCGACGAATTGTCGGCGCGGCTCGGCGCCTTGCGCGAGCGTTGCGCGAGAGACGATGAGGCGCGCCAACGCGCCGCCGCGCTCAGCGAGGCGTGCGAGCAGGCGCGCACAAAGGCGAAACTCTGGGCAGAAATCAGCGAAGCGATCGGCTCGGCGAGCGGCGACAAGTTCCGCCGTTTCGCCCAGGCCGCGACGCTGGAGCATCTTGTCGCTCTCGCCAATCAGCGCCTGAAGCTGCTGGCGCCGCGTTACGCGTTGGAGCGCGCCGGCGAGGCCGGCTCGCTCGGCCTTCAAATCGTCGATCGCGATCTTGGCGACGAGCGGCGCTCGACGCGTTCGCTTTCGGGCGGGGAGCGCTTCCTGGCGTCGCTTGCCTTAGCTTTGGCGCTGGCCGGGCTCGAAGGGCGCAATTCCTTTGTCGACACGCTGTTCATCGACGAAGGCTTCGGCGCGCTGGACTCGGCGACGCTCGACGTCGCCATCGACGCGCTGGAGACTCTGCAGGGGCAGGGCAGGCGCGTGGGTGTGATCAGCCACGTCGATTCCCTGCAGCAGCGGATCGCAACGAAAATCTGCGTCGAGCGACGCGGCGGCGGGGTGAGCGTGGTCCGACTTCGCGCGCCTCGTGACGTGTGACTTCGACGTCGTTCGCGAATCCTGAAAGAAGCGGCCGATCGATTCTTCTTGCGTGGAAGAGTCGCGTCTAAATGGCGCCAATTCTGTGGCGAGCTATTTAGAAAAGAGCTTGGCTGTGGCGGCAAAGCCACAAAAAACAATGATCAGCGGCTCTAACTGTGGCGCTGGCGCCACAGGCTCCATCGCTTGCTGCGTCACAAACCAACTACAGCAAAGTTTGTCACCGCTCTGTCATCCAGCGTCGGCTTCACTGTCGCCCGACAGTTAACCGGGGGATTAAAACCATGAAACTTCGAGTTGGACAACGCGCGCTCGCCATCGCGGCGTTCGGCTTTTTAGCGACAGCCTCGGCCACGCCGGCCGCGG
>JALHNQ010000046.1 GCA_022843405.1 Methylocystis sp. | reverse complement strand
GCGCCGCGCCGCGACCGGCGCGCAAGCTCGATGAAATCCGCGCCAGCCGCCGGCGGCAGGCGCTCGCCTCGACGCTGCTCACGCTCGTCGCCGGCGCGACTGTCGCGGTTGCGGCGCTGCTCTTTTTGGCGAGCCGGCCGCCGGCGCAGCGCCCGACGCTGACAATCGCCGCCACCAGCTATGCGTCGAGAGCCGGGCTGACCTACGCCACCTATGCGCTCGACGCGCGGCCCGTGGAGATCGACGCCGGTCGGCGCGGCGAACTCCTCGCGTGGCTTCAGGAGCGGATCGGCTTTTCGCGCGCGCCGGATTTGACTGGCGTCGGGCTGCGCCTCCTTGGCGGACGCGTCACGCCGGGCGTCGCCAGCCCGGCGGCGTTTCTCGTCTATGAGCGCGCCGACGGCGTGCGCGTGGGGCTTTATTTCGAGCGCGCCGACGCTGTTGCTGCGCCATCGGGTCAGCGCGGGCAGGGGGTCTCGGTCATCGAGTGGCGCGCCGGCGGCTTTGCCTTCGTCCTCGTCGGCGTCTTGGCGCCGGACGCCATGCAGGCGGCGGCGGAAGCGGCCGCCGCCGCAGTCGTCGCGGTCCCGCCCGAGGCGAAATAGACGGTTGCGTTACGACATTTTGGCGCGCGGATCGTAAGGCTGGGCGTCCCGCCATTCGCGCATCCGCGCGTCAAGATCGCTCGACGCGGTTTCGGGCAACATGATCTTCAAGGAGACGTATAGGTCTCCGGCGATCTTCCCCTCCGACGGCGGCAGGCCCTTGCCGCGCAGCCGCAGCACGCGCCCGCTGTTGGAGTGCGGCGGAATCGTCAGCTCCACCTTGCCGTCGAGCGTCGGCGTCTCGACGCGTCCGCCAAGCGCGGCCTCGTAAACGGTCACCGGCAATTCGAGCCGCAAATCGCGGCCGTCCAGCTTGAAATAGGGATGCGGCGCGACCTTTACGGTGACGATGGCGTCGCCGGGTTCGCCGCCCATGGCGCCGGGCTGGCCCTGGCCGCGCAGGCGGATCTGTTGGCCATCATCCACGCCGGCCGGGATTTTCACTTCGAGCGTGCGTCCGCTCGGCAGAATGACTCGCGCTGAGCCGCCGTGGGCGACCGTCTCGAGCGGCACGGTGGCCGCGGCGGCGACGTCGTCGCCGCGAGTCGGCTGCGGCGCGCCGCGCCGGCGCCCGCCGGCGCCGAAGAGATCGGCGAAGAGGTCGGACGGATCGAAGCCCCCGCGCCCGCCCTGCGCCTCATTGCCGAAATGAAATTCGTAATGCTGTTCGCCGCCCGGCGCGCCGCCGCCGGTGCGCCAGCCGCGGGTGAAGCCGCCAGGGGCTCCCCCGGCGCCGAAACCTTCGAAGCCGGTGAAGCGGGGCTTGCCGTCCGGACCGATCTCGCCCTTGTCGAACTGCGCTTTTTTCGTCTCATCCCCGACGATTTCATAGGCCGAATTGATTTCGGAGAAGCGTTCCTTGGCCTTCACATCGTCCTTATTGCGATCGGGATGGAATTTCTTGGCGAGCTGGCGATAGGCCTTTTTTATTTCGGCGGGGCTCGCCGATTTGGCCACGCCGAGAACGTCGTAAGGATCGCGCATAATTTTCCAATGAGCCCATGTAAGCGCCCGCCCTCCGCGGCGCGAGCGCGTATGTCCAGCCTATTATTTGGGAGAAGCCGGTCCGCAACGCAAGCGGCGAAGGTCGCGTCGCGGCCAGGGTTAACGCGACCGCGAAGCGAAAAAGGCGGAAAAGCGCTCCCGCGCCTCCGGCGACGTCAGCGCTTTTGCAAAGAGCGCCGCCTCGGCGTCGATGCGCGCCAGAATTTCCTTCGGGTCGCCGCGCATCAGCCGCCGCGCCATGCGAAGCGCCTGCGCCGGCTTCGCCGCCAGGCGACGCGCGGCGTCCATCGCAAGATCAAGCACCGTTTCGGGAGGCGCAACGCGGTTGACCAGGCCGAGCCGTAACGCCTCCTCGCCGTCGAAACCGTCGCCGAGCAGCAGATATTGGGACGCCTTGGCCATGCCGAAGCGCTGCGGAACGAGCAGGCTCGCGCCGCCCTCCGGCGGCAGGGCGAGATCGATGAAAGGCATCTTAAAGCGCGCGTCGGGACTGGCAAAAACGAGGTCGCAATGAAAGAGAAGGGTGGTCCCGACCCCAATGGCGTCGCCGGTCACGGCGGCGACGAGCGGCTTTTCGAAGGCCGCCGCGGCGCGAATGAAAGCCAGCGCCGGAAAGGTCTCGGCGTTCGCCGCGAAATCGCGAAAATCGGCAAGATCGTTGCCGGCGCTGAAATTTCCGCCGGCGCCGGCGAAGACGACGGCGCGCACGGCGTCGTCGCCGGCCGCCGCTTCGAGCGTCGCGATCAATGCGCGATACATTTCGCGGTCGAGGGCGTTCTTCTTTTCAGGACGATTGATCAGTACCTGCAATGCCCCATAATACCTTGAAACAACAATATTTTCTGACATGGAGGCGTCTCCATCGGATTGGGCGAGGACCAGGCGGCGGGGGCTCGGCGTCGTCGCGTCGACTGGTCAAATTTTTGAACGATTTCGGTGGAAAGGCTCTAATGTGGAGAGAATGCTCAAAGATCATCGATGACTTGCAGGCGCCATACAAGCGGCTAGAATTCAGCGCTATGAAGCTTGCCAAGAATGGGCGCGCGCCGTTTCCATCGGATTACGAGCATCAGGGACATGTCCGTCATGAACCTCCGCGAGGCAGTCAAGCGTTTTTTTGACAGTTCGCCCGCCCGTGGCCAAAGCTTCGTCTACGCGGCGGAGCAGCGTCTCGTCGGACGCATGGCTAAGGCCGCGCCTTGGTGGATCGCGCCAGCGAACCTGTCGCTGATTGGCGCGGTCGGGGCCGTTCTCGCGGCCGCCGCGCTAATCGGCTGCCGCTCATGGCCGGATTTGGTCTGGCTGGTGCCGCTGGCTATGTGCATTAATTGGTATGGCTTGACGGTGGATCTTCCGCTTGCGCGGTTGCGTGGCGATGAACTTCCCGGCGCCGGAATGGCGCATCACGTCGCCGAGCTCTTCTCGCATGTCGTCCTCATCGTCGCCTATGGTTTCTCGCCGTTTCTGACCCTGCGCGCCGCGGCCGCGGTGCTCGTCTGCTATTTGCTCTTCTCCGCCTATGGCTATATTCGCGCCGCCACTCGGCACGTTCAGCAAATGGCATACATTGGCCTGGGCGTGACGGAATTTCGCATCCTCCTGGCGCTCTGGCCTTTCGCCGCGATGGCGCTCGGCGTTCCTGAAAGCCAGCATGATCGCTTGCCGGCGATCGACGTCGCCGTCATCGGGTTGGCGCTGGTGGCGGTTTTCGGCCTGCTTGGCAAGCTGTTGAAGGACGGACGCAGGATCGCCGCCGCCTCATCGGCCGCAGCGTCAAATCAGGACAAATAGTCTTCGCGAAACCTCCAATGGGCGGGAGCGCGGGGAACTTTATCGAGGCGCGCGCATTTTCCTCCCATGCGCGTAGCTGCGACGGTTGCGATTATCGGCATTCTGCTCGGCGGCGCGAGCGACGCCGCGCGCGCCGGCTCCTCGGCTGTTTCCGGCGGCGAAGCGAGCGCCGCCGAGGCCGACGCTCGCGCGGCCTGGGCCCTTAGAATCGAAGCCGCGAGACAGCGCTATGCGGCCTTCGTCGCGCACGCCGAATCGGAGTTTCGCGCTCGACAGCCGGCGCGCATCGCCGCCGCTGTCTCATTGGAGCCGCTCGCGGCCGTCCTCGACGACCCGACGCTTCGTTACAATGATCTGGTCGTGACCGCCGACGGCGTTTTCGCGTTTCGCGGGGTGGAGGCGTTTCGCCACAGCGAGACGGATTTCGAGCGTCTGCCCGACGCGCGCATTCGCGCGCTGTCGCTGCGGACCTATGGCGAAACTAATTGAAAAAGGATCGATTCTCCGGGCCGGATTAGCCGGTCGCATGCTTTAGTAGTTTTTTTAGCATCATTCGGAAATCGGTGGTATTTCCGCCATATCGCCGGCATATTGCCTTTGCCTGTACAGTTACAATAGTGTGTCTCCCGGCGCAGGGTTAGGGACTTCGCGTCAGAGGGCGCATATTGGAGCGACTTTGATAAAATCCATTCCCCATCCGCTACGGCTCTGCCTTTCGCTCGCCCTCGGACTGTCGACGGCGGGCTGCGCGATATTTCCCGGGGCCGGTCCGAGCCGCAAGGACATCGTGGAGGATGTGACGCCGAGCCTGACCAGCGACGCGCCGAGTTACGCGCTTGTCGAGATCGACCAAAACACCCTCTCCGCCCTCGCCCGCCGCGCGCCGCCGACATTGCGCGGCTATTTCGGCGATTACCGGCCGGCCGGCAGCCAAACGATCGGCGTCGGCGATTCGGTTCAGATAACGGTTTGGGAAGCCGCTTCAGGCGGATTGTTTTCGGCATCCGGCGGCGATCGGATGAGCCCGGGTTCCCGATCGGCGGCGATTCCGGATCAAGTCGTCGGACGGGACGGTTCGGTCACCGTTCCTTACGCCGGACGCGTCCAGGTCGCCGGACGCAGCCAGCAAGAGGTCGAGTCCGCGATCGTCGAGCGACTGCGCGGCAAGGCGATCGAGCCGCAGGCCGTCGTCAACGTCACCCACAATATCACCAACACCGTTACGGTGACCGGCGAGGTCGCCAATGGCGCGCGCGTCCCTCTCAGCCTAAAGGGCGACCGCGTCATGGACGTGATCGCGGCCGCGGGAGGCTATCGCTCGCCGGTTCACGAAACCTTCGTGACGCTGACCCGCGGCGACCGCACGGCGCGCGCGCCCATTCAGGCGCTGATCGCCAATCCTCGCGAAGACATCTATCTGCGGGCAGGGGACATTTTGACCATCGAGCGCACGCCACCGACCTTTACGGTCATCGGCGCGACCGGCGCGAACGCCGTCATGCCCTTTGACGCGCGCGGCCTCACACTCGAGGAAGCAATCGGCAGGTCGGGCGGCCTGACGGACTCTCGGGCCGACCCCGACGGCGTTTTCGTGTTGCGCTATGAGCCGGCGAGCGTCGTCCGCGAATATCCCAATATCGCGCCGAGCCTGCTCGAGCGCGGGCAAGTGCCTGTCGCCTATCACCTCAATATGCGCGAGGCCGCGGCCCTGTTTGCCGCGCGGCGCTTCTCGATGCGCGACAAGGACATCCTCTATGTCAGCAACGCGCCGCTCGCCGACATCACCAAGGTTGTGCAGCTTTTTCAGATGGTCAGCCAGCCGGCGATTCAGGGCGCCTTGGTCAGCCGCTACTTTCAGTGAGGCATAAACGTTGCTTCGTCCTGGATCGGAAACAGCTGCGGATCGCCGCTTAGGCGCCGTCGGGAGCGCGACAGCCAAATTCGACTCCGAACCAAACCTCGACCGTTCGTGTGATATGTGATCCGCTCGCCGAGCATAGATGTGGGGTAAGTTAACGATATGTCATCGTTCTGCCTACTTCCTGTGTGACAGGGGCGGCATCGGTTCGCGCGAAGGCTGACGGGTTGAACGCGTTTTGAGGGAGTTGTTATGGCCAATCAGCGGATCAACGAGAGCTTTCTGGCGGTCAAGGAGCGCGCTGCGCTCTTCGCCCTAGTGAAGCGGTTGCCGAACTGGGCGACTCCGGACCACCTAACGGCGATTGGCCTATGCGGCGCGGTTTTGACTCTGTTCAGCTTCGTTGCCTGCCGCTGGTCCAACTTTTTTCTTGTCGGCGTCGTTTTTGGCCTCTTTCTCAATTGGTTTGGCGATTCTCTCGATGGCACGCTGGCGCGTTTCCGTTCGATCGAGCGGCCGCATTACGGTTATTTCATTGACCATTCGTCAGATCTTATTGCCCAAACTTTGATCATCATCGGTCTCGGCATGTCGCCTTATTTCACTGTCGCCTCATCGCTCCTGGTGCTTTCGCTCTACCTGCTGATGAGCTCCTACACCTATCTGAGGGTCGTGACCGAGAGCGTGCATCGGCTTTCATACGGCGGCATGGGCGCGACGGAATTTCGCATTTTGGTCGCGTGCTGGGCGCTTTTCGCCGCCTGGTTCGGTCCCAGCACCGCGACGGCGCAGGCCTATGGCTTCGCTGTGCTCGACATCGTCATTGGCGGGCTGTCCGCATTGACCTTTTTGGGCTTCGTTATCGTCATACAGAAGGACCTGATGCGGCTGCAGCGCGAAGAGCGCGACATCATCGAGTCGCTCCAGCCGGCCACAGCGGCGGACGAACAATCGATATTGGATGTAGACGAAAAGAGACTGATGGAATCGGCCGCCGGCTAGCGCGTGCGAAAAACGGGTAAAGCGCGCTCAAAGCTTTTGGAATCGATCATGCCATCCGCGTTTAGGCGGGTCCGGCCAAATGCAGCGTGATCTGACGGTTGCGGACGAACCTACGGTCCAACCCGACCTCAAGTGGCGCCACTTTTCTGGATGCGGCGGGAGCTCCGTCGCTTCCGCGACAAATGAGCGGCGGCTTGGTCCGGCGTCTGGTTGAGAATTCCGGCGCCGAGGCAGGATTGGGCATGGTTTCCAGCGGAACGGTTCTTGTCACCGGCGCAAGCGGATTCATCGGGGGCGCGGTCGTCAAGCGATTGCGCGCAGAAGGCGCCGCTGTGCGCGTGCTCGTGCGTCAATCGAGCCCGCGCGACAATGTCCCTGCCGATTGCGAGGTCCTCGTAGGCGACGTGACCGACCGCGAAAGCGTCCGGCGCGCGATGGCCGGCGTCTCTTCGCTCTTTCACCTTGCCGCCGATTATCGCCTCTGGGCTCCCGATCCTGATCCGCTGATGCGCGTCAACGTATCGGGTACGGAAATCGTCATGCGAGAAGCTCTGCGTGCGGGCGTCGCGCGCGTGGTGCATACGAGCAGCGTCGCGACTCTTGATCCCGACTCGGCGCCATGCACCGAAGCCGACCGGCTCGCGCCCGAGCGCGCCGTCGGCGCATACAAGCTGAGCAAAATCCTTTCGGAACGGTTGGTCGAACGAATGGTCGCCGACGAAGGCCTGCCGGCCGTCATCGTATGTCCATCGGCGCCGCTCGGCGCCGGCGACGTGCGGCCGACGCCCACCGGCAGGATCGTCTGCGAGGCGATGCGCGGCGGCATGCCCGCTTACGTCGACACCGGGTTGAACATCGTTCATGTAGAAGATGTCGCAGACGGCCACATCGCCGCGATGGAAGTTGGCAAAATCGGCGAGCGTTATATTCTCGGCGGCGAAAATCTAACATTGCGGGATCTGCTCATCGAAATATCTCGCGTCACCGGGCGACCGCCGCCACGGACGAAATTGCCGCGCTGGCCGCTCATGCCTGTCGCTTACGCCAATGAAATTGTCGCGCGTTTCGCTGGCTCGGAGCCGTTTCTCAACCGCGAAAGCTTGCGACTTTCTGCGAAGCGGATGTATTTCGACGATTCCAAGGCGCGCCGCGCCCTTGGCTACAAGGCGCGGCCGACGGCCGACGCCGTCGCCGACGCCGTGCGCTGGTTCGCCGGACGGCGCCGCTAGATCACGCGGCATAGGGGCGGAATCTCTCCAATGCAGCTAAGTTGATTGATCACAAAAGCGCCGCGCGCGTTCCAAGCGAAAGGCCGGCTTACGCATTTTCACGAGCAGCGCTTGCGGGCATTTTGCGCCGAAGCAGATACCTTCGGCGAAGAACATGGTCAGTTCACGGAGCTAGAGCGCATTCATGATTTGATGATTCATGGACGCGCTCTAGAGTTGGAGCTTGTTGGATGCGGCCTTCCGCGAAGAGCTTACGGGGCGCGGCGTTCGCGGCTGCGGCCGCTCTCCTTACGCATCAGCGGCTCCCTGCTGCGCCAGACGTTCGCGGCTTCGCCTATTGTGCGCCGCCGTTGCGTCCCGCCTGCATCGAGACGTCCGTCTCAGCATTGGCGATGGCCGCCTGCGACGAGGAAGTGCAGCTCTTCACGCGAACAGTGTTTCGCTATCGAGAGTGTCTCGAACGGGAAATGGAACGCGCCGTGCGAGAAGCGAATGAGGCGATCGAGGCCTGGCGATGTCGTCGAGACAAGACGAAGTGCCGAAATTGACGCCGCCTGGTGAAATTGCGCGCCGACCCGTCATTTATGACGTGACGCGAATCGTGACTCGCGCGCTGAACGCTGCGCCGAACGGGATTGATCGCGTCGACTTCGCCCTCGCCCGCCATTTTCTCGCGCGCAACGCGCGCGCGCGCGAAGCGCTGATTTGCACGGCGATCGGACCGCGACTTGCCGATCCCGATCTTGCCCTTGAGACGATCGAAGGCGTCGAATCTCTTTGGCGCGAAGACGGCGACGCCGAAGAAGATGACGTCTATCGCAGGGTTGTCGAGGCGCTCGGATCAAAGGACTCCACGGTCTCTTCGCTGGCGCGGGCGAGAAAGCGCCCGGATCTCTTGTTCCTTGAGCGCAACTGGCGCGCGATGCGCCGCTGGGCGCCTCATCTTGGCCGGCCGTTGCGCGAGGCCCCCCAGGGAGCGATCTATTTCAACGTCACGCAATTTCTCGTCGATCGAAGCTGGTATGTGCGCTGGCTCACAGCGCGGACGGACGTGAAGCCTGTCTTCTTCGTCCACGATCTTCTTCCGATCGAGGCGCCCGAGTTTTTTCGCGCAAGAGAAGCCATGCTGCATCCAAGGCGCATCAGCAATATTTGCCGCTATGGCGCCGGCGCCGTCGTCGGATCGCATGCGGTCGCCAGACGCCTTCGCAGATATGCGGCGGAAAACGGAAGGCCAGAACTGCCGGTCTGCGTCGCGCGCTTGCCGGTTTCGCCCCTCTTTTCGTCGCCCGCCGAGCCGCCTGCGGCGCTCGACGGCGTCAATTATTTCGTCGTCTGCGGCACGATCGAGCCGCGAAAAAATCATCTCACCCTGCTCAACGCATGGCGCGTTCTGACAAGCGATCCTGCGCCGCCAAAACTCGTCATCGTCGGCAAGCGCGGCTGGCTCAACGGCCCCGTCATCGAAACGCTGGAGCGGAGCGTCGCCTTGCGCCCGCATATCATCGAAGCTGGCGGACTATCGACGCCGGGACTGCGCCGACTGCTTGCCGGGGCGCGCGCGCTGCTGATGCCTTCCTTCGCCGAAGGATTCGGTCTGCCCGTCGCCGAAGCGCTCGCGGCCGGAACGCCGGTCGTCGCCTCGGACATCGAGGCCTTTCGGGAAGTCGGCGGTCAAGCGATCGACTATGTCGATCCGCTCGATGGCCGGGGATGGCTGCAGGCGGTGCGCGACTATTCGACGCCGGACTCTCCTCGACGACGGGCCGCGCTTGAACGCAACAAGGGGGCCGTCGCCGGTTCGGATGCGTTCCTTGCAACGATTGACGAGTTCATCGCACGCTTATAAAGCGGCGCGGTTAAGCGAAATTGAATTGATTCCTCGGCATGGCCCACGCGTCGTTTCAATACTCAAGACCAGCCGTCCGCGCAGGACGATTCGGACAAAGGATTTTCACTTGAATGTTTTCGATCCATCGCCGGACGCCGCGCGCAAAGCGCCAAGCGAAGAAGACTTAGAGGCGCTTGCCCATTTTCGCTACGCCCTGCGCAGATTCCTGGCGTTCAGCGAACAGGTCTCCGCGGACCATGGCGTCACCATGCAATGGTATCAGGCGCTGCTGGTCGTGCGCACCTATCGAGACGCAAAGCACATTAGCGTCGGTGAACTTGCCGAGCAGCTGATGATCCGCGATCACAGCGCCGCTGAGCTCGTGTCGCGTTTGGCGCAGGCAAAGCTCGTCAGGCGAAAGACCGATTTGAGAGATCGTCGTCGGTCGCTCGTCGTCATCACGCGCCTGGGCGAACGACGGCTATTGGAGCTGGCGGCGCTTCATTTGAAGAAGCTGCGAGAATCCAGGGGCGCATTTGCGAATCTCTTTCGCACGGCCGCTGAGTCATAGATCACGCGGCGTTTAGGCGATTCCGCCGGAACGCAGCACGCTCTAATAGCCGGTCATTTCGATATAGCCTTCGCCCTTGTGCGATCCGCTGAAACGGATCGGTCCCTCCCAATAGGCGGGATCGGTTCCCATCCAGCTTCTCGGATTGAGCGGCTGCGTCTTGATGTCGACGCCGCGACTGCCGACTCGAACGCGCCAGCCAATAGGCATGTCGCGATCGGCGATGCGTATCGTCTCGAGAGGTTCGATGGCGATGTCTTCGCTTATGAGCGGCGAGGTTGCGCCATTGTCGTCGATCCAATTTCCGAAGAGAAACGGCACCCGCTTTACGCTGCGCATGCGATAAAGCATCAGCTTGGCGCCGCCGTCGAAATGCAGCGCGAACCAGTCCCAGCCTTTTTGATCGGGCCCCAGCGGTTGGCTCGACCATTCGCGATCCATCCAGGCGCGGCCGGAGACGCGCGTTTTGCGGCCATGGATGGTGACGTCGCCCTCCGCCGTGAAGAACGGCTGGCTGTAGTAATAGGAGGCCTGTCCGGCGTCGGATTTGCGGCTGTAGCCGCCCTCACCTTGCAATACGATCGGCCCCGTCGCGGTAAGATCGAGCACATAGGCGAAATTTCCGTCGCCGGCGGAAACGCGCAGCCGCTCGATCCCGGCGCCGGCGGAATCGTCGCGCGTTTCGAGAACCCAATCGTCGATATGGGCGCGAAAAGGCGCGGCCTCGACGCCCGCCTGGCCAATGCCGCCGCGCGCGAATTTTTGCGCGAAGAAATGTTCGCCGGCGTTCGTCGCCGCCGCATGCGCCATCCACACATTGCGGTCATCCCATCCGGCGTGCGGCGAATTCGACTGCAGCGCGAAACGAAACAGCGTCCATTGGGCGCCGTATGGGGCGCCGTCCGCGCCGCTTAAATTTGCCGTGACGTACCACCATTCGGTGCGAAATTCCGGATGCGCGCCATGGTCTTTCGGAAAGACGAGCGGCGTTCCCGGCTGCGGAAGCGCGAAGCCGGGCGCATTTTCGGCCAATCCGCGAAAGTCTTGCGCCAGCGCGCCGCTCGACGAAAGCGCCAGAAGCAGCGCCGATCGCCTCGAAATCACGGCGCTTCGTTTATGCGTGCCGTTCCCTGGCCTAGCGTTCATTGGAGAAGACCCGGAGCAGATCGGTCGGCGCGGCGCGCGCGAGCCTTGCGACAGGAATGAGCGCGGCCAAGAACGCCGCGCACAGCGCGATAAGAAAAACCACGAGCCATTGCGCCGGAAACATATGGAACGGCAGCCGCCATCCGAAGGCGGCGACATTGACGATGGCGACAAGGCACCAGCTCATGAACAGGCCGAGCGGCGTCGCCAGCAACGCGGCGCCGGCGGCGAATCCCAAGACTCGGATCATCTCCAGTCCCGCGAGCTCCCGGCGCGTCGCGCCAAGCGCCCAGACCGGCGCGATGCGCGCTTGCCGCATGTCGCTCAGCGTCAGCAGGCTCGCAAAAAGCGCGACGCCGGAGACGATCAGCGTCAGCATGTTCAACGCGGTCGTCACGGCGAATGTGCGTTCGAATATTTCCGTCGACAGCCCCTTAAGCTCGGATTGATCGATGATGCGCGTGATCCTTTCGCCAAAGCGCCGCTGCATGTTGTCGATGACGCGCGACGTGGCGTCAGACGCGACGCGCAGGCCATAATGCACGCCGGAGGCGTCGTCGAAATAGCGTTTCAACTTCTCGTGATCGATGCGCAGCTGACCCTTCGGATTGCCGTAGTCGGGAAAGATTCCGACGACGCGCGCGCGCCACTCCTGGTTTGAGGCCGGAATGTCGAGCGTGGCGCCGACCCCAACGCCGAGCCGGCGCGCCAATTGCTCGCTGACGAGGACGGCGTCTTCCGCATAGAGGGCGGTCCATACATCGGCCGCCGCCACCATCAAGGGAAAATGCGCCGCATAGGTTTCGTGCTGCGTCATGCCGACAATGTCGGCCGGCCATTCGCCGATGCGCGTCTTCGTGCGCCAGACAGGCAGGATCGCCAATATGTCCGGTTGCGTGCGCATCCACGCTTCGATGTCGCGCGCATCGGCCGGCGTCGCCGCTTCGAAATAGATTTCGGCGACAAGGCGCGCGTCGAGCCAGCGCGTGAAGGTCTGGCGAAACCCCTCGACCATGCCGCCGACCCCGATATTGGCCGCAAGCGCGACGAGCAGCGCCATCAGCGCCAGCGACAGTCCGGAAATTTCCTGACGTCCGTCGGCGAAGAACCAGCGTGCGAGCGGGCGACTCGCGAGACGTTCGCCGAGCGCCAGGGCGCCGGCGAGACCGATCGGCAAGAAGAGCGCGGCGCCAAGAAGCGAACAGCCAATGACGGCGAAGCCCGAAACGAGCCCATCGCCAAGGCCGTAGGCGCAAGCCGCGGCGACAAGGGCGAGGACCGCGAGCCCGCCCTGGCGCCGCAAATAGCGGTGATGCTGGGCGCGCCAGGCGATCGGGCGCGCGACCGACAGTGGCGGCAGCCGCAATGTTCTTGTGAAGCCGCTCGCCGCCGCGAGAACCGCGCCGGCGCCGGCCATGACGAGTCCGGAGAGAAACCAGCGAAGATCGAGCGACAGGCTTTCCGAAATCTGCGCGCCATAAAGGCTCTCGAGACTTTTGGCGACATCCGGCAACAGCGCCTGCGCGATCGCATAGCCGCCGATGACGCCCGCGCCGCCCGCCATGAACGTCAGGACCGCGATTTCGCATGCCATCGCGACGACGAGATTTGGCGGCGCGACGCCGAGCGCGCGCAAGGTTCGAAGCGTCGGCAGCCGCTGCTCGAAGGCGAGGCCATAGGCGGCATGGACGATGAACAATCCGACGAGGAAAGCGAGGAAGCCGAAGGCGGTCAGATTGAGATGAAAACTGTCGGTCAGGCGCGCCAGCTCGCTTTCGTCATCCGCCGCGACAAGCCGCAGCGCCTCGCCGGCGACGCGCTTGACCCGCTCGTCGTCCGGCGCGGCGTCATCGGCGATGACGAGACGCGACAGTTTTCCGGGACGATCGAGCAGGCGCTGGGCGACGCCGATGTCGACGACGATGGCGCCAGGCGGCGCTTCGGCGAGCGCCGCAAGCGGCGGCATTTGCCGACCGCGCTCGGTTTGCGGCCGCGCGCCCTCGGCGAGACCAAGGCGCCGCAGCGTTTGCGGCGCGGCGAAGGCGCGGCCCTCGCCTGAAAAGAAATCCTCGAGGACGTCCGCCCGACGTCGCTTGTGCGCGATCGGCGACCCACGCGGCAGCGACACCGGCTCGACGCCGATGATGCGAATGTTCTTGTCGCCGATCCGGGCCGCGCCTTCCAGGACCGGCGAGACGTCGAGGCCAGCGCGCCGCAGCTTCACGAAGAGGTCCTGGTCAAAAAGCCCGCCGCGAGCGGCGACGAGCGTTCCTGCGCCGCCGCCCGAAATCGCCGCTGTCGCGGCGTCGTAGCTCATGCGCGCCTGCGCGTTCAGCGCCTGCACGCCGCTCCAGAGCGCTGTGGCGATGGCGAGGCCGAGCACAAGCGTCGCGAGATTTCCTGGGCGTCGCCGCCAGTGGCTGATCAGCGCGGCCAGCGTCCACAACGTCTGTCTCATTGCGCCGCCAGAAGGCCTGATTCCAGCCGCACGCGCCGTTGCAACCGCGCCGCCAGTCGCTCGCTGTGCGTCGCCATCAGAAAGGCGCAGCCCGTCGCGGCGACGAGTTCGAGCGCGAGCGACATGACGTTATCGCCGCTCGCTTCGTCGAGATTGCCGGTGGGTTCGTCGGCGAGCAGAAGCTTCGGGCGCACGGCGAGCGCGCGGCCGATGGCGACGCGTTGCTGCTGTCCCCCGGACAGCTCCTCCGGATAACGCGTTACGAGCGCGGCAAGCCCAAGCCGATGGGTCAGCTCGTCCTGCCACGCTGGGTCGTAGCGTCCGGCAAGGCGCGCCTGAAAGCCAAGATTTTCGGCGACGGTCAGGCTCGGGATCAAATTGAATTGCTGGAAGACGACGCCGATCTTTTCGCGTCGCACCGCGGCCCGCGCATGTTCCGACAGAAGCGTCAGCGCGACGCCGTCGAGAACCACTTCGCCGGAATCGGCGTCGTCGAGCGCGCCGACAAGATGCAGCAGCGTGCTCTTGCCGCTGCCCGACTCGCCGGTCAGCGCCAGGCTGGCGCCGGCGGCGAGCGTGAAGCCCACGCCGCGCAGCACGGCAATGCGCCCCTGCGGCGTCGAATAGGATTTGCAAAGCCCTTCGACGCGCAGCATTGGCGCGCTGTTGCGTATAGCTTCGAGTGGTTCCGGCGTCGCGTGAATCGACAAGCAATGCGCCCTGATGGGCCGGCGAGGGCGGCCGGCGCGCCAAGCCTATATATGGCCCGCCGCGCCGATCGCCCAAATGCGCCGCCTCGCTAAAAGGCGAGGCGCAAGCCGCCATAGATTGCTCGACCCGTGCCCGGATAGAAGACGATCGGATTGAGGCCGCGCGCGTCGACGATCGTCGTCACGTCGCTGATGTAATGGCGATTGGTCAGATTGCGCCCCTCGACATAGAAAGACAGGCCATAGGGAAGCTTCATGCCTGCCTGGACGCCAAGCAACACATAGCCCGGCGCCTGGAGCGTATGGGCATAGTCGACATAGGCGCCTTGAGGAACCCAGTCGACTTGCGGCGCGAAGTAGAGCCCATCGGCGGGGCGCCAGTAGGACAGTGTGGTCCGCAACACGTGGCGCGGAATGCCGGCCAGCGGATTGTCGCCGAAGTCGCGATCGCCGACGAAGCGGAAATCGTTCCAGGTCCACACTTGCGACAGTTTCAGCGCGTCGCCGGAGTCGGGCGCGAAAATGTCGCGCATGAGTTCGGCGCTCGCCGCGAATTCGACGCCCTGGTGCATGGTGCGCTTGGCGTTGAAGGTCGTCGCCGGAATGCCGAGGCCGGGATTGGCGGTGAACTTTAGGAGTTCGTCCTGCAATTCCGAATGGTAGAAGGTCACGTCCCAAGTGTAGCGGTCCCATTTGCCGCGCGCGCCGACTTCGCCGGTCCAGGCTTTCTGCGCGGCGAGCGGCGTGAACGGCACGCCGTCGCGCGGCGGCGGGAACACGCCTTGCGTCAGGTCGATGAAGTCCGGCACGTCGCGGCTGCCGGTCATGTCGGCGAAGAATTGAATGTCCGGCGCAGGTTCGAACATCAGCCCGACCTTGGGGACCGTGCCCTGATAGACCTTGTCCGCCTGGCCCGGAAGCGGCTCGAAGGGAATGCCGCCGAGAACGTCATAGCGCCGCGTATCGGCGAAAAGCTTGGCGCCGAACATGAAGATGAGTTCCGGCGTGAGATGCAGGCGATTTTCGAAATAGGCTTCGAGATTGAGCGCCGTCATCCGGTTATCGCGGATGCGCGGATCGAGCCCCGGATTGATGAACAGGCCGCAGAAGCCGAAGCAGGAATTCGCCGCGCCAAATTGCGCGAGGCCATTGAACGAATAGGGCGGAAAGGAGAATTGCGCGTTAGCGAAATTCGCCGGGATGCCGCCATAGGGATTGAGCGTCATGCCATTGTAATTGGCGTACCATTTGTCGCTCGACGATCCGCCCCAGACACGACCGCCGAGAATGAATTCGTTGGGATGGCCGTCGACGGTGAAATTCGAGGTGAGGCGCGGCGTGAATCCCCAGGTCCCGCCTTCCTGTTCGATGACGACGAATACCGGGTGATAGAGATAATTGTGAATATACCAGCTGTTGAGATCGATGCGGCCGATTTCGCTCAAGATCGTGGTCTTGTTTGAAACGCGCCAGTTCTTGACGTTGCGGGCCTGATTGGCGCCAAAGCCGTCGGGTCCGACGCCCGCCGTAAACGGCGGCAGGGACAGTTGCGGATAATTGCGCGCGGTGAACTCATTGAGCTGCCCCGGCAGCAATTGCCAGGTGTCGTAGACGCCAAAATAGAATCGCGTTTCGAGATTGTTGGAAAAGCGATAGCCGAGATTGGCGTTGAGCTGCGTGTAATCCGTCGTCGAATGCTTTCGGTAATTGTCGGCGTGGGTGAAGGCGCCGTTGATGAGAAAATCGAAATTGCCGATGATGCGCGACATTTGCGCCTGCCCGCGCACGGTTCCGTAACTGCCGCCGTCGATCGCCACAATGTTGGGCGCAAGCGCCGTATAGGCGGTTGGCGAGATGAAATTGATCGCGCCGCCGAGCGTCGACGAACCAAAGGAGAGGGCGTTGCCGCCCTTCAACACTTCAATGGCGCGAAAATATTTGGGATCGATCTGATACATGTCGCCGGCGCCGTCGGCGAAATTCATTGGAATGCCGTCCTGCAGCAGCTCCAAGCCGCGCAGATGATAGTCGCGCGTCAGATTCGAGCCGCGGATCGACAGACGCAGTTCCTGTCCGTAGCGGCTTTCGACATAGACGCCGGGAACGTCCTTCAGCGCGTCGCGCAAATCGTGAACGTAGCGGGTTTGAATCGCGGGCGTATTGGCGTCGACGAAGGCGACCGAGCCGACATTGCGCATGAGTTCGCGGCGTTGCTCGGCGACCGATGGCACGGTCAGCGATCCGCCGCCGCCCGCGCCCGTTTGCGTCGAGGCGGCGACGGCTGGCGCCGTTCCCGAAGACTGAGGGCGGCCGCCGCCGCGTCCAACGACGCGCGGCTTGGCGCCGCCGATGTCGATGGTCGGCAGGCTCTGTTGCGCAAGGGCGCCATGATCTGCGAGCGTAAGCATGAGGGCGACGGCGGACGCGCCGCGACGCGAGGTGGTGCGAGACATGGAAGCTCTCCTGGGCGGCCTCTCGCCGCGTGATCGTTAAGGGAAGACAGACGCGATCAGGAGAAGCGGGGCGGCGCCCGCGGCGGCGCCCATGAGCGCTCGCGGACGCCTTCCGCGGCCGGCGCCCGAAAGGCGCGGAAGACGCGGGTTGAGGCGCGTGGCGGCGCATAGGCGACGGCGTTCGACGTCGCGTGGATAAAGGAAAAGACCAGTTCTTTCTGGCTATGGCCGCAGAGCGGACAGCATGCGTCGCCGCCGCAAGGATGTTTCGTCGGCGAAGGTATGGATTTTTCCAGACAATGCGCGGCCGTTTGGCGCGGCGTCTGTGCGGCGCGCGCCGGCGGCGCCGAGAAAATCGACGTGGCCGCGAAAAGCAGCGCGATCCACAGCGCCCCGATGCGCCGAAGATTTGTGGATCGAGGCGTTCTCGCGAGGGCCGCCATTTTTTCTTAGATTCCCAATCTGCGTCTCGCCGGTCACGGCGCGAGACGAGGGGCGGCGACAGCGCCGAACCTGAATATTGGTAATATACCAAACTTTGTGGAGCAACGGCTTCGGCTGGGGCGGCGCGCGCATTTTCCTGCGCTGTTGCTCGGGCGCAACAGTGAGCGAATCAGGGGATCGGCTTGTGATGCGGATCGAGCGGCGAATGTCCGCCATCGGCCTCGACGGCGGCCATGCCGTCAAATCGCGAGAAATGTTCGACGACATCGGGAGAAAGCCGTTTCTCCTCGGCCGCCAGCCTTCTGGAAAGCGCCTCGGCGTGCGTTTTCGAAACGCCGAGCCTTTCGAGCGTGGCGCTGTCCTTTAGCGCGTCGCCGCCGCAAAGCGCGATGGTCCATGCATCATTTTTGCGCGTGAGAAACGCCCGGCCGCCGAGGTCGCCCTGGCGCCAGTCGGCGACGGCGGCGTCTCCCTCGACGACGACGGCGTCGACAAAGAGACGCGATTCCGGCTTGTCGAAAGTCTCAACAAGCAGGCGGCGCGCGGCGTCGGACCCGTCGTCGGCGCGCGCGCTCAAGCACATTGCCGCACTGATCGCCGCCATTGCGAAAAATCGTAGAACAAATCTCATGAACGCTCTCCAACGCCGACGCCGCGCGTCAGATTGGTATAATACCAATACGGGCGGCGCAAGCGCGTGAGAGCCGTTTCCGCGGTGCGTTTTTTTTGATACGACGTTGGCGCGGCGAAATTTTGAATGAGTTCGAATGGCGACTGTCGAAAAAGGCGCGCGTCAGCGCATTCTGGACGCTGCCCTTAAAATATTGAAGAAAGAAGGCGTCACTGCGCTGACCCAGACCCGCGTCGCCGCTGCGGCCGGATTGCGTCAGTCGCATCTGACCTATTACTTTCCGCGCAAGACGGATTTGCTTGCCGCCACGTTGGAAGCCTCTCATGCGCAAGCGCATCGGCCGAAGCGCGGTTCGGCGGGCAGCGACGCCGACCCTGTCGACGCGGTGCGCGCGCTCATGTTCGATCGAAATAAAATGCGCTTCTTCTTGAGCGTCGTGGCGCAGGCGAGCGACCAGGCGGAGATTCGCGCGACTCTCGCGGCGCATGCCCGCGGCGTGGCCGAGCAACTCGCGCCGCTATTCGGTCGGACGGCCGACGACCCCGACGTCGTCGCCTTCGTCGACATGCTGCGTGGGATGGGGTTGCGCCTGTTGCTCGAAACGGACGACAAGCGGCGCGCGAGCGTCGATCTCGACGCGCTCGCTGAGCGCTTTGGGCTCAGCCGCGCGCCTCAGGCGCGGCTTTAAGCCTCGGCGGGAAACCGCTAGAACCTATCGATGCAACGAATCGGCGAAAACGCGGGCGAGGCGGAAGGTCAGCCCTATGCCCTTGCGGCGGCGCTCTTTTTCGCCTGCGCGCTGGCGTTTGCCTTCCCCTGGCTCTCCGGGCGCGTCACGATTCCGTGGGACGCCAAGGCGCATTTCTATCCGCAATTCGTCTTTCTCGCCCATGCCCTGCATAGCGGCCAGTCGCCCTTCTGGACGCCGCATGTCTTTGCCGGCATGCCGCAGATCGCCGATCCGCAATCGCTGATCTTCTCGCCATTCTTTCTGCTCGCGGCGGCGCTCGTTCCCGAACCGTCCTTTGCGCTTGCCGACGCGCTCGTCTTCGCGATGCTGGCGATGGGCGGTCTCGCGCTCATCGTTTATTTCCGCGATCGCGGCTGGAGCGCCGCCGGCGGCTTGCTCGCCGCGCTGGCTTTCGCTTTCGGCGGTTCGGCGGCGTGGCGCATCCAGCATGTCGGGCAGATCATGAGTCTGTCGTGGCTGGCGGTCACGCTGTGGCTGCTGGCGCGCGCGCTCGATCGCCGCTCGGCGCTCTACGGCGCGGCGGCTGGCGCCGTCGCCGCTTTGCTGGTCATGGGACGGGATCAGGTCGCCTTCCTGGGCGTCTTGATGCTTTCCGCCTATGCTGCCTATCGCGTCGCGACCGATCAATCGCCCAAACTCAGCGCCGTCGCGCCGCTCGCCGCCGGCGCGCTAGTCGGCCTGACGATCGTCGCCGTTCCGCTCGCATTCACGCTAGAGCTCGCGGCGCATTCGAATCGTCCCGAGATCGATCTCGACGGGGCGTTTAAAGGCTCGCTGCCGCTCGACTCCTTCTTCACGCTGATCTCCGCCAATTTGTTCGGGACCGATGGCCCGCTGAAAGATTTCTGGGGGCCGCCGACCGGCGAGCGCAACATTTTCCTCGCGCGCAACATGACGAATATCTATCTGGGCGAATTGACGCTCGTCACGTTGATCGCGGCGATGAGCAGGCGCTTCTTTTCGGATAGAGAAATTCGCTTCTTCGCCGCCGCGGCGCTGTTCTTCGGTCTATACGCCGTTGGCCGCTACACGCCGGTTTTCGCCTATTTCTATCGCCTGCCGGGCGTCGACCTCTGGCGTCGGCCGGCCGACGCCACATTCTTGCTCGGCGCGACCCTGGCGATACTCGCAGGCTATGGCTTCACTCTGATCGAGCGGGGCGTCGTCGCGCCGCGCGTCCGATGGCTCGTCGGCGCCGTCGCCGCGCTCTTTGCGGCGGCGGCGCTTGTCGCGGCTTGGAAAGGCCGTCTGGTTCAGGCGTCCTGGCCGCTCGCGACAAGCGCGATATTCGCCGCGCTCGCCGTCGCGCTCATTCTCGCGACCCGCGATCGGCTGGTGCGCGGGGCATATCTGCTTGTGGCGGTCGGCGCGCTGATGAGCGTCGATCTTGCGACCGAGATTGGAGCCAATGAATCGACGGCCTTGCCGCCCGAGCAGTTCGACGTTTTGAAGACCGACGGCAAGCATCCGGTGATCGCCTATTTGCGCGAGAAGCTCAAAGCGACGGCTGCGCCGGATCGGCGCGACCGCATCGAGCTTGCCGCGATCGACTTTCATTGGCCGAACGCTTCGCTCGTCCACGGCTTCGATCACGATCTCGGCTATAATCCGATCCGGCTTCGGCACTTCGAAGACGCGACCGGCGCCGGCGACCATCTCGCGCTTCCCGAGCAGCGCCAATTCTCGAAGCTCTATCCGTCCTATCGCTCAATACTTTCCGACATGCTCGGCTTGAGATTCGTCGCGACCGGAGTCCCGATCGAGCAGATCGACCGGACTTACAAGCCGGGCGACTTCGTCGAATTGACGCGTATCGGCGACGTTCGAATTTATGAAAATCAGCGCGCCATGCCGCGGGTCATTGTCGCGACCTGCGCGATTCATGTTAATTTTGCGCAGATGGTACAAAGCGGCGAGTGGCCCGAGGCCGACTATCGCGAGACGGCGCTCCTTGAGGCGCCGCCGGTCTGCCACACGCGCAAGGGCGCGCCGCCCGCGACCGCGAAAATCAACTCATATGAAAACGACCGCGTCGTCGTCGAGGCCGATGTGCCGCCGGGCGGCGGCTGGCTCATATTGAACGACGTCTGGCACCCCTGGTGGTTCGCGCGCGTCGATGGCGTCGAAGCGCCGGTTCTGCGCGCCAATGTGTTATTTCGCGCCGTCGCCGTTCCCGAAGGGCTCCATCGGGTGCATTTCGAGTTTCAGCCGCTGCGCGGGCTGCTGACCCAAATTTCACAGCGATAGCGCCGCGATTGTCCGCGATCACGCGTTACGTCCACCCCGCTATCTCGCGCTTCGCCAAGGTTTCGATGAGCCGCATGCTCTCTTCGCTGTCGTTGAGACAGGGCAAGCGCGCGTAATTCTCGCCGCCTTTCTCAAGGAAGAGATCGCGAATTTCCACGCCGAGCTCTTCGATCGTCTCCAGGCAATCGGCGGCAAATCCCGGCGCGACGACGGCGATGCGCCTGACGCCTGCATTCGCAAGCTCGGTCACCACGTCTGACGTATAGGGCCCGATCCATCGCGCGCGCCCGAACCGCGACTGAAAGGCGAGACGAAGCCGTTCCGGGCTCATCCCGAGTTTATCGCAGAGCAGTCGCCAGGTCGCTTCGCAATGAAAGCGATAGGGATCGCCGCGATCGATTTGCGCCTGCGGAAGACCGTGGAAGGACGCCACGATGACCTCAGGCTCGAAAACCAGCGCCGCGAGCGCGCGCCTGATGTCGGCGGCGAGCGCGTCGATATAGGCGGGGTCGTCGTAATAGGGCGCGCCGATGCGCAGGGCCGGCTGCTTGCGCATCTCGCGCAAAGCGTCGAAGGCGGCGTCGGCGGCGGAGCCGGTGGTCGAGGAAGCATATTGCGGATAGAGCGGCAACAGCGCGATCCGCTCGCAGCCTTGCGCGGTCAGGCGCTCGATTTGAGTCGCGATCGACGGCGCGCCGTAACGCAGCGCGTATTCGACCGTGAGGCGCGGCGAGCCGATCCGCGCCTGCAGCTTTTCGGCCTGCAGGCGCGTGTAGGTCTTCAGCGGACCTTCGCCGGTGTCGCGGTTCCAGATCGACTGATAAAGCTTCGCCGAGCGCGCGGGCCGCGTGTTGAGCACAACGCCATAGAGGATGGGAAGCCACAGCGCGCGCGGCAGATCGACGACTCTGCGGTCAGACAGAAATTGCGCGAGATAGCACCGCACCGCCGCAACGTCGGGCGCATCGGGCGTGCCGAGGTTGACGAGCAGGAGTCCGACCGGCGCCTCCCTGGCAGTCGTTGCTGTCGTCATACTGAGCCTTGTCGCGGACCGCCTGGACGGCGGACGTCAAAAGACATCTTGTAGCGGCGGCGACAATTCTGGCAACTCGACGAAATGACGATTGTCATGCGGCACGGAAATCGCTTGGGCCGCATCGGCCGGCTTATGTGCGGATCGGCCCCTCGCGAAAGGGCCCCATGAAGTCGATACCGCGCAGCCGCGCCATGTGCGAATGGGACGATTTCGCCATCGCCGCCCCGCAGATTCGCGCAGCGCTCGCCTTCGCCGACGGCCCGCCGACGCCCCCCTTCATCCTGCTGTCGGAGCCCGGAATCACCGCGAGCGAACAGCGCGCGTGTTCCGAGAGCTGGACCGCCGCGCGCCTTTTGGCGGCCGGTCCGCTGCGCGCAAGCCTTGACATGCAGTTCGATCTCTCCCGCCGTAACAGGATTTGCGTCGGCTATCTTTCAAACGACTTCCATGAGCATGCGACCGCGCATCTTCTCGTCGAGACGCTCGAGGCTCATGATCGAGCGCGTTTCGAAATCCGCGCTTACAGCTATTGTGGCGCGGAAGGCGCGATGCGGACGCGTTTGCGCGCCGCCTTTGACGCCTTCGCCGACATTTCGGCGTTGACCGACGCCGAGGCCGCGCGCCTCATCAATGCGGACGGCGTAGACATCCTGATCGATCTTAAAGGTTTCACCTATGGCGCGCGCACCGGCGTGATGATGCTGCGCCCGGCGCCCATTCAAGTGAACTATCTCGGCTATCCCGGCACGCTTGGGGCTGGCGTGTGCGACTACATCGTCACCGATCGCTATGTCACGCCGCCTTCGTCGTCGTCGGCCTATTCGGAAGCCTTCGCCTATTTGCCGAACGCCTACCAGCCCCACGGACGCGGCGCGCCGCTGCAGGCGCCGCCGTCGCGCGCCGCCGCGGGTTTGCCTACGGAGGGTTTTGTCTATTGCTGTTTCAATCAAGCCTTCAAACTGACCCCCTTCATATTTGATCTCTGGGCGCGGCTGCTCGACGCGACGCCGGGCGCGGTGCTTTGGCTTGCGGCGGCGCCGTTGGCGGAAGGCAATCTGCGCAACGAAATGCGTGGACGCGGGATTGACGCGCGGCGACTGGTCTTCGCGCCGCATTTGCCGCACGCCGAACATTTGGCGCGTCTGCAACTTGCCGATCTCGCGCTCGACACGGCGCCTTTCAATTCTCATACGACGGCGAGCGATGCGCTATGGGCGGGCGTGCCGATCGTGACCTGCACAGGCGACACTTTTCCTTCGCGCGTCGCCGGCAGCCTGCTGCACGCGATCGGATTGCCGGAGTTGATCGCGCCGGATTTCGACGAATATTTCGAGATCGCGCTGGGCCTGGCGGGCGATCCCGTCCGCTGCGCCGAACTGCGGGCGAAGCTCGCCGCCAACCGCCTGACGACGGCGCTCTTCGACGTCTCCGCTTACACGATCGCGCTGGAATCGCTGTTCGAAGCCATGTGGAGTCGGCGTCTCGCCGGCGCGCCGCCCACAGCGATCGGCGCGGCTTAGGCCTCCTCGTGGCGCGTCGCTTGTTCAAAGGCGGCGCATTCATCCTCGGCCATATGAAAGCCATGCGCCTCCGCCGGAAAGAGACCGGCGCGCACGTCGCGCGCATAGGCCGCGACCGCCGCCCGCAGTTCCGTGCCGACGGCGCCGTAGCGCCTATTGTGCTTGAATTCGCGCATCGTGATCCCGGCAAGATCATTGACGACGAGCACCTGTCCGTCGGTCGCCCCCCCGGCGCCGATGCCGATCGTCGGGGCGCCGATCGCTTGCGTGATCCGCGCCGCGAGCTCTTGCGGCACGAGCTCCAGCACCAGGAAGTTCTGTCCGGCGGCGTCGAGCGCCAGCGCGTCGTGAAAGAGTTTCGCGGCGGCCTGGGCCGTCTTGCCCTGGCGGCGCTTTATTTCGTGATGCTGCGACTCGAGGCCGAGATGACAGCAGACGTCGAAGCCCGCCGCTGTCAGCGCACGCACGAGTTCCGGCTCGGCGCCCTCGAATTTGACGCAGTCGGCGCCGGCCTCGCGCAGGATTCGCGAACTGTCGAACGCCTGTTCCGCCGTATCATAGGTCGCATAGGGCAGATCGCCGATGATGTAGACTTCGGGCGCGCCCCGCCGGACGGCGGCGATATGATGCGCCATGTCGGCGAGCGTCACCTCGCGCTCATGGGCATAGCCGAGAATATTCACGCCGACGCTGTCGCCGACGAGAATAATGTCGACCCCCGCCTCGACCTCCAGGCGCGCGGTCGGCGCGTCATAGGCGGTGACGACGACGATTTTCTCGCCCCGGCGCTTCATGTCGAGGAAGGTGCTGGCGTTCGACACAGGGGGCTCCGGCGCGCCTTTCGTCAGGGCGAAAACGGTTTCAAGAGCGGTTGCGCCGGCGCGAGATCTGCTCAGCGCGGCGCGGCGTCTTTGCAAGCATGCGGCTGGCCGGGAACGCGCAGCTCCTGGAAACCGCCGCATTTGTCGCAGGCGGCGAGCAGCGCTGAGAGGCCGGCGAGCAGCGCGAACATCCTGAATTTCCGCGTCATCTCATCTCTCCTGCGGCGGCCGGACCATAGTGGCGCGGCCGACCCCCGGCAAGCCGCGCCGCCCCATGCTCTTGCATCCTGCTTAAAGCCGCGTATAAACCGCCGATCGCGAGGTTCCCGGCCGGGGGCTCAACGGAAGCGTCCATTTCGCATATTCCCGAAAAGTGCGTAGCGGTTTTCGGGCAAGAATATGCGCAGAAAAGGGCGAGGGTCTCGATTCCCGTCTTCCCGTGTCTCCGCCTTCGAACTTGATCCTGTTCGAGCCTTTCCAAACGGCTCGAAGGGCTTGGCGCCGGAACGGCTCGCGACAACGGAAAGGCGAAAAGTCCATGCCTCTTTACGAGCATGTCTATCTCGCCCGTCAGGACGTTTCTCCCCAGCAGGTGGAGGCTCTGACCGGGCAGTTCAAAACCGTCATCGCGTCGCTCGGCGGCACGGTCGGCAAGACCGAATATTGGGGCGTCAAGTCGCTCGCCTATCGGATCAACAAGAACCGCAAGGCGCATTTCACCCTGATGAACATCGACGCGCCGCCGGCGGCGATCGCCGAGATGCAGCGCCAGCAGAGCATCAATGAAGACATTCTGCGCGTGCTGACGCTGCGCGTCGACGCGCTGGAGGAAGGTCCCTCGGCGCAGCTTCGCAAGCGCGAGGACGACGACCGCGGCGATCGCCGCGGCCCGCGCGGCGACAGAGGCGATCGCGGAGATCGGGGCGATCGTCCCGACCGCCGCCCGCGCCGCGAGGAAGCCAAGGTTGAAGGAGGAGAGGAAGAATGAGCACCGCCCCGCGCCGCCCCTTCTTCCGCCGCCGCAAGTCCTGCCCGTTCACCGGCGCCAGCGCGCCGAAGATCGACTATAAGGACACGCGCCTATTGTCCCGCTACATCAGCGAGCGCGGCAAGATCGTGCCCTCGCGCATCACCGCCGTCTCGGCCAAGAAGCAGCGCGAACTCGCCCAGGCGATCAAACGCGCGCGGTTTCTGGGCCTGCTGCCTTACGTGATCCGGTAAGAAGATCGCGTTTTGAAGCCTGCGGCCGCGCTTCGAAAGAGGCGCGGCTTTTTTGTTAAGCGAGCGGACAATATTTCATAGTCCGACAACAGGGTTTTCCCCTCATTCCTTCCCAAAAAGCTTTCTCAGCCTTCTCTTGTTCGTGAATCGCGATCGCAAGGTCCGCCGCCGCCTTGGCGTGGGCTCCACAAGATCGCAGCACTCGCGGTCGCGGTTCGCCGCCTCTTGCACAGATGCATCGCTGCCGGAGATTGATGACTCTCCGCAGGTCCAATCGAACCGAATACGTCCAGACATTGCCGCGAAAAATCCTGAGGACGGGAAAACCGCCAATCCTCCTAAAAGCGACGCGGATGCGGCCTTGCTCAATATCTCTTGAGAAATCAGCGCCAAGCTGTTCGGCCGCAACCAAGGCTTCTTGCTGATATTTTGCAGCATCTCCATGTGCCCGCTGTTTTGTGCTCGGCCATCTCCGTAATCGGTGTGCCCGCTCCTGGAGGAGGAGAAATTTTACTAGGGTCGACCACCAACGTTTTGCAGTTTGATCGTCAACTACACTCAAGTCGTCTCTTTCCTGCCAATTCATGCAGAAAGTCGCGTCTAAGTTAGGGTCCAGACCCATAAACTGCTTGGCATGAACCAAGCGTTGTGATTCACGGCTTCCTGAAAGGGGACGCTGATGATTCTGGATCACTTCTGGCTGACGGCGGCGCAGTTTTCGAA
>JALHNQ010000045.1 GCA_022843405.1 Methylocystis sp. | reverse complement strand
CTTCGAAAACTGCGCCGCCGTCAGCCAGAAGTGATCCAGAATCATCAGCGTCCCCTTTCAGGAAGCCGTGAATCACAACGCTTGGTTCATGCCAAGCAGTTTATGGGTCTGGACCCTAATCAGGGCCTCTGTAGAAATGTTGGAAGCAAACTGCCCGATAGGCAGTTGATATTTTTTCAAGTCCGAAATGGCCTGAAAAAAGGCGATCCCTGTTCTAGGGGCTGAAGCGACCATATGGCGGCAGAACTTTCGGTTGCCTATCAGCAACAACAGGTCATGGGCGATGCTGGCTGCACCCGGTTTTATTTGGTGGGCTCCATTCGCTTGGGGTGGAAGCCTGCCAGCATGCTCAATGATCGACATTGCAGATCGCCCCAATTCGTCGGCAACGATCGGCAGGTCGCTCTCTGTTCCTTGTAAGAGGTACTGGTATAAGGAACGCGCGTATTTGAGAGCGTTCCGCGTTCCGAAAATAGGCGGATTTAAGAATGCGAACCACAGCCACATCATAATAAGAGCGAGAAAAAGGAGTCCGAATAAGGCTTGCCAAAGCGCCCTATTAGCCAGAAGCGGCGGTATAGAATATTGTTGGGAAAACCAGATATCGGAAACTAAAGTCCCCACTCCGATAAAACCGACAAGCCAGAACGTCGCTCGAAAAAGATGGATGGGCGCAGTTTCAACTCGAAAACGATAACGCACATCAGATAAAGTGTAGATTAGAACTAATAGGGCAAAGGCTTGCACGAACTCTGCGAAACCAAATATACCGCCTTCCTGCTTCGGCGGAACGACCAATTGCATCCATGACGTTGGATCAGCGAAACCGAGAAAAGTCTTCTGGTCGGCTAGTGTTATAGGCATCGAAACCGGAATGCATTCGGCACGGTCCATTTTGAGGCACTGCATTGCAAAGAGAGCTTTCTCGATTGATTTTCGTACACTAACGCAAAGCGGCGTTCCAACGTATAATCCACGAGTAGGTCATCCGAATAATCGATTTTTGAGTATAGAGGGACGGTATGAAATCGAAACTCGCCGTCGCTGGCGCGCTGATCCTCGTGATGGTTATACGTGCTGGCGCGCAAACCGACCAGCGCGTCTGGACTCTCGGCGGCCTGGAGGAGAAAAACGCCGACAGCATCTATCTTGGCTATGGGGTGCCGGAGAGCGACGACAGCCTGGGGAGCTTCACCTGCACGCCAGGCAGCGGCCTGGTCAAAATCTGGATCGCCGAAACCAGCGCCAAGCTTAAAGCGGGAGGCAAGACGACGGCGATCCTTTCGGTCGGCGAAAAGACGGCGAAGGTCGCCGGCAAGCTCGTGCCCAATGAAGAAGCCGGCGTGCCGAGCTTCGAAGGGAGCCTGCCGGCGAAAGAACCGATCTTCGCGGCGATGACCAGTGGGGAAACGCTCGAGATCGCCGTCGGCGGGGCAAAGCGGACGGCCCCCCTCGCCAATGCGACGGAGAAATTCAAGAAATTCGCTGCGGCCTGCGCCAAACGCTAAAGCCTCGTTTTTTGCTTCGGAGCCGCCTAAATTGACGAGATGAGCAGCCGTTCGACAAAAAGCCCCACACGGTCCAAGGTCGCCGGTCTAACGCCGGCGCGCCGCCGGGCGCTCGACATTCTCACGCAAGCGAACCGCCCGGTCGGCGCTTATGAGATGATCGACCTCATGGCCGATGGAGAGGGCAAGCGGCCCGCGCCCGTCTCCGTCTATCGCGCGCTCGGCTATCTCATGGACAATGGCCTTGCACACCGGCTGGCGTCGAAAAACGCCTATATCGTCTGCGGTCATGCGCATGAGGCCGAGGAGCCGGTGGTGTTCATCATCTGCGAGCAATGCGGCGAGGTGAAAGAGGCGACGTCTCCTGGGTTTTCCCGCGAACTCGCGGCGCTCGTCGGCGCGGCGAATTTCAGCGCCCGGACGCGCGTCGTGGAAATCGCCGGGCGCTGCGCCCGGTGCGAAGGCAAATAACGATGCGCGGCGCCGCGCGCTGGCTCGCGCCGCTCTTCTTTTTCATCGCCTCGCTCGCTGTCGCGGCGGCGAATTATCCGCCGCTCACCGGCCGCATCGTCGATCAGGCCAATATCATTCCGCCGTCGACACGAAGCGCGATCGAGACGAAGCTGAAGGATCTCGAGGACAAGTCCGGCATTCAGCTCGTCGTCGCCTCGGTCAATTCGCTTGGCGGCCTGGACGTCGAAATATACGCCAACGGTCTGTTTCGCGCCTGGAAGCTTGGAGAAGCAAAAAAGAACAATGGCGTTCTGTTTCTCATCGCGCCGAACGAACGCAAGATGCGCATCGAGGTCGGCTACGGCCTGGAAGGAACGCTCACCGACGCCTTGTCGAAGATCATTATCGCGACCGCGGTGGCGCCGCGATTCAAAGCGGGCGACTACGGCGCAGGCGTCGAGCGCGGCGTCGAGGGAATCATCGAAGTGCTCTCCGGCGATTCCGCGGAGTGGACGAAGCGCGTAAAGGGGCCGCAGTCCATGACCTTCGATGAGCTTGCGCCGCTCATTTTTTTCGCGCTGTTTCTGTTTATCGTCGTCTGGATGGCGCGCAGCGCGCGTGGTCGGCCGGACGCCTATCGCGGCTACCGACGCGGCGGGCCGCCCATCATCGTATTGCCTCCAAGCGGCGGCTATTGGGGCGACAGTTCCTCGGGCGGCGGGTGGAGCGGCGGCGGCAGCGACGGCGGCGGATTCTCGGGCGGCGGCGGCTCGTCCGGCGGCGGCGGCGCGTCGGGGGATTGGTGATGCGGCTCACCGCGCAAGACGTCGAGCGCATCGCGCAAACCATCCGCCGCGCCGAAGAGACGACGTCCGGCGAGATCGTCTGCGTGCTGGCGCGCCGTTCGTCCGATTACGCCTACGTGCCGCCGCTCTGGGGCGCCTTCGCGGCGCTGGCGTCGCCCTGGCCCCTGCTGCTGTTCACCGATCTTTCGACACGCGAAATTTTTTCAGCGCAGATCGCGATCTTCGTCGTCGCGACGCTCTTTGTTTCATGGGGACCCGTGCGATTTTTCCTGACGCCGCGCGCGGTCAAGCGCGCCCGCGCGGCGCGCGAGGCGATCGAACAATTCTTCTCGCGCGGCGTCGCCGCCACCAAGGGACGCACCGGCGTGCTGATTTTCGTCTCCTGCGCCGAACGCTATGCGCGCATCGTCGCCGACGACGCGATCGGGGCAAAGATCGCCAATGAAGAGTGGCGGAACGCGCTGGACGCGCTGCTCGCGGATATGCGGCAGGAGAGAGTGGCGGACGGTTTTGTCGCGGCGATCGAGGAATGCGCGCGCCTTTTAGCGAAACACGCGCCGCCCGGCGCGAGCGGCGACGAACTGCCGGACAAAATTTACGTGATATAATTGCAGAAGTCTTGGAAAGACTCTCAGCGTTCAGGCGCGCTTTTGTTCGCGCGCGACTTCGCGCCAGCCGATGTCGCGGCGGCAAAAGCCGCCGGGCCAGTCGATAAGATCGACCGCAGCATAAGCCCGCGCCTGCGCCTCGGCGACGCTTTCGCCGAGCGCGGTGACATTGAGCACGCGCCCGCCGGCGGCGAGGAGCCGGCCGTCCGCTTCGCGCGTGCCGGCGTGGGTGATCGTGACGCCCTCGATGGCTTCGGCGCTTGTCACATTGCGGATTTCCGAGCCGGTTATCGGAGTCCCCGGATAGTTTTTAGCCGCCAGCACCACTGTCAGCGCTGCGCGCGGCGAGAATCGCGGCCGCTCCAGCGGCAATGCGCCCCGCGCGGAAGCAAGCATCAGCTCGAGAAGATCGTCTTCTAGGCGGGGCAGAATGACCTGCGCCTCGGGATCGCCGAAGCGGCAATTATATTCGATGAGTTTCGGCCCCTCCTTGGTGAGCATCAGGCCCGCATAGAGCACGCCCTTGAACGGCGCGCCCCTGTCGCGCATCGCGCGCATGGTCGGCGCGATGATATCGTTCATGATGCGCGCCTCGATGTCGGGCGTCACGACCGAGGCCGGCGAATAGGCGCCCATGCCGCCCGTGTTCGGTCCGGTATCGCCGTCGCCGACCCGCTTATGATCCTGCGCCGTCGCGAATGGCAGCGCGCGGACGCCGTCGCAGATTGCAAAGAACGACGCCTCTTCGCCCTCGAGACATTCTTCAATGACCACTTCGGCGCCCGACTGGCCGAAGGCGCCGGCGAACATCGCCTGCACGGCCTGCTCCGCTTCATCAAGCGTCTGGGCGACGACGACGCCCTTGCCGGCCGCTAGCCCATCGGCTTTGACGACGATCGGCGCGCCATTCTCGCGCAGATAGCGCAGCGCCGGTTCGAGCGCGCTGAAACGCGCATAGCGCGCGGTCGGAATGTCGTAGTCTCGACACAAATCCTTGGTGAAGCCCTTGGAGCCCTCAAGCCGCGCCGCCGCCTGCGTCGGGCCGAAGGCGAGAATGTCGTACGCCTCCAACGCGTCGACGAGACCGCCGATCAGCGGCTGCTCAGGGCCGACGATGACGAGGGCGATTTGCTCTTCCCGGCAAAATCTTATCACGGCGTCGTGATCGGCGGCGTCGAGCGCGACATTGAGACCGACGCGCGCGGTCCCCGGATTGCCGGGCGCGACGAAAAGGCGCGTCAAGCGCGGACTTTTGACAAGCGCATGGGCGATGGCGTGTTCGCGCCCGCCGGAGCCGACGAGAAGAATGTTCATACGGCCGTTCGATAGCGGTTGATGGAGGTGGAAAGCAAGAAGTCGCCGCGCCGAAAGCGGGAATTCCACATCGCTCGTCGCTTGCGTGGCAGGACTTTGGCCGGACAGGCCCTGGACTTACGAATAAAGCGCTTCCCTGCCCTAATGGAAATGCTCTAAACACACCGCCAATACCCCCTCCAGCGCGGAAGACGGCATCGATGGCGCGCCAGTTCATCTATCACATGCAGGGCCTCGCCAAGACCTATCCCGGCGGCAAGAAGGTCTTGGAGAATATTAATCTTTCCTTCTATCCCGACGCCAAGATCGGCGTGCTTGGGGTCAACGGCTCCGGCAAGTCGACTCTGCTGCGGATCATGGCCGGCATCGACAAGGAATATACCGGCGAAGGCTTCGTCGCCGAGGGCGCCCGCGTCGGTTATCTGCCGCAGGAGCCGCACCTTGAGCCGACCCTCGACGTGCGCGGCAATGTCATGCTCGGCGTGGCCGACAAGAAGGCGATTCTCGACCGCTACAATGATCTGGCCATGAATTATTCGGACGAGACCGCCGACGAGATGACCAGGCTGCAGGACGAGATCGAGGCCAAGGGACTGTGGGACCTGGACAGCCAGGTCGATCAGGCCATGGACGCGCTCGGCTGTCCGCCCGACGACGCCGACGTGACCAAACTTTCCGGCGGCGAGCGGCGTCGCGTCGCGCTCTGCAAGCTGCTGCTCGAGCAGCCCGAACTGCTGCTGCTCGACGAACCGACCAACCATCTCGACGCCGAAACGGTGAACTGGCTCGAAGGACATTTGCGCCAATATCCCGGGGCGATCCTGATCGTCACCCATGACCGCTATTTCCTCGACAATGTCACGGGCTGGATATTGGAGCTCGATCGCGGCCGCGGCATTCCCTATGAGGGCAATTATACGAGCTGGCTGAAGCAGAAACAAAAGCGCCTCGCGCAGGAATCAAGCGAGGACAAGGCGCGCCAGCGCGCGCTCGAAGCGGAAAGCGAGTGGATCGCAGCGTCGCCAAAGGCGCGGCAGGCCAAGAGCAAGGCGCGTATCCAGCGTTACGAGGAGCTTGTCGCCAAGCAGAACGACAAGGCGCCGACGACCGCGCAGATCGTCATTCCGGTGGCCGAACGTCTCGGCGACAATGTCATCGAGTTCGACCATCTGTCGAAGGGCTATGGCGACACGCTCTTGATCGACGATCTCTCGTTCAAATTGCCGCCCGGCGGCATCGTCGGGGTGATCGGGCCGAACGGCGCCGGCAAGACGACGCTGTTTCGCATGATCACCGGCCAAGAGAAGCCCGACAAAGGGACGATCGAGATCGGCGACAGCGTGCAGCTCGGCTATGTCGACCAGTCGCGCGACGCGCTGCACGCCAACAAATCCGTCTGGGAGGAAATCTCGGACGGCAATGAGGTGATTTATCTCGGCAAGCGCGAGATCAACAGCCGCGCCTATTGTTCGGCCTTCAACTTCAAGGGCGCTGATCAGCAAAAGAAGGTCGGCCAGCTTTCAGGCGGCGAGCGCAACCGCGTGCACCTCGCCAAGATGCTCAAGAGCGGCGCCAATGTGCTGCTGCTCGACGAGCCGACCAATGATCTCGACGTCGACACTTTGCGCGCGCTTGAAGAGGCGCTCGTCGATTTCGCCGGCTGCGCCGTCATCATCTCGCACGACCGCTTCTTCCTCGACCGCATCGCGACGCATATTCTCGCCTATGAAGGCGACAGCCATGTCGAATGGTTTGAGGGCAATTTCGCCGATTACGAAGAGGACAAGAAGCGGCGACTGGGGGTGGATTCCGTCATCCCGCATCGGCTGAAGTATAAGAAGTTTACGAGGTGAGGAGCTGAAACGAGTTCGATCTCCGACCCGCCGTCACTCTGCTAAAAATTGCAGCGCCTCGGGACAGGTGCGCGAAATGGCGGCGCGGCTGTCGAGCGACGACCGAATGACGAACTTCTCTGATCGTCCCAAGCCGTAAACGCCCATCAATGTCTGGACCATGAAGAAGCCAAGCCCTTCAATATCGGCGCGGCTCGCCATGGAAAATTCGCGCACATAATTTTTGCTGCCTGCCTTTCTGACGAAGCCCAGTTTCGACAAGGCGCGGCGCTGTTTGGCGGTCAAGACCATTCCGTTGACGCCAGTCGGCCCGTATGCGCCGCTTGACGCTTCGCACAACGCGCCCGTGTCGCCTTCGACTAACCGGCATTGCACATATCGCTGGCCCCGACCTAGCGACACGATGATAAAGCGATTCAAGCCGTCCTTCCGCGCAGGCGCATCGTGCAACGCATGGATCACCGCTGCGGTCGCGCATTGAAGTTGATGCTCATTCGCGCCTTCAGCGATCGCATCGGCGACGCTAGTTGCAGTTAGCAGCAACGCGAGAAACGACGCCGCTCTTGGCCTCTGATTAGCGCGCATAATACCTCAGCCACCCTTACCTCAATTTCCAAAGTTACAACGCGTTACGGCGCCACCAGTTCCAGCTCCGGAAAATAGGTCCGATATCTCCCCGCATCGCGCGTCAAAAGCGGGACGCCAAGCACGCTCGCCTGCGCGCCAATAAAAAAATCGGGCAGCGCGCTGCTACGCGCACCGCCCCGTCG
Organism: Methylocystis sp.; assembly: GCA_022843405.1. Taxonomy (GTDB): domain Bacteria; phylum Pseudomonadota; class Alphaproteobacteria; order Rhizobiales; family Beijerinckiaceae; genus Methylocystis. The sequence continues at coordinate 19,687 of JALHNQ010000045.1, read as the reverse complement.
CCGATAGTCGCGAAACGCTCGACCAGCGCGAAAACCGGCTGCCCTCGGCAAATCCAGAAAGAGCAGATTGAAGCACGCGATTTCGGCGTCGCAGGCAGCCTCGGTGGAAAAGCCGAGTGAAAATTCCGAATAGATGATCGCGTTGATCGCCAGCGGGCCGCACGACATCGCATCCGCCAGGGCGTTGATCGACCACTCCGCCCAGTTCTCATCGCCGCTCGCAATGTCGATCAGAATATTGGTGTCGACAAGGATCACTCCTCGCCTCGCGTGAGCTTCATGACTTCTTCGGTCGAGAAGCCCTTAAATGGCCTTCGCCGCGCCATCGCCGTGAGCGTGCGGCGAAAGTCGCTTTGCTCTCGTGCGTTGGCTTCACGCTCCACCAACACCCCGCCTTCCGGCCGCGCGCGCACGCTCACCCTGTCGCCGGGACGGATGCCGGCGGCCTCGCGGACCCCCTTTGGCAAGGTGACTTGGCCTTTAACGGTGACTTTTGTGCTCATTCTCACTAATGGTAATACCTGCCGCAAAAAAGTAAAACTCTCTTATAGGAGCGTCAGCCTGCTCGCTCAATATGGCGCACGCCCGAACGCCTTGCGCAATTCGTCCTTCGCCTGCTCCAGAACCTTGCGGCGCTCTTCGGACAACTCCTTGCCGGCTCGATTGACGTAGAACGTCAGCATCGACATCGCGGAGCGGAACGGCGTCGACTTGCGCCGCACGCTTTGCTCGGCCGAGCGCTTCAGCGAGCGTGCGATCCTCGCCGGATCGTCCCAGGTGAACACGCCCGACTCGAGATCGAGCGCATTACTGTGACGGGCGACCTCGCCGGACCAGCAAGTGGGCGCGGTCTTTGAGGTTTTTGCCGACAAGCTACGCGTCGACGTTTTCGGGGTCATCGCCGCCTCGCGCCAGGGGATAGGCGGGCAGCTAGTTGATCTCCCCTGGAAATCAACGCCGGCCAGCGTAGCCGCCACGATTTCGCCATCTGCGCGTGGCGCATTCATCAGCTGGGCCGTAGGCGGTCAATGAGGGGATTTGGAATGCGTTTATTCCGCCGGGCCGCCGCCCTTGCCGCTTTCGGCGCTCTGTCGCTTGCGGGCTGCGCGCCGCAGGAATCTCCCGTCGCTTCGGCTCCTGCCGCCTATGACGAGAACGCCCAAGGCAAAGAGCTCACCGGCCAGGACGCGCTCCACGCCCGGATCGCCCATTACGCCCGCATCTATGACATTCCGGAATCGCTCATTCACCGCTCGATCCGCCGCGAAAGCAATTACAATCCCAACGCCCGGCACGGACCCTATTGGGGGCTGATGCAAATCCGTCACGACACGGCCCGGCACATGGGCTACGACGGCCCGGCGAACGGCCTTCTCGACGCCGACACCAATCTGGCCTTCGCGGTGCCTTATCTCGCCAACGCTTATAAGGTCAGCGGCGGAAATGAAGCGCGGGCGATCAAGCTCTACGCCGGCGGCTATTACTATGAAGCCAAGCGCAAGCGCCTGCTCGACCAGCTTGTGACTTCAGTCTCTCAGTAGCTTGGCGAAGCTTATTGGTTCTTGGGCGTGAAGGTGCTGCGCACCCGGCCGCCTTGCGCCGCGCCGCCCTGAACGGTCGCCATGCCGGTCGCGACGTCATAGTCTAGCCTGTCGCCCTTCACGATATTCTCGCCCTGGGTGAGCGTGACATTGCCGATGAGATGGACCTTGTTTTCGGCCTTGTCGTAGCTGCCGCGATCGCCCGTGCCGATCTGGTCCTTTGAGACGAGCGTCACCGGCCCTTCGACGTCGATATGTTTGACCCGATCATTGGTCGTCTCGGCGGGCTGGCCAGCGCCCTTTCCTTCCAAGAAAATGATGAGGCGCGCGGCCTTCAACGTCGAAGGCCCTTGCGTGACGATCACGCTGCCGGAATAGATGAGCTTCTGCTCCTTCTCGAAATAATCGAGCTTGCCGGCGTCGATGTTGAGCGGATCCTTGGCCGAGGCGCCCGGCAGGATGCCGCCCGAGCGGCCCGCGGCGCTTGCCGGCGTCGCGGCGACGAGCGCGGCAAGGAGAAGAACGAAGGTGCTGCGGCGCATTTAGTCCTTGTTCGCAGCGCCCGAAGATTGCGCGGGCGCGTCGCCCTCTCCGTATAGCACCGAATGGACGCCGCCCGCGAAGCTCGCGCGCCGCTCTTTTTGAGAGAATTCGACCGACTGCGCGGTGACCTCGCCGCCATCGATCTTCAAGAGCACGGGCTTGTCGGACGTCATCATGCTGGCTTTCAAATCCATCACCGCCGACTCGAGTCGCATGTCGAAATTCTTGTCGTCTCGGATATTGACGCCGCCGGACATGTCGGCGCGATCGGCCTTCCTGTTGTAGACTCCCTTCTCCGCCGACATGACGATGGAATTGTCCCTGGTGTTTTCGACCCGAACCTCGAGCTGATCGAGTTCGAAGACGTCCGGCTTCGCGAGATCCTGAACGCCGACATGCGCGCGCACCTCATAGGGGCGCCCGTCCTTGCGATAGCCGACGAGTTTGGGGCTTTCGATGACGATGCGGGAGCCCTTGAGCGCGACGCGCGCCAGGCTCAAATCGGCCGGTAAAAAGCGCAGCGAGCTGATCAGCAGGCCGAGGCCCACGATTCCGATGACGCCGCCAGCGCCCCAAAGGATCCAGCGCCGCAGGCGCGTGACCCGCGACGTATGGCGCAGCGCCTCCGGAAAGGCGCTCTGGCGCGGCAAGGCAAGCGCGCCGAGGCGATCACGGGCGCTGGGCGTCGGGAAAACGTCAGTCATTCTCAAATCCTGCGGCATGCAGGTGGCGAATTCGAGGCAAAGCCAAAGTCTTATTCGTGGGCGAAAATATCCGTGTCGGGCCAGCCGGCGAGGTCGAGCCGGGCGCGGGCGGGAAGAAAATCGAAACAGGCCTGGGCCAAATCGGCGCGGCCCTCGCGGGTGAGCATCGCGTCAAGCCTGTCCTTGAGTTGATGCAGATAGAGAACGTCCGAAGCCGCATAGACCTGCTGCGCGTCGCTTAGCGTCGGCGCACCCCAGTCCGACGATTGCTGCTGCTTCGAAATCTCGACGCCCAGAATCTCGCGCACGAGATCCTTGAGGCCATGCCGGTCCGTATAGGTGCGGGCGAGCTTTGAGGCGATCTTGGTGCAATAGACCGGCGCAGGAACGAAGCCGAAGGTCTTGGCCAAGACACCGATGTCGAAGCGGGCGAAGTGGAAGAGCTTTAGAACCGCCGGATCGGCGAGCAGGCGCTCCAGATTGGGCGCACGCGTCTGACCGCGCGCGAACTGGACAAGCTCAGCGTTGCCGTCGCCGAAAGAGAGCTGCGCCACGCACAGCCGGTCGCGATACGGATTGAGGCCCAGAGTCTCGGTGTCGATCGCGACAATCGGGCCAGCGCCGATCCCCTCGGGGAGATCGCCCTGGTGCAGGCGGATGGTCATGCGTCTTCGAATCGTTCGATGTGGACGGGGCAGTCTATCGCAAAACGCGCAAAGCCTGTCGAAGCGAGTCCCGCGCCTTCACAATTAGATATCGAAGTCTTCCTTCTTGAAAATTGAAACCAATTCAATTCCCGATTTTGCGAGATTCTCGGACGCGCCCTCTTGTCGATCCACAATAACAAGCGCCTTTGATATGGAGCAATGGATGTTTTCTTCTTTCAAACCATCGATCGCTTTTAGGATCGATCCGCCCGACGTCGCCACATCGTCGACGATCAAAGTCTTCGCGCCCTCTTGTGCATACCCGTCTATACGCTCGCGCGCGCCATGTTCCTTGGCCGCCTTGCGCACGAAAAACGCGTTTTTCGGCGAGCCTTTCACGAAGCTCATGGCCGAAACCGCGCAAACCACGGGAACGGCGCCCATCTCCAAGCCGCCGACGCAGCTCAGCCCAACCCTGTTCATGTAATCGACGATAATGTCGCCGATGAGCGCCGCACCCTCGGGCGACATCGTGGTTTGGCGGAGCTGGAAGAGATATTTGCTGCTGCGGCCGGAGGACAGGATAAAGTCGCCCCGCTTAAGCGACTGAGTTTCAATGATCTCGTGCAAGCGCACCCATCTCGGGTCGGTCTTGTCGATAACCCTCTCGACGCGCGTTTGCTTTTGCGTTGCGGCGAGATCGGTCATTGTTTTCCCCTCGGGCGTCCGTCGCAAGCTAGCATAACGCCGGCCATCGTGAATGGCGGTCGCGCCCAATCGCAGTGAATTGCGGGAGCAAATCGCCTTCGCCACCCGACGGGTGCGTCCACTTACCGTCCAGGGTTAAGGGCATCAAGCAAAAAGCGCCGCCAAATCTTGCTGTCGCCGCAAGACAACCGATGCGCGGTCGCGGCGTATGAATGTGACCAGCTGCGCCGGCCTCGCTTCATAAGAAGGCCGAACTATGTAAATGTTGGTCGCCGTCTTGGCGCAAGGCGCCTCTCGGGGAGTGATCGCATGCGTCGCCTGCTTGCCCTATTTCTCGTTTGCGCAATCGCGGCGCCGCCCGCATGTGCTGCATCGTCAAAGAGCAGCTCCAAATCAGTTTCCGCGTCAAAATCCGACGAAGGAGCAAAAACTGGCAAGCGCGGTCGACCCAGCTCCGCTTCCAAGGGGCTCGGCGGCATCCATCCTCTGGTCGGCAGCGGCGATTATTAGCTCGCCCCGCGACGGCGCAAAGTTCTCTTGTCAGACGCCCGCCTAGACTTCACTCTATTGCGATGCAAAAACCGCCCAATGACAAGAGCGCGCCGGTGATCAATCTGCCCAACGGCCTTAACGGTTCCGACCGCCGCTTCAATGCGCTGGTCATCGAACTGGCGATCCGCCTGTTCGTGATCGGCGCGCTGCTCTATTGGACCTTCACCATCATCCTGCCGTTCGCGGCGATCATTCTCTGGAGCGTCGTGCTCGCGGTGGCGCTCTACCCGATCTATCGGGTGGTGGCCGAATTGTTGGGCGGTCGGCCGATAACAGCCGCCGTGTTGATGACGATCGCCGGCCTCGTGCTGATCATCGGACCGGTCACCTGGATGGCGGTCGGCGCGATCGAGCCGATCAAAGTGGTGGTGGCCGGGTTCGACAATGGCGATATCGCGATTCCGCCGCCGCCCGCGTCGATCAAAGATTGGCCGTTGGTTGGCGAGCAGCTCTATGCCTTCTGGCTCTTAGCCTCGACCAATCTGCGCAGCGCCTTTACGCAGATACTCCCACAGCTGAAACCGGCAGGCGAATTCCTGCTCGACATGGCGAAGAGCGCCGGCGCCGGCACGCTCAAATTCCTGGTCTCCGTTCTTCTGATGGGCTTCATTCTCGCCGCCGCGCCGCAATTGCTCGCGGGGACGCGCGCGCTGTCGCGGCGCATCGATCCGTCGAGCGGCGTAAAATTCGTCGATCTCGCCGGCGCCACGATCAACGCCGTTTCCCGCGGCGTGATGGGTCTGTCGCTGATGCAGGCCGTCATCGGCGGCGCCGGCATGTATCTCGCCGACGTGCCCGGCGCGAGCCTGCTGACGATCGCTATCCTGGTGCTTGGCATCATCCAGATCGGACCACTCATTGTCGTCGCGCCGGTCATTTTCTGGGCCTGGACGACCCTCACGCCGGGTCCCGCCCTGGCGCTGACGGTCTGCATGCTCAGCGTCAACTATATGGACAATGTGCTGAAGCCGTTCATCTTCGCGCACGGGCTGTCGACGCCGATCCCGGTGATTTTCGTCGGCGTGATAGGCGGCGTTCTGGCGCATGGAATCGCCGGCCTGTTTGCCGGGCCAGTCGTACTCGCCGTCGTCTGGGAGTTGGGAAAGGCCTGGATATCCGACGAACTCAAGGCGGTCGACGAATTGGAGGCCGAGCCGGATTTCGAGGTCGAAAAGCCGCCCGGGCTATCGTCCGCGCAGGGCGTTGAGAACCTTTAGGCTGGCTCGGCCGTTGCGCTGCAGGCCGGCGCGCGCCTGAAAGTCGGCGATCGCCTCTTTCGTTTTCGTGCCGATCACGCCGTCGGAATCGCCGACGTCATATCCGTTGCGGGTCAGCAGCGCCTGCAGTTCGCGGCGCTCGGCCCGCGACAATCCTGGATCGTCGGTCGGCCACGGCGTCTGGATGCCCGGCCGGCCGCGCAGCATGTCGGACAGCACGCAGATCGCCAAAGCGTAAGACTCGGCGGCGTTATAGGCGTAGACCGCATCGAAATTCTTGGTCACGAGAAACGCCGGTCCGTTGCGCCCGGCCGGCAGCAGCAGCGCCGCTGACCCTTCGCCCAATCCGGAGCCGTCGAGCCGCGTCACGCCGCGCGACTGCCAGAAGCCCATCGACTGGCGGGTCTTGCGTCCGCTAGGTCCGGAATAGCCCTCCGGCAGGCGCACCTCAAAGCCCCAGGGCATGCCGGCGCGCCAGCCGCTCTTGTGCAGATAATTAGCCGTCGAGCCGAGCGAATCGGCTGCCGAGCTGGCGATATTGCGCCTGCCGTCGCCGTCGAGATCGACCGCCATGCCGAGAAAGGTCGAGGGCATGAATTGCGTATGGCCGAAGGCGCCCGCCCAGGAGCCGTAGAATTCCTCCGGCGAGATATCGCCGTGGTCGAGGATTTTGAGCGCGGCGATGAATTCCTTGCGCCAATAGTCATTGCGGCGCGGCGCTTCACAGGCAAGCGTCGCGAGGCTTTGGATCACGGGGCGTTTGCCGAAGCTCTTGCCGAAGTCGGATTCGACGCCCCACACCGCGACGATCGTCGGCGCGTCGACGCCATAGCGGCTTTCCGCGGCGTGCAGCGCGCGCGCATGCTGGCGCAGCATCGCGCGCCCTTCCTCGACGCGCTCCTCGTCGACGAGCCCGGCGACATAATCCCAGACCGGCGTCGTGAACTCAGGCTGCTTGTCCATGAAGCTGACGGCGTCGTTGGGAGCGAGCCCATTCGTCGCCGAGGCGATGGTCTGCTGGCTGACGCCGGCGCCGGCCGCCGCGCCGCGAAGCCCGGCGAGACAGGACGACCATTCCGCGCGCGCCGGCGCGGCCGCAAAGAAGAACGCGGCGAGGGCCGCAAGAAGATGATTCGCCTTCATGCATTCAGGGTAATGCAAGCGCGCGGCTTTTTCATGAGTCGGGTGGACGTCCCTTGAGAGCGGCCCCGGCCTTTGTCATCCGCGACCGATGCTTGAAAAAGTGACCCAAAAGGGCATATTGTGCACATAGTATGCACAGAGCAAATCCGCCATGATCAGCGCTTTCCTAGACCAAGTGACCGACCGGCGGGGCGGCTTCATTTCGCCGCAGCGCGTGAGCGAGGCGCTGCATGTGCCTCTCTCCAGGATCGCGCGGCTCGCCAAGGTTCATCGCAATACGCTCGCCCAGCGACCGGAGTCACCGCTGGTGCAAGAGCGCCTCGGCGATGTCGCCCGGATCATCGCTACGGCGACCGAGCTTCTTGGCGGCGAGCAGCGTCGCGCCATCGTCTGGTTCAAGCATCAGCCGCTCTCCGGTTTTGACGGACGCACCGCTGAGGAGCTGGTCGCCGCCGGCCATAGCGACGCCGTGCTCGCGCATCTCGATCTGCTCCGCGAGGGCTCCTACGCGTGACGCTCAAGCGCGCGCCGACGATCTCGGTCGCGCGGCGCTATTGGCGCATGCTCGCGCCGAAATGGGCGCATGATCCTTTGAGCGGCGACGGCGCCGCCGCACGCGGCGGCCGCTTCAATCCGCCGAGCGTCCCAGCGCTTTACATGTCCGAAGATTTTGCGACGGCGGTCGCGGAATATGAGCAGGACCTCGGCATCAGGCCGGGAACGCTCTGCGCCTATGAAGTGGCGAGCGCACGCATAGCAGATTTCGGCGACGCGCGAACGCTCGCGGCGCTCGGCGTCAATGCGGCTCTATTGAACAATCCCTGGAAACAAATCGCCTTCGTGGAAAAACGCGAGCCGCCGACTTGGTCGCTCGCCACGCGGCTCATTGCGCAAGACATGGCCGGGATTCGCGTCCCTTCGGCTCAGGCGACCGGCTTTAACCTCATCCTGTGGCGATGGAACGCCGAGGGCGCAGCGAAAGTCGCGGCGCTCGATCCGCTACGCGACCTTCCCGTCGATCAATCCTCTTGGACGCGATGATCGCTCCGCTCACTGGCAGATGCGCCGCGGCTGGGAGCCGACCACCTCGCCGAATTCGTCGAACACCGGGCGGCGCTCGACCCAGCAGGCGGGCGGCGGCGCGACATAGACGGGCGCCGGCGCATAGACGACGGGCGGCGCGGAATTGGCGAGCGCCCCGCCGGCGATCGCCCCAAGCGCGAATCCGCCGATGCCCGCCGCAATGGCGGGGCCGGCGGAATCGGCGCGGGCCGGCGCGACCGGCGCCAGCGCTGCGGCGCCAAGAGCAAGGGCCGCTAAAACCGTCGCGATAGTTCTGCGCATCATACTCTCCTATTACGGGCGCGCCCAAAATCGGCGCGCGGCGCTGACAGGCTCGCTCGTTTCCGAGAATAGGCGCGATCCCGTACACGAACCGTTAATGGCCCCCCGAAACGAAGCTCTCCCGGCTACGAGACCCGGGGCTTGCCTGACGGCGATTTGGTCGTGGGCTTGGCCGGCGCCTGCTCGCGCGCGCCTTCGGCACCGCCCGGCCTGAGCGCCGGCGCGTCATTCGCCTCGGGCGCCGGCGTTTTGATGCGGAACGCCGCCGCGAGCGCCTTGGCTGCGGCGAGCTCCTTGGAATCGAGACGCGCGCCGATCTCATCGCGCTTTCTAGCCGCGTCCTCATCGCCCTGCTCCGCGGCGGCGGCGAACCAAGCATAGGATTGCTGCAGGTTGCGGCTGACGCCGAGACCGCGCGCATAAAGGATGGCCAGATTGAACTGGCTGTCGCGGACGCCATATTCGGCCGCCCGCCGGAACCACTCCGCCGCCGCGGCGTAATCTGGCTTGCCGTCGCCGCCCTCTGCGAGCAGCACCGCATAATTATGCATGGCGCGCGCATTGCCGGCCTCGGCGGCGCGCTCATACCAGAGTCTGGCGCGCCCATAATCGCGGTCGACGCCCACGCCCTTTTCATACAGCGAGCCAAGTCGATATTGCGCCGGCGCCAGCCCGCCCTCCGCGGCCTTTTCGAACCATTGCGCGGCGGCCTTGGCGTCGCGCGGCGCGCCACGGCCTTCCGCGAGGCGCGCGCCGAGATCGTATTGGGCGGCCGGATCGCCTTCATGGGCGAGCCGCTTGATCGCCGCCAAAGCGTCGCCGGACGAGGGCGATGGCGTCTCGATCGTTCCGGTGGGCGTCGGATCGATGTTGGGCTGCGCAGCCATGCTCGGCGGCGGGGCGCGCTTCGGACCGAGCGCCATTTCTGGCGATGGCGTGGGCCGAACCGCCTTGGCGGGCGCCTTCGCCTCCTGCTGCTTAAGCGCGGGGGCCAGGGACAATCCGCTTTCGCCTCCCATGCGCGCGACTTGGTAGGCGCCGATCGCCAGCATGACCGCGGCAAGGCCCAAGAGGAGCGGTCGCTTGCGATCCTGAATCGCCGAGCTGAGCCTGACCACCGCTCCGCCGCGCGCCCGATCCTGATCCTCAACGCCTTGGGCGAGGCGCATCGCTTCGGCCGGCTCGGCGTCCGCCGGATGCGGTTGCGCGGCGCGGCGCGCGGCGGCGATGAACGCCGACTGCACCGAAGCGCGACGCCCGGCCTGATCCGACCCCGATCCTGGGGGCGCAAGGAAAGGCTCGCGCCGGTCGACGACGCTCGTTTCGGCCGGAAGCAGGAACTCCAAAGGATCGGCCGGCGCCTGCGCCTGGTCTTGGACGCCCGGGCCGTCAGGGGAGTTTGCCGATCGCTCGCCGATCGCCTCGCCGCGAACGTCGCACTCATGCGCGACGGATGGGCGACGCAAGGCTTCCGGCGCGCCGCCGCGCGTGACGCTGAACTCCTCGCCGGACATGTCGAGACGAGCGACGACGCGTTCAAGCGTTTGTTGAACCGCGGTCAGCGCCTCATTCATGCGCGGGTCGCTTGCGCCGCCGGCATCGAACCGTTCGAGCCGCTGCGCCAAGGTCCCGATCTGAGTTTCGAGCGACTTCAGCGCTTCGGCGCCGACGACCGAACCAACCGACCGATTGATGCGGTCGGCGAGCGACTCGACGAGGGCCGCCAACTCGCTCTCTCGGTTTTCGGCGCGCGCGCCGTCTTCGATCCGTTGCGCGAATGCGGCCTGCATCCGGTCCAGTCGCTCGGCGATTTCATCGAGCGTGGAATTCTGCCCGCTCATCCTCGGCGCGAAGAATGGATCGTCGAAGCGATCAATCTTGAACGAGAGCTGCGCGAGTTCTCGCTCGACCGCCTGCAGATCGAGCTGGCGCGCATCGGATGCGAGCGCTGAGTCGATTTTCCTGTCCAGGCCGCGCAGCAAATCCTCAAGAGCGGCGAAATGCGCGACGTCGCCGGCGACTGCGGCGTTGTCGGACTGCTCGGCGATCGTCTGGCGTAGCTGGTCGACGCGTCGCGCGAGATCGGCGAACTGCCGGTCGCGGTTGGGATCGGCGATCATCGCTTCGATTCGCGCAAGCGATTCCGATGGCGCGTTTTCCGCGACGTGAGACTCGAGACGGTCGAACCTGCGACCGATCTCCTCGAAGGCCGAGCCGTGACCGCCGCCCTCCAAGGCGGAGTCGATCTTCTTCGCAAGCGACGCGATCAGCCCTTCGAGGGGCGCCAACTGCGCCGCGCCGCGATCGAAGCGTCGCGTCAGCGTCTCGCCGAGCGCGTCGATCCGTCCGCCGATGTCATCAAATCGCGCCGCAGCCGATTGTTCGACGGCGGCGTCAAGCTTTTGCGCGAGACGATCGAGCCGGTTGTTGAAGCTCTCGAACCCCTTCCCGGTCTCCGCGCTGACGATGGCGCGGATCGCCGTGACCACTTCGCCGATATTCACCCCGGACGGGTCGCCTGAGCGCGTCAAGGCGTCGACTCGTTGCGTAACGTCAATGATCCGCGTTTCGATCTTCTCGAGCGGCAGCGGCCGCGCCACAAGCGCGGTCAGCTGTTCCTTGATGTCATGCGTGTCGCGCGCAAGATCGCGTACCGCCGAAGCGTTCGCGGCGTTCCCCGTCTGCAGTTTCTCGAGCCTGATGCCGATCGTTTCGACATCGGTGCGCAGATTGCGCACGATCGGCGTCGGATCGAGGTCTTCAATTAAGGGGCGCAACTCGCCGATGATTCTTTCGGCCGGCGCAAGCGTCTCGTCGCAGACGCCCCGCTCGCGCTGCGATTCGATGCGCTGGCCGAGATCGTCGATCGCCGTCTCGATGGCGTGGACCGAAGCGCGCGGCGCGAGTTCTCCGAGCGCTTGCGTCATCTCGCGGATTTCGCGGCGAATGTTTTCGATCTGTCGTATCATCACGAGCTGCTGGTCGCCGCGCTCGGCGGCGTCCTCGCGAAAACTGTCCAAACTTCGCGTGACCGCGCCGATGGCGCGCTCCAGATGCTCGACACGCGACCCGGAATCGGGCTCCAACCCGGCAGGCGCGCAATCGCCCGCCAATGACTCTTCCCTCGCTTCTCGCCGCCCTGCGCCATCTTCGTTCAGGCGTCGCGCAATGTCGGCGAGATGCCGATCGAGGCCGCTCAACGCCTTCTCGAAGCTTGCGCCGCGATCTTCGCCCGACAGCCGCGCAAGCCGCGATTCAAGCTCCGCCAGCGCGCTGCGGATCGGCCGGGCGTTGGCGGAAGGTCGTTCGCCGAGTTGGCCTTCAATACGGCTCTTGGACAGCGCGGCGATCGACCGCCAGATCGAATCGTCGTCGCCGTTCTGTTCGCCCAGGCCTTGATGCCGAGGATCGGTCTCGCGCTGGCCTTCGCGCGGCTCGGAGTCCGAACGGCCGTCCTGGGGGATATGCGCCTTGCTCATGTGGCTGTCCGGCGGGACCGACTCGCGGAAATTGGGACGAAAAACGCTGTGGAACCGACGCGGACGCGCGAATCGCGCGATACTGTCGGGCGTGGGCCGCCGACGGGATGACTTTCTGTCGATTGAAGTAAAGAAGCCGTTAAGAAACGGCCCTAAAGACGGCGTCGCGTGCGCGATCGTGCGCTTGCGTGCGCGGCGTCGCCTCTCTACCTATGACGCAGCCCAAGCGAATCGCGGCGCGGCGGCCTAGTCCTCAGGCGCCGGCCCGCAAGGAGGCGTTGATGCCGAGCTACAAGGCGCCTGTGGACGACACGCTTTTCCTGCTAAATGACGTCTTGAATTTTCAGCGTTTCGGCAATCTGCCAGGCTTCGCGGACGTTACCCCGGACGTAATGTCGCAAATCCTCCTTGAGGCGGGAAAGCTTTGCGAAGAGGCGCTAGCGCCGCTCAACCAGATTGGCGACGAAAAGGGCTGCAAGCGTCACGACGACGCCTCCGTCTCCACCCCGCCGGGCTTCAAGGAAGCGCATGACGCTTTCGCCCAGGGCGGTTGGATCAGCCTCGCCGTGCCCGAGGAATATGGCGGCCAGGGCCTGCCCTACACGCTGTCGATGGCGATGAATGAATTCGCCTCATCGGCCAATATGGCCTTCGCCATGTATCCGGGCCTCACGCAGGGAGCGCTCGCCGCTCTCCTGCGCCATGGCGATGACGAACAGAAAAAGCTCTATGCGCCGAAGATGGCCGAAGGCCGCTGGTCGGGCACGATGAATCTGACCGAGCCGCAATGCGGCACCGATCTCGGACTGCTGACGACTAAGGCGACGCCGCGCGCGGACGGCTCCTATTCAATCACCGGGCAGAAAATCTTCATCTCCGCCGGCGAGCACGACCTGACCGAGAACATCGTGCATCTCGTGCTCGCGCGCATCGAGGGCGCGCCTGCAGGCGTGAAAGGCATTTCGCTCTTCATCGTGCCGAAGTTTCTCGTCAACGGCGACGGCGCGCTTGGGCCGCGTAACGGCGTTAGTTGCGGCTCGATCGAAGAAAAGATGGGCATCCACGGCAATTCGACCTGCGTGATGAATTACGACGGCGCCCAGGGCTTTCTCGTCGGCGAGGCCAATCGCGGACTGAACGCGATGTTCGTGATGATGAACGAGGCGCGGCTCGGCGTCGCCATGCAGGGCCTTGCGCTTTCCGAGGTCGCCTATCAGAACGCGGCCCAATACGCCAAGGACCGCCTGCAAGGCCGCGCGCTTTCGGGCCCGAAGAATCCGGGCAAGTCCGCCGACCCGATCATCGTGCATCCGGACGTGCGGCGCATGCTGCTCGAGATCAAGGCCTTCAACGAAGCGGCGCGCGGCTTTGCGCTTGCCGCTGCGCTCGACAGCGACATCGCCCATCGTTCGGATGACGCGGCTTCGCGTCAGGCGGCGGAGGACCGTCTCGGCCTGCTGACGCCCGTGCTCAAGGGCGTGCTCACCGACATTGGCTTTGAAAACACCGTAAAGGCCCAGCAGGTCTTGGGCGGCCATGGCTACATCCGCGAATGGGGCATGGAGCAGTTCGTGCGCGATTCGCGCATCAGCATGATCTATGAGGGCGCCAATGGCATTCAGGCGCTCGATCTTGTCGGCCGCAAGCTGCCGCGCGACGGCGGCCGCGCGATCATGACCTATTTCAAGGATACGACCGAGTTTCTGACGCCGCTTTTGTCGAACGACGCGATGAAATCTTTCGCGACCCCAGTGAAGGCGGCGCTCGACGATCTGCAACAGGCGACGATGTGGCTGATGCAGAACGCCATGGCCAAGCCCGACAACGCCGGCGCCGCTTCTTACGACTATATGCATCTCTTCGGCCGCGTCGCGCTCGGCGTGATTTGGGTGAAGATCGCTCAGGCGGCGCTGGCGATAAAGGCGCAAGAGCCTGAGCGGGCCGGACTGATGGACGCCAAGCTGTTGACCGCGCGCTTCTACATGGAGCGCATGCTGCCGGAAACGCGGCTGCGCCTGACGCGCATTTCAACCGGCGCCGACGTGATGATGTCGCTCGCCGAGGAGATGTTTTAAGGCAATCGGGCTTCGGCAGTCGGCAATCGTCCTTTCCGACTGCCGAAGCCCGACCGCCGACTGCCACTACAGGAGACGACATGGCCGACGCTTTCATCTACGACGCCGTTCGCACGCCGCGCGGACGCGGCAAGCCGGATGGTTCGCTGCATGAGGTCTCCTCGCTCGGCCTCGCGGTCACGGCGCTGCAGGCGATCAGACAGCGCAACAAGCTCGAAGGACCCGAGATCGACGACGTGATTCTCGGCTGCGTCGATCCGGTCGGGGAAGCCGGCGGCGACATCGCCCGCGCCGCGGCGATTTCATCGGGCTATTCGTACAAAGTCCCCGGCGTGCAGATCAACCGCTTCTGCGCTTCGGGGTTGGACTCGGTGAATTTCGCCGCCGGGGAAATCATGTCCGGCCAGCATGATCTGGCGATCGGCGGCGGCGTCGAAAGCATGAGCCGCGTCGGCATCGGCGCCTCGGGCGGCGCCTGGCCGGTCGATCCGACCATCGCCATTCCCTCCTATTTCATGCCGCAGGGCGTCTCGGCCGATCTCATCGCGACGAAATACGGCTTCTCGCGCGACGACGTTGACGCCTATGCCGTGCAGTCGCAACAGCGCGCGGCGAAGGCGTGGGAAGAAGGGCGCTTCAAACATTCGATCGTTCCGGTGAAGGACGTGAATGGGATCACGCTGCTCGACCGCGACGAACATATGCGGCCCGCGACCGATATGCAGGCGCTCGCGGCATTGAAGCCGTCCTTCGCCTTTTATGCGGAGCAAGGCGGCTTCGACGCGGTCGCCATTCAGGCGCATCCCGAAATCGAGAAGCTGAACTATGTGCATCACGCCGGCAATTCCTCGGGCATCGTCGACGGCGCGGCGGCGGTGCTCGTCGGCTCGAAAGAAGCGGGCGAGAAACATGGGCTGAAGCCCCGCGTGAAAATTCGCGCTTACGCCAATATCGGCTCCGAGCCCGCGCTGATGCTGACCGGCCCCGTCGACGTGACGAAGAAAGTGCTCAAACGCGCCGGCATGAGCGTCGGCGATATCGATCTGTTTGAGGTCAACGAGGCCTTCGCCGCCGTGGTGCTGCGCTATATGCAGGCCTTCGATCTCGATCCCGCCAAGGTCAATGTCAATGGCGGCGCCATCGCCATGGGTCATCCGCTCGGCGCGACCGGCGCCATGCTGATGGGAACCGCGATCGACGAATTGGAGCGCACGGGAAAATCAACCGCGCTCGTGACGCTCTGCATCGGCGCCGGCATGGGCACGGCGACGATTGTGGAGCGGGTGTGATACTGGCGCGGAGCCGCACGATCATGGAACAAAGAATCTCCCTCATTACGCTCGGCGTGAATGATCTTGCAAAGAGCACGGCCTTTTTTGAACAATTGGGCTGGCGCCGATCGGTCAAACAGGCGCAGGGCGTTTCATTTTTCCAGTGCGGCGGCGTCGCCATATCGCTTTATCCGCGATTGAAATTGGCGGCGGACGCCGGAACGCCGCCCGATGGGCACGGGTTTAGCGGCGTTACGCTCGCCTACAACGCGCGCTCGAAACAGGATGTCGACGCCGTCCTTGCGGAGGCGACATCCGCCGGGGCGACGATTGTAAAGCCGGCGCAAGAAGCATTCTGGGGCGGATATTCGGGTTATTTCCGAGACCTCGACGGACACCTCTGGGAAGTCGCGTGGAACCCAGGCTTCCTTCTCGACGACGCCGGCGCAGTTACGCTGCCGGAATAACGATCCATACGTTCGGTCTCGGCGCCGCAATCGCTCGTTCAAGGGAGTCTTCGATGAACCTCCAGAATTTCAAATTCGTAATCGACCCCGACGGCGTCGCGCTTGCAACCTGGGACATGCCCGAGCGCTCGATGAACGTCATCACGCCGGACGTGATGGACGAGCTGGAGACGATCATCGATACGGTCGTCGCCGATCCGAACGTCAAGGGCTGCGTCATCGCGTCCGGCAAGAGCGCCTTTTCCGGCGGCGCCGATCTTTCCATGCTGCAGCATGGCGCCGCGCAATACGCCAAGGCGCTCAAGGAGCAGGGCGAAGAAGCGGCGAACAAGCAGTTCTTCGACTTCTCGCGCCGCCTCTCGCTCATCTATCGAAGGCTCGAGACCTGCGGCAAGCCTTTCGCCGTCGCCATTCACGGCGTGTGTCTTGGAGGCGCCTTCGAGCTTGCGCTCGCCTGCCACTATCGCGTGATGGCCGATGACGAGAAGACCAAAATCGGCCTGCCGGAAATCAAGGTCGGACTGTTTCCCGGCGCCGGCGGCACGCAGCGCGTCTCGCGCATCATGCAAACCGGCGACGCGCTACAATTCCTGTTCAGGGGCGATCAGATCAAGCCGAGAGCCGCGCTCGGCGCCAAGCTCGTGCATGAGATCGCGCCAAAGTCCGAGATCGTCGATCGCGCCCGCGCCTTCATCGTCAATGGTGGCAAGGCGCAGGCGCCCTGGGACGCCAAGGAGTTCAAGAATCCTTCAGGCAGGGTGTTCTCGCCCACGGGCATGATGATCTGGCCCGCCGCCAACGCCATCTATCGGCGTGAGACCTACGACAATTATCCCGCCGCCAAGGCCATTCTCCACGCCGTCTATGAAGGACTGCAATTGCCGATGGACCAGGCGCTAACCGTCGAGGCGCGCTGGTTCGCACATATTCTGCGCTCGAAGGAAGCGGCGGCGATGATCCGCTCGCTGTTTCTCTCCAAGAACGAATTGGAGAAGGGCGCACATCGGCCAAAGGACGTCGGCCCGACCAATCTCAAGAAGATCGGCATCATCGGCGCCGGCTTCATGGGCGCGGGCGTCGGCTATGTCAGCGCGCTCAACGGCCTCGACGTCGTTCTCATCGATCGCGATCAGGAAAGCGCCGACAAGGGCCTGGCGACGATCGACAAGCTCATTTCGAGTTCCGTCAGCAAGGGCCGCGCGACCGCCGCCGACAAGGATGCGTTGATGGCGCGCGTCGTCGCCACCGCCGATTACACCGCGCTCAAGGGATGCGATCTCGTGCTGGAAGCCGTGTTCGAGGATCGCGCCGTCAAGGCGGACGTCACCACGCGTGCGCAGGAGGTCACTGGCGCTGACGTGATCTTCGCGTCGAACACCTCGACGCTGCCGATCACGTCGCTCGCGGAAACAACGCAGAAGCCCGAGAACTTCATCGGCATTCATTTCTTCTCGCCGGTCGAGAAGATGCTGCTCGTCGAAGTGATCATGGGCGAGAAAACGAGCGATCGCGCGCTGGCGACGGCGCTCGATTTCATTCGCGTCATCAAGAAGACGCCAATCGTCGTCAATGATTCGCGCGGATTCTTCGCCAATCGCTGCGTGCTCAATTACGTTCGCGAAGGGCAGATCATGCTCGTCGACGGCGTGCCGCCGGCGATGATCGAAAACGTCGCCCGCATGGCCGGCATGCCGGTCGGCCCGCTGTCGCTCAATGACGAAGTCGCGCTGGATCTTGGGTGGAAAATCCTGCAGGCGACGAAGAAGGACCTCGGCGAAGGTTCGGTCGATCCTGCGCAGGAGCGCGTGCTGCGATTCATGGTCGAGGAAAACGGCCGGTTCGGCCGCAAGAACGGCAAAGGCTTTTACGACTATCACGCCAATGGAACGAAGAGCCTGTGGCCCGGCCTCTCGGCGCTGGCGCAAAATGAACTCGATCCCGATACGCTCGACGTCGCTGAAATGAAGCAGCGCTTTCTCGTCACCCAGGCGGTCGAGGCGGCGCGCGCCATGGCGGAGGGCGTCGTCACCGATCCGCGCGAGGCCGACGTCGGCTCCATTCTCGGATTCGGCTTCGCGCCCTTCACCGGCGGCGTCATCTCCTACATCGACGGCATGGGCGTGAAGGCCTTTGTCGTGCTCTGCGACAAGCTCGCCGCAAAATACGGCCCGCGTTTCGAACCGCCGCAATTGCTGCGCGACATGGCGGCGAAGGGCGAGACCTTCTACGGGCGGTTCATGCCGCAGAAAATGGCGGCGTGATTACAATCGGCGTCGCAGCCCTCGTGTCTCGGGAAGGGCAGAGATCGAAGCCGCGCCCCAAACCGGCGCGCGGCGCTTTCCCTTGATAGCCGGACATGACATCCGCAAGGCCGACAGGTAAAAGACTGGTGGGGCGCGCCGTTTCAGACGCCCGCCCGGCCGGACCTCATGAATGCCGATTTTTGTGCTTCCCTTTCCAGTGATCGATCCTGTCGCCGTCAACATCGGGCCCGTGCCCCTGCGCTGGTATGCGCTCGCCTATATCGGCGGCTTTGTCTTCGGCTGGCTTGGCCTGCGCGCGCTCGTTGCTAACGATTCGCTCTGGCGGCGCGGCCAACCGCGTCCAAGCCGCGAATCTCTCGACGATCTCCTTGTCTTCGTCGCCTTCGGCGTCATCATCGGCGGGCGCCTTGGCCATGTGCTGATCTATGATCCGGGTTTCTATTTGGCGCATCCGCTGGAGATTTTTCAAACATGGAAAGGCGGCATGGCCTTTCACGGCGGCCTTATCGGCGCGATGATCGGTATTTTTCTCTATGCCCGCCGTAGCGGCCTGCCGCTGTTGACCGTGAGCGACATCTGCGCGACCGTGACGCCGATCGGTCTTTTCTTCGGCCGCATCGCCAATTTCATCAAACCGGAAATGTGGGGCCGCGAGACCGACGTTCCCTGGGCGATGGCGTTTCCAGGCGGTGGCGACGTTACGCGCCATCCCAGCCAGCTTTATGAAGCGGGCCTCGAAGGCGTCGCGCTCGGCCTTCTCTTATGGTTTGCAGCGCGTCGCGGCGCGCTCAAACAGCCGGGCCTCATCACCGGCCTATTCGGCGTCGGCTACGGCCTCGCGCGCATTTTCTGCGAATTTTTTCGCGAACCGGATCCGGTGCAGGAAGCGCTGCCCAATGGCTTGACCATGGGCATGGTCCTCTCTGCGCCGCTTGTTTTATTTGGCGCCGCCGCGATCATGTTCGCGCTGCGCCCGAGGAGCGCGACCGCATGAGCGCCTTAAAGAGAGAGATCGTCGAGATGATCGCTCACGACGGTCCCATTACGCTTGAGCGCTACATGTCGCTCTGCCTGACCCATCCGCGTTATGGCTATTACATGACGCGCGATCCCTTCGGCGCCGGCGGAGATTTCGTCACCGCGCCGGAGATCAGCCAGATGTTCGGCGAATTGCTCGGAGTCTGGATCACCGAAGCCTGGCGCGCGGCGGGCGGCCCGTCTCAGGCTCGGCTTGTGGAGCTTGGACCCGGCCGCGGCACGCTCATGTCCGACGTGCTGCGCGTCACGCCGATCGCGCCCAATTTCCTTTCCGCCGTCACCGTGCATCTCGTCGAAACCAGTCCGGTTCTACGCGAAGCGCAACGCCAGACATTGGCCCGGGCCGCAAAGCCGACGCAATGGCACCTGGATTTTGCCGAGACGCCGCCCGGCCCTGCTTTCATCGTCGCCAATGAGTTTTTCGACGCCCTGCCGGTCCGGCATTATGTCAAGACCGCCGGCGGCTGGCGCGAGCAACTCGTCGGGCTCGACGCCGAAGGCGAACTCGCCTTTGGATTGTCCGATCAGATCGAAACGACGCTCAACGTTCCGGCGCGGGAAGGATCGGTCATTGAAGTCAGCCCCGCGAGTCAGGAACTCATGGGCGACATCGCGACGCGGCTCGTCGCTGAAGGCGGCGCGCTCCTGCTCATCGATTACGGCTATGAGCAGACCACGCTTGGCGACAGTCTGC
>JALHNQ010000044.1 GCA_022843405.1 Methylocystis sp. | reverse complement strand
CCCTTCATGATCATCCCGAACGTCGGACTGAATGAGTGGGGCCACACGTTCTGGTTCATGGAAGAACTGTTCGTTGCGCCGCTGCATTGGGGCTTCGTGTTCTTCGGCTGGATGGCGCTCGGCGTGTTCGGCGTCGTCCTTCAGCTGCTGATGAACGTTCAGCGCCTGATCGGCAAGGAAGGCGTCGCCCTTCTGACCGATTAATCGGACCAAGAGAGAGACATGGCGCCGCCCGTTTTGGCGGGCGGCGACACAAATAACTAATAATAGGGGAGGTCCTATGGTCGCCATGCTGCTATTGGCTGCGGCGCTATCGCCGCTCTGTTTCCTCTATGCTGCGCCGCGTCGTGTTCCGCAGCGCGTCCGCTGCGAAGTTGCCGCGTCTTGCCACCGGGAAGGCTGATCCGCTGGTAAATCCGCTGGTAAAGATGATGCCGCCGGAGTCGCCCTGAAGCGGCGCCGGCGGCCATATCGTTTGCAGCGGTTAGCGCCATTTGTGAGCGAAGCCGCTCCCGGGCGCATTGTCTTGCTCTATTCACTGAACTAGATCGTCAATGGCGCCGCGCCGAGATCGGCGCGCGGAATAGGAGAGGCCCATGAATGATCTTCTCGTGATTGCGTTTCCCTCGGAAGAAAAGGCCGAGGAAGTTCGGCAGAAGCTTTTCTCCATGCAGAAGGAATATCTGATCGAGCTCGGCGACGCGGTCGTCGCCGTAAAGGCTCCAGACGGGACGGTGAAGCTCAATCAGCTCTTCAACACTACGGCGCTGGGCGGAGTCTCCGGCGCATTCTGGGGCGCTTTGATCGGGTTGATCTTCATGATGCCGCTTGCAGGCGCGGCGATCGGCGCCGGCGCCGGCGCGGTGTCCGGGGCGCTGACAGATTTTGGCATCGACGACAAATTCATGGAGGACGTGGCCGCCGCGATTCCGCCCGGAGGCGCCGCCTTGTTCCTGCTCGTGCGCAAGATGACGACGGACAAGGTTCTCGAAGGCTTAAAAGGCGTCGGCGGCGTCGTGTTGCGGACGTCTTTCGACAAGTCCAAGGAAGACGCGATCCGCGCCGCGATCGCTGCGCAGCCCGCTTCCACCTAGCCAAACGCGCGCCGGCGCAGCGCCGGCGCGCGGTTCATTCAGGCGACATCGTCCTCAGCAGCGTTGAGCTTTCGCCGATGCGAATGCGTCGTGATGTAAACGCTTGCGACGACAAAGACGATCCCTAGAATCGAAACGAGAATGAAGAGAGACGAGCGCTGAATGATCGCGACCGCCGGCACGAACAGCGCGAGAATGAGTCCGACCGCGCATATCTGCCAGGCGACCGCGTGCACGCCGGCGACGAAGGTCGCGACAGCAAGCAGCACCATCAGATTGAGGCCGGCGGCGTTGACGTCGATGAGGCTGCGCAGCGGCGGCGAATAGATCAGCCACATGCCGAAAAGAAACGCCGCCCAGTGCAGGATTTGCGTCCAGACGAGCCGCGTGCGTTCATGCGTGGTTTCCGCATGGCGCCATCCGACGAAAATGCAGATCGCGCAATAGACCGGCGTCAGGAACTCCCAATAAAACGCCACCGGCTGTCCGGTGAAGGTGACGATGCCAATGCCGAGCACGGCCATCGAAAGCATGATGATATAGGGGAGATCGATTTTTAGGACGTCGAGAAAAAGAACTCCGGGCGGCTGGGTCCTGATCTCCTCAATGCCGTGCTCAAGCGTCGTCGCCCAGTTTTCCTCGTGCGGCGGTGTCGGTTCGGCCGGGTCGGAGCTATTCGACATGAGCAATCCTCGCTGGTTCGGGCACGACGAACATTGCGGCTTCTTCGCCTTGCTGCACGCGCCTGTTGGCCGAATTCAAGGGTCAAGATAGTTCGTGCTCGGGACGCGAGCAACCGGCGAGCCGTGAATTCCAGCGCAACAGTCGCGCGGCTGGCGCGCCAAGGCGCGCACCGAGGCGTCAAGGCTAGTTTTGGGGAAGACGCGACAGGGCGTGCGGTTTTCAGGCCCGCCTAATGTCATGCCCTCGTCACATGGGCGACGGCAAAGGCTATAAATGTCGCAGACAAAATTCCATATCGCCCGCTATATTTTGATTTGAAGCCCAGGGAGCCTGGTAGGAGCGGATGGCGGACCAAATTGACGGCGCGATGGCGACCCTAACGGTCGAAGGCCTGGAAAAGTTGCTGCAGGCGATCCAGGCGCGCGGCTATCGCGCGGTCGGGCCAACCTTAGAAAACCAGGCCATCGTTTACGACGATGTTGAATCGATCAACGATCTGCCCCGCGGATGGACGGATGAACAGGATGGCGGCCGCTACAGATTATTGCGTCGCGGCGACGACGCCTTGTTTGGATACTCGGTCGGGCCGCAATCATGGAAAAAATATCTCCATGCGCCGAAGCTGCGGCTGTGGACCGCGGAGCGTCACGGGGACGACATCAGCGTTGCGCCCGAGCCGCCGACCGGCGACCGCCTCGCCTTCATCGGCGTTCGCGCCTGCGAGATGCGCGCGATCGAAATTCAAGATCGAGTGCTGCTCGGCGACCTCTACGCCGATCCGCATTACCAGGCGTTGCGGGCGCGCGCGCTGATCGTCGCGGTAAACTGCGGCCAAGCGGGGGGCGTTTGCTTCTGCGCCTCAATGCAGGCTGGTCCGCGTGTGACGGAAGGCTTCGATCTTGCGCTGACCGAGCTTCTCGATGGCGGCGAACATGTTTTTCTCGTCGAGGCCGGCAGCGACGAAGGCCGTGCGCTTTTGGCGCTGACGCCGCATCGCGCCGCTTCGGATGACGAGATTAGAGCCGCCGCAGCCGTGATCGAACGAACCGCATCTTCCATGGGTCGTGAAATGCGTTCGGACGACCTCAACGAATTGCTGACGAACAATCTCGAACATCCGCGCTGGGACGAGGTGGCGACGCGCTGTTTGACCTGCGCAAATTGCACGCTGGTTTGTCCGACCTGTTTCTGCACGTCGGTGGAAGACGTCTCCGATCTCGCGGGGGAGCGCGCCGAACGCTGGCGCCGCTGGGATTCGTGTTTCACAATGGATTTTTCTTACATTCACGGCGGCAGCGTGCGGGCCAGCGCGAAATCGCGCTACCGCCAGTGGATGACCCATAAGCTTGCGACCTGGATCGACCAGTTCGGCTCATCGGGCTGTGTCGGCTGCGGGCGCTGCATCACATGGTGTCCGGTGGGCATCGACATTACCGAAGAGGTCCGCGCCATTCGCGGATGCGACGCTTCCGCTGAGGAGCCGCGATGAAGGACATTGCCGATCTGCTTCGTCATCACCCCTTCGCCGAGGGGCTGGATGAAGACACGCTGAGCCTGATCGCCGGATGCGCCAAGAATGTGGTGCTGCAGCAGGGAGATTATCTTTTCCGCGAAGGCGCCGCCGCCGACTCCTTCTATCTCGTGCGGCATGGCGCAGTCGCGCTTGAGACATTCGTGCCGGCGCGCGGACCTTTCACCTTCCTCACCGTCAAGACCGGCGAAATCGTCGGCGCCGATTGGCTCATTCCGCCCTACCGCTCGTCATTCGACGCGCGCGCCGTCGAACTGACGCGCGCCATCGCTTTCGACGGCAAGTGCCTGCGCGGCAAGTGCGAAGCTGATCCGCGGGTCGGCTATGAAATGATGAAGCGCTTCATTCCGCCGCTGGTCAAACGCTTGCAGTCGGCGCGCATGCAGGCGCTCGGGATGTATGATGCCGCAAACGCTTGAAGCCTGCGCGCCGCCGCTCCATCCGATGGCGCCGCGCATGACGCCGGTGACGCGCTTTATTCGCGAGTCGCAAGACGTCTTCACTTTCGATCTTGCGCCTGAGGGCGCCACGCCCTTCGCGCCGGGACAGTTCAATATGCTCTATGCATTCGGCGTCGGCGAAATACCGATCAGCATCAGCGGCGATTCGCAGGCGCCGGAGCGGCTGACGCATACGATCCGCGCCGTCGGGCCGGTGAGCGCCGCCCTCGGCAAATTGCAGACCGGCGACCGCGTCGGCCTGCGCGGTCCCTTCGGAGTCGGCTGGCCGGTTGAAGCAGCCAAAGGCTTCGATGTGCTGTTGATTGCCGGCGGCATTGGCCTCGCGCCGCTTCGTCCCGTCATCTACTGGCTGCTGCGTCATCGCGCTGCCTACGGCCGCGTCGGCGTTCTTTATGGCGCACGCACGCCGGACGATCTCATTTTTCGCAGCGAATTGGAGGAATGGCGGCGAACGCCCGACTTCCAGTTGCGCGTCGCAGTAGAGCGCGCCGGGCCGGAATGGACGGGAGACGTCGGCTATGTCACGCCCTTGCTGTCCAAGCTGCGTTTCGATCCAGCGGACACTGTCTCGATGATCTGCGGGCCGGAGGTGATGATCCGCGCCACCGCGCTTACGCTGGAAGACGCTGGCGTCGCGGATTCCCGAATCTTCGTCTCGATGGAGCGCAATATGAAATGCGCGATCGGCCATTGTGGCCACTGCCAGTTCGGTCCGCTGTTCATTTGCAAGGACGGACCGGTGCATTCTTACGACCACGTCCGAAATCTTCTCGCCTATCGGGAGCTATGACGTGGAGCGCGCGCGACCAAAACTCGCGGTCTGGAAGTTCGCCTCATGCGACGGCTGCCAGCTCAGCCTACTCGACTGCGAAGACGAATTGCTCGAGATCGCCGGCAAAATAGAAATTGCGCAGTTTCTCGAAGCGACGCGCGCCTCGGTCGAAGGCCCTTATGATCTCTCTCTCGTCGAAGGGTCGGTGACGACGGCGCATGACGCCGAGCGCATCCGGGAGGTGCGTAGACAGTCGCGGTTCTTAGTGACGATCGGCGCCTGCGCCACCTCGGGCGGCATACAGGCGCTACGCAACTTCGCCGACGTGCGCGAATATGCGGCCATCGTCTATGCGCGGCCCGACTATATCCAGACCCTGGCGACCTCGACCGCAATTGCCGATCACGTGAAGGTCGATTTCGAACTGCGGGGCTGTCCGATCAGCACGCGACAGCTCGTCGAAGTCATTTCCGCCTTTCTCGCCGGGCGCAAGCCGCAAACGCCGTCGCACAGCGTCTGCGTCGAATGCAAAATCGCCGGCAATCTCTGCGTCATGGTCGGTCATGGGACTCCGTGTCTGGGCCCCGTCACCCATGCGGGTTGTGGCGCAATCTGCCCTTCCTACAATCGCGGCTGCTACGGTTGCTATGGCCCGATGGAGACGCCGAACACGCCGGCGCTGTCGGTTCCGTTAGGGTCGCTCGGCATGGACAATGACGCGCTGAAGCGCGTCTACCGGACCTTCAACGCCAATGCCGACGCCTTCCGAAAGGAAAGCGAGCGTCATGACCAGTAGGACGATCAAGGTCGACCAGCTCGCACGCGTCGAAGGCGAGGGCGCGCTCAAACTCATCGCGCGCGACGGCGTCGTGCAACTGACCGAATTCAACATCTTTGAACCGCCGCGCTTCTTCGAAGCTTTCCTGCGCGACCGCATGTATTCGGAGGCGCCGGACATCACGGCGCGCATCTGCGGCATCTGTCCGGTTGCCTATCAGATGAGCGCGGTTCACGCGATGGAGAACGCGCTCGGCGTCGTCGTCGACGGACCGCTGCGCGAGTTACGGCGGCTCATCTATTGTGGCGAGTGGATCGAGAGCCACACGCTGCATGTTTACATGCTGCACGCGCCGGATTTTCTCGGCTATGAAGGCGCGATCGAAATGGCGCGCGATCATGCCGACATCGTGCGGCGCGGTCTTGATCTAAAAAGAGTCGGCAATTCGATCATCGCGCTTCTCGGCGGCCGCGAAATCCATCCGATCAATGTCCGCGTCGGCGGCTTTTACCGAACACCGCGCAAGCGCGAGCTTGAGGCGCTCGGGGAAAATTTGAAGCGCGCGCGGGATAGGGCGCTCGCCACCGTGCGTTGGACGGCCGGCTTCGACTTCCCCGACGTTGACAGAGACTATGAATTCGTCGCGTTGCGAGGCGACGGCGAATATCCGTTCAGCGACGGCCGCATCGCCTCGAGCCGCGGGCTCGACATTGCCGCCGCAGAATATGATGAGCATTTCGAGGAGATGCAGGTCGAACATTCGACTGCGCTGCATGCGCGGATCAAGGCGCGTGGCGCCTTTCTCACCGGTCCCTTGGCGCGTTACGCGCTGAACTCCGCCTCTCTCTCGCCGCTCGCGCGCGAGGCCGCGCAGGAGGCGGGGCTTGGAACGGTCTGCGCCAATCCGTTTCGCAGCATTATCGTTCGCGCCGTCGAAGTTCTCTACGCCTGCGACGAGGCGCTGCGGATTATCGACCACTATGAAGAGCCGGAACGGCCCGCGATCGATCTAGAGCCGCGCGCGGGAACCGGCTTTGCGGCGACCGAGGCGCCGCGCGGCATGCTCTATCACCGCTACCAGCTCAATGCCGATGGCAAGATCGCCGACGCGCGCATTGTGCCCCCGACGTCGCAGAATCAACCGAGCATCGAAGAGGATTTAAAGACCTTCGCCAACGCCTGGCTCGATCTGCCCGATGACGATTTGCGTCACCGCTGCGAGCAGACGATCCGCAATCACGACCCCTGCATTTCCTGCGCGACGCATTTTCTGCGGCTCGAGATCGATCGTGGCGGATAGAGCGCGGAAGCGCCGCTGCGTCGTGCTCTGTATCGGCAATCCTCAGCGCGGCGACGACGCCGCGGGCCGCGCAGTCGCACGAGCGCTGCGCGCTTTTCTCGACGAAGATGAAATTATCGAAGAGGAGGGCGAGGCGACAAGAGTGCTGGCGCGGCTTGAAGGCGCGGACGCCGCCTTCATCGTCGACGCCTGCGCGTCCGGCGCAAGCCCCGGCGAGATTCAGCGTTTTGACATCGGCGCAGGTCCGCTGCCGCAGACGGCCTTCAGCGCGTCGACGCATGGCTTTGGACTCGCCGAAGCTCTGGAACTCGCGAGAGCGCTTGGCGCGTTGCCGCCGCACTGCGTCGTTTACGCTATTGAAGGCGCGGCGTTCGATGTGGGCGCGACGCTGTCGCCAGCGGTTGCGACGGCGGTCGACATTGTCGCCGTGCGACTGCGGGCGGAAATTCTCGGCGGATGATCAAGGCGCGGCCGCGCGCCACACCAATCTGCCTCAAAGCCGAAACTGGCCGGCAACGCCTCAGCAACCCAGCCGAAACATTGGCATGCTTAAGATGCGGCTCGCCAAACTCGCGAGCCGCCCGCGCGCTGCATGCAAGCGCCGCGGACGCGCACGCCCCACAATGGAGAATCGAATGCAGCGCTTCGTTTCCGCGTCGACGCTCGCCGCCACCTTCTCGACTGTTCGAATGCTCGCCAGATTGCCGATGCATATCGTCCGCCGCATGGCCGCGTCGCCGGACGCCTTTATCGACGCCATAGAGCGGTTTGCGAAGCACTAGTCTTGGCATTTACATTCGCGCGACACGTTTAGGGATAGAAGTTTAAGCCAGATCGGACGCAACTGCGCGAATGCGTCACTTCGTTCGGGGAGCGCTAGTCGTTCCGTCCACGCCGCGTGCCTAGGTGGGGCCGCATGTTAGCCATATTGGCGGTCTCAATTGAAAGGTAATGAAGCGACTCCTCCATCGTTGAAGGCTGAGCATGGGCTTATCAAGGCTGTCGGCAACTGTCAGGCTGTCACCCGGAAAAAAAGAGATCGCCTTCTTTTCGGCGAGTGCGCTTACTGCTGCGCCCGACCGCCCGTTCGGCAAGTTGGTTTGCATGGCCCGGGCAAACGGAATTTTTGCTGTCTCGGAAATATGCAAGGGACTCGCGATACTCACGGTCGGCGACATGGCGATCGCGGATGGAATCGGCGAATTTGTGTGCATTTCGGCGCTGACGTTCGAGGCGCTGCCTTTCTTACGACAGCGTGCCTCTGAATGCGCCTATCGACCATTGTTAGCGTCTCTATGACCGAACGCCTTTGAGAGCGCTCCGAGAAGATCGTTGTGATTTGCCGGTGCGTATCCAGGCCGACATCGCGCGGAGGTTTAAGCGCCGCCAAACCAGATGACGGCACCTTGCTTCTGATGTGAAGCCGCGTAGAACGCCGCCAAGCAGCTTTTCCAAAAAAATGCAGTGGAGCGACATTTGGCCCCGAATTGCTCACCCATCCGAGCGGTGGCGCTTTTGCTCTTGCTTCTTGCGGGCGCAGAGGCAAATGCGCGTGACGCCAAGGTGACGGCTGAGCCAATACCGGATGCAACATGGGCTTACATGCAGGGAAGGTCGTGGCGCTCTGAGCTTCCCTGTCCCGGACGGGAACAGCTTGTTCTCCTGAAAGTCCCTTACCTCGATTTCGACGGCAACTCTCAAACTGGCTCTTTGATCGTCGCAAGGAGCGCCGCGAGAGCGGTCGCGGCCGCCTTTCAGGAAATTTACGACAGCGGGAAATTTCGAATCTATCGAATGTCCCTGATCGATGAATTCGATGGCGACGACGCACGATCGATGGCGGCGAATAATACGAGCGCCTTCAACTGCCGAACCACCGATCGTGGCGCGATGTCCCGACATGCCTACGGAATGGCCGTGGACATCAACCCTGTTCAAAATCCCTACCGGGAAGGAAATCTCACCGAGCCCGAGGCGGGGCGCGCCTATGACGAGACCCGCGAGCGGAGAAGCGATATCGTGGGGATCATCGTTGACGGCGACGTCGTGACCAGAGCCTTCGCGCGACAGGGCTGGCGCTGGGGCGGACGCTGGAAAAGAAGCGTCGACTATCAGCATTTTTCCAACGACGGACACTGACCGGCCGTTTGCTGCAATGGAGCGTCGCAATGAATGCTGGAGCTAAGGGCGAGTCAGAAATTTCCGCAGCGACGCTGGCGGAAGCCGGAACGCCAGACGATCCGATCGCCAAACTGAACATGACGTTCCGTTCGTTATACGGCGCCAATCGGGAACAGGTCTTGGAGGAAACGCCGCTCGCCGCGCTGACGCTCATCGGCACTGGAGAAATCTGGCGCGTCGAACATGGCAGACTGACGAAGTGTTATCAGCCGGATCAGACGCTGCCGAAGATTAAGGGATTGATGCATGCGGTTCTTGGCGCTCATGGCGCATGGAGCCAATTGCTGCGGGGGCGGGATTCGACCGCGGCGCTGCAGGCGGCAAATGAGCTCAATGAAGCATTGGCCGAGGCGATCGAATGCGTCTCGGCGGAGTTGCCGGTTGAACTGGCGCATCCGGCGCGAGATGTTCTTGCCGAGCTAAAAGCCCTTTCTGATGGGTGGTTGTCACGACGGCGCGCAACTGCGAACGAATTTCCGTCTGCGCTAAAGAAAGTCAATCCGCAACTGGAAAGGGTCATCACAGCCGTCGGTCAGGCCGCATACGCCGCCCTGAGGGAGGGGTTCGAAGCGTTTCGAAGCGAGAGCGGCCCGAATGATTGGCGGCAGTGTTTTGTTGGCGTTTGCGGTCCTGGGCAAGGCCGTCGCGACAATATCGAGATTGCGGCGGCAATGTCGGTTATGGGACGTGAAGCTGTCGGGGTGCGGCTGCTCTATCTCGAAAACGCCCTGACACTCGCCGACGGGCTTAGGTTCTTGGCGGCCGCGCTTGTTGAACGCGATCTCGGTAAGGCGGTTTTTGACGATCAATATCGCATGTGGCGCGACCTTCTGGCCGATACGGCGATCGAATATGCCGGCGGCAGTTTCTTCCCTCAAATGGGACCAGAGTAAATGACGACGAGGCGTTTTCTTCCTTTCTGACCGTATCCTTCGAGCGTCATCGCGAGAAGCGTCGGCGGCGGAGTGACAAACATGGATGCCGTGCCCCGGCCCCCGCCGCCAATTGCGTCATGTCGAGGGAATATTGGTCTATGAATCTTGGCTCGTGGCGCAGGTATCAAAGTTCTGATTGCAGGGCACTTTTGGATTGTAGATGGCGTAGGCGTAGCTGCAACAGGGGTTATGTGTTTTTTTCTCGTCGCCATAGTCGGCGTTGAAGGAGGCCTCATTGCCGACGTGTAGATAGTCGCCGCTACTTTGTGGCGGAAGATTGGGTACGGTGTCGGCGGTATTCACGAGACGGAAGGTTTCCACCTTTAAGTTTTCGTAATAATCCCGGAAGGATTGTAGTCCAACCTTTGGACTCGCCGAATTGTAGTGTAGCGCCGCAATGTTGTTAGAAACCGCCAGCGGCACTGCCAACGTGGCAAGCGCTGAGCCAAGACTGTGGCCAGTAATGGTGAGAGGTCTACCGCTAATGGTTTTGAGCTGAGCGTCCAATGCTTCGACAAGTCCGTTAAACACCGCATACCAGCCTCTCGCGACGAAAATGCCGGGCGGGGGATTGGGGGTTGGCGCGCTATAGACGACCGGTTTGAATTCAACGTCTGCACTAAAGTCGTCAAAACTCTTGCTGCCCCGGAAGACAAGAAAAAGACTGCCGTCGGTCTTGGATTTAACGAGGCAGCCGAAAGGTTCGGTGACCGGTTTTTTGAATTCAGGAGTGAACGTGCTCCAAATGAGCTGACCGAAATTATAGTCTTCAACTTTGAAATCATTGGTGATCGGGCAAGCGTTCTCCGGGCGCCAATCGAAATTGAGAGGCGAGCCGGCCTTTACCCACTGGTCGTACATATGGCTGAGCACATTCACAAGAAATGTGCAGACTTTGAAGGTTTGCTGAGAAGAGTCCCCAAAGCTGAGCGGTTGAGACGTTCGACAAGTCGTGAGGGTCATAATACTCTCCTAACGATAGATGATGTTGAAGGTGGCTTGATTGGAACTGCGTATCGGCTTCGCAATGTTTGGTAATTACCGGCCGCCGTTGGGCGGCTTATTGGTTATCCGATTGAATATTACATAAGTGACGGACTGATTTTTGCCCGCGAGCCATGCTGGCCGAAACTAAGCTCGCCCGGCGTTTCCAATGCCGATCGAACTGAGCAGATGCGCGTAAGTACGGTCGCCGCGCCGAGCGTCGCATGATTGGCGCGCCGCGTCGAGGCTGAAGAACCGTGTCGCGGCGCGAGATGACAGCCTCATTTGTCGACAGCGGCGTCACAGAGGTCCGGCGGCGGGCGCTCGTCTCGAGCTCGACGAAAATGACGCACGCGCTCGTGTCGGTGGCCGCGGTAGTGGCCGCCGAGCCATTCAGATGTCTTAAGTTGTTGAGTTATTTGGTCGGAGTGAGAGGATTCGAACCTCCGACCCCCTCGTCCCGAACGAGGTGCGCTACCAGGCTGCGCTACACTCCGATAGAAATGGCCGAAAGCCGCTTCGCGCCGGTTTATATCGGTAGCCGGATTGCGCCGCAACTGGTTTCAGGCGCGTCACGGGCGGCGGCGCTCAAGCGTGACATAGGCGAAGTCGGCCTCGTCTTTCGGGCCGCGGGGCGGCGCTTCGCGTCTGATCTCGCGCCAGTCTGCGGGATTCAGCACAGGGAAATGCGCGTCGCCGGCGATATCGAGCGCGACTTCGGTCAGTTCGATCACGTCGGTGAGATCGAGAAAGGCGCGATAGATGTCCTCCCCGCCCGCAATGATGATTTCGTCCACGTCGAGCAAACCGGCGAGCCGTCGCGCCGTCGCCAAGGCCTCGGGCGGACTCGCCGCCACATGCGCGCCCTCGGCCCTGAAATGCGGATCGCGGGTGAGAACCACGCTTTCCCGCCCTGGCAGTGGCCGCCCGATCGATTCGAAGGTGCGCCGCCCCATGATCATGGGCTTGCCCCAAGTGCGCGCCTTGTAACGCTTCAGATCGCTCGAGAGCCGCCAGGGAGGCCGTTGGCGACGCCGATCACGCCATTGCGTCCGCGCGCGACGACGGCGACGATTTTTGGCGCCATCGCGTTACACCGCGATCGGGGCGGCGATCGCCGGCCAGGAGTCGTAGTTCTCGACGCTCACGTCTTCATATTTGAAGTCGAAGAGCGAGGTCACAGCCGGGTTCAGCTTCAAGCGGGGTAGGGGCTTTGGTTCGCGGGAGAGTTGAAGGCGCGCCTGCTCGACATGGTTGAGATAGAGATGCACGTCGCCGAAACTGTGCACGAAATCGCCCGGAACGCAGCCGGTGACCTGCGCGACCATTTGGGTCAGCAGCGCATAGCTCGCGATGTTGAAGGGAACGCCGAGGAAGACGTCTGCCGAACGCTGATAGAGCTGGCAGGAGAGACGTTTCCGCCCGTCGATTTCGGCGACATGAAACTGGAACAGGCAATGGCACGGCGGCAGCGCCATTTTCTCGACCTGCGCCGGGTTCCATGCCGAGACGATCAGCCGGCGCGAAAAGGGATTGCGCCTGATCTCCTCGACGACATGGGCGAGCTGGTCGATATCCCTGTCGCCGTCGGGCCAGCGCCGCCATTGCATGCCGTAGATCGGACCAAGATCGCCGTCTTCATTCGCCCATTCGTCCCAGATGGTGACGCCGTGATCGCGCAGATATTTGACGTTGGTGTCGCCCTGTAGGAACCACAGCAATTCGTGAATGACCGATTTCAGATGCACGCGCTTCGTCGTCACCAGCGGAAAACCCTGCGAAAGGTCGAAGCGCATCTGATGGCCGAACAGCGACAGCGTTCCGGTCCCGGTGCGATCGTCCTTGCGCACGCCCTCGCGCAGCGCTTTGTCGAGAAGATCGAGATATTGACGCATGGTGAGGGTTTAGCGCGTCCGCGCCGCGCCGAGAATGCCCTGTCTGTTGGCCATCACCTGTGACACCTCTATTGAAGCGAATCGACGGGAAAAAATTCAAAGCGCAGCTCGAATGGCGCGCCTGATCCCTTGTTATATTGGTCTTCCCAGATTATTTTTGTAGTAACAGAAATTGGATGCAGATCGAATTCGACCTCGCTAAGCGCCGCCGCACCTTGAAGGAGAGAGGTCTCGACATGGCGCGGGCGGATGAAATATTCGCATCCGCCTATTTCACCTTCAACGATTGCCGGCGCGATTACGGAGAGTCGCGATACATCACAATTGGCTTTCTCGACGGCCGCATGGTCGCAATCGCATGGACGCCGCGCGGAGACGCCCTTCGCGTGATCAGCATGAGGAAATGCAATGAGCGCGAACAAGAAGCCTATGGCCCCGAACTCGGCTGACGAGGACATCCCCGACCTCTCAACCCCGGAATGGCGCAAGCAGTTCGATCAATCCAAGGTTCGGCGGGGGCGCCCGCCAGCCGAGTTGACGAAAGTCTCGACCACGATCCGGCTCGATCCCGATATCATCGAGGCGTTTCGCGCCGGGGGCGAAGGCTGGCAATCGCGCATCAACGCCGCGCTGCGCGAGTATCTGGAGAAGCGCGCGCGTTCGTGAAGGGGAGGCGCGACGGCGGTTCAGCCTCGCTCCACCCTCCCCTCGAGGGGGAGGGTCGGCGCACAGCGCCGGGGTGGGGTGAGACACCCCCCAAACGCTATGTGAAGTTGCCCGCGCCAAATTTCCCGCTTCCGTCGCCAGCGCGGACCCCTCGCAAGTGCCGCTCAGCCTTTACTGGAATCGACTCGTATTCTAGCTTCTGCCTGCTGCGCTTTGGTCTGCCGAAGTGGGACGAAAAGACCTTCATTTACCTTGACCCGCCCTACTACGAACAGGGTCGGCAGCTGTATTACGACTACTACAAGCCCGACGATCATGCCGACCTTGCACAGTTCATCGGCGACAACATGAAGGCGTGCCAGGAAGCGCGCACAGTCATGACGAACCAGAGTGAGATATGTCGTTGAGCAGCCGTACGCTCACAAATTCACCTCACGCACGGGCATGGCTTCGCGTTTCGGTTCAATGTCGATTTCCCGAAGGGGCGAGTTCTCCATTGCGGCGACCAGCATTTCGCCCATGCGCTCTCTCTTCGATTGGCAAAATGCCTCCGCCGAAACGGAGCGGTCAGCAGCTCCGTGAACTCGGCGTTTGCGCATCGACTTCGGTTTCCTAGCCATGGCGCCGAGCATACCAGACTGAGAAGTCATTTAAGCCGGCGCCCCGGCGACATCCAATTTCCCTGCCCACGCCTTTGCGGACCCGTCACCCGGCCCTTATATATTGCCTCGCTGGGGGAGCGTCGCTCCCCGACAGATGGGGAATTAAACAATGTCGCGTTTCTTCGCCTTTAAGCGTGGATCGCTGATTTCTCTCGCTCTTGCCGCGCTGCTAGCGCTTGCGCCGGCGATCGCCGAAGCGCGCATGGGCGGCGGCGGCAGTTTTGGCAGCCGCGGCTCGCGCAGCTGGTCCGCGCCGCCCTCGACCCGCACCATGCCGGGAACGGCCTCGCCCTTCGAGCGCAGCGTCACGCCGCGGCCTTCGCCAGGCACGGCCGGCCCGCTGTCGCAGCCCGGCGGCGCCTTTGGCGGCTCCTTCGGTCGCGGCTTGCTTGGCGGCCTCGCCGGCGGCCTGCTCGGCGCGGGCCTCTTCGGCCTGCTGACGGGCAACGGCCTCCTCGGCGGCATGGGCGGCTTCATGTCGATCATCGGCCTGCTGCTGCAGATCGCGCTGATCGTCTTCCTGGCCCGCATGGCCTTCAATTGGTGGACGCGCCGCAATATCGCGATGGCGGGGGCGGGTCGGCATCCGAGCTCTGGCTTCACTTCGCCCTTCACGGCGCGCGCGCCTTTTGGCGCGGCGGGCTTCGGCTCGGGCGCGTCGCCGCAGGCGGCGATGGCGACGCCGATCAAAGTCGCGCCGGAGGATTTCAGCGCCTTCGAGCGTCTGCTCGGCGAAACGCAGGGCGCCTATAGCCGCGAGGACATCGGCGCGCTGCGCGGCATGTCGACGCCGGAAATGGCCTCCTATTTCGACGACGAATTGGAAGAGAACCGCCGCAAGGGCGTGCTGAACCGCGTCTCCGACGTGAAGCTGCTGCAAGGCGATCTGTCGGAAGCATGGCGCGAAGGGGTGGACGAATACGCGACCGTCGCCATGCGCTTCACGCTCAACGACGAGATGGTCGATCGCGCCACCGGCAAGCCGGCGCCCGGCTGGGAGGGGCAGACGGAGACCACCGAGGCCTGGACGTTCCGCCGACCGGCGGGCGCTGGGCCGCAGGAGTGGAAGCTCTCCGCGATCCAGCAGGCGGCGTAAGTTCCGCCTTCGCCCGGATAATTCGCCCCTCCCCGAAAGGGAGGGGCTTTTTTTGCGGGCGGGGACGAAAGCCTTGAAGCGCGCGCCTGCCATGACGAACGAATTTTCGGCGCTGCCGATCGACGATGCGCTGCCAGCGATCCTCACGGCGCTCGCGGCATCGTCCAATCTCGTCATCGTCGCGCCGCCCGGCGCTGGCAAGACCACGCGCGTTCCCTTGGCGCTGCTTGACGCCGACTGGACGGCGGGCGGCAAGCTCATCCTGCTGGAGCCGCGACGCCTCGCCGCCCGCGCGGCGGCGGCGCGCATGGCGGCGACCCTTGGCGAGAGCGTCGGCGAAACGATCGGCCTGCGGATGCGCCTTGAATCGAAAGTCACCGCGCGCACCCGCATCGAAGTCGTCACCGAAGGCGTGTTCGCCCGGATGATACTGGACGACCCGGCGCTCGAGGGCGTCGCCGGCGTGCTGTTCGACGAATATCACGAACGCTCGCTCGACGCCGATCTCGGCCTGGCGCTGGCGCTCGACGCGCAGAGCGGCTTGCGCGAAGATCTGCGCCTCATCGCCATGTCGGCGACGCTCGACGGCGCGCGCGTCGGCGCCCTGATGGCCGCGCAAATCATCGAAAGCGCGGGGCGCGCCTTTCCGGTTGAGACGCGTTATCTCGGCCGCGACGCCAATGCGCGTATCGAAGAGACGATGACGGGCGCGATCCTGCGGGCGCTGCGCGAAGAAGCGGGCTCGATCCTCGCCTTTCTGCCGGGGCAGGGGGAAATCATGCGCGTCGCGTCGCGTCTCGGCGAGTCGCGCCTGCCAGACGACGTCGACGTCGCGCCGCTTTACGGCGCGCTTGATCGCGGCGAGCAGGACCTGGCGATCGCGCCCGCTATGGCCGGCCGTCGAAAAATCGTGCTCGCCACATCGATCGCGGAAACTTCGCTCACGATCGAAGGCGTGCGCATCGTCATCGATAGCGGGCAGGCGCGCGTGCAGCGCTTCGAGCCTGATCTTGGACTGTCGCGGCTTGAAACCGTGCGCGCTTCGCGCGCCAGCGTCGATCAGCGCCGCGGCCGCGCCGGCCGCACCGAGCCCGGCGTCTGCTATCGTTTGTGGGACGAGCCGCAGACGGCGTCGCTCCCGGCCTTCGCCGCGCCCGAAATCCTTGACGCCGATCTCTCCGGACTTGCGCTCGATCTCGCCGCCTGGGGGGTGAGCGATCCGGCGCGGCTCAACTGGCTCGATCCGCCGCCGGCGCCCGCCTGGAAGGAGGCGGTCGCGCTCGACCGCGAGCTTGGCGCGCTCGACGGCGACGGCAGGCTTACAGACATCGGTCGCGCCATGCGCGGGCTGCCGCTTGCGCCGCGGCTGGCGCGGATGGCGGTCGAGGCGGCGCGCCAGGGCGAGGCGAAGCGCGCCGCCGAACTCGCCATGCTGCTCTCCGAGCGCGGACTCGGCGGCGCAGACGCCGACCTGTCGCATCGGCTTGAGCGATTGCATGGCGACAAGTCGAAGCGCGCGGGCGACGCGCTGCGCCTCGCCGCGCAATGGGCGAAGCAGGCGAATGGGGCCGCTGGCGGATCGCCCCCACCCCAGCCCTCCCACGCTGGCGCGGGAGAGGGAGCAGATTCGGCGCCTCATGTCGCGCATCGCCGATCGTTAGCGTCTCCTCTCCAACGAAGCGGGGGAGGGACAGGGAGGGGGCTATCCGACGGCGCGCTGATCGCCCTGGCTTTTCCCGACCGAATCGCCAAATCGCGCGGCGCGCGCGGCGAGTTCCTGATGGCGAACGGCCGCGCCGCCGTGTTGCCCGTAGAAGACCCGCTATCGCGCGCGCCTTTTCTTGCGATCGCCGAACTCACCGGTCGGGCGGCGCAGGCGCGCATCATTGCGGCTTGCGCGCTCGCCGCCGAGGAAGTCGAGACGATCGCCGGCGACCGCATTGAGACTCGCGACGAAACCATTCTTGATGCGGCGAGCGCCAGTTTGCGGCGGCGCGCCTTCCGGCGTCTCGGCGCGATACGGCTCGCCGAGCGCAATCTGGCGGTCGAGGCGTCGGAAGAAAACGCAACGACGCTCGCGCGCGGCGTCGCGGCGCTTGGCCTAGCGCGGCTGCCGTGGACGAAGTCGCAGATGCAGCGGCGTGACCGCGTCGCCTTTTTGTGCCGCGCCGAGGGCGAAGAATGGCCGGATCTGTCCGACGCCGCTCTGGCCGCGAGCGCCGAAGAATGGCTGGCGCCCTTCATTACGGGGCGCGCGTCGCTTGCCGAGATCACGGCGGACGATCTCGAAGCGGCGCTCGCGCAATTGCTCCCCTATGAGATGACGCGCAGGCTCGACGCCGAAGCGCCGGCCTATTTCGAGACGCCCGCCGGGACGCGCCATGCGCTCGACTATTCAACCGAGAACGGACCGATCCTCGCGGTGCGGGTGCAGGAGCTTTACGGCCTTTCAACTCACCCGACTCTCGCGCGGGGACGCGCGCCGCTGACACTCGAACTGTTATCTCCTGCGCATCGGCCGATCCAGACGACTCGCGATCTGCCGAGCTTCTGGAAAGGCTCGTGGAACGAGGTGAAAAAGGAGATGAGAGGACGCTACCCGCGCCATCTCTGGCCGGACGATCCGGCGGCCGCGCAGCCGACGACCCGCGCCAAGCCGCGGGGCTCGTGAGCGCTGCGGCGCTGAGCGAAGCGCAAAGCGCCGCCCGACGTTTTGGTCACGCGCGCCTCTCGATCAAGGCGCGCTGCTCGCGGTCGTCGCAGACGTATCGCGATGAGGAAGTAAGCAGAGATCGACCGCCCTCCGGCCCCAATTTGGCGCGGCGCGGATTTTCGCTTATGCCAAGGCCGCTGTGTCAAACCCGCCAAGGCGACGCTCGTCCAAGCGAAGGATCGTTGATGTTTCCCAAGCCCGACTCGAATTTGCGCCCGAATACATTCGAATATGAAGAGGCGCCGCTGATCAAATCGACCGGCTTTCGCGAATATGACGCGCGCTGGCTGTTTGGCGACGATCTCAATCTGATGGGCGTGCAGGCGCTCGGCATGGGCCTTGGCGCGCTGCTGCGCGAAATGGGCGTCGCGCCGGAAATCGTCGTCGGCCATGATTACCGCAGCTATTCCTCATCGATCAAGCTGGCGCTGGTGAGCGGCCTCTTGGCCGCCGGCGTGCGCGTGCGCGACATCGGTCTCGCTCTGTCGCCGATGGCCTATTTCGCGCAGTTCGATCTCGATGTCGCAGCTGTCGCCATGGTGACGGCCTCGCATAACGACAATGGCTGGACGGGCGTGAAAATGGGCGCGCGCCGGCCGGTGACTTTCGGGCCCGAGGAAATGGGCCGCCTGAAGGAGATCGTTCTCGCCGGCGAATTTCACGAGGCCGAAGGCGGCTCATATCGCTACATCGAAAATTTCGGCGCACGCTATATCGACGATCTCACCCGGCGGCCGCCTTTCGCCTGCAAGATGAAGGTCGTCGCCGCCTGCGGCAATGGCACCGCCGGCGCCTTCGCGCCGCAGATGCTGGAGCGTCTCGGCTGCGACGTGATCCCGCTCGACGTGACGCCGGACTACACCTTTCCGCGTTACAATCCGAACCCCGAAGATTTGCACATGTTGCACGCCATCGCCGACAAGGTGCGTGAGACCGGCGCCTGCGTCGGGCTTGGCTTTGACGGCGATGGGGATCGCTGCGGCGTCGTTGATAATAACGGCGAGGAGATTTTCGCCGACAAGATCGGCGTCATGCTCGCGCGCGATCTCTCCAAGGTTCATCCGAATGCGTCATTCGTCGTCGATGTGAAATCGACCGGCCTATTCGCGACCGACCCCGAACTCGTCGCGCGCGGCGTCGTCACCGAATATTGGAAGACCGGCCATTCCTATATCAAGCGCCGCGTCAGCGAGAAGAAGGCGCTCGCCGGCTTCGAGAAGTCGGGGCATTTCTTCTTCAACGAGCCGATCGGACGCGGCTATGACGACGGGCTGCTGACCGCCATCCATGTCCTTGAAATGCTCGACCGTAATCCGACGAAGTCAATGGCGGATCTTTATGCCGAACTGCCGAAGACCTGGGGCTCGCCGACCATGTCGCCGCATTGCGACGATGAGAAAAAATATGGCGTGATCGAAAAGGTGACGGCGCGCATCGAGGCGATGCGCGCGCAGGGCGAAAAGATCATCGGTCAGCCGATCCGCGACGTCGTCACCATCAATGGCGTGCGGGTGACGGTCGCTGACGGCACCTGGGGGCTCGTGCGCGCGTCGTCCAACAAGCCGGAGCTCGTCGTCGTCGTCGAAAGTCCCGTGTCGCAAGCGCGCATGAAGGAAATGTTTACGGCGATAGACGCCGTGCTGCGCGAAAATCCCGAGGTCGGCGCTTATAATCAGACGATATAGTCCTGGCGCTGTGTAGCGAAGTTCGAAGCCTCTCGGCAAATTGGCGGGGAGCCGAAAATGGGACCGATGCAGCGCCCGCTCCTCGCCGATGTCGCGTCATTTTTGCGGTTCTATTCGCGTCTTCCGATCGGCGCAGGCGCCCATGCGCCGCTTGATTTCGGGCGCATGGCGCCGGCGCTGCCGATCGCCGGCGCAGCGATCGGCGCCATTGGCGCTACGGCGCTCGTCGTCGCGCGCATCTGCCATCTGCCTTCGCTGGTCTGTGCGCTGGTCGCCGTCGCGGTCGTCGTGCTCGTCACCGGCGCTCTCCATGAGGACGGACTCGCCGATGTCGCCGACGGTTTTGGCGGCGGCGCGACGCGCGAGTCGAAACTCGCGATCATGCGCGACAGCCGGATCGGCGCCTATGGCGTTCTGGCGCTGTGCTTTTCGATCCTCCTTCGCGTCGCCGCGCTCGCATCGATCCTCGAGCGAAGCGTCACGCTGGCGGCGCTCGCGCTCGTCTTCGCCGGCGCCTTGTCGCGCGTCGCCGGACTGGCGCCGATGCTGTGGCTTGCGCCGGCGCGCGTCGAGGGATTGGGCGCGACCGTCGCGGCGCCGTCGCGCGGAACCTGGCTCCGCGCCTGTCTCTTCACCGCCGCCCTCGGTCTTGCGCCCTGGCTGGCGGGCGCGGGCGCAGCCCAGATCGCGCTCGCGATCGTCGCAGCCTTCGCCGCCGTGGCGTTGATCGTGAAACTTTCAAATAGGCAGATCGGCGGCTACACCGGGGATGTTCTCGGCGCCGCGCAGCAGCTCGCGGAGATCGCCATTCTGGCGGCGCTGTCGGCGGCGTAAGACGTCAATGGGTTTCGGCGAGTTCGGCGCGGCGCGCCGTGGCGGCGCGCACGTCGTCGACGGCTCGAAGCAGCGTTTCGACCCCGGCGCCGGGTTTGACGGCTTCGAGCGTCAGCCGTCGACGGAACGATCGCGCGCCCGGCATGCCGGCGAAAAGTCCCAGAAGATGGCGCGTCATGGCGGCGAGCCGTTCGCCTTTCGCCAATTCTCGCTCGACATAGTGAAGGAAGGCGTCGACGGCGTCGAAGAGGTCGGCAGCCGGGGCAGGCGCACCGAACAATTGCGGATCGACTGCAAGGAGCAACGCCGGATCATGATAGGCGGCGCGCCCGATCATCACGCCGTCGACGCATTGCAGCTGTTCTTCGATCTGTGACATGCTGGTCAGCCCGCCGTTGATGGCGATCGGAACATCCGGCAGCGCGCGCTTGAGACGATGTACGAGCGCATAGTCCAACGGCGGCGCGTTCCGGTTTTCTTTCGGCGAGAGACCCTTGAGCCAAGCTTTTCGCGCATGGATGAACAGCGCGTCGGCGCCGTTTGCGACGCAACTCTCGGCGAGCGCAAACAGCGCTCGTTCGGGATCCTGATCGTCGACGCCGATGCGGCATTTAACCGTGACCGGAAGAGCGACCGCGTCCTTCATCGCCTTGACGCAGTCGCCAACCAGCGCAGGCTCGCGCATCAGACAGGCGCCGAAAGCGCCGTTCTGAACCCGATCCGAGGGGCAGCCGACGTTGAGATTGACTTCTGCGTAGCCGAAAGTCTCGACGATGCTTGCGGCCTTCGCCAGGGTCGCAGGCTCGGCGCCGCCGAGCTGCAGGGCGACAGGCTGTTCGAAGGGATCGAAACCCAGCAGCCGCGCGCGGTCGCCGTGGATCACCGCGCCGGTCGTCAGCATTTCGGTATAAAGCCGCGCGCGGCGCGACAGGAGGCGATGGAAGTATCGGCAGTGCCGATCCGTCCAGTCCATCATAGGCGCAATGGCGAATCTAATATCTTGATCTATAAGCATTTTCTATTTACTCTCAACGGCATAGGTCGCGTCGTGTGCACTCCATTCTGCGCCTCGATACGACACTTTTCGCTACTTTTCGACCTGTCAATGCACACAGAGCGCACACGCCATGGCGACATTTACGAGGCTCAAATCGGGATCCTGGAGAGCGCAGGTTCGGCGCAAGGGGAAATATGTCAACGAGACATTTCTCCGCCGTCGCGACGCCGAGGAATGGGCCCTGGATATCGAAAGACGGATCGATCGCGGCGAATCTCCGGCCAAGCGCGCGCGAAAGGACGCCAAGACCTTTGGCGATCTCGTTCGCCTCCATAGGGAGGACCTTCGCGAAGTGGGCAAGCGCATCGGTCGATCAAAGGCTGCGAGTCTCGACTTCCTGGAACGTCGTTTGGGCTCATGTAAGATATCCGAAGTCGATCGTGAGCGATTAATCCAGTTTGGTCGCGATCGAGCGAAGGAAGGGGCGGGACCTGTCACCCTTGGCATCGATCTTGGTTACATCAAAACGATTCTGTCCCACGCGGTTGCGGTCCACGGCGTTCAGCTTTCAACGGAGCCTATTGATCTGGCCAGAATAGCATTGCATCGCCTCGGGCTGGTCGGGAAGGGAAATGAGAGAGACAGAAG
Source organism: Methylocystis sp. (assembly GCA_022843405.1). GTDB lineage: Bacteria > Pseudomonadota > Alphaproteobacteria > Rhizobiales > Beijerinckiaceae > Methylocystis. Next base: position 5,433 of record JALHNQ010000044.1, on the reverse strand, counting down.
GCCGACGCAAGAGGAGATCGATCGGATCGTCGCCGCCTTCGAGCGCAACCCTAGACAGACGATTCCGGTTGGGCGGATTATTCGGTTTGCGATCGCTACGGCGATGCGACAGGACGAGATCAGTCGGATCAAGTGGGAAGATTTTGATCCAGTCCAAAAGATGCTCGTCATACGGGACCGTAAAGATCCACGGCGCAAAGCCGGGAACAATCAGCGAATCCCGCTTCTCGATGTTAGCGGCTATGACGCATGTGCGCTCATCGAAGAACAGAAACGGTTTTTGGGATCCGACAAGGGGAAAATTTTTCCCTACAACGGCAAGTCGGTCGGCACAGCCTTCCGGCGTCAATGCCGCGAACTAAAAATCGACGATTTGCATTTCCATGACCTCCGTCACGAAGGCACGAGCCAGTTGTTTGAAGCGGGGTTCACGATTGAACAAGTCGCTCTGGTCACGGGCCATCGAGACTGGAAAATGCTTCGCCGATATACGCATCTCAAGCCGGAAAAGCTACACGAGAAGGCGACAAGACGGGCGGCGTAAGCTCCACATCGATGTGCTAAGGTTGCCGCTGGCAACTCTTGTGGTGCTCTTGACTATCGTCGAAAGGCGAACTGGCTTTTTTATTCAATGCAAAATTGGAATCGCTGGTCGTTGTCTCGGCCGCGATAAGTCCACATTATCGGACATATAGGAGAGAAGACAAGCGCGGCGGATTGGCGTGAAGTTTAAGCATAAAGCGCCGCCATCCTTGCCGCCGGATTGGTTCCGGGGCTACGATTCCGCGCATGCTGGAACGTGATTCGCCCGACCCGTTGAGCCTTGAACCCGTGGCGATGGGACGGCCGCGGCGCGTCGTGCGAAGCCGTCCTCGAGACCCGTCGTTCCCCCCAAATCTTCCGGAAATCCAGCCGCTTCCGCGTTGGACGCGGCTCAACCGCGGCGCCGGCGGCGACAGAAACGCGATGTTTCTCGCCGGCGCCGGGATCGCCCATCTCGATCAGATTTTGCGCGCCGGCATCGATGTTTCGGGCGCCGGCTTAGGGACTGGCGCCGATATATCGAGCGCCAGCAGCGACTCAGTCGATGTTTCGAGCGCCGGCAAAATCTTCGGCGTCGAACCGGTTTTTGCCGGCGCGCTGCGCCAGCGTCTGGCGCTCAAAGCCGCCGCAACCTGCGCGCGGCTCGCGCGGCTGCGCGAAGACGAGGCGGCATTGCGTGACGCCGAGCACTTGGGCGGCGGCGGCGGCGAGACAAGTCCTGCCGGGCGGTTGCATCGGCTCTGGCGGCTTTTTGCGTCACGCGCCGTGAAATTTGATGCGGCGACGTTGTCCGCCGTCGCCGCATCCGTCGGGGCGCCGAGCGCCGTGGACGGGGAGCGTCTTGCCGAAGCGTTGCGCCAAACCGTCGCTGGCGCCAATGATCCGCTTGCCGCGGCGGCGGGCGTGAGCGCAGCGGCGATGCATGATCTCGCCGCCGTCCCTGCAATCGACGCGGAGATTTTCGCGTTCTGGCTTGCCGACGCCGCCCTGGCGCAAAAACTCGGCTGGCAGGCGCCGATTCCGCTGCTGGCCACCGTGATCCTTCACCCCGCATTGCGCCGCGATCCAAACGGCCGTCGACCGCGCCCGGCCGATCGCGACTGGTCGACCGCGTTGGCGAGCGCTTACGCGCTTGCGGCGTGTGAGGCGGTCGATCTCGCTGGCGTTTTGTCGCGCCAGACGCAAAAACTTTTCGACGCCGCGCCAAAGTTGCGGGCCAAGGGAGCAGAGCGGGTGATCGAGATGCTGCTCGCCGATGATTGCGTGACGCCGGCGCGCGCGGCGAAAACGGCAGGGCTCTCCGACCGCGGCGCGCGGCGCCTGTTCGATCGGCTTACGGAACTTGGCGCGGTGCGCGAACTGTCGGGGCGAGCGAGCTTCCGGATCTATGGGCTCTGAAGCGTTTTCAGCCGAAGTGGACGCCGGTTTGGCGCGGCAAACGGGGTTTTAAAGTAGCGTTGTCGAGCAAAGGGGAACTGGGTTCCATGAAGGAAACGCGTCAGGAAGCAAGGTGAGGCGCAAACATGGGCCGCCCAAAAGACTGCGAGCTGCACGACTCATTCGACCCTGTGCTTATGGAATTGCCGGAAGCCGTGCGCTGGCGCGAGTGGATGGGACGCGTCGAATCCGTCATTTTCGCCGCGCCAAGCCCCGTACCGCGCGAGGCGCTCGCACGGGTTGTCGGCTCGACCTGCAATCTTGACGATCTGATCGCCGACATCCGTAGCGAGTTACGCGCGCGGCCCTATGAGCTCGTCTTTGTCGCCGGCGGCTATCAACTGCGCACCAAGCCTCGCTTCGCACCGGCAATCCGCGCGGCGGGCGGCGGCGATCTGCGCGACGCCGGCGCGCCCGAATTGACGCCGACCGAGATTTTGGCGGTGACGGCGATCGCCTATCTGCAACCCGCCACCCGCGCCGAACTCTCGTCGGTCGCTGGTAAAGAGATCAGTCGCGACGTCATCGGCGCGCTCAGGCGCCATGGCCTGATCGATGGCGCCCTGCGCGCGCCGCAGCCCGGCGCGCCGTTTGCCTATGTGACGACCAAGAAATTCCTGGAGGTCTTCGGACTGGCGACGCTGCGCGATCTGCCCGACATCGAACAGCTCGAAGATGCAGGACTCCTGGAGCGGCCGGGACCCGAGCCCTATCTCGATGACGTATTTGGCGCAGGAGAGGAGGGTTTCGACGCGGAGAGCGACGCCGGGGACCATTGGGATCGGTGAGGGGAGTTTCGTAACTGCTCCGTCTGTTCGGCGCGCTTTCACGGCGAAAACAGGGGTTCGATTCCCCTTGGGAGCGCCAACAAAATCAATAAGTTACAATAATGGGCTGCGCCCAACGCCGCTTCGTGCCCAACATTTGCCCGATAAGCGTCGCTGGTCGCCTGCGAACGACAACGTATCTCCGTGACAATTTCCGCCTATCGTCTGAGCGTTCAGAGATTGAACGTGTCGCTGGCTCATCCACGGTCGCCTAAATGGCGAGGTGCGATAAAATCTGTCGGCCGCGCCATCGCTAGCAGCGCCGCCGTTTGGTAAGCGGACGGCAAGCAGAACCGGCGATCTGGCTCACTCTGCGGACGAATTTGCCTAGGCACGCTTCGGAACATGGATCGGCCCGATTTGGGAAGGTATTTGCATTTGACGCCATTGGGATGGCTTCTCTGGCAGGCCCTTCTATGGTTGTTCCAGCTATGAATTTGCGCACTCTTTCAGGAGGACAACATGCTCAAAGGGATTTTGACTGCTGCCATCTTCTTCGCTGGCTCCGCCGCTGCCTTCGCTCAAACCGCGCCGGCTGCTCCGGACTGCGCCGCCCGGGCGACGGGAAAGAAACTGCACGGCGCGGCGCTGAATAGCTTCATGAAAAAATGCGAGAGGGACGCCGCTGCTTCTTCCTGCGACGCCGCTGCTGTTGAAAAGAAACTGCATGGCGCCGCGAAGACGAGTTTCACGAAGAAGTGCGTCAAGGACGCGACAGCGAAGCCGAGCGCTCAATAACCCTGGCGCTCGGGCGCAGGCGACGCTGATCCGACGTTGGTTGCGCCGGGATAGAGCGCGAGACCGATTTTTCAAGGAAATTGTGGAACGAAACCGCGGCGCATCGGTTAGCGCTTTTGGCGGGCCGCGGAGAAAAAACACGAGGGGCGGGACATGATGAAAGAACTACGGCCAGATGAATGGCAAGGCGCGCTTGCGCGTGAGTTTCAAGAGCAATCCGCCGCCGCTTCGCTCCATATCGGTAAGCAGCTGCAATTTAAGCTCGCCAAGATTACGTCCGAGCCGTTGCCGGTTGAGCTTCAGCTGTTGTTGGGCGAATTAGAAGCTAAGACTTCACGCAGTCAGCTAGACTGAGGCCTGATCGTCAATGGTCGCGTCGAACGTAGCCGACATAAAAGCAGCTCGTCATAATGGCGTAGATTGCTTCGTCCGTATCTACCTGATCGGAGATGATCGAAGCCGACCCATTGTCGGGAGCCATCTTGGCTTGAGAATATCCGATTCCGAATCGAAAAAGCCATTAAACGTGAGAATATCGACCTTCAATATTCTCACGTTTAATGGCTTTGCCTCGCGACTTGAGCTTCGAGACGCGCTGTCTCGCATAGGCGCTCGAATGCTCTTCGTCCGCGCAGGATCGTCTCATCTCGAACAGCGTTTAGGATTGCGGGATTAGCGATCGTTCGCGAAACGCCTGCCAAGAGCGCCGGCCGGAACGAGATCGGAAGAGCTGCAACAGCCGCATGATTGATCCTGCGCTTGATTGGCCGCGCAAGATTGTCGAATTCGGGAAAGATCGTGCCAAGCGCCCATCCGACCGCAGGTTCACGGCCGTTCGCGCCGCATGGCCGCCACGTGTGCACGAGCAGCGCGCGCATGAGCGCGATCGGCGAATAATCGAACGAGTTATCGCCTTGAAGGAAACGCTCGACGATCGCCTCGCCGGCTACCGCTTCCTTCCACACATCCGCGAAGGGGCTCGTGTCGCGCAATGTTTCGCCGGTATCGGGACGCTCGCTCGTATCCGACAAAGGCGCGCCGCAAGCGGGGCAGGTGACGCGCCAGGCTTTTCGCCAATGCTTCGGGACCGCGTCGGACGCTCCGTCGCGCGCGAGCCGGTCTGCGCAGGGTCGGCAAATTTGCGGTGCTCGGTTGCGGCAAATTAATTCAGCGCAACCTGCTGGCGTATCAATGAACGTCATCGCGATAAGCGCGATCGGATCGCATCGGAGCTTTTCGGATAAGCGAGCGACCTGCTCCAACCCCAGCCGATAGTCGAGAAGTGAGAGGTTGCGCGTGCCGGGCATCAGCCATTTGACGAAAAACGGCTTCGATACCCCATAGTAGGCCGCGTGCCTCGCCAACCACGACGAGAGCAGCTCATCGTCGATCGGCTTCAGTACCACTGGCAACGGCCTATGAGCGTCGTCCTCGTCGTCGATCATTGGAAAGCCGCCTCGTCCTCCCCCACGGGTTTGTAGCGCTCCAGCGCTTCGTCGGTAATCCGTTCGACCCCAGTTTCGATGGCTTCGATCGCCACGTCATTGAGCATGCGGAAAATCCGTGCGCTGACTCCACCGCTTACCAACAGAATGCGTCGCAAGCCTTTTACCGTCAGAACACTCGGTTCCTTCAATGGCAGGTTACGCACGATGGCAAGAACGAGTTGTTCGAACTCTTTGTCCGCTATCCATCGCGGTAAGGAGATGGAGTCGAAGCGTCGCGCCAATTGCACATCGCCATTGATCGCCTGGCGTGCTTCCATGATTCCAAAACAAACCAGAGACAGTTTCAGTTCGTTGCTCAAATATCGCAGTGTGTTGAAGACGACGCGCTGTTCCCGCCAGGACGCTGCGAGCACGTTATGGATCTCGTCCAAAACCAACAC
>JALHNQ010000043.1:2882-28577 GCA_022843405.1 Methylocystis sp. | reverse complement strand
GCTCTTCCGATCTGCCGCGCCCGCCTTCGTCTGGAGGAAGCGCGCGAGCGCCATTCGACGGCGGAGCGCCGCCAAGCGCAGATCGCCCAGCGCCTCTCGGCGCTGCAGGAGGCGAAGGCGCAAACGCTCGCCAATCGCGACGAGGCGGCGCAGAAGCGCGCCAGCGTGACGCAGGCGCTCGACGAGCTCGAAGAGCCGGCCTTCCTCGCCGGCGCTCTGGAGAATTTGCGCGGCCGCGCTTTGGCCGAACGCGCCCAGGCCGGCGAGGCGCGGGCAGCGCTGGCGTCACTGCGTCACGAAAGGGCGGCGCGGGCCGCTCGACTCGCGGCGATCGCGCGCGAAACCGCGTCATGGGCGCAGCGGCGCGACCGCGCGCAGGACCGCATCGGCGAATTGGAAGAGCGGCTGGCGACGGCGCAGGAGGAACATGGGCGCTTGAGCGACGCGCCCGACGCCTTCCTCGGCCAGCGCCGCGCGCTGATGAATGCGTTGGAAGAGGCCGAGGCCGCCCGCCGCGATGCTTCCGACGCGCGCGCTTCCGCCGAAACGCGTCTCGCCGAAACCGACCGCGCCGCCCGCGCCGCGCTCGAGGCGATGAGCGCCGCCCGCGAAGAAATGGCGCGCAGCGAGGCGCAGCTGGACGCCGCCCGCCAGCGCGTCGCCGACGTCGAGCGCGCCATCGCCCATGATCTCGAATCGACGCCGCAGGCGCTCGCCGAACTCGCCGAGGCCAAGGACGGCGCCGATCTGCCCGAGATCGCCGACATCGAACGGCGGCTCGAAAATCTGCGCGCCGACCGCGAACGGCTCGGCGCCGTCAATCTGCGCGCCGAGGACGAACTCGCCGAGGTCGAGGCGCAGCGCGAAAAGATGATCGCCGAGCGCGACGATCTTTCCGAAGCGATCAAGAAATTGCGCGCCGCCATCGCCAGTCTCAACAAGGAAGGCCGCGAGCGCATGCTCGTCGCCTTCGACAAGGTCAACGAGCACTTCAAGGAGCTGTTCACGCTGCTGTTCGACGGCGGCGCGGCGGAACTGCAGCTCGTCGAAAGCGACGATCCGCTCGAGGCCGGCCTCGACATTCTCGCGCGCCCGCCCGGCAAGAAGCCGACGACGATGACGCTGCTTTCCGGCGGCGAACAGGCGCTGACCGCCATGTCGCTGATTTTCGCGGTCTTCCTCACCAATCCCGCGCCGATCTGCGTGCTCGACGAGGTCGACGCGCCGCTCGACGACAATAATGTCGAGCGCTTCTGCGATCTCTTGGAGGAGATGCGCAAGAAGACCGACACGCGCTTTGTCACCATCACCCATAATCCGATCACCATGGCGCGCATGGACCGGCTGTTCGGCGTGACTCAGGCTGAACGCGGCATTTCGCAACTCGTCTCGGTCGATTTGGAGCAGGCGGAGAAATTCGCGTTGGCTAGTTGATGGTTCGACGCCGGTCTTGACCTGAGCGCTCCAGCGCCTCAGCCGCGCTAAATATTGCAGATGAGGACGCCTGCCCTCCCGCCGGGCGCGTCGGGTGCGTGACCGGGCGAGCTCAAATGACCAGAAGCGAATTCGTTCTGCGTTCGGCGATCTTCATCGCGCTCGCGCTCCTGCCGTTTCTCGTCTGGCTGTTGTTCAACGTCATCGTGCTGGCGACAGGCGCGGTGCTCGTCGCGACGCTCATGCATCTCGTCGCGACGCCGTTCCTGAAGCTCCGCCTGCCGCGCGGCGCGGCGCTGTCGCTCTCCGGCCTGCTGATCGCCTCGGTCATCGGCGGAACCTTCTATCTCTTCGGCAGCACCATGGCGTCGGAGTTTCACGATGTGCTGCGCAGCGCTGAGGAAGCGGCGGATTCCATTTCGCTGGCGATCAGCCGATCGGGACTCTCCGACCATTTGCCGAAATCGTTCAGCGAAAATATTTCGCTTTCGAGCCTGCTCGGACGGTCGTTCACCGTCAGCGTCGAGGCCGTTCTTGGCGGGCTCGTCGCCTTTTTCGCCGGCGTGTTTCTCGCGAGCGAACCCAGGCTCTACAGCGAAGGCTTCACGCTGCTGTTCGCACCGCGCTGGCGTCATAGAGCGCGCGAAACGCTTGGCCATGTCGCCACTGCGCTGCGCCGCTGGCTGCTCGGCCAGATGATCGAGATGATCACGGTGGGCGCCATGTCGGGCGTGGCGGTGTGGTTCATCGGCCTGCCTTCGCCCTTCGCGCTTGGCGCCATATCGGGGCTTTCGGAATTCATCCCCTATATCGGGCCGATTCTGGCGATCTTTCCGTCTGTCGCCGTCGCGGCGACGATCGGACCCTATGCGATGCTCTGGACGATCCTCGCCTATCTCGCCATCCATCAGCTCGACGGCAACATGATCATGCCGCTCATCCAGCGGCAATTGGTGCGGGTGCCGCCGGCGCTGATGCTGATTTCGATCGCGCTGTTCGGAACGCTGTTCGGATTGGGCGCCACGATCTTCGCCGCGCCGCTGACGGTCGTCATCTATGTCGCGGTGATCAAGCTCTATGTGCGCGATACGCTGGGCGAGTCGACGCCGCTGCCCGGGGAGAGCGCGTAAACACCCTCCCCTTGAGGGGGATGGTCGCGCCGAAGGCGCGGGGTGGGGTGAAGCCCGTCTCCGATAATTGCTTATGGCGCGCGCCATTCAGTGCGCTGTCGTTCGACGCATTTACGCTAAAATCACCCCACCCCGAAACGCTGCGCGTTTCGACCCTCCCCCTCAAGGGGAGGGTGGATGCCGTCGTCGCGCCGTAGCAATCGACTGCAAAGAACCCTCATGGATTGGCGCGCGGCTATAATGGATTATTGCGAGCGGCAGAGCCCGGCCTTTTGGGCTGAGCCCGCGAATGCGGTAAGCAATTTCGCTTTCATCATTGCCGCCGCGGCGGCCTTTCTGCTCTGGCGACGGCGGGGCGGGGCGGATTATCCCGCGCTTGCGCTCATCATCGTCACCGCCTCGGTCGGCGTTGGCAGCTTCATCTTTCATACAGTCGCGACGCGCGGCGCCATGCTGCTCGACGTGATCCCCATTGCGATTTTTATTTACGGCTATTTCCTGCTGGCGCTTCGCCGTTACTTCGGTCTGCCGACGGCGCCGGCGGCGGCGATTACGCTCGCTTTCGCCGCCGGCTCATCTTTCGCGGGGACGATCGAAGCGCTGAACGGGTCGGTCGCCTATCTGCCGGCGCTCGCCGCGCTGTCGATCTTCGCCTTGCTGCTCTGGCGGCAGGGCGGACAGCGCGAGACGGCGCGCGCGCTTGCCGCCGCCGCGCTGCTTTTCGCCATTTCGCTCCTCCTTCGCACGATCGACCGCGCCATCTGCCCAATGTTTCCGCTCGGCGCGCATTTTGTCTGGCATTTGCTCAACGCCTGCGTTCTTTGGATTTTGCTGCGCGCGGCGATCCGCGCCGGACCGGGCGCCGACGATCAGGCGAGTCCGATCCAGAAAGCGAAAGAGCCGACCGCCGCGTGAGAGGCGGTCAACGGCCAAACGTTGCGGGTGAGGAGATAGGCCGTGCTCCACGCCATTCCGGCGAGAAATGTGTTGGCGAGCAGAACGGGATCGCCATAGGCGCCATGCATCAGCGAAAACACCGCCGATGAAAACAGCACGTAATGACGTCCGCTCATCTGCAGCCGATCGGCGATCAGCTTGGGGATCGACCGGCAGACGATTTCCTGGCAGGGGCTCGACACGAGCACATAGAAGGGCGCGAAGGCGATCCAGTTCGGCGGCGCATGGGGATGGCCGAGAAACTGCGCCTCGACGACGATCGCCGCCAGCAGAAGGCAGGTCAGCGCGCCGCAGATCAGCCAGGCGCGGGCGCCTCTCGGCGCCCCGAGGCCGAGTTCGGCGAAGGAATAGCCGCCGAGCACGCAGGCGGCGATGCAAAGCAGGGAAACGAAGAGCAGCGCTTCGAAGCGCAAATGAAACGACAGCGCGCCGCCCGCGATCGCCAGGCTCGGCGCGAGCAGCAGGAGCAGGAAGGCAAACAGCGGCCCCAAGGTTCTCAGATTAAGCGTCATAAAAGCGTAACAATTTTGACCCTGTCACAGTTCCGCACCCGCTAGCGCCGGCAATTTGACGCGTCGCGGCGCCTGATCCGGCAGCAGATGGCCGCATGCCAACAAATATAAAATAAATACAATAAGTTACGCTGGTGAGCCTCGCCTTGACTAAATGAAAGCCCGCAAATATGTTGCGCCCGGCTCGAAAGGATTGGCCGCGAGGCTGAGAGTTTCTTGCCGTCTCCCGAACGGTTCGACTTTCACGTCGCGCGGCGACGCGCCATCGTTAAATTTTGCGCGTGGCGCAATAGGCGAGGCGAAAACGCCGATGAGCGACGAGGATGAGGAAGACGCGGAGCGCGCGGCGCTCAACGCGCGGCTCGAAAAGCTCAACGCGGCCTTGCGCAAGGTCGACGAAGAGAAGGCCGCCGAAGTCGCGCCGCAGACGGAGCGCAAAGGCTTTACGCGCGCGATGCGCGTGGGCCTCAACGCGTTCTCCGAATTCGTCGGGGCGGTGTTGGTCAGCGCGCTGATCGGCTGGCAGGCGGACAAGTGGCTTGGCACGGCGCCATGGCTCCTGATCGTCATGCTGGGACTGGGCGTCGCGGCGGGATTTTGGAACGTCTATCGCGTGGCGAAACCGAAAGCGCCGGGCGAAGACGAAGGAACATGAAGGCGCGTCGCAGCGCTTGAAGCAGGGCCGGGCGGCGACGCTCGGAAAGAACGATGAATCCGGAAGAAGCCGCCGCCAAGCCCAACCCCATCGAGCAATTCGAGCTGCATCGGCTGTGGCCCTTCGAGATTAACGGCGTCGAGACGTCCTTCACCAACGCCTCTCTGTTTATGCTGCTCGCAGCGCTCGGCGTCGTCGCGCTGATGGTCCTGGCGACCTCCAAGAAGGCGATCGTGCCGGGCCGCGTGCAGGCGATGGCCGAGATGCTTTATGAATTCGTCGCCGGCATGGTGCGCCAGACCGCCGGGACCGAAGGGATGAAATTCTTCCCCTTCGTCTTCACGCTGTTCTCCTTCATCCTCATCGCCAATCTGATCGGGCTCGTTCCCTATACCTATTCGGTGACAAGCCAGATCGTCGTCACCTTCGCCTTCGCGGTCGTGGTGATCTCGCTCGTGGTTCTTTACGGCCTCTATCGCCACGGCTTCGGCTTTCTCAAGCTGTTCGTGCCGCATGGCGTGCCGCTGCCCGTGCTCGTCGTGCTGGTGCCGATCGAGATCATCTCCTTTCTGTCGCGGCCGGTGTCGCTCTCCGTCCGTCTCTTCGCCAATATCCTTGCCGGCCACATCACGCTGGCCGTGTTCGGCGGCTTCGTGGTGATGCTGCTCGGCGCTGGCGTCTGGGCGGCGCTTGCGCCGATCCCGCTTCTCGCCATCGTCGCGCTCTATGCGCTCGAACTACTTGTCGCCTGTCTGCAGGCCTTCGTCTTCAGCGTTCTCACCTGCGTCTATCTGAACGACGCAATTCACCCGGGCCACTGATAAAAATCGAACAATAAACGTCGCCCCATCCAGCAGGAGTAGGATATGTCAGAAATGCAACTCGTCGGCGCCGGACTCGCGGCGATCGGCACCGGCGCGGCGGCGATCGGCGTCGGAATCATCTTCGGCAATTTCGTCAACGGCGCGCTGCGCAACCCGTCGGCGGCCGCTTCCCAGTTCACCAACGCCATCATCGGCGCGGCGCTCGCCGAAGGCCTGGGCATCTTCGCCTTTCTGATCGCGATTCTGCTGTTCCTGAAGCAGTGACGTTTACGCGTCCGGCCCCCAAGGCCGGACGCTGTTTCCTGCGCTTTAAGGTCGCGCGGCCGAGCGCATAGACTTGGATCATGTCCATGGCGATCATCTCTTCCGCTTTCGCCGCCGAGGGCGAGCAAACGACGCATGAGTCCGTCGGCGCCGGCGAGGCGCATCATGAAGGCGCCTTTCCGCCCTTCCAGACGGAAAATTTCGCGCCGCAGATTTTCTGGCTCGTCATCATTTTTGGACTGCTCTACGTGCTGATGTCGCGCATCGCGCTGCCGCGCGTCGGCGGCATCATCGAAAATCGCGGCGCGAAAATCGCCGCCGATCTCGGCGCGGCGCGCGACATGCAGTCGAAGGCGCAAGCCGCCGCCGCCGCGAATGACGAGAATCTTCGCCGCCGCCGCGAGGAGGCGCAATCCATCGGCCGCGACGCGCAGCACAGAATCGCCGCGGAGACCGCAAGGCAGCGCGCGGTCGCCGAATCTGAAGCGGGCGAGAAAATCCGCGCCGCCGACGAACGCATCGCGAGCGCCAAGACGACGACTCTCGCCAATGTTGAGCAGATCGCCGTCGACGCCGCCGCCGCCATCGTCGAGAAGCTCACCGGCGCCAAAATCGATCAGTCGGCGCTCGCCAAGGATGGCGCGACGTCGTCGCACTGAGGAGACGATCAATGCATTTCGACGCGGAATTCTACGTCGCGGTCGGCTTTACGATTTTTGTTCTCGTGATGCTTTGGGTCGGCGCGCATTCGAAATTCACGGCGCTGATCGACGCGCGCATCAACCGCATCAAGGGCGAGCTCGCCGAGGCCGAACGGCTGCGCCATGAAGCGGAGACGTTGCTCGCCTCTTTCGAACAGAAGCGCGCTGAAGCGGAAGCCGAGGCCAAGGCCATCGTCGCGCAGGCGAAGGAGGAGGCGGAGATGGTCGCCGCCGAGGGTCGTCGCCGGCTCGATGAATTCATGCAACGCAGCGTCAAGCAGGTCGAGCAGAAAATCGCTCAGGCCGAGGCGCAGGCCTCAGCCGAAGTGCGCGCCGCTGCGGCCGACGCCGCGGTCAAGATCGCCGAGCGCGCGCTCTCGAGCGGCGCGGCCGCCGGCAAGGATTTTGTCGCCGACGGCATCAAGGAATTGAAGTCGCTCGCTCACTAAATCGCTGCGGCGGCTATCCGCCGCGGCGCTTTTTGTCGACGGCGGGCTTGTCCGCGTCCTGGGTGAAGCCGACGAGGATTTCGTAATCTTCCTGCGCGCGCGGGCTCATCACCGGAATGGTGAACGGATCGGCGATCACTTGAAACTCGCTGCGCGTTCCGCCTTTTGGGATCGACGCGCTGACGCGATAGATTTTCGAAGCGATGAGCGTATCGTCTTTCTGACGGCGAATCGCCACCCGCAGATTGGCGCCAAAGACGCCGGGCTGGCCCGCCGCGCCGAGCACGGCTGAACCTTCGACTCCCACTTTTATCGTCAGATGGTCGCCGTCGACGATGCATTGGCGCGCCGTTTGGCCGAGCGAAAGCTGGTAGCGCACATTAGCCGCGTCGGCGTCGGGCGGCGAGCGCACCATGGCGGCGCCAATATCGATGAAGACTTCGGGACAGTCGGGCGTCGCCCCGGGGGGCGGCGGTTCGCCTTCTTTCTGTTCGCCGCCGAAAATGCCCGGCACGCGGAGCTTGGGCAGTTCTAAAGCCGCGACAGCCGCGGGCGTCAGCGCAAACGATGTCGCAAGCGCGATGGCGAGGCGCTTGCGCCACCCAGACGTCATGGGCTTGCCCGTCGGGCCATAGGCGAAAATGTTACGGCAGCTTTGCGAATCCATCCTTGAATCCCTGCAGAGTCAGCGGCAGACCGATGCCTTCTTCCGGAACCTGATGGATGATGAAAGTGGCGATCTTGCCGCTCTTCAATTGATCGATCAGCTTGTCGTCCATCGTCACATCGGCGACGCAACCCGACGGCAGGCATTTGACGAAGCCCGCGCGCCCGATGTCGGTCTGGTCGATCTTCAAGCCGAGCCCGTTGGGCAGCAGCACGCCGAGCGGCGCGATCACCCGCAGCAATCGGCTCTTGCCGTCGCTCGTCTTCAGCACTTGGATGACGAGAAAAATGTCGGCGTTGTCCTCGGCGATGAGCCTTTGCACCAGCGCGCATTGTTCGGCGGCGGCCCCCGCTGGCGTTTCACAGCGCATTTCCCAGTCGCCGAATTTGGCTCTGACCGCGGCGGCCTGCGCATGGTTCGAGTCTGCGCCGAGGCCGCACAAAATCGCCGCTCCCGCCGCCGCGACCCGATGTCGCATCAGGCGCCCAAGTTTTGCAACGCGCGATGGCTTCATTCTATCTCCTGGAAGACGGCGCCGCGCCCGTTCCAATTTAGCATCGCAGGGAAAGCGGCCGGTCGCCGCGCGCCTCCGACACGACCTGCTGTTGCCTATCAAATGGACTTCAACTGTCAAGATCACAGACGCGCGCGCCGCATTGTTTGGCAAAGGCTTTGGCGCGACGATTTGTCTGCAGAATATGGCGTTGCAAGCAATTGCGCAGAACGGCGGTTTGTGATTGAACCGGCCGACTACCGAGCGGGGCGGGCTTTGGGCGGGCTGCGCACGGAAATCATAAAAAGAACAATGACTGGCTGGCGAAGGGTTCGAAAGAGGGCGGCTTTGATGTTTAACGTCAATCGACAGATGCTGACGCGCGGCGCATTGGCGGCCGCAGTGGCGATTCCCGCGACGTTTTTCGCCAGCGTCGCCCTCGCGCAGGCTGAAGGGCAGCCCGTCCCGGGCGGCCTCGGCCTTCCGAATATGGTCACCCCGGTCGGCCTGGGCACTCAGCAGCTGTATAATATGGTGCTGATGCCAATCATTTCGTTCATCGCGCTCTTCGTTTTGGGTCTGCTGATTTATGTCTGCTATCGCTTCAATGAGCAGGCGAACCCCATTCCCTCGAAGCTGACGCACAATACGCCGCTCGAAATCATTTGGACCCTGATTCCGGTCCTGATCCTGCTGTTCATCTCCGTCCCGTCGTTGCGGCTGCTGGCGCAGCAGGTTGAGGTGCCGGAGGCGTCGGTCACCATCAAAGTGACAGGAAACCAGTGGTATTGGTCGTATAAATATCCGGAGGATCAGGGCGGCGGCTTCGGCTTCGATCAAATGATGAAGCCCGAATCCGAACTCCAGCCCGGCGAGCTTCGTCTGCTGGCGGTCGACAATGAAGCCCTGGTGCCGGTCAATGAGGTCATCGCCGTCCATATCACGTCGAACGACGTCATCCACGCGTTTGGCGTTCCGTCGTTCGGCGTTCGCATGGACGCGATCCCCGGCCGTTTGAACCAGACATGGTTCAAGATCGAGAAGGAAGGCGTCTATTACGGCCAGTGCTTCTTCATCTGCGGCAAGGACCATGCCTATATGCCGATCGCGATCCGCGCGGTCAGCCGCGAGAAATACAATGAGTGGCTTGCCCAGTCGAAGCAAAAGTTCGCCGGCGCCGGCGCGCGCGTGCGGATCGCCGCCGACAGCCGCTGAAACGGGACGCAACAGAACACAAGTCTTTCTAAGGAACATGACGATGGCGAGTTCGACGACGGTTGGAGCGCATGATCATCCGAGGGGTTTGCGCCGCTTCCTCTTCTCCACCAATCACAAGGACATCGGCACGCTCTACATCCTTCTCGGCTCGATCGGCGGCGTCATCGGCTTTCTGCTGTCGCTCGCCATGAGGCTCGAACTCGCCTATCCGGGCGTGCAGATTTTTCCGGGGCTCGCGGAATTCCTGCACGGAGCCGATCCGTCGATGGCGCTGGACGCCGGCAAGAACCTCTACAACGTGTTCATCACCGTCCACGGCGTGCTCATGATCTTCTTCATGGCCATGCCCATTCTCATCGGCGGCTTCGGCAATTGGTTCGTGCCGATCATGATCGGCGCGCCGGACATGGCGTTCCCGCGCCTCAACAACATCTCGTTCTGGCTTCTGTTCTCTTCGCTCGTTCTCGCCGTCATTTCGATGTTCGTCGAAGGCGCGCCGGGCATGAAGGGCTTCGGCGGCGGCTGGACGTTCTATCCGCCGCTGTCGTCGAACACCGGCTCGCCCGGCCCGGCGATGGATTTCGTCATTCTGGCGCTGCATCTCGCTGGCGCGTCGTCGATCCTCGGCGCGATCAATTTCATCACCACGATCTTCAACATGCGCGCTCCCGGCATGACGCTGCACAAGATGCCGCTGTTCGTATGGTCGATTCTGGTGACGGCCTTCCTGCTGCTGCTCGTGCTGCCGGTGCTCGCCGGCTGCGTGACGATGCTGCTCACCGACCGCAACTTCGGCACGATGTTCTATGACCCGGCGGGCGGCGGCGATCCGCTGCTGTTCCAGCACTTGCTGTGGTTCTTCGGCCATCCGGAAGTTTACATCGTGATCCTTCCGGGCTTCGGCATCATCAGCCAGGTGGTGTCGACCTTCTCGAAGAAGCCGGTATTCGGCTATCTCGGCATGGCCTACGCCATGGTCTGCATCGGCGTGCTCGGCAGCATCGTGTGGGCGCACCATATGTATACGGTCGGCATGTCGCTCAACGCCCAGCGCTACTTTACGTTGGCGACGATGGTGATCGCGGTGCCGACCGGCATCAAGATTTTCTCCTGGATCGCGACGATGTGGGGCGGTTCAATCTCGTTCCGCGCGCCGATGGTCTGGGCGATCGGCTTCATTTTCGTGTTCACGATGGGCGGCATCACCGGCGTCGTGCTCGCGAACGCCAGCGCCGACAAGCAGTTCCACGAGGGATACTATGTCGTCGCGCACTTCCATTACACGCTGTCGCTCGGCGCGGTCTTCGCGCTCTATGCAGGGTTCTATTACTGGTTCCCCAAGATGAGCGGCTACATGTATTCGGAGACTTTGGCCAAGGCGAACTTCTGGCTGCTGTTCATCGGCGTCAACATCGTCTTCTTCCCGCAGCACTTCCTCGGCCTGGGCGGGATGCCGCGGCGCTATATCGACTATCCGGACGCCTATGCGTTGTGGAATGTCGTGTCGTCCTTCGGCATGATCTTCGTCACGCTCTCGCTGGTCGTCTGGTTCTACGCGATCATCGACGCCTTCATGAAAAAGCGGCTGGCAGGCGCCAATCCTTGGGGCGTCGGCGCGACGACGCTGGAGTGGACTCTGTCCTCTCCGCCGCCGTTCCATCAATTCGAGGTCCTGCCGCGCATCAGCGGGTCGGGCCGGTAAAGAAGAAACGCCGGCGCGAGGAAACTCGCGTCGGCGGCGCATGTCGGCGAGCGATGATGTGGGCGCCTGCGCCGCATCTCAGCCGACAGGTTCAGAGTGAGGCGCGATGAGCGACGCATCCTATCTGCATGAGGAACAGGTTCCGCGCATCTCGGTCGCGTCGCCTTCGGATTATTTCGCGCTTCTCAAGCCGCGGGTGATGTCGCTCGTGGTGTTTACGGCGCTTGCCGGCCTGTTGCTCGCCCCCACGCCGCCGCATCCGTTGATCGGCTTTGCTTCGCTCCTCGCGATTGCCGTCGGCGCCGGCGCCTCCGGCGCGCTCAACATGTGGTACGACGCCGACATCGACGCGCTCATGACGCGCACGCGCAAGCGCCCGATCCCCGCCGGCCGGCTCGATCGCGAGTCGGCGCTCGCCTTCGGCCTCGTTCTCGCGGCGCTCTCGGTCTTCACGCTCGGCTATGTCGCGAATTGGTTTGCAGCGGCGCTGCTCGCCTTCACCGTCTTTTTCTATGTCGCGATCTATACGATGTGGCTGAAGCGCTGGACGCCGATGAACATCGTCATTGGCGGCGCCGCCGGCGCGCTGCCGCCGATGGTCGGCTACGCCGCCGCGACGGGCGAGATCAATCTTGCCAGCGTCGTACTGTTTGCGATCATTTTCATCTGGACGCCGCCGCATTTCTGGTCGCTCGCCTTGCTGAAAAGCGAGGAATACGGCCGCGCCGGCGTGCCGATGTTGCCCAATGTGGCCGGGGAAGACCGCACCCGTCTTGAAATCCTGATCTACGCTCTGGCGCTCGCGCCGCTTGGCGTCGCGCCATGGCTGCTGGGCTTCGCTTCGCTGGCCTATGGGCTCGTGTCGATCGGCTTCGGCGTTGCGCTCGTCGCTGCCGCCGCCGCGGTTTTCAGGAAGCGCGAAGGCGAGGCGGCCCGCGTGGCGGCGCGCCGGATGTTTCTGTTCTCGATCCTCTATCTGTTCGTGCTGTTCCTGGCGCTCGTCATCGAGCAGACAGCGCATGTTTTCGCGCTGATCTGAACGGCCAAGCGAATGGTGAAGGACATGACCGACGCAGGCGACAAGATGAAGGACCATAGCGGCGCATTCGGCGGCCCGGGCGTCGTCCTGACCAAAGAGCAGGCGCGGAGCCGGCACCAGCGCAATATCGCCATCGGCGCGACGATCGCTCTGCTCGCCGTGCTGTTCTATGCCGTCACCATCGTGAAGTTCGGCGCCGCCATCATCAACCGGACGATATGAAGCCATGAGCGCGCCCGCACCGTATTCGCGCCATCGCCCGCGGCTGATCGCGGCGGCGCTGATTGTCGGCGCGACGGCGATGCTCGTTCTGTCTTTTGCGTCGGTTCCCCTTTACAGGGCGTTTTGTGCGGCGACGGGTTTCGGCGGCACGCCGAAGATCGATGCCGCCGCAACGCCAACCGCTCGCGGCGAACGCGTGCTCACCGTTCGTTTCGACGCAAATGTCGCGCGCGATCTGCCGTGGCGCTTCGAGCCGGAAGTGCCCAAGATCTCATTGCGCACCGGCGAGACGAAGACGGTCTATTACAAGGTCGCTAATCTCTCTGACCGCGAGACGAGCGGGCAGGCGGCGTACAACGTCACGCCCGGCCAAGCCGGCGCCTTTTTCGTCAAGGTCGCCTGTTTCTGCTTCGAAGAAAAGCGGCTCGGTCCGCATGAGGCCGAGGAATGGCCGGTGGTTTTCTATCTCGATCCGGCGCTCGAGCGCGAGGAGGGCATGCGCGGCGTTCGCGAGATCACGCTGTCCTACACTTTCTTCGGCGCCAAGGACTCCGCTCCTTCGAAGACGAGCGAGACGGTGACCGCACAGCCGAAGGGTTGACGCGCCGCGCAGTTTGGCGCGCGGCGAACTTAAGGAGACTGGCCGGGAGCGCCGGTCGAGGGACAAGGAAAATCAAGATGGCGGACGGACACGCGAAACCCGAACACGACTATCATCTGGTCGATCCGAGTCCGTGGCCGATCGTGGGCGCGGTCGCCGCGCTGATCACGGCGATCGGCGCGGTCATGTGGATGGCGCAGCACAAGGGCGCGCCGATCGGCGGCATGACCTTCGGCGGCATCATGTTTTTTGTCGGCTTCGCCGGCATATTGCTGGTGATGTACGCCTGGTGGAGCGACATCATCCATGAAGCGAGCGTCGGCGGATTTCACTCGCCGGTCGTGCGGCTGCATCACCGCTATGGAATGATCCTGTTCATCTTTTCGGAGGTGATGTTCTTCGTCGCTTGGTTCTGGGCATTCTTCAATTCGGCGCTTTTCCCGGACGACGTGGCCCAGGTCGTGCGCACCGAATTGTTCCAGGGCGTCTGGCCGCCGAAGGGCGTTGAAGTCTTAAGCCCCTGGAAACTGCCGCTGCTCAATACGCTCATTCTGCTCAGCTCCGGCGCGACTCTGACCTGGGCCCATCACGGCCTTTTGGAAAACAACCGCGACACGCTGAAGAAGGGGTTGATCGCGACGATCGCGCTCGGCCTGCTGTTCACGACAATCCAGGCCTATGAATATCTCCACGCGCCCTTCGCTTTCGCCTTCGACCCGGCCAAGCCGGCGGCGACGAATTACGGCTCGACCTTCTTCATGGCCACGGGCTTCCATGGCTTCCACGTCATCGTCGGCACGATCTTCCTGATCGTCTGCCTGCTTCGCGTCTTCAAGGGCGCCTTTACGCCCGATCAGCACCTGGGCTTCGAATTCGCCGCTTGGTACTGGCACTTCGTCGACGTCGTCTGGCTGTTTCTGTTCGCCTGCATTTACGTGTGGGGGAACTGGGGCGGGGTCATGGAATAGGCCCCCGGCGCCAGTTCTGAACATTGGACGGTCACGGGCGCGCCCGTGACCGTTTTCGTTGGAGGACCACCATGTCAGAAGAGCATGTCTATCCGCCCGTATCGCTCTATGTCGACGGGATCCTCGGCAGATGTCCGCGCTGCGGCAAGGGCCACATGATCCGGGGGCTGCTGACCGTCGCGCCGACATGCGAGGTTTGCGGACTCGATTTTTCCTTCGCCGACGCGGGCGACGGCCCGGCGATCTTCGTCATGACCATCGTCGGCTTCATCGCGATCGCGGTGCTCTGGTATGTCGAGGTGACCTATCAGCCTGCCTATTGGGTGCATGCGGCGATCCTTGCGCCCCTGTCGGCCATTCTCTGCCTTGCGCTTCTGCGGCCGGCGAAAGGCCTGTTGATCGTGCTGCAATATTTCAACAAGGCTGAAGAAAGCCGCCATCAGTCGTGAGCCCTTCTGCGCGCGCGCTCCTGTGGCCTGCGATTGCGACTGCGCTGCTTTTTGCTCTGCTGGTCAGTCTCGGGTTTTGGCAGGTGCGGCGGCTCGGCGAGAAAGAGGCGCTGATCGCGCGCGTCGAACGGCGCGCAACGCAAGCGCCGCAGCCGATTCCCGCGCCGCAAGATTGGGCCGCGCTTCGCGCCGACGACTATGACTTCATGCATGTGCGCGCGCAGGGGCGTTATATCGGCGACCGCGACGCGCTCATATTCGCCGCGCCGCCGGAGGGCGCAAGCCCGGAGCCGGGCTACTGGCTGCTCACGCCTTTCGCCCTGTCGGGCGGCGGCGTCGTGCTTGTCGATCGCGGTTTTGTTCCGGCTTCGAGAGTCGATGACGCCTCTTTGCGCGCGGACCCTTCCGGCGAAGCGACGCTCGTCGGACTGCTGCGCGCGCCGGAGCGACGCAACCCCTTCACGCCGGCGGACGAACCCGACAAGGGCGTCTTCTACGCGCGCGATCCCGCGGCGATCGGCGCCGCTCTCGGCTTAGCAAAGGCCGCGCCTTTCGCGCTTGTGATCGACGCCGCTCCCGTAACGGCGTCTGACTGGCCGCGCCCGCTAGGCGGAGTCCCAACGATCGTCAACAATCATTTTTCATACGCCGTGACCTGGTTCGGGCTGTCGCTCGCGCTTCTGGTGATTTTCGCGCTTTATGCGCGCGGCGTCACCGCAGGCGCGGATGCGTCGAAAGCGCCGTAGCCTCGGCCTTGCAGCGCGCGCGAATATGCTATGAAAAGGCGCACTGACTTGCGCGTCGCGAACGGCGCGCGCTCCGCATCGATGGATCAAAGGTTGCGCTATCTCTCAACGCGCGGCGAGGCCGCCCAGCTTAGCTTCGACGATGTTCTGCTCGCCGGTCTTGCGACCGACGGCGGGCTTTATACGCCGCTCGCTTATCCGCACGTGGCGCCGTCCGACATCGCGGCGCTTGCCGGACTCCCTTACGCCGAAGCGACGGCGCGACTGGTCGCGCCTTATCTCAGCGAGACCTTTTCACCCGACATTCTGCGGGCGCAGACGGCGAGCGCCTACAGCGCATTCCGTCATAGCGCCATCGCGCCGCTCGTTCAGATCGGCGACAATCTCTTCATTCTCGAGCTTTTCCACGGGCCGACGCTCGCCTTCAAGGATTTGGCGATGCAGCTTCTCGGCCGCATGATGAATCATCTGCTGGAGAAGCGAAATCTGCGCGCCACCATTGTCGGCGCTACGTCCGGCGATACGGGTGCCGCGGCGATCGAGGCGTTCAAGGGATTGGATCGCGTCGACGTCTTCATTCTGTTTCCGCACGGCCGGGTCTCCGACGTGCAGCGCAAGCAGATGACCACCGTCGCCGACGACAATGTTCATACGATCGCGCTGCAAGGCTCGTTCGACGACGCCCAGACGATTCTGAAGCGACTGTTTCGCGACGCCGCATTTCGTACGCGCGTCGGACTGGCCGGCGTCAATTCGATCAACTGGGCGCGCGTCGTCGCGCAGACCGTCTATTACTTCACGAGCGCCGTCGCGCTCGGCGCGCCGCATCGGCATCTTTCCTTCGCCGTGCCGACAGGGAATTTCGGCGACGTGCTCGCCGGCTATGTCGCCAAGCGCATGGGTCTCCCGATCGACAGACTCCTTATCGCCACCAACGCCAATGACATCCTGGCGCGCACTCTCGCGAGCGGACGTTACGAGCCGCGCGGCGTAACGCCGACTCAGTCGCCGTCGATGGACATTCAGCTGTCGTCTAACTTCGAACGCTTATTGTTCGACGCGACGGGACGCGATCCCGCAGCGATCCGTGCCGCTTTCGCCTCGCTCGATCAATCGGGGGCTTTCGACATTCCAGCCGAGGCGCTTGCCGCGATCCGCGCCGAATTCGACGCGCAGTCCGTCGGCGAGAGCGAGACGACTGATGAGATTCGTCGCACCTGGCGCGAGACCGGCTATGTGCTCGATCCGCATACGGCGACCGGCGTGAGCGCGGCGCGCGCGCGGCTTGCAAGAAATCCGGCGACGCCCGTCGTCGCGCTGTCGACCGCGCATCCGGCGAAGTTTCCGGACGCCATTGAGCGCGCGATCGGGCTGCGCCCGCAGCCGCCGCAAAATATTGCGACGCGCCTTGACGCGCCTGAACGATTCACGATTCTTGAAAATGACGGCGCGCGAATCGCTGAATTCATTTTGCAGCACGCGCGCGCGGCGAAGAACTAATAGGTTTTGGCAAGGAGCACGATGGCGATATTTAGCGTAATCGGACGCCGCGACCTGCCGATCAAAGGCGAGGGCCTTTATCTGCGCGCGTCGGAAATGCGCGATTACGTCGAATGGGCCGAACTGCGCGAGAAGAGCCGCTCATTCCTAACGCCATGGGAGCCGCTCTGGCCGATCGACGACCTGACGCGGGCGAGCTTTCGCTATCGCGTGCGGCGTCACGCCGAGGAAATGGCGCGCGACGAGGCCTATTCCTTTTTCATCTTTCGCGACGAGGACGACGCGCTGATGGGCGGCCTGTCGTTCGGACACGTCCGGCGCGGCGTGTCGCAGGCGGCGACGCTTGGCTATTGGATGGGCGAGCCCTATGCAGGCAAGGGCCATATGACGCGCGCCGTTCGCGCCGCTTGCGTCTATGCCTTCGAAAAGCGCGGCTTCCATCGCATCGAGGCGGCCTGCCTGCCGAACAACGAACCTTCTAAGAGACTGCTGGAGCGCGTCGGCTTCAAACAGGAGGGCTATGCGCGCTCCTATCTCAATATCAACGGCCAGTGGCGCGACCATTTGCTTTATGCGCTGCTGGAGACGGATCCTCAGCCGATCAAACCGCCGCTGGCGGCGGCATAAAGCGCTGACCTGCGCCGTTCGCTCAAGCGAGCGCCGCTTTCTGCAAGGCGACGAGGTCAGCGACGCCATTTTGGGCGAGCGCCAGCATGGCCGCGAGCTCATCTTGCGAAAAAACAGCGACTTCGGCGGTCGCCTGAATTTCGACGAGGCCGCCTGAGCCGGTGATGACGAAATTGGCGTCGGTCGCGGCCGTCGAGTCTTCGGCGTAATCGAGGTCGATTACCGGCGTCGCGTTGAAAATGCCGCAGGACACCGCGGCGACGTGATCGCGCAGCGGGCTTTCCTTGACGATGGAGCGCGAGCGCATCCAGTCGAAGCAGTCATGCAGCGCCAGCCAGGCGCCGGTGATCGACGCCGTGCGGGTTCCTCCGTCAGCCTGGATCACGTCGCAGTCGACGACGATCTGCCGCTCGCCGAGCGCCGGCAGATTGGTGACGGCGCGCAGCGAACGGCCAATGAGGCGCTGAATTTCCTGGGTGCGGCCCGAGAGCCTGCCGGCGGTCGCCTCGCGCCGCGTGCGCGTATGGGTGGCGCGCGGCAGCATGGAATATTCGGCCGTCACCCAGCCGCGGCCCTGGCCGCGCAGCCACGGCGGCGGCTTGTCTTCGAGCGACGCCGCGCAGAGCACTTGCGTATTGCCGAATTTCACGAGGCAGGAGCCTTCGGCGTAGCGGGCGACGCCACGCTCGAAACTCACCTGGCGCATCTCATCGGGCGCGCGTTTGCTGGGGCGCATAACAGCTCCATTAACGGATCGGTTGCGCCTTCTAACGCGCTTTCGGCGGCCGTGGAAGCGCCGGGAGCGGCGCGCCCCGTCTTGCGCTCGCGGCCGCATGGTGAAACCATGAGCTAACGGGGCCGGACAAATCAGGCTCCGACAGATAAGGAGGGAGTGATGGGCCAAATATCGTCCCAAGCGTCGCCCCAAGGAGCGCATTCGCACGAGGCGAGAGCACAGGGCCCCCGGCTGATTGCGCTGGCGGGCCCTTTTCAATGCGGCAAGACCACTCTTTTGGAGGCCATTCTCGCCCATGCCGGCGCAGTTCCGCGGCAGGGCGCCGTCGCGGCGGGCGCGAGCGTCGGCGATTCAAGTCCGGAAGCCCGCGCCCATCAGATGAGCGTCGAATCCAACATCGCGACCGTCGATTATATGGGCGATCGCTATACGTTCGTCGATCTTCCGGGCTCCGTCGAATTCGCCCATGAATCGCGCAACATCCTGCCCCTGGTCGACGCCGCCGTCGTCGTTTGCGAGGCCGACCCGCGCAAGATTCCAGCGCTGCAGCTCATTTTGCGGCAGCTCGAAGAGTTCGGCGCGCCGCATTTCATTTTCCTCAACAAGATCGACGCCGCGACGATCGACGTGCGCGAGGCGCTCAACATTCTGCAGCCGGCGTCGCGCACGCCGCTGCTGTTGCGCCAGATTCCGATCTGGAACAATGGCGTCGCGGTCGGCTTCATCGATCTCGCGCTGGAGCGGGCCTATGTCTATCGCGAACACGCGCCGTCAGAGATCGTCGACATTCCCAAGGGGGACGCGGCAACGGAGAAGGAAGCGCGCTATTCGATGCTGGAGCGCCTCGCTGATTACGACGACGCTTTGATGGAGGAGCTGATTTCCGACATCGAACCGCCGCGCGATCAGGTGTTTGACGATCTCACCAAGGAGTTGCGCGCGGGGCTCGTCGCGCCGCTGTTCATCGGTTCGGCCGAACGGGGGGCCGGCGTCACGCGGTTGTTAAAAGCGCTTCGCCATGAGGCGCCGGGGATCGACGCGACCCGCGCGCGGCTTGGCGTCGGCGAGAGTGGCCCCGCGCTCGCCCGCGTCCTCCGCACGATTCACACCCCGCACGGCGGCAAGCTGTCGGTTGCGCGCGTGCTGCGCGGCGCTATTGCGGACGGGAGCACGGTCGCTTCGCCGCAGGGAGAGGATCGCATTTCCGGCATGTCGCGCTTGATGGGCGCGGCGAACAGCAAGACGACGGAAGCGAAGACCGGAGACGTTGTCGCTCTCGGGCGTCTCGATCACGCGCAGACCGGCGACACGATCGTCGCCGACGCCCGTACGGGCGCTGAGGATTTGAAGGCGACTCGCGCGCAAATTCCCGATCCGGTGCACGCCTTGGCGCTCAATGTGAAGGACCGCAAGGACGAGATGCGGCTCGCCGCCGCGATGGGCAAGCTCATCGAAGAGGATCCCTCGCTGGTCTTTGTCCATGATCAGGAGCTGTCGCAGATCAAACTCTTCGGCCAGGGAGAAATGCATCTGCGCGTCGCGCTCGAACGCCTCGCCTCGCGCTTCAACGTCGCGGTCGAATCTTCAAAGCCGTCGGTCGCCTATCGCGAAACGATTCGCCATAAGGTCACCGTTCGCGGCCGCCACAAGAAGCAATCGGGCGGACATGGCCAATTCGGCGACGTGGTGATGGAGATTGCGCCGCGCGGCCGCGGCGAAGGATTCGCCTTCAGCGAACGCGTGCATGGCGGCGCGGTGCCCAAGCAATATTTCTCATCCGTCGAGGCCGGCTGTCAGGACGCTCTGCTGCACGGGCCGCTGGGCTTCCCAGTCGTCGATGTCGAAGCGGTGCTGACCGACGGCTCGTATCATTCCGTCGATTCTTCCGACATGGCGTTCCGCACCGCGGCGCGCATCGGCATGAGCGAAGCCTTGGAAAAGGCCGAACCGATTCTGCTGGAGCCGGTGCTCGCGGTCGATATTTTCGTGCCGAGCGACGCCATGTCGCGCGCTACCGGCATCGTCTCGGCGCGGCGCGGCCAAATCATGGGCTTTGGTCCGCGCGAGGGCTGGGAAGGTTGGGACAGGCTCGAAACTCTGATTCCCGAGGCGGAGATGGACAATCTCATCGTCGAGCTGCGCTCGGCGACCGCCGGCGCGGGCTTCTATCAGGCGCGCTTCGACCATCTCGCGGAAGTCGTCGGCAAACAGGCGCGCGACATCGTCGCCGCCCACGCGAAGGCGAATGGAGGGTAGGGTCGCCCGCGAGGCGCACGCGTCGCGACTTGCCCAACGAGGCTGTGCGCTCGGGCTCGCTTGTGTGTGGGAGCACAGCGACCGTAGGCGCTTCGAATGAAGATCGCGCTTGTCTTCCTAATGAGGAAAGCCGATATGCGAATGTTCATATTTTTGGTCGCAGCCGCCCTTGCCATGTCGTTCAGCTTCTATTCGAGCGCGGGCGGTTTGAAGGGAGCGTCGACCTCTGCGCCGCAGGCCACGAGCCTCGACGCCAATCCGCCGGCGCGTTGCGTTAAGAGCAAAAAAATGCGGCAGGCGAACGTCGGATGCGTCATGAAGGGCAAGCGCCGCAGCGCGTAATTGGGGGCGCTTGATCCGTCGACGGGCGGCGTTAGCTAGTAGCGCAACATCCCATATGCGCGAGAAGAGGCTCTGCATGTCGATCCCCGGCGGCGCCGAGACGGCGGCGAAGACCATCGAATTGCGGATTGCCCCCCGGGCGCGAGATCTCGGCGGCTTCAGCGTCAGGCGCGCGTTGCCCGATGACAGGCGGCAGATGGTCGGGCCGTTTATCTTCTACGATCATTTCGGCCCGGTTCAATTTATGCCGGGGCAGGGGATGGACGTTCGCCCCCATCCCCATATCGGTCTTGCGACCATCACCTATCTTTTCGACGGGCGCATTCTGCATCGCGACAGTTTGGCGAATGTTCAGGAAATCGCGCCCGGCGCGATGAATCTGATGACCGCCGGGCGCGGCATCGTGCATTCCGAGCGCACGCCGCCCGGTCCGCGCGCGGCAGGCCAACAGATGCTTGGCGTGCAGAGTTGGCTGGCCTTGCCGTTCGCGCATGAAGAAGCCGCGCCGAGCTTTCAGCATTTTGGCGCCGACGTTCTTCCAGCCGTGGAGGATCGAGGCGTATTCGCGCGCGTGATCGCCGGCGCGGCGTTCGGCGCGGTTTCGCCCGTGGAGACCTTGTCGGACTGGTTCTATGTCGAGCTGCATCTCGCCGCCGGAGCGTCAGCGCCGCTCGACGCCGCTTATGAGCAGCGCGGGCTCTACCTCGTCGACGGCGCGATCGAGATCGCTGGCAGTCGTTTCGATGAGCCACAATTGGTGATCTTCAGCCCAGGCGCCGCGATCACGATCCGCGCGCTTTCCGATGCGCGGATGATGCTGCTCGGCGGCGCGCCAATCGAGGGGCGGCGCTTTGTCTGGTGGAACCTCGTCTCTTCCAGCAAGGAGCGGATTGAGCAGGCGAAGCGCGACTGGCGGGAGGGTTTGTTCGCCTCAGTGCCGGGCGAGACAGAGTTCATTCCGCTGCCGGAAGAGTAGGGACTTCGACCCCCCGCCCCGGCGTCGCTCGGCTTACGGCGTCATCACCACGGTGGCGCCGACCGCGACGCGATCGTAAAGGTCGACGATATCCTCGTTGAGCATGCGGATGCAGCCATAGGAGGCGGCGGAGCCGATCGACTTGCGCATTTTCTGCGTCGTGCCGTGGATCGCGACCTGTCCTTCGCTGAGCGTCATGGCGCGCGCGCCCATCGGATTGTTCGGCGCGCCGCCGGGGATCACCTCGGGCAGTTCCGGATGATCGTGCTTCACGTCTTCCGGCGGCGTCCAGTCCGGCGCGACATATTTGGCGTTGATCTGCACCGCGCCGGTCCATTCCTTTCCGGCCTTCGGCACCGCGACCTTATAGGCGATGGCGTCGTCCTGGTCGACGATGAGATAGAGCTTGCGCTCATGCTCGCTGACGACGATCGAGCCGGGATTGAGTTCGGAGCGATAATGGACGAATTCGCGGGCGGCGGCGGCCTGCGGCGCCGCGGCGGCGCCGATGAGGGCGGCGGCGAAAGCGATCTGGGCAATTTTGGAAGTTTGCGGGTTCATTTTCTTGCGCTCGGCGTTCGGTGTCTCGATGAGCGCGTTGTAGGAGAGGGTCGGCCCCGATTCCGTGCGGCGGCGCACACGGGGACGCCTACGCCGCATTTATTGGCGATTGCCTTCAGCGCTGTGCGCGCGTTAGCCTTACGCTATGCCGCCGCCGATCCCTGTCGTGCTGGTTCCTTACGACACCGTCTGGCCGGCGATGGCGGCTGATATTGGGGGCCGGTTACACGCGCTAGGCGGCTTGATCGTCGAAGTTCACCACATCGGCTCGACATCCGTGCCGGGCCTCTCGGCAAAGCCAATCATTGATCTGATGCCAGTAGTCACCAGCCTGTCAGAACTCGACCGCCGCCGCCAGAGTGTCGTTGCTCTCGGCTTCGAATGGCATGGCGAGCTCGGAATGGCGGGACGCCGCTATTGCACGCTGAGCGATTTCGACGGCCGACGCATGGCGCAACTGCACTTTTTCGAGGAGAGGTCGCCGCATGTCGCGCGTCACCTTGCGTTTAGGGACTATTTGCGCGCGCATCCTGAAACGGCGCGTGCTTACGAACTGGAAAAGCGTCGCGCCCGCGATCTGCACCCCAATGACTCGCATGCCTATACGGACGCGAAGGACGCCTGGATCAGGGAAATCGAGTCAACGGCGCTGATTTGGTATGAAGCCTAAGAGGTAAGGCGGTTATTGTCAGACACAACTCGCGAGATCACGCCGTCGAGCGCGCTTTCAGCCAGCGAAAAAATGCAATTCCAAGAAAGCCGACAACAATAAGCGTGTGCGGCGCGGTGATCGAGAAATGATAGGCGAGCGCCGCGGAAATGGCGCGTTCCTTTTGCACGCCATAGGCGTTGACCAGATAGGCGACGATGCCGGCTTCGAACAGCCCCAGGCCGGCGGGGCTCGCCGGAACGGCGATCGCCAGCGCGCCGATGATCAGCAGCGTCACCGCGTGGATAAGCGTGAAATCGATTTCGGGCAGCAGGGTTCTGAAGGCGACGTAGACCAGGCAGACGTTGGTCATCCAGATCGAAGCCGTGAAAAAGGCGGTTCTCCCTGCGCGGTGGCGAGCGACCAGCCGCTCGGCCTGTTTGAGAAATATGTCGAGTCGCGCCGCTCTGACGATGCCCCAATCCGGAAGACTCAAGGCGACGCCTCTCCGCCGTAAAGCAAAGACGCCGGCAAAGATCATCGCAATGATTACCGCGGCTGGGATCAGCATGCGCGGGTCGACCAGGCTCGAATCCGAGGTCGCCAAAATCAGCAACGACAGGATGATGATCGCGCTGACGTCGTAAAGTTTTTCCAACAGGACAGCGGCGCTGATCCCACCGATCGCATAATTGAAATAGGAGTTTCCAAAATAGATTTTGACGCCCTCGCCGGCTCGGAACGGGACGAGGCTGTTGAAGGTGAAACCCATCGTGGCGATCAGAAAACCGGACAAAAATCCGCCTTGAAGCAGCGTCGAAAGACGCGACCCATAGAACAGCAGGACGCAGACGTTCATCATCATCGCGATCAGAATCGCGGTTAAGGGGATCTGTTTCAGTTGCGACGTTAGATCGGCAAATTCGATGTTCTTGTATAGCCAATAGGCAATGAACGCGAAAAAGCAGCCATTCAAAATCAGAACGACATATCCGCCGCGCTGAGAAAGATATTTTGTCGCGGCGGCGGCGAACCGCGGCCGGGAGATTGCGGGCGAAGGACAGAACCCGCCGGCGGGCGAGGCGATTGCGCGCGAACGAACCTCGCCGGTCAAAGGCGCGGGTCGAAGTCGATCGTCCTCTACACTCATGGCCCTCTCGCTATGCGCGGAATAGCGCGGCGCCTGCAAGGCGGAAAAAGGCCGGCGAGACGCCGGCCAATTCTATTCCGAAAACAATATCCGCTCAGTGCAGATACTGGCCGCCGTTGATCGTCAATGTCGAGCCGGTGATGAAGCCCGCGTCATCGGCCGCGAGGAATACGACGGCGCGCGCGATCTCATCCGGTTCGCCGAGGCGGCCGACCGCGATATAGGGAATGATGTGCTTGTCGAGCACGTCCTGCGGAACGGCCTTCACCATTTCGGTGGCGATATAGCCCGGCGCGATGGCGTTGACGGTGATGCCCTTCGACGCGCTCTCCTGCGCCAGCGCCTTCACGAAGCCGATGTCGCCGGCCTTGGAGGCGGAATAGTTGGTCTGGCCGGCCTGGCCCTTCTGGCCGTTGATCGACGAGATGACGATGATGCGGCCGAAGCCGCGATCGCGCATGCCGTTGATGACCGGCCGCGTGACGTTGAACAGCGAGTTCAGATTGGTGTTGATCACCGCCTGCCACTGGGCAAGCTCCATCTTGTGAAACAGACGGTCCTTGGTGATGCCGGCATTGTTGACGAGAATATCGACCGGGCCGATGTCTTTCTCGATCAGCGCCAGTCCGGCGGCGCAGGCGTCATAATCGGAAACGTCGAATTTGTAGACCGGAATGCCCGTCTCCGCCTTGAACTTGTTGGCGGCCTCGTCATTGCCGGCGTAGGTGGCCGCGACAGTATAGCCCGCCGCCTTCAGCGCCTTGGAAATCGCCTCGCCGATGCCGCGCGTGCCGCCTGTCACAACTGCAGTTCTTGCCATTTAAAGACTCTCCTTCAGTATCGATTATGCTTGTATCGGCAGTCGGCAGTCGTGAGTAGGCAGTCGGACATTATCGCAATCCGACTGCCTATTGCCTGTTGCCGACTGCCGCTCTTAACGCTCCAACGTCATCGCGATGCCCATGCCGCCGCCGATGCAGAGCGTGGCGAGGCCCTTCTTCGCGTCGCGCCGCACCATTTCGTGCAGCAGCGTGGTGAGCACGCGCGCGCCGGACGCGCCGATCGGATGGCCGATGGCGATCGCGCCGCCATTGACGTTCACGATGGCGGGATCCCAGCCCATGTCCTTGTTGACCGCGAGCGCCTGGGCCGCGAAGGCTTCGTTCGCCTCGACGAGATCGAGGTCGGACACCTTCCAGCCGGCCTTTTCCAGCGCCTTGCGCGACGCTGGGATCGGGCCCGATCCCATGACCGCCGGATCGACGCCGGCGGTCGCCCAGGAGGCGATGCGCGCCAGCGGCGTCAGCCCGCGCTTCTTGGCCTCGTCGGCGCTCATCACGACCAGCGCCGCGGCGCCGTCATTGAGGCCCGAGGCGTTCGCCGCCGTCACCGTGCCGTCCTTTGAAAAGGCCGGGCGCAGCTTGGAGACGCCCTCCATGGTCACGCCATGCTTGATATATTCGTCGGCGTCGACGACCACGTCGCCCTTCTTGGTCGAGATCGTATAGGGGGCGATCTCGTCCTTGAACTTGCCGGCCTTCTGCGCCGCCTCGGCCTTGTTTTGCGACTTGACCGCGAATTCGTCCTGTTGCTCGCGGGTGATCTGCCAATGCTTGGCGACGTTCTCGGCAGTGAGGCCCATGTGATAATTGTTGAAGGCGTCGGTGAGGCCGTCGACAATCATTGTGTCGACGAATTTCACGTCGCCCATCTTCGTGCCGGTGCGCAGCTGCGACGCATGCGGCGCGAGCGACATCGACTCCTGGCCGCCGGCGACCACGATCGTGGCGTCGCCCGCCTGGATCTGCTGGGCGGCGAGCGCGACGGCGCGCAGGCCGGAGCCGCAGACCTGATTGACGCCATAGGC
>JALHNQ010000043.1:0-2872 GCA_022843405.1 Methylocystis sp. | reverse complement strand
GACGCGCCGGATTCTGGCCCTGCGCCGCGTCGAGCACCTGGCCGAAGATCACCTCGCAGACCTCGCCCGGCTGGACCTTGGCGCGCTCCAGGGCGGCCTTGATGGCGACGGCGCCGAGCTCGTGCGCCGGAACCGCTCCAAAGGCTCCGTTGAACGATCCGACGGCGGTGCGCGCCGCGGAAACGATCACGATATCGGTCATCTGTCGCTCTCCTTGAAAAAAAGTCCAACCGCCCGGCCGCCTCAGCCGGCCAGGGGGCGAATTGCTGTTCTTTCGCGCCTGCGGTGGGCAAGCGGCGGCCCGTTTTGCACGGAATCGATCGGTCGCGAAAGGCTTTCGCCACGAAAATATTGCCGCAGGCGCCAATTTGCGCGTATCGTTCAAGCAGGCGATTGAAATTTAGGCGGGCGGCGGCGTGCGGCGAGGGGAGCGTGTCAGACGTATGGCGACCGAGAAGAAACCCACGACCATTAAGAAATACGCCAATCGTCGACTCTACGACACCGGAACAAGCACCTATGTGACGCTTGAGGACCTCGCGGGCATGGTGAAGCGCGGCGAGGATTTCGTCGTGTGCGACGCAAAGACCGGGGATGACATCACCCGGCCCGTGCTCACCCAGATCATCTTCGAGCAGGAGGGCAAGGAAGGCCAGAGCCTGCTGCCGATCGCCTTCCTGCGCCAGCTCATCCGCTTCTACGGCGATTCAATGCAGATGCTGGTCCCGAGCTATCTCGAATTCTCGATCGACAAGCTCACCAAGGAGCAGCAGAAGTTTCGCGACCAGTTCACCTCGGCGCTGGGCGTCGGTGCCGGACCCTTCGCCGAGCCAACCCGCGCCGCTTTCCAGTCGCTCGAGGAGCAGGCCCGCAAGAACATGGCCGTGTTTCGTCACGCGCTGACCATGTTCAACCCGTTCGGCGTGCCGACGGAAGGCATGATGACCACCGGGCCGGCGCTCGACGAGCAGGAAGGCGCTGGTGGCGCGCGCAAGGAGGGTGGCGACGTCGCCGATCTGAAGCGCCAGCTCGACGAGCTGAACAAGCGGATCGATAATCTGTCAAAGCCGGGGTGAGGCGGGCGCAGCGGCGGCGCCCGAGGCGGTCAGTGAAGAAAGAGCTTCAGCGCCACCGCCGACAGGAGCGCGATGACGAAGCCGACCATCCAGCGCAAGACGGCCAATTCGCTTTCGATTTTGGAAAAGCGGTTTTCGTGTACAGTCATGGCTTCCGCCGCCTTGCGCGCCTTTTCTTCGGGCGCGCCGGCTGCGATGAAAGCATCATAAATTTCCGAAATCATCAGGCTCATAGAGCGCTCTATTTTTCGAGTCGTTTCGGCGAATTCGACGCTTAAAAATAGTTTGTTTGCACGTGAAATTCAAGCTGCAGCCCGGTTACGTATTAAACCTGAAATGCATCACGTCGCCGTCGGCGACCACATATTCCTTGCCTTCCAGCCTTAAGCGGCCAGCGTCGCGGGCGCCGGCTTCGCCCTTATTGGCGACGTAATCGTCGTAGGCGATCGTCTCGGCGCGAATGAAGCCTTTTTCGAAATCGGTATGGATCACCCCCGCCGCCTGCGGCGCGCGCACGCCTTTCTCAATGGTCCAGGCGCGCGCCTCCTTCGGGCCGACGGTGAAATAAGTGATAAGATGCAAAAGGTCGTAGCCGGCGCGGATGACGCGATTGAGTCCGGGCTCCGTCAGCCCCACGGCTTCGAGATAATCCTTCTGCTCGTCGGCCGGCAACACCGCGATTTCGCTTTCGATCTTCGCCGAGACGACAACCGCCGCCGCGCCTTCCTCCGCCGCGCGGACCGCGACTTTCGCTGAATGGGCGTTTCCCTCGGCAGCGGACGCCTCTTCGACGTTGCAGACATAGAGAACGGGCTTTGACGACAGGAGTCCGAGCCCGGCGAAGTCGGCGCGCTCGTCGTCGGCAACCTTGGCGAGACGCGCCGGCTTGCCTTCCCGCAGCAGAACAAGGCAGCGATTCATCAGATCGACGAGCGCTTTGGCTTCCTTGTCGCCGCCCTTCGCCTTCTTTTCTTGCGCTACGACGCGCTTCTCGAGGCTTTCGAGATCGGCGAGCATCAGCTCGGTCTCGATCGTCTCGATGTCGCGGATCGGATCGACGCCGCCCTCGACATGGGTCACGTCGCCGTCCTCGAAACAGCGCACCACATGGGCGATGGCATCGCATTCGCGGATATTGGCGAGAAACTGATTGCCCAGCCCTTCGCCTTTTGAGGCGCCGCGCACCAGGCCGGCGATGTCGACGAAGGTCAGTCGGGTCGGGATGATCTCCCTTGAGCCGGCGATTTTGGCCAGTTTCTCGAGCCGCGGGTCGGGCACGGCGACTTCGCCGACATTGGGCTCGATCGTGCAGAAGGGGTAGTTCGCGGCCTGCGCCGCGGCGGTCTGCGTGAGCGCGTTGAAGAGGGTCGACTTGCCGACGTTCGGCAGGCCGACGATGCCACATTTGAAGCCCATATCCGTCCCGGAATTCGATTGCCTGTTGCGGCGCGGTATGCGGGGCGGCGCAGGAAAAGGCAAGCGCCCGCTCGACGCCAGTCTTCCCGCTGCGCCGCGAAGTGCGGCGCCTCGTTTACGCTCCCCCAAGGAAGGAGTATGCGAGAATTAGAAAGGGGCGCGCATGATTCACATCGCGCCCAAAGGGGCGCACCGCGACGCGATGCGCGACACGGCGTCAGAATGAAGAGAAGCTCTTCCGCTCGCGGCTTACCCGTCCTGCTCGCGGCGCTGTTGGCGGCTGCCGCGACCGGCGCGCCGGTCCGGGCTCAGACTGAAACGCCCCAGACGGCGCCAGCGCCCGCGCAATCCGCGCCCGCGCAGCAGCCGCTCCCTGCCGC
>JALHNQ010000042.1 GCA_022843405.1 Methylocystis sp. | reverse complement strand
GCGCCCGAACCGCAGCTCGCCTTCCCGCTCCCGCCAGACGTTCCGCAACCCTTGTGCTCCGCAATCTGCTGCATAACCCCGTCAAGCGCCGGCGAGGCCGCCTCACTAGACGCAATGCCCATTTCAGTCCCTAGCGATTCCATGTGACGATCCCCTCTGGCCGCTGGACCTTGCGCTGCATTTCGAGCGCAGGGAGCGCTTTGAAAAAAGCTCTGCACTTCGGATCGCAACTAGCGTGCCAGCGATTTTATTTAATTTAACTACTTAATATCATTATGTTATTATGAGATCGTCGATGTCCGGATTTAAACATACAAGCGCTTCGTCAGTTTGTATCTGTTATAAAGGCGACATGGATTCGGCTTTCGACCGCGATTGTAAAACTGATGAATCGACCGACGAAGCTCAGATCAATGCGCTCGCTCGAAATGGCCGCGAAAGAGCGCGCCCATCTCGCAGAACTCGATTCATGGACGACGCCAGACGCGCTCCTACCGACTGATCAAACGCCGTCGACTGTCTCTCCTCATCATCAACTTTAATTCCGGTCCGCGCGAAGACGACGCAGCGTCGAGTCGGATCATTCATGACGTGAAGCGACAGTTCGGTGGTGACGTGGCGCGATAGAGCAAGCACCACGATTCCCGGATGAGGACGGCTCAATATATTTGCCGGATTCAAGCGAATTGCCCGCGAACAAAACTTCGGCGCATCGTGCGACCATGCTGCACCGGAGCCTGCGCCGATCCCGAAGCCCATTTTTCGAATCTACCGGCGCAATTAGCTGCGACTGGAAGGCGGTTCGCCGCGCCAATCCGCAGCTTGCGTCGGCCCGCGCCATTCATGATCCGGCGATCAGCCGGCGGGCACGCAGGTGTTTTCCACCGGACACACTTCCGCGCAACGCGGCGTGTCGAAGTGTCCCTCGCACTCGGTGCACTTCTTGGGATCGATAATATACATGTCGTTCTTGAGGCGAATGGCGGCGTTCGGACATTCGAACTCGCAGGCTCCGCACACCGTGCATTGCGACGCGACAATCTTATAGGCCATGGCGCGACTCCTCGCTTATTCGATGCCAGGCTATTGGCTTTCAATTCGCATGCCAGGCGCGACCACGCATAATGGGCAGGGATCGGCGACAAATCGCGCCAGGATCGTAAGGTTTTGAACAAATGTTTATTGTTCGACAGACAGGAGGCGGTGGGCCCCGGACTGAAACCCAGTCTAGGGTCGCAGGTCAGAACCGCTTGACTTCGATATTGTATTTCTTGAGCGCGTAATTCACCTGCCGCAGGGACAACCCAAGGAGACGGGCGGCTTTCGCCTGAACCCAGGCGGCTTTCTCCATCCCTTCAATCAGCTTGTCTCTGTCGATCATCCGTCGCACCGGCGGGTAGCCGGGGCCGTCATTGAAGTCGTCATTATCTGACGCCGACGCGATCTCATCGTGCTTGGCGGCAGAGGCCGGTCCTCCTGGAAGGCCAAGATGAATCTCTCTTTCAGCGGTCTTTGCGGGACTGGCCGCAGCAGGATGCTGACCCTGCGGATTCTGGGCGCCGCGATAGGCCCCGCTGCCGCTCCCGGTCCACAACAGCGCTGAAAGACATTTTCCTGAAGCGCAGGCAAAGTCCTCGGCGATGACGCTTTCATCATGCGCCAAAGTGGCGGTTCGACGCACGCAATTCTCCAACTCTCTGACATTGCCGGGGAAGTAACAGCGCTGCAGAGTTTCGATCGCGCTCGCTGAAAAGACATGGCTGCGCTCGTTCTCGGTATTGAACCGGTCGAGGAATTTCTTAGCGAGCAGCGCCACGTCTCCCGGGCGTTCGCGGAGCGGCGGCAGGAATACCGGGACCACATTGATGCGATAGTAGAGATCCGCGCGAAACTCTCCTTTCGCGACGGCTTCCTCCAAATTCTTGTTGGTCGCGAAAATCAGGCGCACATCCACCTTTAGCGTGCGCGTGCCGCCCACGCGCTCGAATTCGCCTTCCTGCAGGACGCGCAGCAATTTCGCCTGAAACGAAGTGGAAATCTCGCCGATCTCGTCGAGCAGCAAGGTTCCGCCATTGGCCATCTCGAACCGTCCCGCACGCTGCGCAACCGCTCCCGTGAAGGCGCCGCGCTCATGCCCGAACAATTCCGATTCGAGAACGCTTTCGGGCAGGGCCGCGCAATTCAGCTTGACGAACGACATGGTCCTGCGCGGCGAAAGATCATGCACCGCGCGGGCGAACAATTCCTTGCCGGTTCCGCTCTCGCCGCGCAGCAAGACCGTCGTATTCGACTTGGCGACAACCGCGATCGTTTCCAGCACATCGACGATCGCCGGGCTCTCGCCCACGATACCAGCGACTTCCGGCGAAGGGGCGCGCGGTTTCTTTCGCGACCGCGAGGTCAGCGCCTTTTCCAGGCTCGCCTGTTCGTTCAAGAGGCGTTGGCGATCCGCCGACAACATGCGGTGCAATTTGACGGTCTGGCCGATGAGATTGGCGATCATCGTGAGAAAACGAAGATCGCCGTCGAAACTGTGACCCGGCGGCCGCTCGCAGACCCTGTTGATCGACAAAGTTCCGATCACGCCGCCATCGGCTTTGATCGCCACGCCGACGAAAGAAACGCTCTCGCCAAGGCGTTGCGTGACGATATCGACAGCGTCGGCGAACAAAGGCTCGCCGCTCACGTCCTGGATTACGATCGGCACCGCCGTCGCGACAAGTCGGTCAATGATCTTGCGCGGCAATATATCGATCGCGGGCCGTCCCCCTGGATCGGTCCAGCCAGAAGTTGCGACGATCTCGGGATCGCCTTTCTGATCAAGCACGACGATCATGCCGAGCCGCATGTCCATAAATGAACTGAGCACGCTCACGACATTTGTCAGCGCAAGTTCGAGGCGCGCCGGCGCTGTTAAGATTTTGGAGATTTCGTAAATGCCGAACAGCGCCACGTCGGGAGAGGGCGCCCGCAAAGCCGACCCGCGTTGCGTCGGGCTCGATGACGAAGCGCCTGTTCTGACTTCGGAGGCGCTGCTATCCTTCACGGGCGCGCTCCTCTGAACAGCCATGCCGCGCCAGACCGGGGTCCTTTTCGCATATGCGAAACATGGAATTATTCTGACTCCAGATTTCCCTGCTGTCTTGTTCAAATTCCATACAAATCACCGCCAGTTGTGCTTAAATGCAGTGCACAATTCGGCGGCGACAGTTGCGCCCTTACTCCGAAAAATGTCGCGAAGCGAACTCGGCTCGCGCGCAGGCGGCCACGTCTCACGCTCATTCAGTTCGGTCAGCAAGTTCCTCAACGACCTTCCATCCGACGCTGCCATAGGGATCTTTCTTCGACAGAAGATCGAGATATTCCCGAGCGGCTTCTTGGTTTCCTCGGCGCAATTCGATGAAGCTGAGCGCTTTCAGCGTATAGAGCGCAAAGCGTCCCGGGCCGTCTTGGGCATGCGTCGCTTCGGGCCATTCGCGGGCGTCGTTGGGCCATCCCGCCTGTTTCACCGCTTCCTTGAGCCCTTCCGTCGCAATATCCGCCGCATAGTCGAGACTGCCCATATAGGTATGGATCTTGTACAGGCAGTAATAGGGAGCTAGTTCGCCAGGATTTATTGCGAGCGCCTGCCTGAAGAGACTGTCGGCGGCCACGCGGTCGCGCCGATAGGCGGCCACCCCCTGCTGCAAGAGCTCATCGATCTCCGGCGCCACTGCGCCAAAATTTATCCGTTCAGCGTCAGCGCGGGCCATGTCCATTCAACGCGACAAGCAACTCCCGGGCCAGAGAGTGCTAACGCCTCGCAAATGTCCCTGACCCGCGGTTCGGCGCCGCGCGTCGAACCTATCGGGCGGATCGGAGCAGCGCGTCCAAGCTCTCGCACGCCGCCGCGCTCAAGCGAAACTCGAAAATCGACAGATCCTGCGCCATATGGGGCGCCGACGAGGCGCCTATCAGACAAACGATGTCACGCTGCGTCAGATAGCGGAAAAACACCTGGGCCGGGCTTCGCCCATATTTCGCAGCGAGATCGGCCATTTCTGGCGATTTGAGGATTTCGGCATTGGCGGTGAGCGTCCAGAAGCTTTGATAAATGATCCCGCATTCATCACAGAACGCTCGTATCTCCTTGTCGTATCCCGATTTTGCGTGAAATCGGTTCTGGATCGTCGCGGGTCTGATCCGCGCCTTTTGATACAGGGCTTCAAGCCGCGTCAGTTCGTAGCAATTGCTCACCCCCAATTGACGGACCAAAGCCTGGTCATAAAGACTTTCCATGGCCCTCCAGACCTCGATCGTATCCTTATCGTCCGGATAGGGGGAGTGGAGTACAAGGCCATCGACGTAAGCGATGCGAAGGTTGCGGAGCGACGCCTCACATGACTGCAGAACCTGCTGCGTCAAGCTCGCCTGCGGATCATAGGGGACGTTGCTTGGATCCTGCCCGGCGAAGGGCGTAAATTTCGTTTGAACGTAAATCTCCGAACGCGCCGCCAGCCCTTTGCTGAAAATTGCTGAAAGCGCTTCGCCTACCCCCGCTTCGTGGTAATGCCGCGGCTGACAGGCGGTGTCGACGCCCATAAACCCCGAACGCAGCGCCAATTCCACAAGCTCGGCGGTGCGCTCCTTCTTCCAGGCGGAGCCATACAGGAGCCGGGGCATGGCCACTCCAAAGGCGGAAACGATCCGGCGCTCGTCGGTTGTTTCTTTGTCGGGGGTTAGCGCGACCATCGCGTCGGCATCAGCGGGGACAAGTTTTTGATTGTCTCGGTTGCGGGCGCAGTCGACATTACCGCCCTATTGAGACGTGCGTCCAGCAATCACTGTGCCGGATGCTTCGCCCGGGACGCTGATCGTTCCAGTTCAGGTATCAGGAAATCCTTTGACGCTCTATGGCGAATGAGGCGACGATGAAACTCGATGAGCGCGAACATGGCGTCTTGGCTTTTGTCGATCAGGATGGCCGCGTCTGGGCGCAATGCGCAAAGTCCTCCCCCTATGCGTCCGATTATGTGATCGAAGGTCCATTGAGCGGCTTTGTAACCGAGGTTGGGACATTCACGGCGGAGAGCGAAAAGGAGTTCCGTGATTGGCTCGACGATCGACTGTTGTATGAAGAGCTCTTCCATGTAAGCGACCAGGAAACCGCTATCGAAATAACGAAACGAATCGCCGAGGCCGCATCTCGAATATTAAAGGACCGGGAAACGCCGTAATGGAATGGAAAACGGGGACGCCATGACGGGCGAGGATTCAAACTATCGCTATTTTCTCACTTATTCCGGCGTCAAGCTGCCGCTCAAACTTGTCTCGCCGATCGAGGCCGGGGCGCTCGGTCACCGCAACACCTATATTCGCGCCTGCTATGACGCCGAAGAAAGGCTGCTGCGTTGCGAAAAGATCGTTTATGGCGAAGTCGAACTGCGGCATGACTATGAGTATCACGCCAATGGCGCGCTCAGCCGCGCGCTTATCGAAATGGGCGGCGACGAAACCGAGATGCGCTTCGACGCCGAGGGCCGGCTGCTGTCAGAGTGAATTAGCAAAATGGCGTCCGGAAAATGTTTAATTTCATTTCGCAATCGCCTCCTCGTTCAGTTTCGCCCTATTGGCAGGCGCCTCGCCAATGCTGACGAGACCGGCGCTCATCTAGGCCGTTCTCGATGAGACAACGCTCCCGGGGCAAGCAGCCGCCGAACCTCTGTGCGATGCGACCGGACTCCAAGCCGACGCGATGGAGCGCAACCAGCGATATGACCGCCGCTCGACGGCCACGCCCGCAGCTCCCATCCATCGTAGGCAACGAATTCATAGGCGACGCGGCCAGGGCCGACAGGTTTCTCGATCGCTCCGATCACAACGCCCATCGAGCATTCCGCCGAACGCCTGCGCCGCGAATGCGGCAAACGAAGCAATACGGCTTGACCAAAGGTCATCGCCGGTGACACAAAATCCATTGGCCAGCGAGTTTTGTCGGCCGGGCGGCGTCCATTGCGTTACGGCGGGCGACATCATTCAAGAATCATGGGCGGCATCATCCCGTGACAGCCGAACGTCGTCGGATTCCGCAACCATTAAGGCCGAGAGCCTGATCGGCTCCAGCAACAGCGAATAGATTCGGGCGTCCGACGGCGGCGGATCGCCTTGCGCCAAGAGGCGTGCTTGGATTGGCGAGAGGAGTTAACAAATGGCGCTGTCGTCGCACCTTCGAAGTCTCGAGTCCGAAGGGATCTACATTTTGCGGGAGGTCGTTGCGGAGTTCAAGAACCCGGTAATGCTCTATTCGATCGGCAAAGATTCGAGCGTTATGCTTCATCTTGCGATGAAGGCGTTTTATCCCGCCAAGCCGCCCTTTCCGCTGCTTCACGTCGATACGACATGGAAATTTCGTGAAATGATCGCCTTCCGGGACGAGACGGCGGCTCGCCTCGGCATGGATTTGATCGTGCACGTCAATGAGGAGGGGTTGGCGCGCGGCGTTTCGCCATTCACCTTCGGATCGTCGGCCTACACGCAAGTGATGAAGACGGAAGGACTGCGTCAGGCGCTCGACAAATATAAGTTTGACGCCGCATTCGGCGGCGCACGACGGGATGAGGAGCGGTCGCGCGCCAAGGAGCGCATATTCTCGCATCGCACGACGGCGCATGCCTGGGATCCAAAAAATCAGCGGCCGGAACTGTGGCGCGCCTTCAACACGCGGATCCGGCCCGGCGAGTCGATGCGGGTTTTTCCGCTGTCCAATTGGACGGAGCGCGATGTTTGGGATTACATCGCGGCGGAAAACATTCCCGTCGTGCCGCTCTATTTTGCCCGCAACCGGCCGGTCGTGCGGCGCGACGGCGCGCTTATCATGGTTGATGACGCACGACTGCCGTTACATCTCGGCGAAGTCTCGGAAATGCGGCGCATACGCTTTCGAACGCTCGGCTGCTATCCGCTCACCGGCGCGATCGAGTCGGAGGCCGATACGCTCGAGGCGATCATTGAAGAGATGCGCCTGTCGTCGACGTCGGAACGACAAGGCAGGCTTATCGACTTCGACGAAGGGGATTCCATGGAAAGAAAAAAGCGCGAGGGCTATTTCTGATGTCGGCTGAAAATCTGGGCGTGTCTGTCGAGACGAAGCCGTCGCTTCCAACTCTGCGCTTTCTGACGTGCGGTTCAGTCGACGACGGAAAGTCGACGCTGGTGGGGCGCCTGCTCTATGAACGCAAGCTGATTTTCGACGATCAGTTGGCGACGCTGGAGAGGGATTCCAGGAAACACGGCGCTGTCGGCGAGGAAATCGATTTCGCGCTGCTCGTCGACGGTCTCGAGGCGGAGCGCGAGCAGGGCATCACCATTGACGTCGCCTATCGCTATTTTGCGACGGAGGCGCGCGCCTTTATTGTCGCCGACTCGCCCGGCCACGAGCAATATACGCGCAACATGGCGACAGGCGCCTCGAACGCCGACCTCGCCATTCTGCTAGTCGACGCGCGGAAAGGGCTTCTGACGCAAACGCGTCGCCACGCCACCATCGCGTCTCTGCTCGGCATTCGCCATGTGGTGTTGGCGATCAACAAGATGGATCTCGTCGACTACGAGCAGAGCGTGTTTAATCGAATCGTCGCGGATTTTACCCACGCAGCGAAAAGCCTGCAGTTCGCCTCGGTCGCCGCTATTCCGATTTCGGCGCGCTACGGCGACAATGTCATATCGCAATCGGACAATATGCCCTGGTATTCGGGGCCGCATCTCCTTGCCTATCTCGAAACAGTCGATGTCGAAAACGCCGTCTCTGAACAGCCGATGCGTTTTCCCGTACAATGGGTCAATCGTCTGCATCCCGATTTTCGCGGTTACGCGGGAATGCTTGTCTCCGGTCGGCTGAATGTCGGCGACGAAATCGTTGTCGCGGCTTCGGGCCGCACATCCCGGGTTGAGCGGATCGTCGCGATGGACGATGATCCGACAAGCGCCGCAGCGTTCGAGTCGATCGTCCTGACGCTCGCCGACGAGATCGACATTTCGCGCGGCGATGTGCTCTGCCACCCCAATCAGCGTCCCGAGGTGGCCGATCAATTCGCGGCGCATATCATTTGGATGAGCGACGAGAAGCTGCTGCCTGGGCGCTCTTACTTCATCAAGATCAATGGCCGTTCCCTGGCGGGAAGCGTGACGGAGATCAAATACAAACTCGACGTCGATAACGACGCGCATATTGCGACCAAGACGCTTAGCCTCAATGAAATCGGATTTTGCAATATCGCGCTCGGTTCGTCCGTTGCGGTGGATTCCTACGACGCCAATCGCGCGACGGGCGGGTTCATTCTGATCGATCGGTTCACCAATACGACGGCCGGCGCCGGCATGATCGCCTTTCCACTGCGCCGAGCGAAAAACATTTATCTACAGGAGCAGTTGGTCTCTAAGGCGGCGCGTTCCCACATCAAGCATCAACAGCCCGCCATTCTATGGTTTACAGGCCTCTCGGGCGCCGGCAAGTCGACGATCGCCAATCTTGTCGAAATGAAATTATTGGAGCGTCACGCGCATACCGCCATGCTCGACGGCGACAATATTCGCCATGGCCTGAACAGGGATTTGGGTTTTACAGACGTCGACCGCGTCGAAAACATCCGGCGTATTGGCGAGGTCGCCAAGTTGATGGTTGACGCGGGACTCATCGTCCTTTGCGCGTTCATTTCGCCCTTCCGGGCCGAGCGTCAAATGGCCCGCTCGCTTGTTGGCGAGGGCGAATTTATCGAAATTTTCCTCGATACGCCGCTTGAGGTCTGCATCTCGCGCGATCCGAAAGGCCTGTATAAAAAGGCGCTGGCGGGCGAGATCAAGAATTTCACCGGCGTCGATCAGATCTATGAACTTCCTACGTCGCCCGAGCTGCATATCCGTTTCATGAATGAGAAGCCGGAAGAGATAGCGGACAGGATCATTAAGGAACTTGAGACGCGCAACGTGATCCATGGTTGATTCACGATAAGCGTGACCGACGCCGCCTTCAATGCCGATTTACATTCAAGTGGCTTTGCGGGCGCGTCGGTGAATTCTCGAGATGTTTGCCGTCGCGGAACCGCACCGACACTT
Organism: Methylocystis sp.; assembly: GCA_022843405.1. GTDB lineage: Bacteria > Pseudomonadota > Alphaproteobacteria > Rhizobiales > Beijerinckiaceae > Methylocystis. The sequence goes on along the minus strand of JALHNQ010000042.1, from coordinate 21,525 downwards.
CGTCGGTCTCGGCCAGCGGCGAAGCAAACGCAAAGAAAAAACCTGACCCCGCAGGAATATTAAACTGCGTCAACTCTGGGCGGAGCATCTCGCACTCGGCCTCAGCGACTCTGCGGCCGTTGACAAAAATCTCCAGAGCGGCTGGCCGATCGTTTTCGACCGCCCATCCGAAAATATGAGATTGCATGCATTCATCCACGAAGCCCTGCTGACCTATGCTTGTCTCGATCATCGCAGGATGCGCCGGCGAATTGTTAAGATGTTTTCCGTTTTGGAACCGAACCGACACTTCGTCGCTCGCGGTCAGCGGCGAAGGAAAGGGGTAGAAAAAACCTGATCCAGCGGGAATTTCATGCTGTGTCAGCTCAGGGCGAAGCAGTTCGCACTTGAGCTCGCCGACCTTGTGATCGTTGACGAAAATATCCAGCGTTGCCGGATCGCCTTGTTCGACCGCCCAACCCACAATATGATATTGTGAGCACAGGTCGACAAAACCCTGCTGCGTCACCCGTTGAGTCAGCGAATGGCCTTGCGCTCTCCGCTCATGCATCAGCGCTTCAAACGGGCGCTCGGACAGCAACCGATAAAGCTCCAGGTCGTAGCGGTGGCGTTCGGTCACTTTTTCCCAGTCGATCAGCCGATAGGATTCGTCATCTTCGTCCATTAATCGGCGATTGGTCACATTTTCGCGCGCGATCGCGGCGGGTGCGAGACCGAGGCATTCGAACAGTCGCGTCGCATGGCTGTCGAGCTTTTCAGTCAGCCCAACAAAATCGAAGGCGCTATCAATGTTCTGAAGGGCCATTTCCAAAATCATATCGGACATCACTTCATGACGAACGCTGCCGGCGCCCGAGAGCATTCGCGTTTGCAGATTGTCGAATTCGTCGCCAAGGCCCTCGTTGACAGCGACATGCAACGGAACCGGCTCTCCATTGGCGTCCAATGCATCGATATTATTGGTTCGGTAGTGCCAAAAATGGGATCTGACCCTCGCCAGCGGCTCTCGCAAAAACGAATAGTATTGCGTCGGCTGTCGGAGAAACCGATCGAGCCCGAAAAAAAAATGCCCGATCAGGAGTTCGAAGGCCTTGCATTGATGCTCCGGCAGCGTGTTCAATTCTTCCCAGTCGAGACCGATCGCGGTGCCCGGATAGAACAGGCAGACAGAACTCCTGGGAAAGGACGCTCTGAGCGCGGTCGCCAGCGCCGTTCCGGCTGTTTTCTGGATATGAATAAAAGCCGCGCAATGCTCGTGCTTACGGCGCCGCTGTTGCGCTGCGATCTCGATGTCGCCGCCGACGAGCATGTTTCCATAGCGGTCGGTAAGGCGCGCGCGCTTCTCTATTTCTAGTGCGGATAGGGGTATAGCGAAGCCGAATTTTTCATTCCGGTTGAACTTCTTGGCGATATCCTGACGAAAGCTGATTGCCTTGAATTCAATGTTTTGCCCTAGGTCTGTCTCAACAAAAACCGACTCCAGAACTTTGGAGCGGTCGTGATTCACAATCCAGCCGATGATTTCTTGCTCGAAAATCGCATCGACCGCTCCCGTCAAATGATCATGAGATCGCAATTCCAAACTCCGTTACGTCACCAAGACGAACGCCGCCGATCAGACCAGCGTTCCAGTTCGCTGGAATAAGGAGATTCGAACAGTTAACATGGCAGTTGTCTCGGCTGCAATCATCTAGTCTTGAGACCGAAACACGACGAAGCGCCGGCCATTCGCCAGAGCGCGTTCAGCTGATCTGCCCCGGAGAATCGCCGCCAGAAACGATTGGGCCGTGCGGACGAAGGACAAGCGCGCGCAATAAGTCGCCGAAGACTGTCTCGCCGCCAGCGGACCTATCGTGCGCGATCTCTTCCAGAGCGATGACGGCGGCTGGCTACAGGATGTCGCCTTGCTTGAACGGCTGGTCGCTGGAATTGGATCAGGACGGCGATCAACTTCGACAATACGAGAATTGGCGGCAGGCGCTTTGATGGCGGTCACTCGACAACAAGAGGACGAAGTGCGGTTCTCGCCATTTATGACGTTGCCATTCTGCTTCGTAAGGCGAATAACTTGGGTATGTGGTCGATCGTTGCCGATGCACCCTTGGCTCAGAGCATCGATTCCATACGACACAATCACAGGTTCAGGAGGACGACATGACCGATAGCGAGAAAACCGAAGCTGAAATCTTGCAGCAGTGGATTGAGACTGTCGGCGGCAGCATCTCTCTAGGAGAGAGCCTGGTGAAATCTGTCGAGGTGTCAAAAAAGGGCGATAAGCTGACGGTCGTGCTCAAGAAAAAGACCAAGAAAAAAGACGATGAATAAAGGGGCCGACCAAACACAGCCATAATCTCTCCAAGCCGACCCGCCGAGCTAGCGCCTGTCAAGCGCTACACGCCGATATAAAAGTGATATAAAATCATCACATGAGCGAGATTGAGCTGAAGCTCTTGCTGGACAAGAAGAAATCGAGCGAGATTTGGGCGCGCGCGAGAGCATCGAAACTGATCCACGGCGCATCTGTAACGAGAACGCTCAGGAGCATTTACCTCGATACGCCGGAGCATGTTTTGAGAAGGGCGGGGATCGCGCTGAGACTCAGACGGGACGGGCGGCGGTGGATTCAAGGAGTCAAGACCGGGGCGTCGTTGCATGGCGGCCTATCGCAAGTGGGCGAGATAGAAAACCCGGCGCCCGGCGGACGGGTGTGTCTTGATGCGATTTCCGATTCGTCGGTTCGGGACGAGATCGTTAGTCTCATAAACGGCGCGCCGCTTCAGCCCATCTGCGAGACTGTGATCAAGCGCAGGACGGGCGAACTAGCGCTTTCCGACGGCACGCGCGCAGAGCTCGCCCTCGACGTTGGCGAAGTTTGGGCCGGCGAACGCTCTGCTGAACTCTCCGAGTTGGAAATCGAGCTGATCGAGGGCAACGCAAGCGGGCTGTTCGACATCGCGCACATTCTGGTCCCCGACGGCGGACTGCGGTTCTCCCGACTTTCCAAGGCCGCGCGCGGCTATCTGTTAGCGCAAGAAGGGCGGATCGATCCGCTGCTTGCGCCCCGCAATGCTCAGAACCCTGCGCTTGATCCGGCGCAGACCGCCGAGCAAGCGGCGCGTGACGTCTTGCGCGAGTGCCTCGACCAGATCGCCACGAATGTGTTGGTCGTTCGCCAGCTGGACGACACTGAAGGACCGCATCAGCTGCGGGTTGGTTTGCGGCGGTTGCGCAGCGCATTTTCCGTCTACGCCCCCGTACTGCGAAGCCCGGAGATGAAGCGGCTCGATGTTGAAGCGCGCTGGCTCGGTCAGGAGGTCGGCAGGCTGAGGGATCTCGATGTGGTGGCGAACGACATGGCGCGGCGGGAAGCCGAAACCCATCCTGACGAGCCAGGACTTTCGGCCTTCGCCGATGTGGTCTCACGGCAGGCCAAAGACCGGCGCGAGCAGCTGCGCAAGCTTCTTGCCGGCGCGCGCGTGCAGGCGTTCCTGATCGATCTTGCGCGGTTTGTCGAGACGCGCGGCTGGCTTGTGCCACAGGATTTCGGCCAGACTGAGCGGCTCGCGGCGCCTATTGCAACCTTAGCCCGCCAGTCGCTCAACAAGCGCTGGAAAAAGGCGGCAAAGCGGGCCGAGGGACTCGAAGCGCTGACGGTGGAACAGCGCCACGAGCTGCGCAAAGAACTAAAAAAGCTGCGCTACGCGGTCGAGTTCTTTTGCTCCTTGTTCCCAACAAGGCGCGTCGATCCTTTCCTGAAGCGTCTTAAAAAGTTGCAGACGCTTTTCGGCGACCTCAACGACGCGGCGACGATGAGAGCCATGTTTACGGGAAGTGATGTTTCCGGCGCCGACGATCCGTCCATACAGCGCGCCATCGGCTGGATGATTGGAGCGACTCAGGCGCGCGCCGAATTGGGCTGGACGGGCGCCAAGGCGGCGTGGAAGGATCTTGAGCAGACCCGCCCGTTCTGGAAATGACAACGCCTTCGCCGGCTGCGACAAAAAAAGCGAAGGTCCGCGACCGAGCAGCGCGCCGCGGTATTGAAATCAGTCGACTCGCGGAGCGCCGAAGACGCCGAGGAAATCAGGCGAGCGCGTCCGCTCTCGCACCCGCCAGCTGTAGCGCATGACGCGCGATGATTTGTTCCTCGTTGGTCGGAATGACAAACACCCGCACCGAAGACTTCGCGGATGAAATGACTTCCTTCCGCTGCTCATTCGCTTGGCGATCGAGTTCGACGCCGAGCCATTCCATGCCTTCAAGAACCCGCTCGCGCACCCGCCACGCGTTCTCGCCAATGCCGCCGCAAAAGACGATGGCGTCAATTCCCTGAAGAACCGCCGCTAGTCCGCCGAGTTCGCGCCGAATGCGGAACACGAAATAATCGATCGCTTCGCGCGCTTCGGCGGCGTTCGAGGCTTCGAGCTCACGCATATCGTGAGAGATCCCGGATAAGCCTTTCAGGCCCGACTCCTTGTAGAGGAGATTCGATATCTCCTCGGCTCCCAACTTTTTCTCCTGCATCAAATAGAGAACGACGCCCGGATCGAGTTGGCCGCAACGCGTGCCCATGGGGAGCCCGTCAAGCGCCGTGAACCCCATCGAACTCGCCACCGATCGGCCGTTTCGTATCGCGCACATCGACGCGCCGTTTCCCAAATGCGCGACCACGACCCGTCCTTCGGCATGAGACGGCGAGACCTCCCTCAGCTTCGTCGACACATACTCGTACGACAATCCGTGAAAGCCGTAGCGTCGAACCCCTTCGGCGTAATATTGCCGAGGTAGCGCGAAGACGTCGTTGACGAAGGGATGGCTGCGGTGAAACGCCGTATCGAAACACGCCACTTGAATAGATTCAGGCCAAGCCTCACGCGCGGCTTTGATCCCCGCGATGTTGTGGGGCTCATGCAGGGGAGCAAGCGGGACGAGCTTCTCGAGCCGATCGATCACCTCGCCGGTAATGATCACCGGCGCGTCGTAATGGACGCCGCCATGAACGACACGATGGCCCACCGCGTCTATGTTCGCGCTGGGAAATGCTTCGTCCTGCCAGGAGAGGATTCGCCGCAAAGCTTCCTCATGGAAAGCCGCGCCATCCGTCTGCGACCAGGCGTCGTCGTAAATCGTCGCCCCAGAGTTGTCTCGCACTCTGATCCGCCGCTCTTCTCCCGTCATTTCCGCGAGGCCCAACGCGAGCGGCGACGCCTCGTCGTCCTCAGCCGCATACAAAGCGAATTTGATCGACGAGGAGCCGGCGTTCAAGGTGACGACATGGCGTCTCACTGTGCGGCTTCCTGTAAGGCTTCTTCGGTCTCGACCGCGCTTTGCCCGGTCGACAGCCAATGGGCATATAGAGCCGCAACGGCGCAGGAGAACAAGCGGGATTGTTCGTCATCTGCCCGACTCGTCAACAGGATCGGGACCTTCGCGCCGATGATGAGGCCGGCGCCTTCGGCCTGAGCCGCGTAGGTCAGCTCTTTCGCCAATATGTTGCCCGATTCGAGGTTGGGAACGACGAGAATATCCGCTCTTCCGGCAACCAGCGAATGGATGCCTTTGCTACGAGCGGCGGTGAGGCTGAGGGCGTTGTCCATCGCCAGCGGCCCGTCGACGTCGCCACCCCTGATTTGATTGCGTTCAGCCATTTTCGACAAAGCCGCCGCATCAAGAGTCGACTGAATTTTCGGATTGACCGTCTCGACCGCGGAGAGAACGCCGACCTTGGGGCGATCGATCCCGAGGGCGATGCCGAGATCAATCGCATTCTGAATGATGTCGACCTTCTCTTCGAGCGTCGGGGCGATATTCACTGCCGCGTCGGTCACCAGCACAAGCTGTTTCAGCGTCGGCGCATCCATGATGAAGACGTGGCTGATGCGGCGGCCGATGCGCAGGCCGCCCTGCGACTTCACCACATGTTTCAGCAGTTCGTCGGTATGAAGATGCCCTTTCATCACTGCAGCCACTGCGCCTTGATGCACAAGTTCGACGGCGCGCGCCGCAGCAGCGTCATGACTGCAGGCGTTCTCGATGGCGATGCCCGCAAGGTCCGCGCCGCAAGACGCGGCGACGCTGCGAATTTTCTTCTCGTCGCCGATGAGGATTGGGACGATCAGTTTTTCGCGGGCGCCGGCCAGCGCGCCGAGCAACGCATTTTCCTCCTCCGGCGCGACGACGGCGGTTGGCAGAGCCGCCAGCGAAGCGCAGGCGGCAAGCAACCGATTCATATGGACATGGCGCTGCAACGTCAGGCCAGGTAGCGCCTCTTCATCGATCGTCTGCCGGATGGTCGGAGCGAGCACCTCGGCCATACCGTCGACAATGAGTTCGGAACCACGATGGACCTGGGTGCGCAGCATGACGGTCAAGGGCGGCAGCAATTCCTCGACGCGCACCGAGACGAGGAGCTGGTCGCCGATATGGGCCCTGGCGTTGAACCGCAGGGTCTGCGACAGATAGCTCGTTCCGGCGCCCGGCAGCAAATTGCCGAGAACAGCGGAAAAGAGCGAGCCGACCCACATCGCCGGAGCCACCGCTTCCAGACCTCGATCATTTTTCTCGTCCGGGAGATGGGCGGGATTGAGATTGCCGCTCGCGTGGGCGAACACGATGAAGTCCTCCGGCGCGACGACTCGGGCGATCGACGCTTCCTGCCCCACCGCTAATTCATTGAAGAGCTTGTTCGCGCGCATATCTCTAACTCTTGTTTCAAGCTTGCAGGGACTTCTCTCGCGGCTCGACAAGCGCTTGAGTCTGCAACGTCTCGCGCAGACGAACGATGAGCCTTGCCGTTGCTTCGGCCATCTCCAATGGATCGCCGGCGATTTCTTCAACGAGCGCGATCGCGCGCTGGCGTTCGTCCGCTGTCGGCAACATCTTGGGCAAGGCCGCAATCGCGGCCTCGGGCTCGAAGTCGATGATGAGCGTCTGCTCATGAATGATGGCTGAGCGGAGTTCGTCCCCGAGGCTCTTGAACGGCTCCGTCGATCGCAGGATGAGGTTGGATCGCTCGAGCCTGCTTTGACGTACTGCGCCGCGCGAGCGGGCCATCAGGATCAGCATGCGGACGACCGCCTCGGCGAAGCCGCCCCGCTCGATTTTCGCGAGCGCAGCCTCCACCTCTGGCAATTCGCGCAGCGTTTCGCCAAGCTTGGCGCCCATCTCGGGCGTGTATCCTTCATTCATGCGCATCAGGAACGGGTTTGCATAGAGACTGAAAAACATCAGCTCCTTGGCGGCGGCGCCGACGTCGCTCCAGAACTTCAGCGTTTGTTCGATCAAGCCGGCGGTCAACGCCTCGCTCTTCAGGAAGAGGTTGGACGGGTCCGCGGGCTTGCGCTCTTTGCGCACTGCCTCGGCGAAAGTCGCGATCGGCGCCACCGCCGGATTCTTGTCCGATAGCAGGTAACGGCGGGCGCGGAGCGGATGCGACCATACCAATGCGTCCGCGAGGGCCGGCGAAGCCAGCGCTTTGACGTAGGGACGCGCGCCGAATTCATATGCATTGACCCAGAATTCCGACAAACGCGCGACCAACGCAAAAGATTTCTCGTCGCTCGCGCCGTCATCCAGCGCGCGGATATCGGCGACGCCTCTTTCTTCGCAGGACATGACGTAGTAGGCGCTCGTCCCTTCACCGATCTTTTTCTCGATGCGCATCTCATAAAGGCCGGGCGCCAAGGATTCGATCATCTCCAATGTCGTGACGATTCTGTCGTGCTGCTTTTGTGCGACTTTCGCCGAGACGAAAATGCCCAGATGGCCGACATCCTCGTGGATCATGTAGACAATTCGCTGGCCGCGCGCCCGTATCTCCCGCTCGTCGCCATAGACCACCGGTATCCAGTTCAAGGCCTGCTGCGGGGGCGTGATGTCATCGCCTTTGCTGGCGAACACAATGATGGGAGCTTTGATTTTCCTTAAGTCTATCGGGGCGCGTCCGCCGAGGAACGCCTGACTGCCTTGAAGCTTGTTGCCGATAAACAGACTTTCGACGATCCAGCGGATCTCGGCCTCGTTCATGAAATAGAAGGTCGACCACCACCGCTCGAACCCCTTGAAACGCGGCCCTTCGGTGTCCGCTTTTGCGAACACGTCGTAATATTTTGACCACCAGGTGTTGTGCGGGTTCATCATCTCGAAGTTGAGGACCAGATGCGCGCCATCAAAAACGCCATTGCCAATGTCGGATGTGATCACAGCCGGCAGCGCGCCCAGCGCCAGGCCTCCTGAATAGCGCAGCGGATTCTTTCCCCGTACGCCCGCCCAGTAGCTGAGCGGCGCGCCGGACGCCACCACTGGGCCAGTCAAATCGGGATTGGACGCGGCAAGCAGCATTGCCGCCCAGCCGCCCTGGCAATTGCCGATGATCACCGGCCGCGGCGCGACGGGATGACGTTTAGCGATCTCGCGCACGAAAGCGCCTTCAGCCATGCAAACGTCGGCCAAGGTCTGACCGGGCTGAGGCTTGGGAAGGAAGATCACGAAATAAACGGGATGGCCGTGCGCAAGAGCGACGCCGACTTGACTGTCGGACTTGAAGCCTCCGATCCCTGCCCCGTGGCCTGCGCGCGGATCAATGATCATATAGGGCCGCAACGTCGGGTCGGTCTCGACGCCTTCGGGCGGCTGGATTTGTACAAGCAGGTAATTCGTCGGGCGCTCGAGCGTGCGGCCGTCGATCACGACGTTGAAATCGTAAACAAGGACGAGCCGTTCGCCGCCTTCCATTTGCTCAACGGCGAAATTACCGACTTCCCGCATAATGTCGAGAAACAGGATCCAGCGTTGGCCGGCGTCGCTCACATATTCCGCGAACTTCTCGGCCAAATTTCGTGACTGCAACAGTTCGGCGTTGATGACTTGCCAATCGCCAAGGCGCTGGCGCAAGGCTGCGCCATTGCTCGAAGCAATTTTCTCGAAATGACTGCCGCCCAGTTCGACCAGAGATTGAGCCTGCTCCGCCAACTTCGACATGTCGCTGTTGAGGAGAGCTCCTTTTTGCGCAATTCCCGATTTGTCATCCATGTCGGAGGAAAAGGCCAAATTTCCAGGCGAGACATTCAACATGGCGGTTCCCTCTGAAAGATGCCCGGTGATCGGAATCGAAACGAGGCGGACACGTTCGCTCAGGCGGCGACGCGCTCACATTCGATCGACATCGTCGGCGTATCGCCGTCGAGCAACAGCTTGGCGCCCGTGCTTGCGACGACGGTTTCCACGCTCACGCCGGGCGCCCGCTCACGCAACGCCAGCCCCTCATCCGTCGGCTCGATCACCGCGAGTTCCGTGACGATCAGACTGACGCGGCGCGCGGAGGTCGGCGGCAGAGTCAGCTTCTCGACGATTTTTGGTTGCCCCTTGGCCGTGTGCTGCATGGCGACGACGACGCGCTTCGCGCCGGCGACAAGATCCATTGCGCCTCCCATGCCCGGGACGATCTTGCCTGGCACCATCCAGTTCGCGAGACGGCCGCTCGAATCGACTTGCAGTCCGCCGAGGACTGTCATGTCCAGGTGGCCGCCGCGGATCAGAGCGAAGCTCGTGGCGCTGTCGAAGGCGGCGGCTCCCGGCAGAGCCGAAATGAATCCGCCGCCGGCGTCGGTGAGATGAGGATCTTCCATCCCGTCCGGCGGCGGCTCGCCAAAGCCGATGATGCCGTTCTCGCTTTGAAACGCGACGGAGATTCCCGCCGGAACGTAGCACGCAACGAGCGTCGGCAGGCCGATGCCCAGATTGACCAAGGTGCGGTCGCGCAATTCTAAAGCGACCCGGCGCGCAATGATCTCTTTAGCGTCTATCACTGCCGCCTCCTCACGAGATGATGGACGAGCACGCCGGGCGTGCGCACGGCGTCCGGCGGGATCACGCCGACGGGAACGATCTCGTCCGGCTCCGCGATGACGCAGTCGGCCGCGAAGGCCATCACCGGATTGAAGTTCGCCGCCGTCAGCCGGTAGGTAAGATTGCCGAAATGGTCCGCTTCATGCGCGCGCAGCAGCGCGAAATCGGCGCGCAACGGCATCTCGAGTAAAAAGCTCTCACCGTCGATTTCCAACACTTGCTTGCCTTCTGAAACGACCGTTCCGACGCCTGTTCGCGTCAATACCCCGCCCAGCCCGCTGCCGCCGGCGCGAATTCGCTCAGCGAGGGTTCCCTGCGGAACGAGCTCAACGTCGATTTCGCCCGAAATCATTTTCTTCTGCGTAATCGGGTTCGTCCCAATGTGCGACGCTTTCACGCAAGTGACGCATCCGGCCTCGATGAGCTTGCCGACGCCTATCCCTGGCGAGGCGGTGTCGTTGCAGATCAGCGTCAGCCCGCGCGCGCCGCGCGCCACTAAAGCGTCGATCACACGCTCCGGGGAGCCGACTCCCAAAAAGCCGCCGAACATGACGCTGGCGCCGTCAGGGATCATCGCCGCCGCTCTCTCAGCCGAAATGCCTTCTTGCATTGTGTGTTCCTCAGGCGACGTTGTGCAGGCCGGCGTCCACATAGATCGTGTCGCCAGTCATTCCGGACGCGCCGCCTCCAACGAGAAAGGCGACGACGCGTCCAACTTCGGCGATGTCGACGAGTCGATGCGCGGGACTGCGCGCGACCGCCGCGTCGACGAGTTCGTCGAACTGCGCGATGCCGCTGGCGGCGCGCGTCTTCAGCGGACCAGGCGAAACCGCGTAGACGCGAATGTCCTTGTCGCCAAGTTCCGCAGCCAAATAACGAACCGTCGCCTGCAGCGCAGCTTTGACGGGACCCATGATGTTGTAGTGATTGACGACCTTGTCGGCGCCATAATAGCTCATCGTCAGTATCGCCCCGCCTTCCGTCATCAGCGGCTCGGCGAGACGCGCCATTTCGATGAGTGAATAGCAGGATATCTGCATCGCTTGCTGAAAGCCTGGGAGCGAACAGTCGATCACCCGACCGTGAAGATCGTCGCGCGGCGCAAAGGCGATGGAGTGAATAACAAAGTCCAGCCGTCCCCATTCAGCGCGAATCTGGTCGAAAACAGCCTTAAGCTCCCCGGGATGCTCGACATTGAGAGGCATGATCAAGCTCGCCTGAATTTGTTCGGCGAGCGGACGAACATAGCGTTCGGACTTCTCGTTTGCGTACGTCACTGCCAGTTCGGCGCCAAAGGCGCGCAGCTTGGACGCGCATCCAAAGGCGATGCTATTCTCGTTCGCGACCCCGACGACAAGTCCCCGTTTGCCGCGCAGCATGTCTCCGATGCGGCTTTCGGGATTCCAAACCTTGGGTAGCGGGTCAGAGAGTAGAGCGACATCACTCATATGGCGCCTCGCATGAGAATGGATGTGTCGCGACAGCGTTTGTCCGCGTTCTTGACCTCGCGGGCTCTGCTGGATCGCGGCCGCAGTCTGGTCAACGATCCCCATCGACACGGTTCAAGGTTAGGCCGCGTAAATGACGTGGCCGTGACCTTTGCCTGAGAGACGAAATTTAACCGCCCAGAACACTGACGCGAATTTCGAAAGCGATAAGGATTACTATTCCGCAGCGCTTTCGATCGACTCCTCGTCCTTCGTCAACCGCTGCGGGGCCGAAGCGCGCAACGCTCCGCCGCGGCCAGAAAGACTCGGATTGTCCAGGAAGTAATCTTGCGCGCTGAAGCGCTTTTCGCCTTCCGGCGGCGTTATGCGCCGGCTCGAGCCGTCGTCGAGAATCTGCCAACTCTGGACATTGTCGAGCAGATTGGCGAGCAACACCTGTTCCAGAATTTGTTCATGCAGCGTCTCGTTCGTGATCGGGAACAGCGTTTCAACGCGCCGATCGAGATTGCGCGGCATCAGGTCAGCCGAGGAAATATAGACCGCCGCCTTGTTGTGCGGCAGACCGTGGCCGTCGGCGAAAGCATAAATGCGCGAATGTTCGAGAAAGCGTCCGACGATCGATTTCACGCGAATGTTTTCGGATAGCCCCTTCACGCCAGGCCGCAGACAACAGATGCCCCGCACGACGAGGTCGATTTCGACCCCGGCGGCGCTGGCTCGGTAAAGCGCGCCAATGATCTCCGGATCGGCGAGGGAGTTGCACTTCGCCCAGATCGCGGCGGGTCGACCAGCGGCCGCATGCTCCGCCTCGATTCCTATGTGCTCAAGCAGCCGCTGCTTCGCCGTGACCGGCGTCACGAACATCCGCTCCAGAGGCGCCAGAACGCCCGAGCCGGTGATGTAATGGAAGATGCGCGCCACATCGCGCCCGACTGCCGGGTCGGCGGTAAAAGTCGACAGGTCCGTATATATGCGCGCGGTGATTGGATGGTAATTGCCCGTCCCGATATGGCAATAAGTCGCGACCGCGTCATTCTCTTCTTCGCGGACAATCATGCAAAGCTTGGCGTGCGTCTTCAGCTCGGGAAAACCAAAGACCACCTGAACGCCGGCCCGCTCCAGAGACCGCGCCCAGCGGATATTGGCTTCTTCATCGAAACGCGCCTTGAGTTCGATAAGCGCCGTCACCGACTTGCCGTTCTCGGCCGCCTCGATCAGCGCATGGACGATCGGACTGTCCGACGAAGTCCGGTAGAGCGTTTGCTTGATCGACACGACTTTGGGGTCGCGCGCCGCCTGCTGGAGGAACGTCACCACCACGTCGAAAGATTCATAGGGATGGTGAACGACGATGTCCTTCGCGCGGATCGCTGCGAAACAGTCTCCGTCGAAGTCGCTGATGCGTTCGGGATGACGCGGCGAAAAAGATGGAAACTTCAGGTCCTGACGATCGACGCCGACGATCTGCGAAAGGCTATTCAGCCCCAGCTTTTCATTCTTGACGATGATTCCCTTCGGCGAGACAGCGACATGCGACGCGACAAAATCGCGCAGCGTCGGGGGCATGGCGGCATTGACCTCCAGGCGAATGACGCAGCCCCGCCGGCGTTCCTTGAGCGCCGCTTCGAACTCACTGACCAGGTCCTCCGCTTCCTCCGCGAATTCGATGTCGAGATCGCGCACGACTCGGAACAGCCCCAAGGCACCGATCTCACACCCCGGGAACAGCCGGTCGAGGAATTGGGCAATGACGTCCTCGATCCGCGCGAAACGCAAGGCGCTCTGCGGACCGTCGTCGAGACGCACAAAACGGGTCAACTTTGCCGGAATCCGCACGAGACCCATAAGGTCGCGCCCATCGTCCTGCCGAACCATTTGCGCTGCTAAGGACAATTCCAGATTAGGAATGAAAGGAAACGGGTGGGACGGGTCGATCGCAATCGGCGTCACCGCGGGAAAAATATGGCAATTGAAATAAGCATCTAGCCGGTCAATATCTGCGCTTGTCCAATCGGCGCGCTCCAGCAGCCTGACTCCGACGCCTTCGAGTTGCTCGCGCAACAGCCGCCAGGTCGCTTCTTGGTCACGGTTCATTTTTTCGGTCGACTCGGAAATACGGGCAAGCAGCTCGGACGGCGTCATACCATCCATTCCCGGCGTCTGGCCGAGATCAATTTGCTCGACGACGCCCGATACTCTGACCATGAAAAATTCGTCGAGATTGCTCGCCGAGATCGCCAAAAATCTCAGCCGCTCGAGCAGCGGATGAGATTCGTTGGACGCCTCCTCGAGAACGCGTCGGTTGAAGGCAAGCCAGGACAATTCGCGATTGACAAAACGCCCTGGGTCATTCGACGCCGTCGACGTTGTCGCGTCGAGGGCGCGAGCTGCCGGCCGAGGGCCCGCGTCCCCTGACCGCTTGGCCGCGGTTGTCGAAGTCACTCTTACCACTCTCGGCAATCCTAGCCTCCGCTGAGGCGGTCTGCCTAAAGCAGCATTTGTGCGTGACAGTGTTGCAACAACACTGGGAAAAGCGATTCTCGCCAAGCCTCTCGCAAGCCAAGTCATTAGGACGTTTAAGAAGCGCCTTATGCCAGACGCGCTGCAATGTCGGCGCGCACTGCAGTGATCCGTCGGTCGTCGAGTTCCGAGTGGGTGAGAGGATGGGCTTTCCAGGAAAATTTCTGTCTGTCCTGGGGTTGCTCTTCAGCGCGACCGCACTTGCTCAAGAGGCGGGCGACAGCGGCGGAGTTCCAGATGTCTCGATCACGCCAACCAAGCAAAAAGCGCCTCCGGCTCCGCTTGGCGTATTCGGCTCGGATATCGCCGCGGTCGGCAAATTTTCGGTGGGGCTTTCCGGCGTGTTCACGGGCCTCGCCAATTCGAGGATCGGGACAAAAATCGTATCGCCGGAATATATTGTTTCGACCACGCCATGGTTTTTCGACCCCAGGAAACCCGTCCGGCTTGTCCCCTCGAGCGTCTTCGCGACCATCCAGTCCATCTCCCTCAGTTACGGCGTCGCGGAAAATTTCGGGATCGTCCTGGCGGCGGGGGCGGTGGAAAAAAGAGTCGCCGCGCTGACCTACGCCGCGCCGAGCGGAACGCGTTTTCTCGGTCAGAGCTATGCCACGGTCGCGGGCGTAACGGATGTGGAAGCCGCCGCGGTGTTGCGCATCTATCGCGATGACGTTCATCGGCTTCTCATTTCCCTTGGATTGACGTTTCCGACAGGAAGCAATGAATCCCAGTTCAGGCTGCTCCTCAGCGACGGAACCTATGGGACAGTGCGCGCCTTCTATTCGATGCAGCCCGGCACCGGGACCTATGATTTTCTTCCCGGATTCACCTATGGCGGCGTGATCGGACCCTACTCCTGGGGAATCGCCTATCGCGGACGCTGGCCCTTGGCGCCAAATCCGGAGGGCTACCGTTACGGCGACCTACACGACTTTCACGGCTGGGTCGGATATTCTTGGATTCCCGAATTGACGACGACGCTTCGCGTGACCGGCACGACCCGAGGCCCAATTCGCGGTTTTGATCCGAAAATCGACGGCAAATCGCAGTCGGCCAACCCGTTCTTCTACGGCGGGCAGCGCGTCGAGCTTTATGGCGGCGCGACGATCGCCGGAAGCCTGCTAGGGTTGGACAGGGCCACGTTCGCAATCGAGGCGGGCATGCCGATCTACCAAAATCTCAATGGCCCTCAATTGTTTCGCAACTGGCAAGCGATTGTGGCCATGCGCATCAGCCTGTGAGCAACAGACTGCTGCGAAGAAGAATATCGGCTGCAAGTTCGATGGACGCCTTCGCTTGCTTTCTCTTTGTCGACCGCGCCGGCCTTCTAATGCGCTGTCCAGCCGCCGTCCATCGCCAGAATTGCTCCCGTGATTGATTGAGCGTCCTCGGAAGCAAGAAAGACGGCGAGCGCGGCGACCTGCTCCGAGGTGACAAATTCCTTAGTTGGTTGAGCCTCAAGAAGAACGTCGTGGATAACTTGTTCGCGAGTCATGTTCCGCGCCGCCATTGTCTCTGGAATTTGATGCTCGACCAGCGGCGTCCAGACATAGCCCGGCGCGATGGCGTTGACGGTGATGTGGTCGCGGGCAAATTCGAGAGCGGCGGTTTTGGTCAAGCCGGCGACGCCATGCTTCGCAGCGACATAAGCGGATTTGAAGGGGGACGCTATGGTCGCATGAGCGGAAGCGGTGTTGATGATCCTTCCCCACTGACGAGCCTTCATGCCCGGCGCGGCGGCGCGGATCGCATGAAACGCCGACGACAGGTTGATGGCGATGATCGCGTCCCATTTTTCCACCGGGAAATGCTCGATCGGCTCGACATGCTGGATACCGGCGTTGTTGACAAGAATATCGACCGAACCAAAGGCGCGTTCAGCCTCGACGATCATCTGCACAATCTCCGCCGGCGCAGACATGTCGGCCGGCGAATAGAACGCCTCGACGGCGAACTCCACCTCGATTTCCTTGCGCTTGTTTTCGATGTCGTCGGCCTTGCCGAACCCATTGATCACGACGTTGGCGCCTTTTTCGGCATAGGCGCGCGCAATCGCCAAGCCGATCCCGCTCGTGGAGCCGGTCACAACCGCAGTCTTGCCTTTCAGCATGATTTCTCTCCGCCCCCCGCCTCCGTCAACACGGCGGCTGAACGGTTCTCGATATTCTCGCCGCCCGACAAATTCGCAAAGGCGATGTGACAATTACGCAAAATGTGGATTCTAAGATGCGTCGCTGAACCAAGACTGTCGGTGAGGCGCATGTTGGGATTGAGCGCCCGAGCTGCAAATACAGCTATGTCTCGCTCATCTCCGTAACCGCCGTCGGCGCTCTCCCATTCGGAGGGAGTCACCGGATTGTCACTTAGCGCCGCAACAATGAATATTGACACGGACGAGGGATCTGACGGCTTCCCGTGAAGGGCCGCCGCGTCTGAATCATCGGGTCTGATATCAAGCACGTGACTTGAACCTGTCGTCGAGCGCGCCGGAGTTCGGAAGAACTCTTCGAATGCCAATCCACGCCGCCTCCACGACAGTTGCTTTGGCCCTTCGTCCCCCAGCAGGAGAATTCGGGCGATGACGCCGCTTTTCAGTCTTCAGAACGCTCCAAGACGCTCAGTCGAAGATCAGAAAGTCGCCGCGGCAGCGCTGCAAAACGTCATGACCGGCTACGCTCGACGAATGGAGAAAATGGCGAGCGACCACGGCCGGCGGCTAGAGCAGTTCTGGGCGGACGCGGAGGCGATTCGATGCGAATTGAACAAGGCGCAAGAGGCGGGCGATCTTTATCAAGCCGCATATGATTACGCTGTCGACGCCGCGCGACGGGCCATGCTGACGCTCGACACGCTTCGCGAGAGGGGAAACAACGACATTGCTCACGAAGCCGCCGGCATGCCTCCTGCTCTCATCTATGACAGCGAGGTGGTCGTAGACGGTCGCGATCTGCCGCGGCCGGTGAATTATCTCCTACTAAGAATAATTCCTTCCGAGGGCGTCGAAAGCTTGAACTGGAAGCGCCCCTATTTGATCATCGACCCGCGCGCCGGCCACGGCGCCGGGATCGGCGGTTTTAAGTCTGACAGCCAGGTCGGCGTCGCCCTCCGCGACGGCCATCCGGTTTATTTTTTGGTCTTTCGTCCCCATCCCGAACCGAACCAGACGCTCGCTGACGTGATGCGAGCCGAGGCGGCGTTTGTGAGCGAAATACGTCGGCGTCACCCTGAAGCGCCCAAGCCGATTATCGTCGGCAATTGTCAGGGCGGCTGGGCGACGATGATCCTAGCAGCCGCAAATCCGGACATCACCGGACCTCTGGTCATCAATGGCGCGCCGCTGGCCTTCTGGTCGGGCAGGCTCGGCGAGAACCCGATGCGCTACCTTGGCGGGCTTTATGGAGGAACCTTGCCTACCTTAGTTCTCGCAGACTTGGGATATGGAGAATTCGACGGCGCGCATCTTGTCACCAATTTCGAAATGCTCAATCCTGGCCGAAACTATTTCAGCAAATATTACGACCTCTTCACAAATATCGACCGTGATCGCGCCACCTTCCTGGAATTCGAGCGCTGGTGGGGCGGATTGCATTTCATGAACGAGCCCGAAATCCGGTGGATCGTCGAACAGCTTTTCATTGGCAATCGCCTCTCGCGCGGAGAGGCGCGGATCGAGCGAGGGCGCCAGCTCGACATCAAGGCGATCAGATCGCCGATCATTGTTTTCACCAGCCGGGGCGACAATATCACCCCTCCCCAGCAGGCGCTCAATTGGATCGTCGACACCTATGCGGACGAGCATGAGATCAAGATTCGCGGTCAACGCATAATCTACATGGTGCATGAGACCACGGGACATCTCGGCATTTTCGTCTCCTCCACCATCGCCAAAAAGGAGCACTCGGAAGTCGCCTCCACGATGAAAACCATCGAGGCTCTCTCCCCCGGCCTCTATGAGATGAAGATCGACGAGCAGATTGGCGAAGGATTGGATGCGCATTTCCTTGTGAGCTTCGAGGAGCGCACGATCAGCGACGTGCTTGGGTTTGATGACGAAGACCGCTCTGAGGAAATCGGCTTTGCTGCGGTTGCGCGCCTGTCCGAGTTGAGCGTCGAGCTTTACGCGCTGGCGTTGCGCCCTTTCGTGCAATCAATGGTGACGCCGGCTACCGCCAAAGCGCTCAAGTCGATACACCCTGCAAGGTCTCAACGCCTCATTTTCGCCGATCAGAATCCTTTCATGAGGCCGGTTTGCGAAATTGCAGCGCGCCTTTCTAAGGATCACGAACCTCTGGATCCGGGCCATCCGTTCCTCGCTTGGGAAAGGTGGTGGGCCTCCGGCGTCCTGCAGACCATCGATTTCATGCGCGACATGCGCGACGTGGCCTACGAAACGATCTTTCTTTCAACTTACGGCTCGCCCTTGATGACTTGGATCGGCGCCTCACATGCTTTCGAGCGGACGCGCAAGGACCCGAAGGATCTTCGGTGGCTGCCCGAGGTGCAAGCTATTCTCGTGGGCATTGATCGCGGCGGCTTCGAGGAGGCTGTCATCCGCATGCTGATTCTTCTTGCTGAAGCGCGCGGCGCCGTCCGCCGCGATCGGCTTCAACGATCGGCGCGCGTTCTAACCAATGATGAGCCATTCGCCTCGCTTGGGACGGAGCGCCGCGCCGCGCTCATCCGAGAGCAATCAATCATCGTCGAGTTCGAGCCTGATCGCGCGATAGAGACGCTGCCCAATCTCTTACCCGAGAGCCGTCGTCAGGACGCGATCGACGTCGTGGAATACATCGCCGGCTCTGTGGACGACATGGAGCCGCATACGGTTCGCACGCTTCAGCGCTTCCGCGCGATCCTGGGTCTTCCGCGGATCGCGCTTTCTGTCGCAACCCGAGATCCGCTCGTTGCATCCATCGCCACCCCCGCGTCCTGACTTGCCTCCTAGCTGCCGATAGCGAAGACGCGGTCGTAAAGCTGATGCGCTTTTTCGCCGCGAAGCCTTTCAAGATAAAAATCCTCTGGCGCCGCCGTGCAACAGGGTGCGACTCTTGCGCGTTCCGAGCTCCGCTGAAGTTTCCTTGTCATACTTACGTGCTTCTTGCCGCGGAGGCCCTGAGCAGATTGCAGGCGCCCAGGGGAATAGGGTTTCCTAAATGCGTCAGTACAGTCTTGAGATTGTGGAAATTGGAAAAGCAAGATCGGCGGCTGAGATCGTGTCGCTGCCGGTAGGCCAAGCCATTTGGCCTTCCGTTGAAGCCCTAGCTCTTCGCGCAGACAGCTCGGCAGGAGCCTTTATTCAGGTGAATGATATTAACGGAGCGACTCTCATTCGAGCAGGGATATCGACTGCCTTGGCGTCGATCGAGAAGTGCCCGTGCGAAGAATGCATCCTCAAGAGAAAGCTAAGACATCTTCTCGTGACTGGCCGCGGCATTGTCCATGAGTCGGAGCCGGTCGTCGATTGTCGCGTGAGCCGCGCAGCTCTCGCCGCTTGAGTTCCTTTCTCACGATCCCAAGCTTCGCTATCCCTCATCGAGGCGGCGTCGAAGCGTAGCGGCATCCGAAACCACGCCAGAGCAAGCCGAGTGACAGAAATGCGCCAGATAATCAAAAACTTATGTGCCGCGACAGCGTAGCTGGGGCGGTGAAAAGATGCTGGGGAGGAGAATAGCTGGTGCCCAGGGGCGGAATCGAACCACCGACACTGCGATTTTCAGTCACCAAGTATTTTTATAAATATCAAATGGTTAAGCACATTCAGTTTTGGAAAACGGCCTTATTAGCATCAATGCGATACGGCGAAAATGGAAAACCAGCACGCCCCCAAATTTTGAAGGTTCCCTTCCGGGAATCCTCCTCAGCGAGACCTTAGGCGCTCCGCTGCTCGGAATCGGTTGGTCCGAGGCCGCTGCATGCCCTTACGCGTTCCTCGCAGCAGGTTTATGGCTCACCGGGAGGAGACCGGTAGAACTGCTGGTTATGCAATTGTTGAGCGTTTCGAGCGCTGTCATCAAGGTCTCGCTAACATATTAAAATCAACTAGCCACATAAATGCTTCATTCCTTCGCAAGGGTGCAAAATCTCTAAAACGAGGGAAAGTATGAGCCTGGGAATTGAACTTCCACGGAGTAATGCTGTTCTGAATGCTCCAGACGTACGTCGCGCATGCGCCGTCATGCTCCCTACGGTCGCGTTTGCGTTACTAGCTTGGGGAGCGCTTATCACTCCCAAGATCGAGCGGATGGCAGAGGCTGTAGACCACGGCATCCAAAAGGAACTAGATTTGCAGTCGGCGAAAATTGCCCATGCCAATACTGACATGCTGAAGGCCGCTACTACTTTTTTTCGTTAGGCGATACCCGGTCGCGCTCCTGTGAATCCTTGATCGGACGCCTGCTTCCGTTAGGAGCGCGATGTGGAAGCCGGAAGATCGCATCGCCGCTGGTCGCCGTGGCCTTCGTTATCTGAGTGACATGACCAATGCAGAATGGAAGCTCGTGGCTTCGCTGATCACGCCGGGACGGGGTGGCGGGCGCAAGCGGTCGGTCCCTCAGTTCGCCATTCTGTTCGCTGAAAGACGCACACAGGCAATGGCCTGAAATTGTTCAATCGCTCAGGCCATACACCGAATCCCTGACAGTCCCAACGCATTTTCGCCGGTGCCGACGACCGGAGGCCGAAAAGGACCGCGCTCGCGGCGGCGGCGGGGACGTGGAAGATCAAGATCGTCAAACGATCCGAAGTCGGCCGCTTCGTGGTTCTGCCAAAGAGATGGATCGTCGAGCACGCTTTGTATGGTTGACGACATCGCGTTTTGCATGCGACCTTACTATTTGCCGATCATTTCGCTCCTTAGAAGGAGCGCAAAATCGCGTTAAGTTAATTCACTGATTTTTTGGGTTCAAAATCACGCCATGGGTACATTGGGAAATATTGTAAGAGCCATAAAGGATCGTTGGGAGCCGATCGTATGGCTTGTCGGCACAGTCGTCGTGCCGATTGGCGGCGGCCTAATTTACATGTATAAGGCAGCCGACGAAAAAATCGTTCAATTCCAGTCAAATATCACTCAGAACGTCGCAGGTCAGCTTGAAAAGCAGCTTAAAGCATTTCAAGATTCGAACAACAATTTATTTGAGCAAGTAAAACATAAGATCGTAGACGAATTGGATTCTACCTATTATTTCACAAAATCTTATGCGCTCGAAGATGATCCTTCCGTAGATCAGTACGCCTTGAGTCAGTTCTTTTATGCTGCCGACACCGACCTGGTTAAAATCTTTATCTGGACAGCCGGCAGGGTCAAGGCTGAAATGGAAATCAATGTGAATGGTGGCAAAAAAATGAAGCTGAAAGACTTTGGTCAGAGAGGCCAGAGAGCGTGGACTAACGTGGACATTACGGAATACGTCAAAAACAGCCCCACCCTCAACGATGAACAGTACCAAGGTATCAGCGATAATGTTTACAATATATCTATTGTGCCTCTCCCCAAGAAGAGCGCAGAAGAGTCCATAGCAAAGGATGCGAGCACGGCAAAAAGGAACAAAACTACCGCGGCGCCAACTGGGCTGGCCCCGCGAGAACGATATCTAGAGCGCGTTCGTGATTTTTCGATTCTGATGGGGATTCCCGAATCGGCCCGAGCATGATTCCTTCCTCGCGATAGCGATGGAGGCGAGAATGGCGCGGGCATACAGCCAGGATTTGC
>JALHNQ010000041.1 GCA_022843405.1 Methylocystis sp. | reverse complement strand
CCGCCTTCAAGCGGCGCGACCGGCCGCAGCCCTTCCGCGCCGAGCGCGGCGCGGGCGCGCATCAGCCGCGCCAGCGCGGTTTCTCGACTGGCGCCGACGATTCGCGCCGCGGCGTCATAGCCGAAGCCCTCGAGCGAGATGAGGAGCAGCATCGCGCGCTCGGCGAAGCCGAGACTTGCGAGCCCGTGAACGATCGGCGGGTGGCGCGACGCCGGACCGGGAACGTTGGCGAGCTTTTTCTCGGCGAGCGCGACAAGCGTCGCATAGGTCTCGATTCGCGCCTCGGCGAGATCGGCCGGGCGCAGCTCGCGCGCGCGTATCCGCGCGCCGACCGACTGCAGCGCGCTGTGGAGAAGATCGTCGGCGACGGCCTGGCCCGCCCCGGCGCAGAGCGCGCGCGCATAGCGCCGCAGGGCGGGAGTGGCCCCGCCCAGACCCGCGATGATATCGGACCTTCTGCCCATGCGGCGCGCTCCGCTCGCTCTTGTCGCTTGTTTGCGCGGCCAGTGACGTTTCCTATCGAATGATAGGGCAAAGCCGCGCGATTGGCTATGCTTGCCGCAATTCGCGCGCGCTTTTTCGCTGACTCGAACGGTTTGGCGCGAGGGTTTCCTTTGCGCCAAAACCACGCTAAAGGGCCGAAGCCGCCGAGCAGATTTCAGGCCCAGGACATAGACACGCATGACACAGCAAGCTGCGCCCGCCGCCCTTTTCGCCGGACTGCTTAAGGGAAAAAAGGGGCTCATTCTGGGCATCGCCAATAATCGCTCGATCGCCTGGGGCATCGCCAAGGCCTGCGCCGACGCCGGCGCCGAACTCGCGCTCACCTATCAGATCGAGGCGCTGGAAAAGCGCGTGCGGCCGCTCGCCGCCGACATCGGCGCGACTGTCGTCGGGCGCTGCGACGTCGCCGAGCCGGAGACGATGGACGCCGTCTTCGCCGAGATCGAAAAGCTTTGGGGCAGGCTCGATTTCGTCGTGCACTGCCTCGCCTATTCCGACAAGGACCAGCTCGACGGGCGCTATGTCGAAACGACGCTGGAAAACTTCCAGATGTCGCTCAACATCTCTTGCTATTCCTTCACCGCGCTGGCGCAGCGCGCCGAAAAACTGATGACCGACGGCGGCTCGCTCTTAACGCTGACCTATTACGGCGCCGAAAAATGGATGCCGCATTACAATGTGATGGGCGTGGCGAAAGCGGCGCTGGAGGCGTCGGTGCGCTATCTCGCCGCCGATCTCGGCGTCAAGAACATCCGCGTCAACGCGATTTCGGCCGGGCCGATCAAGACCATGGCGGCCTCAGGCATCGGCGACTTCCGCTACATCCTGCGCTGGAATGAATATAATTCGCCGCTGCGCCGCGTCGTGACGATCGAGGAAGTCGGCGAGACCGCGGTCTATCTCCTCTCGCCGATGGCGCGCGGCGTTTCCGGCGAAATCCTGCATGTCGACGCCGGCTATCATGTGGTGGGCATGATGAACCCCGCCGCCGCGCCGAAAATGGCCGATCTGCTGGCGCTGCTGCCGCAGGAGAAGTGAGGCGCTCGCCGCGTCATGCCCGCGCTTTCGCGGGCGTCCACGTCCGGGCGCGGACTCGTACATCTTAGAAGATTTGAGAGCTTCTTTGCGCGAGAGAAGTCTTACTGCTAGCTTTGTTTATTGCGACGCGGCATCAGCGATTACCCCTTTCATTGACGAACGCTCGCCACAGGGCGCACGCCGGAATCAAAGCGCAAATTTCGCCGATGACGGCTTTCCGCTTGGCGTTCCTGGGCGGAAGCGCAGGCCAAACCGGAGCGCCGGCGGCGGAACCTCAGAGCAGGCGGGGATATTCCAGGCGCTTTTACAACTTGCGCACCGAAGCCGCGTGATATACGTTATTGCGTATCAATCTAACGGATATCATCCAGAACCCGATGACACACGCGCTGCAACAAAAGTCGGCTTCGGCCATCCGTATCGAGAAACTGACGGACGAATTGGTCGATCGCCTTGTTGCGTCCCTAGCGGCAAGCGGCAATATTCGGTTCTTCGACGATGAGACGGTTCGCGTTGATTCTCCTTCCCGAAAGGCAAGAATTGAGACCTCCGCCACCCGACTGTCGAAACGAGCGGTCAATGACCTGACGGTTTCCGTCAGGAAGGCCTTAAGCGATGTCATCGGAACAAACGACACGCTCGTCCGCGACTTGGACCCGACGCTCGTCCCGATGCTTGACGCCATCGCCGAGGCTCTCAAGAACGCGCGGGATAAGATATCCGAAAAGAATATCGGAACGCTGGTTGAGTTGCTGCTTCCGTCTACCGATCCAGCCGCCGCCGTTCTGGCGACGATCGACGCGGAGAATGCTGCGGCCCGAATCCGCTTCATGGAGAACGTGCCCTGCCTGACGAGCGCGCAATTGGCGGAACAGGTCGGACACGGAGCCAAAAACAAGAGCCAGACGGCGAGCCGCTGGAAAGCCGAACATAGGGCGTTCTCCGTGCCGTGGCGCGGTCGCGAGGCGTATCCGGCATTCCAATTCCGGGATGGCCGCCCGCTGCCGGGCGTCGCCAAAGCGCTAGAGGCGCTTCCCGACGGCATGACTCCCTGGCAGATCGCGTTCTGGTTTGTGTCATCAAACCCGTGGCTGGACGGTAAGGCGCCATATACGATGTTGGCGGACGTCGACGCCGTCGTGCAGGCGGCCAGGCAGGAGGATGAGGTCATTTTCGGGTGACCGCGGCGCCTACCAATCCAATGTCGATCGCGCCGACGCCGCCATCGCCATTGAAGTGCAACCTGCTCCCGCTGTCCGCCGGCGCCGTCGTTCACCGAATCCACGACAAGGGATTACGAGCGGAACAGTTCAACCCCGGGATTAAAGGAAATTCTCGCTTCGCCCCAATCAAAACCATCAACGGGTCGCCTATCCCGACCGCCTATGCCGCAACGACATTTGCATGCGCGGTATTCGAAACCATCTTCCACGACATCGACCCGGACGCGCCGTTCAAGTCGGTCCCTTGGACGACAATCGAAAAATTATCCTATTCGACCATAGAGTTCGGGCGAGATGTCCAGTTATGCAAAATGTTCTCGGCGGACCTCATGAGATGGAACTGCGCTCGAACCCAACTCATCGATACGCCGCCAAGCGCCTACCCACAAACACGATGCTGGTCGGCGGCGATCCACGAGTCTGAAGGCGCGGTTGACGGAATGGTCTGGACATCGCGCAAGTTCGATGAAGAAAAGGCAATGATGTTGTTCGGCACGCGATTAACGCCCAGCGACCTCATCGTGAAGTCGTCCGTGACGATCGCCTCGGATGCCAACGCGCTTAGCGAGTTGCATCTTCTAGCCAAGCGGTCGGGCATCCTTATTTCCCGCTAAGAGACTGCGCGATCGACGATCAGCATCGCGTCGACCAGCGACGACATGGTGCGGGCATAGCGAGCGATAATGCGGTCATGCGGAACCGAATGGCCGCCCCTTCGCACCCGCGCCTCGACGCGCTCGACATTAATGCGTGGATCTTCGGTGGCGACAAAAAACAGCGTTAGGTGAAATCCTGCTTCCCCTGGCGTTCAACGTACCGCCAATCCGTCGCGCCGCCAATTCGCGCCGAGCAAACGCAACTTGTCGCCGCTGTCGACTGACGTGCTCTCACACCCCCGCCGGTTTCCCCACCACCGTCACCAGCAAGCCGCCGTCGCCGAGCAGCCGCAGCGCGCCGCGCTTGCAATCCTCCATCGTCACCGCGGCGATCCGGCCGTTGCGCTCGTCGAGGAAGCTCGGCGCGAATCCGTCGAGCTGCAGATTGACCAGCTGGCTCGCGATCTTCGTCGAGGTGTCGAAGCGCAGCGCATAGGAGCCGATCAGGAATTTCTTCGCCTTGTCCAACTCGTCCTCGGTCGGGCCGCCTTCCGCGAATTGCCTGAATTCTTCCTCGATCACGCCGATCGCTTCGCCGGCGCGTTCGTTCTTGGTCGCGGCGGCGCCGATCAGCATCGGGCAATGGTCATATTCGTTGAGATGTGAATAGACCGAATAGGCCATGCCGCGCTTCTCGCGCACCTCGCGGAACAGCCGCGAGGTGAAGGTGCCGCCGCCCAGAATATGATTGGCGACGACGACGGCGTAATAATCTGGATCGTGCTTGCTGATCGACGGGCGGCCGAAGCGAAGCGTCGATTGCGGCACGTCGAGGTCGACGATTTTGCGCATGCCGACTTTGGCGACCGAGATATCCGGAACCGGCGCGAGATCGTTTTGCTGCGCAAGTCCGCCGAAACTCGCGTCGATGAGTTCGGAAAGCGTCGCCGCGTCGATCGCGCCGACGACGCCGATCTTGAGGTCGCGCCGCGCGAACAGCCGCTCGCGCAGGGCGATGAGGTCTTCGCGCGACAGCGTATCGATCGACGCGAGATCGCCGCGCACCGGCCGTCCATAGGGATGGTTCGGGAAGGCTGCTTCGCGAAAAGCTTTCGCCGCGACGGAGTCGGGCTCATTGGCGTCGCGCTTCAGTTCCGCGGCGAGTTGGCTGCGCACGCGGGCGACGTCGCCGGCCTCGAGCCGCGCGTCGTTGAGCGCCAGCTTGAGGAGGCCGAAAGCCTTGTCGACATTGCGCGTGAGAGTCTGCAGATGGCCTGAGATCGCGTCGCGATCGGCGCCAAAGCCGAGATGAATCGCCAATTCGTCGATGGCACGATGAAAGCCGCGCGCATCGTAAGGGCCGGCGCCTTCGTCGAGCGTCGCCGCGAGCAGCGTCGCGAGGCCCGGCTTTTCCGCCGGATCCTGCGCGGCGCCGCCGCGGATGGCGAATTCGAGCGCGACGAGCGGCACGGCGTGGCTTTCGACGAGCCATACCTCCAAGCCGCCGGGCGTCATGATCCGCTGCACATGTTCGGCGCGGGAAGCGATGGTGACGGTGGGCGCGTGAGCGGTCATTTCTTTTCCTGAATGTGGGGTCGGCAGTCGGCGTTCGGCAGTCGGATCAGGCGTCGGCCGACTGCCGACCACCTCATGCCGATCGTCATTTAGGCCGGCAGCAAATAGCCCGTGACGGCCCTGCGCCTGTCGAGCCATTTGCGCGCGGCGTTCTGCACGTCTGCGGCGGTCACCTGTTCCATGCGATCGGGCCAGGCGACGATGTCCTCGATGGCGAGTCCGGTGGCCAGCGACTCGCCATACCAGCGCGCGAGCGAGGACTGACTGTCCTGGGCGTAGATCGCGTCGGCGATCAGGCGGGTCTTGGCGCGCTGCAGATGCTCCGCGTCGATCGGCTCTTCTCCAAAGCGCCGCAACACGCGGTCGATGGCGGCGTCAAGCGCTTCAAGCGTGACGCCCGGCGCAGGCGTCGCATAGACCCAGAAGCGCGTGTCGTCGACGGCGGAGCCCATGTAATAAGCGCCGGCGCCGACCGCGACCTTTTCCTCGACGACGAGCGTCTCATAAAGGGCGCTCGTCGGCCCGCCGCCGAGCATATAGGCGAGCGTCTCCAGCGCCTCGGCTTCGCCAAGTTCGGCGGTGGTGTAGGAGGGCACGAGAAAGACCTGCTCATGCGCCGGCTGCTCGACCTTCTCGTCGCGCAGCGTCACCAGGCGGTGGGCGCGGTGCGGCGGCTCCTGCGTGCGGGCGCGACGCGGGGCTGCGGACCGGGCCGGGATTTTGCCGTAGCTGTCCTTGGCGAGACGTTCGACATCGGCCGCCTCGACATCGCCCGCGACGATGAGAATGGCGTTCTCGGGCGTGTAGAAGCGTTCGTAATAGGCGAGCGCGTGCTGGCGATCGAGCCCCTCGATCTCGTGGTTCCAGCCGATGATCGGCGTGCCGTAGGGATGATGGGCGAAGAGCGCCGCCTGCACGGCTTCGTCGAGCTGCGCCGAAGGATCGCTGTCGGTGCGCATGCGGCGCTCCTCGAGCACCACGTCGCGTTCGGGATCGACGACCTCATCGGTCAGCACCAGATTGCGCATGCGGTCGGCTTCGAACGCCATCAGCGTCGCGAGATGCTCCTTGCCGATGCGCTGGAAATAGGCGGTGTAATCATAGCTGGTGAAGGCGTTCTCCTGTCCGCCGAGTTCGGCGACGAGGTTGGAGAACTCGCCCTGCGGATGATTTTTCGTGCCCTTGAACATCAGATGTTCGAGGAAATGCGCGATGCCAGACTGGCCGAGCGGATCGTCGGCGGCGCCGTTCTTGTACCAGACCATATGGGTGACGACGGGCGTCCGGGCATCGGGAATGACGACGACGTCCATGCCGTTGTCGAGCCTAAAGCTCGTAATGCTTGCGCGCGCAGGCGCCGGCGCAGCGGCGCCGGGCGAAAGCGAAGCGACGGCTGACGCCTTCGTCTCAAATGACATGAACGGCCTTTCCCGCGGCCGCGGCCGCGTCGTCGGAGAATGATTTCTCCTAATATAGGCCGGAATTTAATTCTTGTCAGAACCTCTCAGGAAGTTCGGCACCAGGCTCGACAGGCCGCTTGAACGGGCGGCGGTGCTGGGCGCATGGGCATCGCCGGTCTGGGCGACGGGATCGCTATCGGAGCCGCTACCACCGCCCCAACTTAACGGATTCCACCAGCTCTTGGTTGAGCCTCCATCGCGGTATGCGCTCAAATCCTTCGTCGGCTGACGATAGCCTTCCGGCGGCTCGACGAGCATGCGGCGCGGCGGCGCTTCCGGCTCGGCCGCCGCGTTGCGGCTTCTGGCGGTGAGCATGCGCTGCAGGAAGCCCGGCTCATCGTCGGTTCCGGGGGCGGCCGTCGGACGCGGACCGCGAATGCGCTCGAGAAGACCCTTCTTTTGCTCTGGCGGCGGCGCATCGGGAACGCGCGCGTAGCGATCGACGTTGCGGCGCCGCTCCGACGACAGTTCGGTCGGCCAGTCTCCAGAACGCTCGGCCCGCTCCCGCGGCGACGGGAGGCCGCCGACGCTCGGCGGCAAGACGAGTTTGGGTCGTTCGCTGTAATCGATCTTGCTAGCCGCTTCGTCGGAAGACGCGCCAACCATCTCCATCATCGCGGTCCAAGTGGATTTGTCGTCGCCGGCCAGCGCTGGCGCGGCCAGGGTCGCGGCGAGGCCGGCGAGCGCGTAAAAGGCGTAGCGCTGCGACTGAGCAAGCTTCATCTGTTCGGACTCCGTCGGGCTCCGGTTGATGCGGCTACATGGCCGGGACTTATTGGCGATTTAGTGGCGAAGGCCGGGCCGAAAGCGGCGCCCGAGCATGTTCAGGTCCCGGCCCGCCGCTCCTGCGGCAGGAAAAACCCCTCAAAGACCAGCAGCGCCACCCCCAAAGTGATGAACACATCGGCCAGATTGAACACGTAATTGGCCAGCGGCCCGACCGGCAGGCTGGTGTGGAGATAGAAGAAATCGGCGACGGCCCCGCGCACGATCCGGTCGGCGGCGTTGCCAAGCGCCCCGCCGATGATGAGCCCGAGCGCCAGCGCTGTCGACCGGCTCGGGGTGCGGATCATCCAGATCGCCAGACCGGCGACGATCGCGCCCTGGACAATCAGCAGCGCAAGCCGCGCCGCGGTTTCATGAGCCGGAAACAGGGAATAGGAGACGCCGAAATTCCAGGACAGGACGATGTCGAGGAACGGCGTGAGGCTCAACGGCGGGCGGGCGGCGACGTCAAATATATGGAGCATCCAGAATTTATGCGCCTGATCGACCGCCAGGGCGGCGAGCGCCGCCGAAAGCCCCAAGAGCCGGGGCGAGAGGGCAGCGAGTTTCAAATTTAAAGGCAAGCAGGGAGTCTCCGACTGGGGCGCAGCAATAGAGCCGGCCGGCGAAAAAGCAAAGTTCGCCCGAAGGCGCGCGGCGGCGGATGCGGATCGACAATAGGTTCTCATGGGAGAGTGAGATGGTGAGATGGCGAGTGGTGGAGCGAGCATGTTCGCTATTTAGAAAATCAACGGCGTGCGCGGGGCCGCTTCGTTTCGGGTCTTGGGCTGAGCGGCGATTTCCTATCGCTTTTTGACCTGGCTCAGCCTAAACGCCGCACATTCCTGCACTTCTTTCGAGAACTCCTCGGAGAATTTCAACACGGCGCTCTCGATCGTCCATTCCCTTAAGCCAAGCTCGCAGAGGCGCTTGAATCCACTCTGAATATCGCCACTCACGACAAGACGCGAGATTGCCGCGTGCGTCCCATATCTGCCGCGCATGCCAACAAAGGTCGTCGGATGGTAATTATGCTTGGCGGACAGTCGAATCGTCTCGTCAATGAACGCCTCCAGACCGAGACTGGCTTTTTGCGGCGACATTGATTCTCTCTGCTTTGCGCCGAGGAGAGCGGCGAGTTGCGCGAGCGCTTATCAAGACCTCAAACTGCAAAGTGAGATATTAGCCTGTTTGTCGCTGAGATGGCGCTCTTTTAAGCAACGAGCGAAAGCATGACCCTCGACGCATTTCTCGAAACGCTTTCCGCCGGCGAACCGCCGGCTTTCCCGCCGCCGCTGCGGGCGCTCTGGTTCGACGCGAAGGGCGATTGGAACGGCGCCCATAAATGCGTCGACGATAAATCCGATCCCGACAGCATGTGGGTCCACGCCTATCTCCATCGCAAGGAAGGCGATCTCTCGAACGCGTCTTACTGGTATCGGCGCGCGGGGCGAGAACTGGCGAATGGCGCGCTCGAAGACGAATGGCGCGAGATCGCGCAAGGGCTGCTTGAGGCGCCCGAACGGAGAGAAGGATGATCCGCGCCGTTCTTGCGCTTCTCGCTGCTCTCGCCGTCGCCTCTGCGCGAGCGGCCGAGCCTTCCAAGGAAGACCGCGCCGAAGTCGAAGCCTGTCTCGCCCTCGCCGCCGAGAAGGCGAAAAAGGCGGCGCCGTCCAAAGACGAGCTGGAAGAATCGCCGGGCGCGGAAGCCCGTCTCGCCGCCGCCGCCGAGAATGCGGCGCATGCGCCGTCGAGCTGCATCGGCGCGCTCGCCAAGGCCTGCATCAAGAAAGAGGGCGACACGTCGAACGCGGCTTTGAGCCAATGCTATTGGCGCGAGGCGGCAGTCTGGGATTTTCGGCTCAACGGCTCCTATCGCGCGGCGCTCGCCAAAATGGACAAGGCCGCCGCCGACAATCTTAGAAAGTCCGAGCGCGCCTGGATCGCCTGGCGCGACGCCGCCTGCCAGCAGCCCGAACTCACCTTCAAGGGATCGATGGCGGTCCCCATGCAGGCCTGGTGCATGATGGACCTCACCGCCCGTCAGGCGCTTTGGCTTGCGGGCTGGTCGGAGTGACCGCGCCCGCCGAAGCGCGGGAATTGCTGCGCAGCAAATTCGGCTTTTCGGACTTTCTGCCGGGACAGGCGGAGGTCGTCGACGCCATTTTCGCCGGCCGCGACGCCCTCGCCATCATGCCGACAGGCTCGGGCAAATCGCTCCTTTATCAATTGCCGGCCGCCGCCCCGGGCCCCGGAATCGTTCTCGTCTGCTCGCCGCTGATCGCGCTGATGCGCGACCAGCTGCGAAATCTCGACGACAAGGGAATCGCGGCGGTCGCGCTGCATTCGATGCAGGAGGACGAGGAAGCGGCGGCGGCGATCGACGCCGTCCGTTCGGGCCGGGCAAAGCTTCTCTATGCTGCGCCCGAGCGTCTCGCCCAGGAGGGAACGCAGCATTTGCTGCGCAGCATTCGCGTCAGGCTGTTCGCGGTCGACGAAGCGCATTGCGTCTCGCATTGGGGCCATGAGTTTCGGCCCGACTATCGCCAGCTCGGCGACATCGCGCGAAAACTCGGCGCGCCGCCGATGCTCGCCGTCACCGCGACGGCCGGTCCGCGCACAAGCGACGACATCGCCCGCACCCTGTTTTCACGCCCGCCGCAGATATTCCAGCGCTCCTTCGCGCGGCCAAATCTGTCGCTCGACTTCGCCCGAAAACGCGCCGGTCTGGGCCAGATCGTCGACTTCGCGCGCCAGGGCGGCCCCGGCAAGGAAAGCGGAATCATCTATTGCAACTCGCGCAACAAGACCGATGCGCTTACGCGCGAATTCTCGCGGCTCGGCTTCGATGCGCTTCCCTATCACGCGGGGCTCGACGCCCATACGCGCTCGGAGAGTCAGGACGCCTTCTTCACGCGGCAAGGCGCGGTGATGGTCGCGACCATCGCCTTCGGCATGGGCGTCGACAAGCCGGACGTGCGCTTCATCGTTCACGCCGATCTGCCGACTTCGGTCGAGGGCTATTATCAGGAGATCGGCCGCGCCGGACGCGACGGCGCCCCGGCGCGCGCGCTGACGCTGTTCTCGCCCGCCGAACTGGCGCTGCGCTGGCGCATACCGGAAGCGGCGCAGGAGAATGAAGCGGCCGCCGGGGATTATGCGAGACGCCAGGCCATGGCCCGGCTCGCGGCGGCGCCGGGCTGCCGCTTTCAGCGGCTCCTCGCCGAATTCGGCGAGGAAAGCGCGCCCTGCGGCAGATGCGATCACTGCCGCGGGGGGCCGATGGCCTGGCCACGCCGCCTGTCTTCGCTGGCGCTCGGCTGGCGCGCCGGACTCGCAAGCGGCTTCGCGGCGCGCGGCGATCTAGCGGAAGGCGAGGCGGATGTTGCTCACGCCGCGCCGGCTTCGGCGCCGGTCGTCGCGTCGATTCGCCAGGAAGAAGCGCCGCTGACCGTCGATGAGGCGCGGCTCTTTCGGGAGTTGGAGGCCGAGCGCCGCGCCATCGCCAAAAGGCGCGGCGTGGCGCCGCGAACTGTGGCTTCTGAACAGGCGTTGCGCGCGCTCGCGCGCGAACGGCCGGACAGGCTCGATGATCCGCTGCTCGGCGGGATCGAAGACGCGGCGGCCCTGCTGCGGATCATCGGCAAGGACCCCTGAGCGGGCGAGGGTTTCGTTATGCGCCGCAACATTGTATAGGCTCCCCGTCCGCTCCCCCGCTCCGAGGTCATGTCCGCCAACTCGCCGCCAAACGCCGCCGAACTGCGACAGGTCATGTTCGGGCTCGGCCTTGCGATGCTGCTCTCGGCGCTCGACCAGACGATTGTGGTCACCGCCATGCCAACCATTGCGGCGGATCTCGGCGACCCTCAGGATCTGCCCTGGATCGTGACGGCCTATCTCATCGCCGCGACGGTGGTGACGCCGCTCTATGGCAAATTCGCCGATGTCTATGGGCGCAGGCGCGTCATTCTCGTCGGCGTGGCCACTTTCGTGATTGGCTCGGCGGCCTGCGCTTTGGCGCCGAGCATGACGGCGCTCGCCGGCGCGCGGGTGATCCAGGGACTGGGCGGCGGCGGCCTGATTTCGCTTGGCCAGACGATCGTCGCCGATCTGGTTTCCCCCCGCGAGCGCGGCCGATACCAATCCTATTTTGCCGCAGTGTTCATCACGTCGAGCATCGCCGGCCCGGCGCTCGGCGGATTTTTTTCCCAATTTTGGCATTGGTCGCTGATCTTCTGGATCAATCTGCCGCTCGGCGTCGCAGCATTGCTGATCGTCAATTCCCGGTTGAAGCGCTTGCCGGAGCTGCGGCATCCGCATCGCGTCGATTATTTGGGGGCCGCGCTGCTGATCGCCGGCTCAGGGCTGCTGGTTTTGGCGCTCGGCTGGGGCGGCGTTCGCTATCCTTGGGGTTCGGTGCCGATTCTTGGCCTCCTCGGCGCCTCGGCGCTCGCCTGGTCGCTCTTCGCCTGGCGCACCGCGCGCGTCGAGGAGCCGCTGATTCCCATGCGCATCCTCGGACTTCGGATCGTGCGCGACGCCATCATGTCGAGTTCGTTTGGGATCGGCGGTTTTGTCGGGCTCTCGGTGGTGATGCCGATTTTTTATGAAGTCTGCGCCGGCATGAACGCCAGCGATTCCGGGCTGACGCTCATCCCGCTGATGGTCGGCACGGTCGCTGGCGCGACGGCGTCCGGACGATTGATGGCGCATCTCAAGCATTATAAGGCCGTCCCGCTGCTGGGGCTCGGCGCCGGTTTTCTCGCCACGCTCGGCGCCGCTTTCATGATGAAGGCGGACGCGGGCCGCTCGCTGCTGTCGCTCAACGCCCTGCTCGCCGTCACGACCTTCGGGATTGGCGGGATGCTGCCGATTGCGACCGTTTCGGTGCAGAACGCGGTCGATTCGCGCGACCTCGGCACTGCGACGGCGTCGATGCAATTCTTCCGGCAGCTCGCCGCGGCCGCCATCGTCGCGCTGTTCGCCGCTTTGGCGATTGGCGGCGGCCGCGCGCAATTGCTCGAAGATCTGAAGACCAACGCCGACGGCGCCGCTTTGCTTTCCAGCTTTCGCCTGGTTTTTCTCGCGCTCGCGGTCTGTGTCGGCTTGTCCTTTGTTTTCCTGGCGCGCATGGAGGAGCGACCGCTGCGCGGCGAGCGGCGCGTCTGATAAGCTCGATTTTCGACGCGCCTTTTCTATTTGCCCCCCTGGCATGGAATTTTCTAGAAAGAGCGCGCCTTCCCGCGCCGCAAGGACCCTTCCATGGCTTCTCTCGATAGTTTCAACGCCGGTCAGGCGCTCGTCGTCGGCGACCGGTCCTATCAATATTTCTCGCTCAAGGCGGCGGAGGAGAACGGGCTTCGAGACGTCTCCCGCCTGCCCTATTCGCTCAAGGTCGTTCTCGAAAATTTGCTGCGCAACGAAGACGGCCGTTCGGTCACCAAGGAGTCGATCGAAGACTTCGCCAAATGGCTCGAGGAAAAAGGCAAGACCGAGCGCGAAATCGCCTTCAGGCCGGCGCGCGTACTGATGCAGGATTTTACCGGCGTGCCGGCGGTCGTCGATCTTGCGGCGATGCGCGACGCCGTCGTTGCGCTCGGCGGGACCGCACAGAAAATCAATCCGTTGGTGCCGGTCGATCTCGTCATCGATCATTCGGTGATCGTCGACAGTTTCGGCACGCCGCAGGCGTTCGCCCGCAACGTCGAGCTCGAATATGAGCGCAATGGCGAGCGCTATCGCTTTCTGAAATGGGGCCAGTCGGCCTTCGACAATTTCCGCGTCGTGCCGCCCGGCACCGGCATCTGCCATCAGGTCAATCTGGAATATCTCGGTCAGACCGTCTGGACGCGCGCCGAGCTCATCGACGGCAAGACGGTCGAATTCGCTTATCCCGACACGCTGGTCGGCACCGATTCGCACACGACCATGATCAACGGCCTCGCCGTTCTCGGCTGGGGCGTCGGCGGCATCGAGGCCGAAGCCGCGATGCTCGGCCAGCCCCTATCGATGCTCGCCCCCGAGGTGATCGGCTTCAAGCTGACCGGCGCGCCCAAGGAAGGCGTGACGGCGACGGACATTGTCCTGACCGTCACTCAGATGCTGCGCAAGAAAGGCGTGGTGGGAAAATTCGTCGAGTTCTTCGGCGAAGGCCTCAATCATATGAGCCTCGCCGATCGCGCGACGATCGCCAATATGGCGCCCGAATATGGCGCGACCTGCGGCTTCTTCCCGATCGACCAAGAGACGCTCGCCTATCTGCGGATGTCGGGGCGCGCCGAGGACCGTATCGAATTGATCGAGGCCTATGCCCGCGCGCAGGGCATGATGCGCGAGCCCGGGGCGCCAGATCCGGAATTCACCGATACGCTGACCCTCGACCTGGCGGAGGTGACGCCCTCTCTCGCCGGTCCGAAACGCCCGGAGAGTCGCGCGTCGCTTTCGGACGTAGGCTCTGCCTTTCTCGGCGCGCTCGCGACCGAATATAAGAAGGAAGACGGGCTCGGGCAGCGTTACGGCGTCGAGGGCGAAGATTTCGACCTCGGCCACGGCGACGTCGTCATCGCCGCCATCACCTCCTGCACCAACACCTCCAATCCGAGCGTGCTGATCGGCGCCGGACTGCTGGCGCGCAACGCCATCGCCCGCGGCTTAAAGACGAAGCCCTGGGTGAAGACCTCGCTCGCCCCGGGCAGTCAGGTCGTCGCGCAATATCTCGCAAAGTCCGGGCTGCAGACATCCCTCGACGATCTCGGCTTCAATCTCGTCGGCTTCGGCTGCACGACCTGCATCGGCAATTCAGGGCCGTTGCCGCCAGCGATCTCGAAGACGATCAATGCGCATGATCTCGTGGCGGTGTCGGTGCTGTCGGGAAATCGCAATTTCGAAGGGCGCGTCAATCCGGACGTACAGGCGAATTACCTCGCCTCGCCGCCGCTCGTCGTCGCTTACGCGCTCGCCGGCACGATGGCGATCGATCTGACGAAAGAGCCTCTCGGGGCTGACGGTGACGGCGCGCCGGTCTATCTGCGCGATATCTGGCCGGCGAACGCCGAGATTGCGACCTTCGTCCGCGATCAGGTGACGCGCGATCTATTTCGCGAAACCTACGCCAACGTCTTCTCTGGCGACCAACACTGGCGCGCGGTCGAAGCGCCAAGCGGTGAGACGTACGGCTGGGACGATCAGTCCACCTATGTGCGCGACCCGCCCTATTTCGTTGGACTGAAACATGAGCCCAAACCCGTCGAAGACATCGTCGGCGCGCGCATACTGGCGCTCTTTGGCGACAAGATCACCACCGATCACATCTCGCCGGCAGGCTCGATAAAGGCGGCGTCGCCCGCCGGCAAATGGCTGATCGAGCATGGCGTCGCGCCCGCCGATTTCAATCAATACGGCACGCGGCGCGGCAATCATGAAGTGATGATGCGCGGGACTTTCGCCAATATCCGCATCAAGAATTACATCATGCGCGACGAGAACGGGCTGACTCCCGAAGGCGGATTGACCCGTCATTTTCCGGATGGCGACATCATGTCGATCTACGACGCCGCCATGCGCTACGGCGCCGAGGGCGCGCCGCTCGTCGTGCTCGCCGGAGCCGAATATGGCAATGGCTCGTCGCGCGATTGGGCGGCGAAGGGCGCCATGCTGCTCGGGGTTCGCGCCGTGATCGCCAAGAGTTTCGAGCGTATCCACCGCTCCAATCTCGTCGGTATGGGGGTGCTGCCGCTCACCTTTGCGGAAGGAACCGGTTGGGACACGCTCGGGTTAAGGGGCGACGAGACGGTGACGATTCACGGCTTGCGCGAAGGACTTGCCCCGCGCAAGACGCTGGTCGCTTCGATCTCTTTCCCGGATGGGTCCACCAAGTCCGCGCCGTTGCTAGCGAGAATCGATACGCTGGACGAGTTAGAATACTTCAAAAACGGCGGCATTCTTCCTTATGTGTTGCGACAACTCGCCCCTTAACCCTCGCGAAAAAACGATTGACTTGCTCATAGTCCTCGGACAGCGTTATCGAGCTTTGCGTTGAATTCGGGCCGTTGCGGCTGGAATGCGTTCAACGCAGCGCTCTACCAAAAACAAAAAGTCACGACGCGAAGAAGAGGAAATCAACATATGAATAAATACGCACTAACGGCGGCCGCCGCCCTGTTTCTTGCGGCGACTGCGCCGTCGTTCGCCTTCGACGCCGCCGTCGGTCAGCGCGCGCAGAGCCAGGCGACGCGCATCAGCTGCGACACGCATGCCGAGGACGACCAAGCGGTTTGCGCGAGCAAGTGCGAGGACGCCTATCTCAAGGATCAGCAGTCGATCACCGCCGACATGGCGACCGTGAAGGCGAACAGGAAGGCGTGCGACGAGAAGTGCGGCTGCCCGCAGAACTCCAAGAGCCTCTAAAAAATCGCTTTGACTTGAGCCTAAGGGGCGCGCGAACCTTCGCGCGCTCTTTAGCCGCGGCCGATCTTACCAAGGTGCTGGAAATAAAGTAATTTATCTTCGACGTCACCCTGCGTTGACGGAGCGGCGCGAACTGTCGTGGGAGTGACGTGCAATTGACAGGAATGGCCACATACGACATCGTCCCGCCGCTCATTGCGTTATGTGAGGCCGTTGCTGTTCCAAGGCGGGAGGGGTCGAGCGCAAGCGCAGTCTAGACGCCCAACGGGTAAGTAAAGGAAACGACCAAATGAAGAAACTCGCCATTATGACGGCGGCTCTCCTCGTCGCCGGCATGATCAGCCCGGCATTCGCGGATTGCGACGTTCACAAAGCGGACGAAGACAAGCAGGCCAAATGCGCTGAAAAATGCGACGACGAATACCTCGCCCGCAAGATGAATTATGCCTCTAACCCGGCTGAAGTCATCGCCAATAAGAAGGCTTGCGACGCCGCCTGCGGCTGCCCGCAGAATTCCAAGGGCCTCTGAGCCAAAGCTTTCGGATCGGAATACCAGAATTAAGCTTTGGGGCGCGCATTCATTGCGCGCCCATAGTTTTTTAAGAGCGCGACTTACTGCGAATAGATATTCCCGTCCGGACCCTTCCAGCCTCCAGCGTCTTCGTAGAAGCGATATTCCTCGTCGAAGGTCACCGTCGACCCGGGCGCGATATATTGCTTGCCGGGGGGATCGGAACTGCGCGGCGCAGTCACATAATGATTGCTCGGCGAACAGCCTTCGGGAAATTTTCCAGCCTCCTCGGGCCTGCATTCGAGATTGGCGCCGTCGGGAAACTCGACCCGCGCATTGAAGAAAATCTCATAGCCCTTTTCTCCGGTGGCGTGCATCTCGAGGCGCTCGGCCATTGTCTGTTTGAACTCGACGATCTTGAACGGCTTGTCGACGCGCTGCTTCATCATTTTGTGGAATATCTGCCGCGCCTGCGCTTCAGTTGGATTGCAGCCGAACATGCAAAAGGCGTTGGCCGGGCTGACCGAAAGCGACGCCAGCGCCGCTGCAACGACAAGCGTGATGAAAGCGCCTCGCATATTTCCTCTCCCTCGGTTCTTTATGTTTTCGGCCGCATCGACGCGCGCCCTTATAGCATCTTGCCCCGCCGGCGCCGCGCATCCGTTCCTAACGCCCTTCAGGCGTCATCGGATTGCTCCAAAGATCCTTGACCTGATCGAAGTGGAGCGCGGGATCATAGCTCTCGGCCGCAAGTCCGAGCCAGTCCGACGACAGCCGTCCCAGCGAGGAAAGCACGGCGTAGGAAGCGACGACGCGGTCGCGTTGCGCAACGAGGAGGCCAAGGCGCGCGTTGAGCAGCTCCTGTTGCGCGTTCAAGATTTCAAGCGTCGTTCGCTGGCCGGCCTTAGCTTCTTCGCGCACCCCATAGAGCGCGCGCTCGGCGGCGGCAATCTGGGTTTGCGCCGCGGCGATCTGCGTTTTGGCCGCCTCCAGCGCGCCCCAATAGGCGCGCACCAGCGAGAGAACTTCGGCGCGGGCGACATCGGCGTTGAGCCGGCGCTGGCCGGCGGTCTCCTTGGCTTGCCGCACGCGCGAGGAGGTGAGGCCGCCCTCGTAAATCGGCACGCTGAGATGTCCGCCGACGCTGGCCCCGATGTTGCGGTTGCCGACGCCGACATAGTCGGTCTGCGTGAAAACATCGCCGACGATGGACAATTTTGGCATGAACTCCGCCTCAAGGGCCTTGATGTCGAGATCGGCGGCGTCAGCGTCGTGCAGCGCGGCAAGAATGAGGGGATGCTCGCCTTGGGCGATGCGTTCCGCTTCTTCGCGCGATTTTGGCAGCAATCGGTCGATCGGCGCGCCGGGCGACAGCTTCGTCGGCTCGACGCCGACCGTCTTGCGATAGACGCCGATGCTGGCGTCGAGCGCCGCGCGCGCGCCGCCGACGAGAGATTTGCCGCCCGCGAGCCGCGCCTCGGCCTGGGCGATGTCGGTCAACGTGATCTGGCCGTATTCGTAGCGCTCGCGCGTCTGGCGCAATTGTTCTTTCAAAACCGCAACATTGCTTTCCTGAAGTTTAAGAGACGCAGTGTCGCGCAGCACGTCCATATAGGCGGTGACGGCGTCGAATAAGACGCGCTGTTCGGTGAGGCGCAAACGTTCGCGTCCCGCGAAGACGCCGGATTCTGCTGCGCGCGTTTCATTCTGGGCCTTGAAGCCGTCGAAAACCGGCTGCTCGATGGTCAAAGTGGCGGAGCGAGGAATGCTCCCGCCGTTTTGGATGCTCTTCGTGCGAGCTCTGAGCGTGGGATCGTCGAGATCGACGTCGCGCTGTTGCGTGATGTAGCGGTTTCGCTGCACGCCGAGATAGCCGTCGGCGGAAACGCGCGGCCGCATGCCGGCCTGCGCCTGCGGCACGCCTTCGTCGATTGCGCGCAGTTCGGCTCTGCCGGCGTTGAGCTGCGGATTGGCGTCGTAGGCGCGACGCATCGCGCCCGTCAAGGTTTCCGCGCGCGCCGTCGCTGCCGCTGCAAGAAGGCAGATCATGACCGAGGCGACGCCGCGCATGCTCACCGGTCAGCCTCCGCTTTGTTGCAGGGAAGTTGACTCCGGCGAACGACAGAAGAATGCGTAAAGGGCCGGCAGGACGACAAGCGTGAGAAGCGTCGCGCTGATCAGGCCACCGATGACCACCGTCGCGATCGGCTTTTGCACTTCGGCGCCGGTGCCGGTCGCAAGCGCCATCGGCAAGAACCCGAGCGATGCGACCAGGGCGGTCATCACGACCGGCCGCAGTCGCGTCATCGCGCCTTTGAAGATCGCCGGCAGCTCAGCCATGCCGTCCGCGATCAATTGCGAAATATAGGTGCGCATGACCAGGCCGTTCAGCACGGCGACGCCCGAGAGCGCGATAAAGCCGACAGCGGCAGAAACCGACATCGGCATGCCGCGCAGCCACAGCGCGACGACGCCGCCGGAAAGCGCCAGCGGCACCGCGGTGAACACCAGCAGCGCGTCGCGCACTGAGCCCAGCGCGGAATAGAGCAAGAGAAAGATCAGGAAAAAGCAGACCGGGACGACGATCGTCAGGCGCGCGCGCGCCGCTTCGAGATTTTCGAATTGGCCGCCCCATGCGATCCAGTAGCCGGGCGGCAATGTTACTTTCGACTCGATTTTCGCCCGCGCCTCTGCGACCACCGAGGCGATGTCGCGCCCGCGCACATTCGCCGTGACCACCACCCGGCGATGGCCGTTCTCGCGCGAAATCTGATTCTGACCGTCGACGATCGAAAATTTCGCCACCTGCTTGAGCAGCACGACCGGCGTCGCGCCGGCCCCGGAAGGGAGTGCGACTGGAATCGATTCCAGCGCCTGCGCGTCCTCGCGCAAATTGTCCTGCAGCCGAACAACGATCGGGAAGCGCCGATCGCCTTCAAACACCACGCCCGCCTGTTGTCCGCCGATCGCCGCGCCGATCACATCCTGCACCGCCCCCACGCTCAGACCGAGGCGGGCGATCGCGGCCTTGTTGACGCCGATATCAAGAATCGGCAATCCGCCCACCTGTTCGACCTTGACGTCGGTTGCGCCTTTGACCGAATTGAGAATGCCGGCAATCTGATTGGCTGCCTTCAACATGACGTTAAAGTCTTCGCCGAACACTTTGACGGCGATGTCGCCGCGCACGCCGGCGAGCAGTTCATTGAAGCGCAGTTGAATGGGCTGTGAAAATTCGTAGGCGTTGCCCGGCAGTTGTGCGAGTCGCTTCGCCATCTTTTCGATAAGCGCCGCCTTCTCGAGACCGGGGTCCGGCCATTGCTCGCGCGGCTTTAGCATGATGAACGTGTCGGTCAGATTCGGAGGCATCGGATCGGTCGCGATCTCCGCCGTGCCGGTCTTGGAGAAGACGTAATCGACTTCGGGGAAACTGCGTAGCGCGCTCTCGACTTCGAACTGCATCGCCTGTGACTGGGTAAGCGACGCGCTGGGAATTCGATTCGCCTGCATGGCGAGGTTCTGCTCGTCGAGCGTTGGAACAAACTCTTCCCCGAGCGTCGGATAGAGAAGCGCCGCGAGAACGAAGGCGCCAGCGCCCATCGCAATCGGCTTCAAAGGCGCGGCCATCGCCCATTTCAAGATCGGCTCATAGGCGCGTTTCAGTACGCCAACGACCGCGTTTTCTGATTCGCCAATGCGTCCCGAAAGCGCGATGGCGATCATCGCCGGAAAGAACGTCAGCGATAGAACGAACTCGGAGGCAAGCGCCATGATGACGGTCATCGCCATCGGATGGAACATTTTCCCTTCGACCCCCGAAAAGGTCAGGATCGGCACGTAGACGAGAATGATGATCGCCTGACCGTAGACCGTCGGCCGCCGCATCTCGACCGCCGAGTCAATGACCGTGGTCAGCCGTTCCTCGAGCGTCAACGCGCGGCCCAAAGCGCTCTGACGCTGAGAAAGCCGGCGCAGGCAGTTCTCGGTGACGATGATCGCGCCATCGGCGATCAATCCGAAATCGAGCGCGCCGAGACTCATCAGATTGGCGCTGATCTTGCCGGCGTACATGCCGACGCCGAGCAACAGCATCGTCAGCGGGATCACCATCGCCGTCACCAGCGCGGCGCGGAAATTGTCGAGCATGACAAAGAGCACGAGGATGACGAGCGCGGCGCCCTCCAAAAGATTCAAGGCGACCGTTTTTATAGTGGCGTTGACGAGAGTCGTGCGGTTCAAAATCGTGCGCACTTCAACGCCAGGCGGCAGCAGCCGCCGGATTTGGTCCATCTTCGCATTGACGGCGCTTGACACTTCGCGGCTATTTGCGCCGATCAGCATCAGCGCGGTGCCGATCACCA
Source organism: Methylocystis sp. (assembly GCA_022843405.1). Lineage (GTDB taxonomy): Bacteria > Pseudomonadota > Alphaproteobacteria > Rhizobiales > Beijerinckiaceae > Methylocystis. The sequence continues at coordinate 11,076 of JALHNQ010000041.1, read as the reverse complement.
CCTCTTCGCCATTCATGCTGGCGCTGCCCACGCGCAGCTCGCGTCCGACGCCGACCTCGGCGATATCCTCGACCCGCACGGGAGTGCCGCCGCGCGTCGACACGACGACCTTGGCGATATCGTCGATAGATTCGAGCCGCCCTGGGCTGCGCACGACGAGGCCCTCGCCATTGCGCTCGACGTAGCCCGCGCCGCGGCTGATGTTGTTGCGTTCGATAATGCCCGCGAGATCGGCGAACGACAGACCGAGAGCGAAGATTTTGGCCGGGTCAGGCTGAACGTGATATTCCTTGACGTAGCCGCCAAGCGAGTCGACGCCGGCGACTCCGGGCACCGTGCGCAACAACGGCCTGATGATCCAATCCTGCACGGTTCGCAGATAGGCGTTCATTTCGATCAGGTTGCGCAGTCTTTGCCCCTCCGGCGTCAGATAATCTCCATTGCTCTGCCAGCCCGGCTTTCCGTCCGGAGCCGGCTCCTCCCCGCCTATTGGCGTGTAGGCGACCGACCACATGTAGATTTCTGACAGGCCGGTCGCGACCGGACCCATATGCGATTCCACGTCGGGCGGAAAATACTCCTTGGCGAGGGTCAGGCGTTCGGCGACCTGCTGGCGGGCGAAATATATGTCGACGTTATCGCCGAAGACGGCGGTCACCTGAGCAAAGCCGTTGCGCGACAGGGAACGGGTATATTCCAGTCCAGGTATGCCGGCGATGGCGCTCTCGATCGGATAGGTGACCTGCTTTTCGATCTCGAAGGCGGAAAGCGCCGGCGCAAAGGCGTTGATCTGCACCTGATTGTTGGTGATGTCGGGAACCGCGTCGATCGGCAATCGCATCAGCGACCAAACGCCGAGCGGCGCGGCGAGCGCCGTAAACAACACGACGAGCCAACGGCTTCTGACCGAGAGAGCGATGAGATTCTTGATCATCGATGACCGCTGTCGTTCAATGGCCCGCGCTCGGCATATGGCGCAAGCGCCGGCGAGGATGCGAAGCCGCCGGCGCGAATCATTCCGCCGGAATGCTCTGCTTACCGAGCTCCGCCTTCAGCAGAAAGACGTTGGAGACGGCGATTTCTTCGCCTGGCGTCAAGCCGGAGACGACTTCGACTGCACCGTCGTCGCCCCGCCCAAGTTCAATTTCGTGCTTGGCAAAGCCGTCGGCCGTACGAACGAAGACATTCGGCTTGCCGTCGATGATCATCACCGCCGAGCGCGGAACTTTAAGCTTCACATGCGCTTGCTTGAGGGAGATCTCCGCTTCGAGCAGACTGCCGGGCCGTAACGCGAAATCCGGATTGTCGAAGCGCGCAAGAACGTGGCCCGAGCGCGTCTCCCGCGTGATCATTGCGTTGACGAACGTGATCTTGCCTTCGAATCCACGTCCTTCGGCGTTTTGCACCCGAACCTCCTGACCCTCGCGCAGTAGGCTGAGATCGGCGGCGGGCACCGCGAGTTCGACCTCTACGACCGAGAGATCGGCGATGACGTAAAGTTCCTTCGCCTGACCTTCGCCGCCGACCGGCTGGCCGACGCTGACCAGACGCTCGATCACGCGTCCCGCGAGCGGCGCGCGAATCTCCTTGCGGCGAAGTTCCGCGATCGGCTGAGACGGCAGGGCGGCGATCTCCTGCTCGCTCATGTCGAGCGCGGCGAGTTTCTGGCGCGCTAGGTCGAGTTTTACCTTCGCTTCCATGAAAATCGCCTTGGCTTTCAGGAACAGCTGCTCGGCGGTGATTTTCTTCTCAAAGAGTCCCTTTTCGCGCTGAAAGAGCACGTTCTGCAGTTCGAAATTCGCCAGCGCGGCGAGATATTCGCTCTTCGCCTCCGCCACTTCCCGCGAGTCGATGATCGCAATCGTTTCGTTGCGCGCGACGCTGTCTCCCAGACGCTTGCGTAGCTGTTCGACGACGCCCGTGACCTTCGCGGCGACCCGCGCGATTTTGTCGGGATCGGGCTTGACCGCGCCGGGCGCCGTGAGCTGACGCGAAATATCGCCCGGGCCGACTGCCTCGATTGAGATATTTGAAGTCTCGATCTGGGCCGGGGAAAGGCGGACTTCTCCTTCAGCGGGCGCCGGTTCGCTCGCCTGGCTTTGTCGATCAGGCGCGATCCGGGTCCTGATCGCGTCGAAGAGCGATGGCAGAGCGGCGCCGATCGCAAGGCTCGCGAGGAGCGCGACGAGGAAAGCGAACCTCTTAGGGGGCATGGTCGACGTGAACCGGCTCCGTGACGAACGGTCTTCATGGGGTAGCATTGGCGCGCCGCTTGAGCTATTGGCCGCCGCCGCGAATGTGGGGATATCGCGCGTCCGGCTTTCATTCCTTAAAGGAGTTGCCCGGCGCGGTCCATGCGAGCGCTCGCGGCTCTTTCGCACATGCCACGGTTATTAAAACGAAAAGCTGGCCCAAAGACCGGACGGCCTTGGATAATCCCCTGCTGCCGCGGGCTCAGTATTTGGCGCACGCCGGCTCCGTCGCGGCGCCGGCGGATTTACGAATCGCCGCGTTCCTTGCGCAATCGCTCCCAATAGTCGAGGCGCTTGGCGATTTCGCGCTCGAATCCGCGCTCGACCGGCCTGTAGAATTTCTGCCGCGGCAGCGAATCCGGCCAGTAGTTCTGACCCGAGAAGGCCTCGGGCGAATCATGGTCATATTCATAGTCCGCGCCATAGCCCTCATCGCGCATCAATTTTGTCGGCGCGTTGAGAATGATTTTTGGCGGCGTCAGCGAGCCCTTCTCCTCGGCGACGCGTTGCGCGCGCTTATAAGCGACATAGGCGGCATTGGACTTGGGCGCGGTCGCCACATAGATGACCGCCTGCGCCAGCGCGAGTTCTCCTTCCGGACTGCCGAGAAAATCATAGGCGTCCTTGGCGGCGTTGGCGACGACGAGCGCCTGCGGATCGGCAAGGCCGATGTCTTCGACCGCCATCCGCACGACGCGCCGCGCGAGAAACAACGGATCTTCGCCGGCGGCGAGCATGCGTGCGAGATAATAGAGGGCGGCGTCCGGGTCGCTGCCGCGGACGCATTTATGCAGCGCGCTGATGAGATTGTAATGGCCTTCCTGCGCCTTGTCGTAAATCGGCGCGCGGCGTTGCACGACCTCGACCAGCCCCGCGCGATCGAAGATTTCGTCAGGCCTTGCGGCGCGCCAGATTTCCTCGGCGAGCGTCAACGCCGCGCGGCCGTCGCCGTCCGCCATGCCGACGAGCGCCGCGCGCGCGTCCGCGTCGAGCGGCAGCGGTTTGCCCTCCGCCTGCTCGGCGCGTTTAAGCATCTGTTCGATCGCCGCTTCGTCGAGCGCCCTGAAGATCATCACCCGCGCGCGCGACAGCAGCGCCGCATTGAGTTCGAAGGAGGGGTTTTCCGTCGTCGCGCCGATGAGCGTGATCGTGCCGTCCTCCATCACCGGAAGAAACGAATCCTGCTGGGCGCGGTTGAAGCGATGAATCTCGTCGACGAACAGCAAAGTCCCCTGGCCGGCGGCGCGGCGGGCGCGCGCCGTTTCAAAGGTTTTCTTCAACTCCGCGACGCCGGAGAAGATCGCCGAAATCTGCACGAAGGCGAGCTTGGTTTCATGCGCGAGCAGCCGGGCGACCGTGGTCTTGCCGGTGCCGGGCGGTCCCCAGAAAATCAGCGAACCAAGCGCGCCGGCGCGGATGAGCCGCGTCAGCGCGCCGTCGGGTCCAAGCAGATGATCTTGGCCGGCGACCTCTTCGAGACGGGTCGGCCGCAGGCGGTCGGCGAGCGGACGCGGGGCGTCGTCTTCGAGCTTCGCGGCTTGGAACAGATCGGACATCGTCATCGACTAACATAGAGAGGCGGCGCGCTTTAGAGAATCCGGTAGCGCGTTGCCGCAATCTTGACGATTGCGAGGACGAGATTGGCCCGATGAACCGGCTCGCCTAGCCGATCTCCACGATCCGCGCGCTGTGGTGGATGACCTCCGCCCTGTCGCCGACGGACTTGCCCATCAGCGCCGTTGCGAGCGGCGCGACATAGGGGATGAGTCCCTTCGTCGGATCGGCTTCGTCCTCGCCGACCAATCGGAAGCTGCGGCGTTCGCCGCCATCGAGTTCGACGACGACGCGATGGCCGAAGCGGACCGCCGAGTGATCGGCGATCGGCCGGATGACCTCGGCGCTCGCCCGGCGCGCCGTCCAATAGCGCAGATCGCGATGCGCCAGCGCGAGGGCGTGAGCGTCTTCGACCGCGGTGGCGCGTTCGATCTCCTTTTGCAGGCGCGCAAGCTCGCCTTCAATCTGCTGAAGCCCTTCGGGCGTCACCAGATTGCGATGCGGGCTGATCGGCCGGTCAGGCAGATCCTCGCGGGGATTGTCGTCGTCCTGTTCCTTGGTGAAAGCCGAGCTCATGCGCATCCAACCTTGTGGGCCGCGCCGACGCGGCGAGCAGCCTCAACAAAAACAATCGGCCCAAGCGGGCCGTGCGCCGGCATTAGAGCCGAGACGGGCGCGCTTGTCGAGAAATTGACGAAACGATGCGACGATTCGCGCGTTCTTGGAAAGGTTTAGCTTCATCGCCTCAAAGGCCGAGCTCCGAAAGGCCGGGATGGTCGGTGGGACGCGGGCCTTGCGCCCAGTGATATTTCCGTTCGCTTTCGTTGATCGGCAGATCGTTGATGCTGGCGATGCGCAGCCGCATCAGGCCGTTTTCGTCGAATTCCCAATTTTCATTGCCGTAAGCGCGATACCAATTGCCGGAATCGTCGCGAAACTCGTAGGCGAAACGCACCGCGATTCGGTTGTCGCGAAAGGCCCAGATTTCCTTGATCAGCCGGTAATCCAGTTCGCGGCGCCATTTGCGGGCGAGAAAAGCGACGATCTCATCGCGGCCGGTCAGAAGCTCGGTGCGATTGCGCCAGCGGCTGTCGATCGTATAGGCGAGCGCCACGCGCTCAGGATCGCGCGTGTTCCAGGCGTCCTCGGCCATGCGCACTTTTTGCGTCGCGGTTTCGAGCGTGAAGGGCGGCAGCGGCGGTCGCGACATGGCGGGGTCCTCGTTCGAGCGAAATCCTATCAGTCGCCGCCATGGGCCGGAAGGTTCAGGCCCATGTCGATGACGACGCGGCCGCGAATCTTGCCGTCTACGACCGAGCGGGCGCGATCCAGCGCCGCCTCGAAAGGAATGATCTCGCTCATGCCGTCGATCGCCGCCGGGTCGAGATCCTGCGCGATACGCGCCCAGGCCGCACGCCGCAAACCGATGCGCGGGCGCACGCTTTCGATGCCAAGCAGCGACACTCCGCGCAGAATGAAGGGCGCGAGATTCGCCTTCAGCTCCATGCCGCCGACATTGCCGCAAGCCGCAACGGCGCCGTCGAAAAGCGTCTGGGCGAGAAGATTGGCGAGCGTGACGCCGCCGACAGTATCGACGCCGACGGCGAAGCGCTGCTTTTGCAGCGGCTTTCCGGGAGCGGCAAATTCGTCGCGGCCGATGATTTCGGTTGCGCCCAGGCGCCTCAGATAGTCCGCTTCGGCCGCTCGTCCGGTGACGGCGGCGACGCGCCAACCGGCCTTGGCCAGCAGCGCGACGGCGAATGAGCCGACGCCGCCCGCCGCGCCCGTAACAGCGGCGAGCCCGTCCGCCGGGCGCGCGCCGTGGCGCTCGAGCGCCATGATGCAGAACATGGCGGTCAGCCCGGCGGTGCCCACCGACATCGCCTGCGCCTTCGTCAGCGGCGGCGGCAGTTTCACGAGCCAGTCGCCCGAAAGGCGCGCCTTTTGCGCAAAGCCTCCGTAATGCGCTTCGCCCAGCCCGCAGGCTGTGGCGACCACGATGTCGCCGGGCGCAAATTCGGGATGCGCCGAACGCGTCACCTGACCGGAGAGGTCAACGCCAGGAATCATCGGGAAGCGGCGCACCACCGCTCCCTTGCCGGTGACGGCGAGACCATCCTTGTAATTGATCGCCGAGAAGGCGACGTCGATGTCGACGTCGCCTTCCATCAAGTCGCACTCGCGCATGACAACGTAATCGGCGTGATGGCCGTGATCGCACTTGTCGATGCGAATGGCCCTGAACTCAGTCACGTCGACCTCTCCCCTGCGCTCTCGCGCCCAAAGCGGCGCCTTACAACGGTGAAAAAAGTTATAAAAAAGGAAAACATTAGCCCGTCGCGGCCGTAAAGCCCCCAATCGCCGCCGATCAACTGTGGAGAATCAGGTCGCGGCAATAGTGCATAATATTTCTTGATGAAATCTCTGCATTCTGTTAGGCAATCTCCAAGTAACGGTAGTGCGGCGATTCTTATGCAGCGAAGCATTGTCTAAGGCCGGTGGGGGCAGCGTCCATCTCAAAAGGAAGTGGTGAGCAATCCAATGACTCAAACCAACAACATTGAACTCGCAGCCGACATCGTCTCCGCCTATGTGAGCAACAATTCAGTCCCCGCCGGAGAATTGCCCGGGCTGATCAGCGAAGTTTACAACGCCCTGTTGCGCGTTGGCGTCGGCTCCTCGGCGCCGCCTGCCGAGCCGCCGAAACCGGCCATCGCCGTCAAGCGGTCGGTGACCAACGATTTCATCATCTGCCTTGAGGACGGAAAGAAGTTCAAGTCGCTCAAGCGCCATTTGCGCACCCAATATGGACTGTCGCCCGAAGACTATCGGGAAAAGTGGGGGCTTCCCGCAGACTATCCGATGGTTGCGCCCAATTACGCCAAGGCGCGCTCCAACCTCGCCAAACAGATGGGTCTCGGCCAGCAGCGCCGCCGTCGCACCAAATAAAAGGCGGTCGCAACGGCCGTCTTCATAGATCGCCGCTCATCGATCGCCCTGCTGAATTCGCCGCTCCGGCTGCGGCTTCAGCCCATCGCAAGGGCGGCGAGTCGGGCTTCAGGTCTCCTCGTCGCTTTCGATATCGCCGTCGATCAATCCGGTAACGTCGTCGTCGCCCTCTTCCTCTTCGAGGAAGGTGTCGTCGACCGCATCGTCGGCTTCGATCTCCACCTCATCTTCAACGTCGATCGATTCTGCGACCGCCTCGGTTTCCTCGACTTCTTCGAGCGGCACCGTGTCGACGGCTTCTTTATCGACTTCGCTCTCTTCTTCCTCCACGCGCGCCGCCGCTCGAGTCAGCGCCGTAACCTGATAAATCGCGCCGCATTTCGGACAGGCGATCGGATTTTTGTTCAAATCAAAAAATTTGGTCCCGCAGGACTGACATTGGCGTTTGGCGCCGAGTTCGGGTTTGGCCACGGTCGAATGGTCCTCGAGAAGCGGCGTGGGAACGCCCCGCCTGTATTGAGAGACTATGTGGGCGCTCCGGTTAGTGGCGTCCCGCGTCGCTGTCAAATGGGAAATGCATTGCCCGCCGGCCCATTGCCAAGCGTCGCGCGGATTGGCATAGAATCGGCGCCGCGCGGGTGTAGCTCAATGGTAGAGCAGCAGCCTTCCAAGCTGAATACGAGGGTTCGATTCCCTTCACCCGCTCCAGCCTCTGCGAGATTTTTCTCAGCGCGGTCGCCTTCGGCGCGCCGGTTAGGCGCCGCCTCCAGCCGCAGTTCTAGGACCGTCGCGGGGGGCGCGCCGATCTCGCGGCGGCCGCTCGCCATAATCCACGCGATGGTTTCGCGACCGTCCCGTTTACCAATTGCGCGTGGGCGCTGGGCCGGCGAAGACGCCGCGATGTCGCGCGCCATGCGGAGCGACTGTTGGGCGGCTTCGATTGGCCGTCCCAAACAAGGACGCGAAGTTAAGAACGCCTGTCCGTTTGCGTCGCTTTCGCGCGCCGCCGCCGGAGCGATGCGCCCAACGGCTGCGGAAATCGGCGGGAACGCAACGCCAACCGAGATCCAACGCTGATTCGTGCTTGCTGCGTTCCCGCTTGATCCCAAACCTTAACAGCAACGGGATGGACCGCCGAATCTTCACCGTTGACAGAAGCGGCGAAAGGAGTCCGTCGGCGATCCTCGCAAGATCGTCTTCGCCGAGCCCCATGGCGCGCCTGATCTGCAATTTCTAGTGTTTTTGGTTAGGCTCGCGTCCATATATTGTCGGAACAGACCATGACTCGGCGAGAGTCAGCGATTCGGGCGCGATTCGTTCGCAGGCTGTTCAGAAAGTAAAGTCGCGCACGGCTCCAAGTTTCGATATGAAACGAAGGGGCTCCACGCTCGCGTCAGGCAGCAAGAAAAATGACAATCGCGCCGTCCTATCCGGCGAGCCGCGCCAACCCCCGCGCAAGGCCGTTCGACAGGGGCGTCGCGGCGGTGCTCGGCCCGACCAACACCGGCAAGACGCATCACGCCATCGAACGGATGCTGTCCTTTTCTTCCGGCGTCATCGGCTTGCCGCTGCGCCTACTCGCCCGCGAAGTCTATAATCGCGTCGCCGAACGCATCGGCGCCGACAATGTCGCGCTCGTCACCGGCGAGGAAAAGATCAAGCCACGCGCGCCGCGCTATTGGGTCGCGACAGTCGAAGCGATGCCGCGCGGCGTCGAGGCGGAATTCCTCGCCATTGACGAAATACAGCTCGCCGCCGATCTCGATCGCGGCCATATCTTCACCGACCGGCTGCTCAATTGGCGCGGACGCCAGGAAACGCTGCTTATCGGCGCGGCCACGATGGCGCCGCTCGTTTCTGAACTCTTTCCCGGCGCGCCGATCTTCACGCGTCCGAGACTTTCGGAACTGTCCTTCGCAGGCGAGAAGAAAATCTCCAGGTTGCCGCCGCGCAGCGCCGTCGTCGCCTTTTCCGCCGAAGAGGTCTATGCGATCGCCGAACTGATCAAGCGTCAGCGCGGCGGGGCGGCGGTCGTGCTTGGCGCGCTGTCGCCGCGCACGCGCAATGCGCAGGTCGAGCTCTATCAGAACGGCGACGTTGACTATATCGTCGCGACCGACGCCATTGGCATGGGCCTCAATCTCGACGTGGATCATGTCGCCTTCGCGTCCGATCGCAAATTCGACGGGGTGAGACACCGGCGGCTGACGCCCGCCGAATTCGGACAAATCGCCGGCCGGGCGGGTCGCCATATGAGCGACGGCTTTTTCGGCGCGACGGCTCGTTGCCCGCCTTTCGACGAGGAGTTGATCGAATCCTTGGAGGATCACCGCTTCGATCCGGTGAAAACGTTGCAATGGCGAAGCAGCGCGCTCGATTTTTCGTCGATCGACGCATTGATCCATTCTCTCGATCAGGCCCCGGCGCGTCCCGATCTGGCGCGCGCCCGCCTCGCGGAAGATCAAAGAGCGCTCGAAGCCGCGAGCCGCGACGAAATCGCCCAGCGCAACGCCAAGGCGCCGGCTGACGTGGCCCGGCTCTGGGAAGCGTGTCAAATTCCCGATTACCGCAAGACCTCGCCCGCCGCTCACGCCGAACTGGCGCTAGCCGTATTCGCCTTCATCGCCCGGCGGGGCAAAATCCCCGAGGACTGGATGGCGCGGCAAATCGAGGCGGTCGACCGCATAGATGGCGACATCGCCACGCTGTCGAATCGTCTGGCGCAAGTGCGCACTGCAAGTTTTATCGCCAACCGTTCCGGCTGGCTCGACGATTCCGAGCATTGGCAGAGCGTCGCGCGTCGGGTAGAGGACAGCATATCCGACGCGTTGCATGACCGACTGACGCAGCGTTTCGTCGATCGCCGCACCAGCGTGCTGATGCGCCGTTTAAGAGAGAACGCGATGCTCGAAGCCGAAATCAACGCCGCCGGCGACGTTATGGTCGAAGGCCAGCACGTCGGAAGCCTTCAGGGATTTCGCTTTACGCCCGATCCCGGCGCGGCGGGCGAAGCGGCGAAGGCGCTGAACGCAGCGGCGCAGAAGGCGCTCGCCGGCGAATTCGAGGCGCGCGCGACTCGCGTGTTCGACGCGGTCGACGACGCCTTCGCGCTCGGCAACGACGGTCTCATCCGCTGGCTCGGCGAACCTGTGGCGAAGATCGCCGCCGGCGCCGGCGCGCTGTCGCCGACGACGCGGGTGCTCGCCGACGAACAGCTCGCCGGCGCCGCTCTGGAAAAGGTCAAGCAGCGCCTCGATCTCTGGCTGGCGCAGCACGTCAAGAAACTGCTCGGACCTCTCGAACAGCTCGAAAAGGGCGAGGGTCTGGAGGGGGTGACGCGCGGCGTCGCCTTCCAGCTTGCGGAAGAGCTCGGCGTGCTGGACCGCGCGCGCGTCGCCAAGGAAGTGAAGAGCTTTTCGCAGGAGGACCGCGGCGCGCTGCGCAAGCTCGGCGTGCGTTTTGGCGCCTATCACATCTACCTGCCTGCGCTCCTCAAACCTGCGCCGCGCACGCTGTCGGCGCTGCTTTGGGCGCTGCATCACGGCGGGCTCGAAAATGTGAAGGGTCTTGAAGAGGTGCCGCATCTCGCGGCCTCGGGACGAACCTCCTTCGCCGCCGACGCATCGATCCACAAGGGTTTCTACCGGGCCGCCGGCTTTCGCGTTTGCGGCGAGCGCGTCGTCCGCGTCGATATTCTCGAACGTCTCGCCGATCTCATCCGGCCGGCGATCGCCTATCGCCCAGGACTGACGGCGGGCGCGCCGCCGCCCGGCGCCGCCGACGCCGACGGCTTCGTCGTCACTGTCGCGATGACCTCGCTGACCGGCTGTTCCGGCGAGGCGTTCTCAACGATCCTCAAGTCGCTCGGCTATGCGTCGACGCAACGTCCTGGACCGGCGATCACCGTGGCGCTCGTGCCGGCGGCGTCGATGGAGCCTGTGACGCCCAAGACCGAGGCCGCAGCGCCGAGTGCGGCGGGCGAGGACGCTCCTTCCGAGACACCCGCAGAGACGCCGGTTGCGGCGGCGGAAGGCGCGTTGGAACCCGATTCGACCGCATCGGCTGCGGAGGCTCCGTCCGAACCCGCCGCCCCCGAGCAGGCGCCGGCGGCCGAGGCGCAGGCCTCTCTCGCAGAAGAAACGCCTGTCGTCGTGGCGGCGTCGCCGCAGGACGCTGCGGCGGCCGAAGCGGAAGTCGAGCCGGTCCCCGCCGCGCCGGCCGCGGCTGAAACCATTGAAATCTGGCGTCCGCAGCGCCACGCCCATTCGGGTCCGCGCGACCGCGAAGGCGGCGCGCAGCGCGCGGCGCGAAACCAGGGCGC
>JALHNQ010000040.1 GCA_022843405.1 Methylocystis sp. | reverse complement strand
TCGCGCCAGGAGCGGCGGCGACTGCGACGGCGGCGGCGGCGGACACGCCCCACTTCTCTTCGAGAAGCTTGGCGAGCTCAGCCGCCTCGAGAACGGTAAGCGCCGAGAGGTCTTCGACGATCTTTTCCAGATTTGCCATGATTGACGTCCTTTGAATTTGGTTCTGCGTGAGGCCTCTTAGGCCGCGTCTCGTTTGGCGTAGGCCCCGAACACGCGCGCCAGCTTGGCGGCCGGCGCGGTCGAGAGCTGGGCGATCTTGGTCGCGGGCGCCTGGATGAGGCCCACGAGCTTGCCGCGCAGTTCGTCGAGGGACGGCATCGTCGCAAGCGACTTGACGCTGTCCGGATTCAGGGCAGTCTTGCCCATGGCGCCGCCGAGGATGACAAACTTGTTGTTGTCCTTGGCGAAGGCCACGGCGACTTTCGGCGCCGCCACCGGATCGTCCGAATAGGCGATCAGGGTCGGCCCCTTCATCAGGGGCGCGATGGAGGCGACGTCGGCGCCATCGAGAGCGATCTTGGCGAGGCGGTTCTTTGCGACCTGTACCGTCGCGCCAGCGTTGCGGGCCTGCTTGCGCAGGTTTTGCAGCTGGGCCACGGTCAGGCCGGAGTAGTGAGCGACGACGACGACGCCAGTCTTCGAAAAGACTTCGCGCAACGCCGCGACCGCTTCCTGTTTCTCCGCTCTGTCCACGGTTGCTCTCTCTAACTGGCGGGAAAATCCCGCCGGCTGCGACATGCCGCTTGCTTGAGGCAAGCGGCGCCGTAGATCCTGTCCCCGTCACGGCGTGACGCCGCGGCGGTTGAAGGGGCGCGAACCAAATTCGAAGGACGCTTGCGGGGCGAGCCGTTTGCGCCTTTAAAATTCCGGTTTCCCCGTCTATGCAGGCCGCCTTCAAGCTGACGGATCGCTCCGTCCTCCTTCGGGCCGATTGAGCCGCTGCAGAGCTAAAAAAGCCCCTTGCGCGCGCCGGCAGTCTCGGACAGGACATGGCCGGACGGGACACGAGGGGGAACCCCGGGTCCGCCGGCCTATCCGCCGCCTTTTCCTAAGTCCTTGAAGCGACTTGGGTCGAGGCGGAAGTCAAATCTGAAAACGGGGCCGCAGGTCGATTGGCCAGCCCCGGAGGGCCTTATTTAAGGGGGCCTGAGCCGTTTGCCAAGGGAAAAAACCAGATTTTCGGTGAATTCAGCGGCGTCATCGCCGCCCCGGCGTGAACTCCATCCTCATCCTGCCGCTGCGGCCAGAGGACGCCTGCGCGCCATAGCGCGGCTGGGAGCGATAGGCGCTGCGGCCTGAAGCTTTGCCGCCCCCTTCGCTGGCGACGCCGGGGTAGCTCGCCCCTTGCTGACCGCGCGTCGGTCCAAAAGAGGCGAGGCAGCGGTTATAGGCGTCTGCGTCCTGGATTCTCTCGCAGTCGGCGATCGAGCGTGGCGCGGCGAGGCTTGGGACGGCAAGGACGATAAGGTATAGCGCTATGGCGGCCGGCAGGGCGTCATAGCGAGGAGCGCAGCGACGAAGCAATCCAGCTGCATCCGCATTGATTTGGATTGCTTCGCTTCGCTCGCAATGACGGGCGACCAATCTGGTCATCGCAGCATCGCGCCGCATTTCTTTTCCGCCTCCGAAACGATTTTCAGCGCCACCGCCTCGATCTCCGCGTCGGTCAGGGTCTTCTCGCGCGGCTGAAGGGTGACGGCGAGGCCGATCGATTTCTTGCCCTCCGGCACGCCTTTTCCCTCATAGAGGTCGAAGACGGCGACGTCGGCGATCAGCGTCCGGTCGGCGCCCTGCGCGGCTTTCACCAGATCGCCCGCGCGCGTGGCGCGATCGACGATGAAGGCGAAGTCGCGCGAAACCGGCTGGAGATCGGAAATCTCCAGCTTCGGCTTGATCTTCGTCGGCTTCGCCTTGGGGGCGGGGAGCGCGTCGAGAATGATCTCGAAAGCCGCGACCGGCCCCTCGACATCCATGGTTTTCAGCGCGCGCGGATGCAGCTCTCCGAAGTGTCCGACGATGGTTTTGGGCCCAAATTGCAGCGTCGCCGAGCGGCCGGGATGAAACCATGGGGGACCGCCTGGCACGATCTGCAAGCCGCCGGTCGCGACGCCGAGCGAATCGAGCAGCGCCATGACGTCGCTCCTGGCGTCGAAGGCGCCCGCTTCGCGCGCTGGCGTGGACCAGTGACGCCCGGCGCCGGCGAGTCCGCGCCGCACGCCTGTGGCCGCGAGGCGCTGGCCGGTCTCGGTGGCGTCGAGGAATATCTGGCCGACCTCGAAGAGGTTCTGATCGCCTAGCCCGCGCGCGGCGTTGCGGCCGGCGGCCGCGACGAGTCCCGGCAACAGGCTCGGCCGCATGTCGGAAAGTTCCGAAGCAATGGGATTGGCCAGCGCCAGCGCCGCCGCGCCGCCGCCGAAGGCCTCGGCCTGCTCCTTGGAGACGAAGGACCAGGTCACCGCTTCGACGAGGCCCTGGCCGGCAAGCGCACGGCGGGCGTTGCGGGCGCGCTTCTGCATCATCGTCAGCACGGCCGGCGCGACGCCGTCAGTTCGCGGCAGCGGCGTCGAGGGCACATTGTCGACGCCGATCATGCGCACGACTTCCTCGACGATATCGGCCTTGCCCTCGATGTCGGGACGCCAACTCGGCGCGGCGATATGGGCGATATCGGCGCCGGCGCTCTCAACGCTGAAGCCAAGGCGCTCGAGAATCAACGCCGCGTCTTCGCGCGGCGTGTCGAGACCGGTGAGCCGCTTGGTTTCGCTCCAGGGAAAATTGATCGCGCGCGAGAGCCGCGGCAGCTCGCCGGCAAGCGTGAGTTCCGACGGCGCGCCGCCGCAGAATTCGAGCACGAGTTGAGTCGCGAGTTCGATTCCCGGAAGTGCGAAGGCGGGATCGACGCCGCGCTCGAAGCGATAGCGCGCGTCGGTGACGATGCCGAGCTTGCGGCCGGTGTGGGCGATATTCATCGGGTCCCACAGCGCCGTCTCGATCAGCACGTCGGTCGTGTTTTCGTCGCAGCCCGACGCCTCGCCGCCCATGACGCCCGCAAGCGATTCAGGGCCGTTGTCGTCGCAGATGACGACCATGGTCTCGTCGAGTTCATAGGTCCGTCCGTCGAGCGCAAGCAGCGTCTCGCCCTTCCTCGCGCGGCGCACCACGAGATCGCCCTTCACCTTTTTCGCGTCGAAGACATGAAGCGGGCGGGCGCGGTCGAAGGTGAGGAAATTGGTGATGTCGACAAGCGCATTGATCGGGCGAAGGCCGATTTCGCGTAAGCGCGCCTGCAGCCAGGCGGGGCTTTGTCCATTCTTGACGCCGCGCACCAGCCGCAGGCCGAAGAAGGGCGCGAGATGCTTATCCTCTTCTTTAAAGTCGAGCGTCACGCCGAAGGGGCAGGGGAATTTGCCTTCGACCGGCAGAATGTCCTTGGTCTTGAGAACGCCGAGTTCGGCGGCCGCGAGGTCGCGGGCGATGCCGTGGACGCCGGCGGCGTCGGGGCGATTCGGCGTCAAATTGATCTCGATGATCGGATCGTTGAGCCCGGCCCATTGCGCGTAAGAGACGCCGACCGGCGCGTCCTCGGGCAGATCGATGATGCCTTCGTGATCGTTGGACAGTTCGAGTTCGGCTGCAGAGCACAGCATGCCGAGCGACTCGACGCCGCGGATGACGCCTTTGCCGAGCGTGATCTTCTTTCCTGGAATGTATGTCCCTGGGGCTGAAAAGACGCTCTTCATGCCGGTGCGAGCGTTGGGCGCGCCGCAGACGACCTGCACCGGCGCGCCCGCGCCAGTGTCGACCATGCAGACGCGCAGACGGTCGGCGTTGGGATGTGGCTTCGCCTCGATCACGCGCGCAATGGTGAAATCTTTAAGCTGCGCGGCGGGGTCATGGACATGTTCGACCTCGAGGCCGATGCGCGTCAGCGTTTCGACGATCTCGCTGAGCGAAGCCGACGTGTCGAGATGTTCCTTGAGCCAGGAGAGGGTGAGTTTCATTTGTTGAGAACTTTGAAGTTGTCGAGCGCCGGCGCCAAGGGCTCGTCATGCCCGCGCTTGTCGCGGGCATCCACGCCATGAGGCTGCGGAATAATGAAAGTGAGCGGCGCCATTTTTGTCTCGTGTCTCTATTACTATGCGTATTCGCGTGGATGGCCGGGACAAGCCCGGCCATGACGCGGCAAGAGTGCGGTTTAGCTGCTCAACCCGCCCGCAAGCGTCGGGAAATCAAGCGGCCTGAATCCATAATGTTCCAGCCAGCGGGTGTCGGCGTCGAAGAAGGCGCGCAAATCCGACATGCCATATTTGAGCATCGCCAGCCGGTCGACGCCGACGCCGAAGGCGAAGCCCTGATAGCGGTCGGGATCGATGCCGCAGTTTCTGAGCACATTGGGATGCACCATGCCGCAGCCCAAAATCTCCATCCAGTCCTCGCCCTCGCCGAAGCGGATGTCGCCGCCCTGGCGCCGGCACTGGACGTCGACCTCCATCGACGGCTCGGTGAAGGGGAAGAAGGACGGGCGAAAGCGTAGTTTCACGCCCTTCACTTCGAAGAAGCTCTTCAAGAATTCTTCGAGTGTCCATTTGAGATGCCCGAGATGCGTCGTCTCGTCGATGACGAGACCTTCGATCTGATGGAACATCGGCGTATGCGTCTGGTCGAAGTCGCAGCGATAGACCCGGCCGGGGCAGATGACCCGGATCGGCGGCTTCTTGCTGAGCATGGTGCGCACCTGCACCGGGCTCGTATGGGTGCGCAGCAGCCGTTTCTCGCCGCCCGTCGGCGCGAGAAAGAACGTGTCCTGCATTTCCCGCGCGGGGTGCCCTTCGGGGAAGTTGAGCTTGGTGAAATTATAGTCGTCGCTCTCGATGTCCGGCCCTTCGGCGACGGCGAAGCCCATATCGGCGAAGATGATCGATAATTCGTCCGTCACCTGCGAAATCGGATGAATGCGCCCGCGCTCCAGCGGGCTGGCCGGCGCCGGCAAGGTCACGTCGAGCGTCTCGGCCGCAAGCCGCGTCTCCAAGGCAGCCTCCGAAAGCGCTTCGCGCCGCGTGGCGATCGCTTCGGTCGTCTTGTCTTTCAGCGCGTTGATTTTGGCGCCTTCGGTCTTGCGCTCCTCGGGCGACATTTTGCCAAGCGTCGCGAGCAGCGCCGAAATCGCGCCCTTCTTGCCGAGCGCGGCAAGACGCACGGCTTCGAGCGCCGCTTCGTCGGCGGCCTCGTCGATCTGGCGCAGCGTATATTCTTCGAGTTTGGCGATGTCGGTCATAGCGGTTTCGATTTTCGCGAAGGCCATTGCGTCCTCATCCTGAGGAGCCCGCGCCCAAGCCGGCTTGCCCGACTTGGGCGCGGGCGTCTCGAAGGACGAGGACGCAGCGCGTACGGTCTATGCCCTCGTGCTTCGAGACGGCTCCTACGGAGCCTCCTCAGCATGAGGGCATAGAATGAGCCGTTCGCGCCGGGAGTTCTTGCGCCGCCTTCTGCCATGCGGGGGGCGTTCTGTCGAGAACGCTAGATCACGCTGCATTTGGGCGGAATCGCCCAAATGCAGATAACGTGATCGATTTCAAAGTTCAGAGCGCGCGTTGCGCGAAAAATCGGGTCCCACTTTTTCGCAGCGCGCTCTATGGCGCGGCGCGGGGCCGATGGGCGAAAATCTGCGCCAGCGCCGAAGAGACGACGCGGGAGTCGACGTCGTCGGCGCGGCTCGTCAGAACGATCGGCACGCGCGCGCCGAGCACCAGCCCCGCCGTATCGGCGCCCCCGAGGAAGACGAGCTGCTTGGCCAAGATATTGCCGGCCTCGAGATCGGGCGCGACGAGAATGTCGGCGTCGCCCGCAACCTCGGACTCAATGTGCTTGGCGTCGGCCGCTTCGCGCGAAATGGCGTTGTCGAAGGCCAAAGGCCCGTCAAGCGCGGCTCCGGCGATCTGGCCCCGGTCGGCCATCTTGCACAGCGCCGCCGCTTCGATCGTCGAAGGGATTTTTCCTTCGACCGTCTCCACCGCCGACAGCAGCGCCACCTTGGGTCGTTCGATGCCGATCGCATGCGCGAGGTCGACGGCGTTGCGCACAATGTCGCGTTTTATGTCGAGAGTCGGCGCGATGTTGATCGCGGCGTCGGTGACGAGCAGCAGCTTATGATAGTACGGCGCGTCGATCACAAAGACGTGGCTGATCCGGCGATCCGTTCGCAGGCCGGCGCCCTCGCGCACGACGGCGGTCATTACCTCGTCCGTATGCAGCGCGCCTTTCATCAGCGCCTGCAGACGGCCGCGCCGCACCAGCTCCACCGCCTGATCGGCGGCGGCGTGGCTGTGCGGCGCATCGACGATCTCGACGCCTTCGAGCGAGACGCCGCTAGCGAACGCGGCCGCTTCGATTTTTGCGCGTGGTCCGATGAAAGTCGGGACGATCAGCCCTCTATCGCGCGCGGCGATCGCGCCTTCGACCGAGCGCGCGTCGCAAGGATGGATGACGCCCATGCGAATGGGCGGCAGCGCCTGCGCCTGACGCACCAGCGCTTCGAGCAAGGCGCCGCGCGTGCGCGCTTGCGCCACCATGGACCAGGGCGGGCGCGACGTCGCCGTCGGTTCACAGCCCGCGCTTTGGCTCATACGCGCTCCTTTGCTCAAACCGGCGGATCGCGGGCGATGCGATCGACGAAGAATTTCGTCGCGCGCGCCCAGGATTGATCATTGTCGCCGCGAAAATCGAATCCCTGACGATAGATCAATTCTCCCGTCGAGGCGCGCGCGATTGAAACGCCCATGCTGAGAATAAGCGTGCTGACCTTATTGACGACGCCGGTGAGAACGAGATCGGCGCCAGCCTTGCTGGCAAGCGACAATTCGCAGCCGTTGCAGGTGCGAATGTAGGTCTGTTTCAGGATCGCGTCGAGATCGGACGCGATTAAAGCGCGGTCAACGACGTCATAGACGCGTCGTGCGCCGAGTCCCGTAGAAATGTCGTCACGCGCCAGCGCCAATCGCTTTGCATGTTCGGCAGTTTGGTCGACAGGCTCGTTTGACGTGTCGATCAGCTCGAAATCGAGAACGAGCAGGCGTCTGCGCGGCTCTTCCGCCAGCGCCGACGCGGCTTGGGGCAGCGGGAGGGGCAGGAGCAGGGCGAGTCCAAGCAGTTCGCGGCGGCCGATCATCGCGCCCTGGCTCCATATTTATGGAGGTGCGCGCCATGGGCGGAGAGCCAGGCCTCGGCGCGATCCATCTCGGCGCAAAGCCGCCGCGTCAGCTTCCAGAATCGTGGCGAATGATCGAGATGCACGAGATGCGCCACCTCATGGGCGGCGAGATAGTCCAGAACGAAGGGCGGCGCCATGATCAGTCGCCAGGAGAAATTCAGCGAGCCTGAGGCCGAACACGATCCCCAACGGCTGATCGGATCGCGCAGACCGACGCCGCGTGGCGGCAGACTCAGGGCGGCCGTGTGGCGCGCGACCGCTTGTTCAAGATCGCCGCGCGCCTCCCGCTTGAAATGATCCTGCACGCGCCGATGCACATGCGCCGCCTGACCGGCGACGCAAAGCGCGAAGGGAACCTCGGAGTCGCCTCTTGGCTCGATCCAGGTGACGCCGCGGCGTTCCGGATGGTGCGCGATCATATGATCGACGCCGCGCAGCGGGGCGACCGCGCCATGCGCGAAGGGAATGGTTTCCGGCAGCCTGTTGAGACGCGCCGCGATCCAGGCGGCGTGACGCTGAGCGAAATCGCGCGCGTCGCGCAATGACGCCCGCTGCGGCATGGTCAACACCGCGTCGCGCGCGGCGAAGCGCACGCGCAAGGTGAATCGACGCGCATTCTGCGACCGGCGCAGAGCGACGAGAATTGGTTCACCCGCGTGAACTAATGTGAGAATAGACGCGCCGCTCGGCGCCGGTCCTTCGCGCAGGAGTCGCAGCATGACCGACATCGTAGCGCAAAGGACGTATGAGTCGCGAGTTCGAAAATTGCGGCGAACGAAAATATTTCTCTTGCGTGGCGTCCGTTCACGCTCTCCGCCCATCGACCGCGAGCGCTACAAATGGCGCTGAAGCTCGCGCGCGGCTTCGGCCGGGCGACGCGCCACGTTGAACGTGGAGACAAAGCGGCCGTTCTTGTCCATCAGGTAAACGACGGTGGTGTGATCGACGGAATAATCTTCGTCGCTGCCTCCCGCGCGCTTCGAGAAGATGCGGTATTCGCGCAGCACGGGATCGATCGACGCGCGCGGCCCTGACACGCCGATGATGCGCGGATCGAAATTGGAGAGATAGTCCTTGAGGATTTCAGGCGTATCTCGTTCGGGATCGACGGTGACGAACAGCGCGCCGATCTTCGCGTCCGGCCCCATCGCCCGCAGGATTTCAGACATTTCAAAGAGCGTCGTGTGGCAAATGTCGGGACAATGCGTATAGCCGAAGAAGACCAGGAGGGGACGGCCAAGGAAATCCTGTTCGGTCACCTGCCGCCCGGTGTGGGCGGTCAACTGGAACGGACCGCCGATCGCGTCGGTTGAGGCCGTCGGCTTGCCGCTGGTGAAGTAAACGAAGGCGACGAAAACCGCCGCGAAGACGGCGCCGACGCCGATCAGCAGCGGCTTTGAGACGCCTGGTCCACCCGCAGATTGCGCGCCCTTAGCGCCGCGCTTCAGTCCTTTTGCGCCACCCTTCGATCCGTTGGCCATCGTGCGTTTCCTGCGATTGTTGTGATGGGCGGCGCATTGCCGCAGCGGCTCCGCCGGGCGGGGCGCGCGTAGGTCAGTCCGCGAAAACTATATGGGCGTCATTGCACAAGTCCACGTCGCCTGAATCTTTCGCGTCGTCGAACGCCCAACGCGCCTCGAATCGACAGCCCTTGGCGCC
Organism: Methylocystis sp.; assembly: GCA_022843405.1. Lineage (GTDB taxonomy): Bacteria > Pseudomonadota > Alphaproteobacteria > Rhizobiales > Beijerinckiaceae > Methylocystis. Next base: position 23,016 of record JALHNQ010000040.1, on the reverse strand, counting down.
AGTGATCGGAAATTGCGCGCGGTCGCCTGCGGCGACCGGCTTATCGATCTTGCCGACGATGGTTTCCGAGGTCTTGTCTTTGGCGGTCATGACGACCTCGAAGCTTTTCAGCGGCACGAGACGCCGGTTCTCAAGATTGACGGCTTGCGCCAGCTTCGAGGGCGCCGGCCGCGGCTTCGTGGCGCCGTCAGCCTGCACGATTCCGATCGCGGCGATGACGCCGACCATCGCCGAGCGTAGCTTCATTGGATGTTCTCCCGGGCGGGGAACTTATCCCGCCTATTGGCGTTCGCCAAGCGCTGACGGAGCCTGAGCAGGTCTGAACCGTTCCAAACATGCGCGCGTCGCCCCAATAGTGTAGCTTACCCCATTCCGATTCCTAATTGCGAAAGCGCCTCACCAATGAGCGACACTCCAGCTGCGGTTCCCGGCAAGATACTCGTCGGCGCAAGCGTAAAGGAGAGGAAACCGCGCGATTACCGTTACCTTACGCTGGCGCTGGGCAATCGTCATGGCTTGGTCGCTGGCGCGACCGGCGGCGGCAAGACGGTCTCCTTGCAGCTTCTCGCCGAGGGGTTCTCCAACGCCGGCGCCTCGGTCTTTCTCTCGGACGTCAAAGGCGATCTCGCCGGACTGTCGCAGCCGGGCGACGGCAAGCCGGCCTTCGTCGCGCGCGCCAAGGAAATCGGCGTGCCCTACGAGCCAGACCGCTTCCCTGTCGTCTTCTGGGACGTATTCGGCGAGCAGGGACACCCGGTTCGGGCCTCGATTTCCGAGATGGGTCCGCTGCTGCTGTCGCGTCTGCTCGATCTCAACGACACGCAAGAGGGCGTTCTCAACGTCGTTTTCAAGGCGGCGGACGAGCAGGGCCTGCTACTGCTCGATCTGAAAGATCTGCGCGCGATGCTCGCGCATGTCGCCGAGAACGCTGCGACATACAAGACGAAATACGGAAACGTCGCATCAGCGAGCGTCGGCGCCATTCAGCGGCAGCTTCTGGTGCTGGAGTCGCAGGGCGGCGAAAAATTCTTCGGCGAGCCGGCGCTCGACATTATGGATTTCCTGCGGGTCGATCGCGATGGACGCGGCGTGATCAATATTGTCGCCGCCGACAAGTTGATGCGCGCGCCGCGGCTATATGCGACCTTTCTTCTCTGGATGCTTTCCGAACTTTTCGAAGCCCTGCCGGAAGTCGGTGATCTCGACAAGCCGAAGCTCGTCTTCTTTTTCGACGAGGCGCATCTTCTCTTCAACGATGCGCCGAAGGCGTTGCTTTCGGCGATCGAGCAGGTCGTGCGCCTCATCCGCTCCAAAGGCGTCGGCGTTTATTTCGTCACCCAAAATCCGCTTGACGTTCCGGATTCAGTTCTCGGTCAGCTCGGCAACCGCATTCAACATGTGCTGCGCGCTTTTACGCCGCGCGATCAGAAGGCGGTGCGCGCCGCCGCGGAGACCTTTCGCGACAATCGCAGCCTCGAGGAAGCCGAGGCGATCATGCAGCTCGGCGTCGGCGAAGCGCTGGTGTCGATGCTCGACGCCAAGGGAACGCCCGAAATCGTCGAACGAACGCTGATCGCGCCGCCGTCCGCGCGCGTTGGGCCGATATCCGCCGAGGAACGCAACGCGATCATGGCCGCAAGCGCGTTCGCCGGAAAATACGACGCCATGGTTGATCGCGACTCCGCCTTCGAAATGCTGGAGGCGCGCGCCGTCAAAGGCGAAACGGCGGGCGGCGCGGGGGGCGGCGGCCTGCTCGGGACGCTTGGCGGCATATTGGGCGGCATTTTTGGCAAGGGCGACAGGAAGCGCATGTCGCCGGCGGAACTCGCGGCGCGCGCCGCTATTCAGTCGGCGGCGCGTTCCGCCGGCACGCAGATCGCGCGCCAGATTCTACGCGGTGTGCTCGGCGGGATGTCGAAGTAGAGCGCCATGAAGCTCCACTACTACCCAGAGACGGATAGTCTTTATATTGAGTTGAAGTCTTCGCCCGGAACAGAGACTCGCGAAATCATGTCCGGCGTTAATGTCGATCTTGATGAAGCGGGCGATGTCGGTTCGACATCGACCACGCCTCAAAGAAACTAGATTTGACAACGCTCGAAACGAATTCCTTGCCTCTGCGCGCCTTGAAGGTCGCCTGTGCGTCTCTTTTAACCGCTGTTCACATTGCGGAAACTTAATCCGCGCTTTAGCGTCCCTTCACGCAATCGTCATTTTCCAGCCCCCAGCCGGCGCCCTATAATGTTTTCCTGTCGCGGCCGGCGTTTCGTGGCCGCGCTTTGCGGACTCGCCGCACTCGGGAGTTCGTCGGGAGGGACTTATGGCGAATGCCTTGCCCATCGTTTCGGAAGACGGCCTTTCGCGCTATCTATCTGAAATCAGGCGGTTTCCTATGCTGGAGCCGCAGCAGGAATATATGCTCGCCAAGCGCTGGCGCGAGCATGAGGACCCCAAGGCCGCGCAAGAGTTGATCACGTCGCATCTGCGGCTCGTGGCCAAGATCGCCATGGGCTATCGCGGCTATGGTCTGCCGATCGGCGAGATCGTCTCGGAAGGCAATGTCGGTTTGATGCAGGCGGTCAAGCGCTTCGAGCCCGACCGCGGCTTCCGCCTTGCGACCTACGCGATGTGGTGGATTCGCGCCTCGATTCAAGAATACATTCTGCGCTCATGGTCGCTCGTCAAGATGGGCACGACGGCGAGCCAGAAGAAGCTGTTCTTCAATCTTCGCAAAGCGAAGAGTCGCATCTCCGCCTTCGAGGAAGGCGACCTCAAGCCTGAGAACGTCGACAAGATCGCGCATCGGCTCGGCGTGTCGCGGCAGGACGTCATCGACATGAACCGCCGCATGGCCGGCGACGCGTCGCTGAACACGCCGCTGCGCGAGGAAGGCGAAGGCGAATGGCAGGATTGGCTCGTCGACGATAGCGTCGATCAGGAACATCTGCTCGTCGCCCAGGAAGAGAGCCACAACCGCCTCAAAGCGCTTCGCGGCGCGCTCGACGTGCTTAATCCGCGCGAGCGCCGCATTTTCGAGGCGCGGCGTCTTTCCGACGACCCCGTCACGCTCGAAACGCTGTCCGAGGAATTCGGCGTTTCGCGCGAGCGCGTGCGCCAGATCGAGGTGCGCGCCTTCGAGAAGGTGCAGGCCGCCGTGCGCGACGGCGTCGCGCGCATCGAATCGGCGCCTGCGCCGGCCGCGATGTAGGCTGCATCGAACTCAGATCGCGATAATTCGACGATCGCGGCCTTGAGGCTTCGCCGAGTTACGCGCGCGACGATCCGCGCCTGCTCGATGCATCCTTTGCTCTATATAATGCGCTGGCGAGAATATGGGAGCGCGCGAAGAGACGTATGTCTCACTGGCTCATCGTCGGCGCCAGCCGCGGCATCGGACTCGAAACTGCGCGTCAGCTTTCGGCGCGCGGCGAGCGGGTGACCGCGAGCGTGCGCAGCGCGGCGGGCCTGGCTGCGCTCAAAGCGACCGCGCCGCAGGCGGCGCCCTTGCAATTCGACGTTCGCGACGAGGCGGCCATACGCGCCGCCGCAGCGCAAGTCTACGATCCGATCGACATTCTGATCGCCAACGCCGGCGCCTATGGGCCGCAGCGCCAATCCTCGACCGACATGGATTTCGAAGGCGCGCTTGATCTACTCTCGATCAATACGCTCGGCCCATTACGCGTCGTTCAGGCCTTCCTGCCGCTGGTGAAGCGGAGCGCGCATCCTCGCATCGTGTTGATGACCAGCAGATTGGGCTCGATGTCGCTCGACGGAACATCCAATGTCGCCTACCGCGTCTCGAAGGCTGGTCTGAACAAGATCGCACAATGTCTCGCAGATGATCTTAGGCCTGAGGGCGTCGTCGTTGTCGCCATGAGTCCCGGCCGCGTGCGCACCGACATGGGGGGCCCGAACGCGACGCTCGACGTGCGCGACAGCGTGGCGGGAATCATTCGAACCGTCGAGTCGCTGACGCTTGCCGACACGCGCCGCTACCTCGACTACCGCGGCGAAGATTTGCCGTGGTAGGAAGACTTGCCCTGGTAAACGGCCCGCGCCTGCGCCTCGATTCTCGCCGCCGCTTCTTCCAGCAATTGTTTTCGTGGCGTCGGCACATCGATCGTCGCGGCGACCCGGGCCGGGCGCGCCGACAGCAGAAACAGACGATCGCCGAGCGCGATCGCTTCGTTGAGATCGTGAGTCACGATGAGCGTGGTGATGCGCCGCTCGTCGATCAGCCGCGCGATCATCTCGCGCAGGTCTTTGGCCAGCGCCGCGTCGAGCGAAACGAGCGGCTCGTCCAGCAGCAGCAGGTCCGGCTTGACGGCGAGCGCGCGCGCAAGCGCAACGCGGCGGGCGAGCCCCAGCGACAATTCGCGCGGGAAGTGCGAGGCGTGCTCGGCGAGCCCGAATTCGTCGAGGAGCGCGGCGATGTCGTCTTCGCGCGCATGCGGCGCGGCGATGCGGATATTGTCGATGACGCTACGCCAGGGCAGCAGCCGCGGCTCCTGGAAAACCATGCCGAGCCGGCCGTGTTCGGGGAGCGTGATCGCGCCGACATAATCCTTGTCGAGCCCGGCGATGAGTCGCAGCAGCGTGGTCTTGCCGCAGCCGGACGGGCCGACGACGGCGCCCGCCTGTCCCGCGGGCAGCGTCAGCCGCAAGTCCTCCAGCGCGCGCAGCGGCCGTCCGCTCGCCGAATGATAATCCTTAGACGCGATCGAGACGTCGAGAGACGCCGCGCCGCCAGCGCGAGACGTGTCGTTCAAGAGGCTGCACCAGAAAGGTTTCAACGCCGAGCATCAGCGCGACGAAGGGAAGCGCGTAAGCGAGCAGAAGCTTCATGTCGAAGAGCTGAAAGGCCATGTTGATTTCGAAGCCGACGCCGTTCGAGCGCCCGAGCAGTTCGACGACAAGCACGATCTTCCACACGAGCGACAGTCCCGACCGCGTCGCCGCCGCAAGATAGGGTGCAAGCTGCGGCAGGACGAGATGCTTCACGCGTGCGACGCGCGAAAAGCGAAAGACCTGCGCCATGTCCTCAAGATGCGGATCGAGCGCGCGCGCGCCCTCGCGCACGACGACGATCGCGTTCGGCAGCTTGTTGAGCGCGACGGCGCCGATCGCGGCGACTTCGGTAAGACCGGCCCAGACATAGGCGAGCACGATGACGACCAGCGCCGGAAGATTGAGCAGCGTGACGACCCAGGGATCGAGCAAGCGGTCCGCAAGCCTGTTGCGGCCCATAAGATAGCCGATCGCCGCACCGAAACTCATGGCGAGCGCAAAGGCGGCGACGACGCGTGCGAGGGTCACCGCGAGATTGAAGAACAGCGCCCCGGAGACCGCTTCCTCATAAATTTTCTCGAAGACGGCCGCGGGTCCCGGAAGGCGATGCGGATCGGACAGAGACGCGCCGATCTGCCAAAGGAGAAGCAGCGCCGCAAGCGAGACCAGACGGATCAACGCGGCTTGCCTTCGGCGTCCTTGTAGAAGGTTCCGGGATCGAGCGTTTTGCCGGGGCCGACGAGCTTTTCGCCGCCAAGCGCGGCGAGCGCGCCATAGAGTGCGCGGGCGTCGGCCTCTTCTTCGGCGATCGATCGTTTCGGCGCGCTGGCGACATAGCGCTTGCGGTAGATGTCGAGCGTCTTGGCGTCCTTGCCGCCGAGGCGCTGCGCGATGACGGCGCCCCAGGCCTTGTCCGATGTCGCGATCAGCTCCTTGGCCTTTCGGGCCGCGCCGAAGAACCGCGCCAGCGCGTCCTTGTTCTTCGCCGCGAAGCCTTCGTCGAAGACATAGCCGGTGACGACGACGTCGCCCTTGGCGCCGAGCGCCTTTTCGACATCGGTGAGTTCGACGGCGCGGGTGAAGCCTTGCGCTTCGAGATCGGCGGCGAAATTCCAGAATTCGAGCGCCGCGTCAATCTCGCCTTGCAGCGCCTTTTCGGCGATGAGCGGCGGCGCGCCATAGAGCACCGTCGCAGTCTTGTCGAGATCGACGCCGTTCTTTAGCGCAAAGGCCTTGAGCATCAGCCAGCTCTTGTCGAGCGGCCCGCCGGCGACGCCCAGCGTCTTGCCGGCGAGGTCCTTGACGCTGTTGATCGCTGGGTTCTTGGTCATCACCGCGCCGATCGCCGAAGAATGCGGATAGAAGGTCAGCTTCTGACCTTGCGCGCGCTGGCGCGCGACCCACAGCCAATCCGAAATGATGAGATCGGCGCCGCCGCCCTGAATGGCGATCTTGCCTGCGTCGGTCGAGGCGAGTTCGGTCGCGTCAATGTCGAGCTTTGCTTTCTTGTCGAGGCCGAAGTCCTTTATCACGGCGAGTTCCCAGCCGAGCGTGCCGGTCTTCTGCAGCGCGATGCGCAGCTTTTCGGCCTGCGCCGGCGCGACGGCGAGGAACAGGCTGGCGAAGCCGGCGGCGAGAGCGACGAGGAAGCTGCGCATGTTTTCCTTCGGGTTTGCTTAGATGTCTTACCGCATGATGGACATATCGTCGATGCGTCCGCGTCATCACCCCACCCGGCATTGCTGCGCAATGCGACCCTCCCCCTCAAGGGGAGGGTGAGGTTACGTACTTCGCTCAAAGAAGCGTATGAATGAATCTCGATGAGAACAAACGACAAGCTTAGCGGTTTTCGTCGCGCCAACGCCAAGCGGCTTCGCGCCAATACGACAAGTGCCGAAGATCGCCTGTGGCGCGCGCTCGACCGCATGCCGCTCGTCAAGACGCATTTCCGCCGGCTATCAGGTTCTGCGCTTTTGGAACGCCGAAGTTTACGACAATATCGATGGCGTGCTCGACACGATTTATATGGCGCTTCACCCACCCTCCCCTTGAGGGGGAGGGGTCGGCGCGAAGCGCCGGGGTGGGGTGGAGCCGCGTCGCAAAACATTGTCGCTTAACCGCCTCGTACACTGCGGCTCAACTGACGGACTTCCGCGCGGTCACCCCACCCCGAAGCGCTACGCGCTTCGACCCTCCCCCTCAAGGGGAGGGTGAAATCACACCCTCGGCCGAAAATCCTCCGCGCCCCAATGCAGCAGCGCTTCGGCGCGGTCGCGGCCGCAGGCTTCGACCGCGAGGCCGTAATGGCGGGCCAGTCGATCGAGCGCGATTCTCAGCACCACTTTCGCCGAGCGCGCCGGCCAGCCGCGTTCGCTTTCGACGATCTCCAGCCCCTTGAGATAGCCGCAGACGTCGGTCAGCAGGCCCGCCAGTTCCGGCCCCGCCGCGTCGAAGGCGCGCGCGAGGCGCCGGCGTCGGCGCCGCGGCGGGCGGCGTTGATCGAAGCCTCCCAGTTCGCGGTGACGCGCTGCAGGAGCTGCGCCTGCTCGATGTCGCGGCGGAAGCGCTCGCCGGCTTCGAGCTGCGCGGCGTCGAGAAAGGATCGGCCCTCGCGGTCCTTTCGCCGGGCGAGCCAGGCGAGCGGGCTTTCCGCTTCATTGACCAGCGCCGGACGCGCGCCTCTGTCGAGCTGGCGCAACGCATAACTTGCATGTTGCGCGCGAAAGGGGTCGGCCTGCTCGATTTCAGGCGCGGACGATCGGCGAAGATAAGCGCGGCCGGCGTCGGTCAGCGCCAGCCGGCGCGCGGCGCCGTCATTCTCCCATCGGACGAGTCCCTCGGCGAGCGCCGCGTCGCCAATGTCGGCGGGAAGCCGCGCGCGCACGACGGTGACGCCTTTGCTCGCCGCAAGCACGACCAGCGTCGAGGCTTCCAGCCCGCTGTGCGCGCCGCGCGCGCCCGGCTCGGCAAGCGCCTGCAGCAGCCGGCGCATAGCGCGGCCGATATCTTCCCTGGCGGGACGCCCCGCGCTTTTTTTCATTGCGCACTCCCCTGCGCAAGAAGGGCGCAGATCATGTCGCGCTGGGCGGCGAGCGCGGTTTCGAGCCGGGCGGCGCCGGCGTCGAAACGCGGATCGTCACGCAAATCCTCGATCGTCGCGCAGGCGTGACGGATTGTGGCGCGGTCGCGCGCGAAAGCCCTGGCGCAGGCGGAAAGGCTGGCGCCGAGCGCGACATGGTAGAGATAGACGGCAAGCTGACGGGCGCGAGCGACTGCGGGGCGCGAGCGGCGGGGCGAGAAGAGATCGGCGAAGGGCGCGGCCTGCGCCGCGGCGGCCGCGGCGGCGCTGAGGCCCGGAATGGGCGCGGGACGAAGGAACATGGACGGCTCCAGCTTGGGTGGAGCTTCAACCTATGACGGAATAAAATCCTATTCAAGGGGAATAAATTGCTTATCCTCATCCATTTGAAGGAGGGCATTCTTAACATCATGGAGGATGAGCCATGACGTACACGCCAATTTCACAGCCAGACGATCGCGCCGCCAGCTTCACGACCGCCGCCGGCGCGGCGCTGAACGCCGCCCTCGCCGCCGGCGAAAAGACCTATGACCGCGCAAGCGCGCTGGCCCGGCTTCATCGCCTGTCGCCCGAGACGATCGCGAGCGAATCGCCTGACGCTGCGCGCGCCGCGCTAAAGGAAATCGAGCGCGCGATGCGCGCCGAACGGGCGCGGCGCGGCCATTGGAGTTACGATCTCAACCGGCATATCAGCCTGTTTGTCGCCCATCGCGCCGAGACCGCGCGTCTCCATCGCCTGCTGAAAGGCGTCTAGCGACCGCCGCGCTTCCGCCCGCCTGCGCAATGCTTTAAGCTTCGCGCTTTAACGAGAAGACCAAAAGCCGATGTATCTGGAGAAAATACTGGCGCTGTCAGCTGCGGCGCTCGTCGCGATTGGAGCCGGCGTCGGCTTGACGTGGCTGTCCCTCCACCCGGCGCCGCATTTGGCGAGCGCCGGCGCGGCGTCGATCGACAAGGGAAGTGCGCGCCAGCAGATCGAGACCCTGATCGCCTCAACGCCGGACTATGCCCGTTATTTCGCCCGGCTCCGCGAGACTTTCACCGCCGATTATGAAGCGGCGATCAATGATTTCGCCACCCGCCTGGCCCAGACCAAGGAAGAGCAGAGCGTCGATTATTATCTTTCCGAGGCCGTGCGCCGCATCCGAAGCTCGCATGGCGCGCTGGCGGCGAAGGCCGAGCCCGAGCCGATGGCCCGCGTCTTTGAAAAACAGCTCGAAGTGCTGCAGGCGGTGGCGCGGGAAGACAAGCGCATGTGCGTCGCCTTCCTTTATGGCGCGACCAATCTCGACTTCCAGCGATTCGCCGCCTCGCGCCGCAAGATCGTCTCGGACATGGCGCTCGCCGGACTTGAGGCGATCGTCAGCGGACAGGCCAACAAGATCGACCGCGCCGCGCCGACCGAGGCGGACTTCCGAATCCTGGAGAATGCTCTCGCGGCGCGGGGCCTCGGCAAGGCCGAGATCGACGCGCTGCTCGACGGCAAAATGCCCGACCCGCCGCTCGAAGACGCGCGGATGTGCGGCGCCGGGCAGACCTATTTTGAAGTGCTCAAGACCCTGCCCGAGCCGGCGCGGACCAAAGTCTACGGCCTCGCTCTGGAGCTGATGGCGCGCTCCTGACCGGCCTGCGCCGGCTGCGTCTGGATCGCCGACGCAGGCGCGGCGACGGCGCCCTTATCGCCGGACTCAGCCAGCATCTGACGCAACTGGGCGACGGCGACCCGGATCAGCGTCTCGCGGGGCCGCGCCGGTCCGATCTCGACCGCGGCCATATTCGCCATCACCCTGGCGAGATTTTCGGTCGGCAGGCCGGCGGCGGTGAACAGCCCCAGATCCTCGTTGGGGCCGGAGGCGACGCCCTGCGCGATGCTGGCGGCATAAGCGGCGATCCGCGCGAACTCTCCGCCGCAACTCGAAACGCCGATGCCTGGCGCTGGCCGAGGCGCTGGCGTCGGCGCCAGGTCGGCGACGATCGTCTGGGGCGCCGATCGGATCAGCTCGGCAGGTTTCTCGCGCCGCGCAGGAAGCTCGGAAACTCCAGCCATAATCGAAGGCGCCGGCATCAGGTCGACCGGCGCGCCGAGAGGCGCCCGCGCGGTCTTTGAGTTGACTCCGCCGCGACCATGCGCCGCCAGCCAGCGGGCCCGCAGCGTGTTGCGAAGGCCGCGCGGCGCGAGCCCCATCGGCGCGATGCGCTGCGGCAGCATCCGCGCCATGCCCACGCGCGACGCCGACATGCCGGAAACGGGCCGCGCGCCGAAGAGGAAACATTGCGCCGGCGCCCAGCGCTCGACAATGGCGCGCGCGGTGCGCCGCCCATAGTCGACATAATAGCGCCGCAGCAGCAGCGCCGCGACGGCGGCGCCCTCCTCCGCCGAAGCGAACGCGACATGGCCGTCCGAATCGGCGGCGATTTCACCGTTCCACCCGGCGCTCTTGACGCACCAGTAATTATTGAGCTTGACGCAGCGGGCCGGCGCGCCCTCCTCGGCGCCGACCGCGCGGCGGATTGCGGCGAGCGGCGCCATCTCCAGCGCCAGCGCGCTCTCGACGCGCCAATTGTCCACCGCGCGCGCCTCCGGCAGGTAGGCGGGACTCGCTGCGGCCGCCAGCGCCGACGCCGGCGCAGCGAAGACGGCGGGCGCCTTTTGAGGCGCCGCAACGGCCAGCATCGTCAGAAGCGCTTCGATCAGCATGGCCATCCGTCCAAGGGTTCCGAACCAAGTCAGTCGGGGTCTTCGGTCGCCTCGCCCCGCAGAATGCCCGGCGTCACGAAGCGCGTGAGTCTGGCCCCGCCTTTGCCGACTTCCGACCAATGATCGATTTCGAAATCGAGCACCGCCAGCGCCGCCGTAGGGAATTTAGCGCGCATCAGCGCCAATTCATCCGCCTCGCCCGAGCCGGCGAGCCAGGACGCGAGCTCCGCGAAGCCCGGATTATGGCCGACGGCGAGCAGCGTCCCGACCTTGTCCGGCGTCTGCCGCAAAATCTCGACCAGATGGTCGACGGTCGCAAGATAGATCGTATTCTCGATCAGATGGGTGACATGGCCGGTAAAGCCGTCGAGCACTCTATCGAGCGTCTGCCTGGCCCGGCGGGCGTTGGAGGCGACGGCGAGGTCCGGCGCAATGTTCGAGTCGCGCAGGAACTCGCCCATTCTGCGGGCATCCTCCATGCCTCGACGGACGAGCGGACGTTCGCGATCGCCGCCGGCTGAATGCCGGTCGGCCTTGCCATGGCGCAGGAGCAGGAGTCGACGCATGCCGTCTCTCTATCACGCCGCCCGCGCGCCGCCACGCCCCGCTTCTTGCCAAACCCCGACTGCGACGATAGCGCGCGCCTCTTTACCTTGGCGGCGCCCCATGCAACCTCCTTTGCCTCCGCCTCATCAGGGCTTTCCGATGCGCAGGATCCTCGTCGCCGGCGTCGCGATGTCGCTATCGCTCGCGAGTTTCGCTGTTCCTTCGCGGGGCGCCGGCGAGAACCCGCTGACGCTCGACAATATCGTCGTCACGCTCGGCGCGACGACCTATCGCATCCCGCATATGGAAATCGAGGGCGCAAGCCTGCCATTGGCGGAGCTGGCCACGCTGTTCCTCAACGGCGATGCGAATGTCGCGGCGCGGCTCGCGCGTGTTTCGGCGCGGCGAATCGCCGTGCCGGCGATGTCGAGCGAAAGCCGCAATGAGTCGCGCGTCGAGCGCGCAACCTATCGTAAGCTCATGTTTGAGAATGTCGTTTCCGGGCGCGCCGCGAGCGTGCGGGCCGACGGCGGCGAAGCAACGATCGAATCGGCAAAAGGAGGCGTTCAGCGCCTTTATTGGGGCGTCTCGACGGCGAAAGGCGTCGATCTTGCCGGGATCGCGCGGCTCGGCGCGACGCGCAACGAGGCCGACGCGCCGCTGACGCCATTGGTTGAGGAGGAAGTCGTCGACTCGACGCGTCTCGAAGACGCTGGTGCGAATTTCATCGTGACGACGGGCCGCGTGACGATCGCGGGCGTGCGCGGACGCGCGTTGCAAACGCCTGCGGAAAAACTCGTCGAGCGATTGGAGAAGCTCGATGCGGCGAAACCAGAGAACGATCCCGCGCTGATGCGCGATCTTCTCGACGCGCTGCAATCTTTCGAGGCCGCATCGATCGACGTCGATGATTTCGTCGCAACCGGCAAGGGAGACCCCGCAGCAAAGCCGTTTGCATCGAAAATCGCGCGCTTTGGCATGCGCAAAGTTGCCGGCGCCGCCGCCGGCGAAATTTTCGCCGAAGATTTTTCGCTCGCGGCGTCGGACGGCGGCATTCTCTCGGTAAGGCGATTGGCGCTGAATGAATTGCAGCTCGCCCCGATTTTGCGGGGCGGCGCCTATCCAAGGCTCGCGCGCTTCGACATGCGCGGCTTGGCCGCCGATCTGCCCGATCCCCTGACCGGCGAAACGTCGCGAATCAAATTCAGCGTCGAGAACGCCAGCGCGACGTTCGAGAATTTTCTCGACGCGGCGCCGACGAAATTCTCGGGCCGCATCGACAATTTCATTGTCGATCTCGCCGCCCGCGGCGAAACGCAGACGACGGCGCATTTCCTGGCGCTGGGCTATCGCGAACTGGCGCTCTCCGGACTCGCCGCCGGCGAGTGGCGCGAAAAAACCTCGGAAGCGGCGTTAGGGCCAGTCGCGATCGACGCGAAAGACATGGGCGCGGCGCGCGTCTCGGCGCGCTTCGGCAATGTATCGAGCGCGGCGTTCTCGTCTTCGCCCATCATCTCGCGCGCGGCGATGCTCGCAACATCCGTTAAGTCGATCGACGTTATGCTTGAAGGAAATGGTCTCGTCGATCGCGTGCTGGCTTTGGAAGCCAAGGAGCAGAAGACTTCAGTCGACAAGGCGCGGACCGATTACGCCAGGGCCGCGGCGACGGCGATCGCCGCGCTCCTCGGCGCCGGCGCCAACGCCAAGCGAATCGCCGAAGCGGTTTCGACCTATATCGAGAAGTCAAAGCGCCTGCATCTGCGTTTTGCCGCGCCAAAGGGCGTCAACGCGATCGACGTATTGGCGCGAAAGCCCGGCGACATTCTGGAGAGCATAGAAGTCGAGGCGAGCGCCGACAGGTAAAACCTTCATCGGATGGAATTAGCGGCGAGCGGCTTTTTCTACGTCATTAATATGACACATAATTTCGCAAAATAACAGTTCGATTTATAGGAATTACTTCAATGTCTAGCATTTACGCTTCCAGGCTGAACGAAATTGTCGCGGCGCGCGTTGCCGAAACGACAAAGCAGATTGAGCACTCCCTCGATCAAATAGCAGCAGGTAACCCGCTAGGAGCGGAGTTCCAAGAAGAGCGGCAAATCGAGCGCCTGCAAGCCAAAGCCAGCGTATCGCGTCAGCAGGCAGAAGCTCTCGCAGGAAGTATCAAGAACGCCGCGCGTACGGTCGAAACCGTGGCCGAAGCTGAACGCGTGCCGCAAACCGATGGGCGCGAGGCAATTTGGGGGAGCACGCTTGATTTCATCGGCGTCAATTTCTTTACACGTGGGCGCCTTGCTGCAAACGCCGTGGCGCGCGTTGCTTTCCGTGACGGCAGGCCGCAAGGCACTGGTTTCATGGTAGCGCCAAATCTATTTCTAACTAATCACCACGTTATTGCTAGCGCTTCAGATGCGTCACGCCTTTGTGCAGAGTTTGAATATGAAACCGGACCGAACGGCGAAACGCTTCCTGTGACACGGTTCACATTTGATCCGCGGCGATGCTTTGTCTCCGATGGAATTGAGGGGTTGGACTTTACCTTAATCGGAATTGGCGAACGCCTTCACGGCGAGCATCGTCTTGAGGATTTTGGCTTCATTCCGCTGTCTGATGCCGGCGACAAGCACATGCTAGGCGAGGTCGCTAACATCATTCAACATCCGCAAGGTCGCCTAAAGGAAGTTGTGGTACGCGAAAATCAACTTGTCGCTCGCGATGCCCTTAATCGAGTCCTTCATTACATCGCCGATACAGAAGGCGGCGCGTCGGGTTCTCCCGTATTCAACAATCAATGGGAGCCTATCGCGCTTCACCATTGGGGAACTCCTTGGCTGGAAGGAAGATCTGAAGTTGGTCCCCGGCGAGAAGTAAACGAAGGGATTCGGATTAGCGCCATAGTTAGGTTCCTACGAAGCGTAGCGCCGACAGCTTCGGGAAAAACCGCTGAATTGTTGCAAAGCGCTCTGAGCACATGGCAAGGTTCCGCGCGCGTCGCTGAGGCGGCAGCGCCGTCACGATCGGGAGCTACTCGCACACAGAAGGCAGATGTTGCTTCTGGTGCGCCAAGGATCGAGGCTGACGGACGCGTGACATGGACGATTCCGATAGAGATCAGTTTGCGTTTGCCGGGCAATGTCAACGGCGACCGCAACCAAGACACAGAACCTGAACATCCCGCAGAGTCTCTGCTGATCGGCACTGACGCTGAGTCCCGACGACTCGAAGAAGATTTCACCGATCGCGGAGGGTATGAGCCTGGATTTATCCCTGGATTTATCGTGCCACTGCCGAAGACTGCGCCCACGCATACTCCTGCGATCAATCTTGAAGCCTCGCCTGGCGAGGACCCGCATGAACTGCGCTATCATCACTTCTCCATCGTAATGAACGCTCAGCGTCGGCTAGCCTATTTTACGGCCTGCAATATCGATGGTTCGCGTATCAAAGCGGTAAATCGAAAGGATAAGACTGTCACCGCCGATCCGACGCTTAAGCAGCTAGGAGTCGAATCGTTTGAGCCCGAAGCGGCTGATGCCTTCCGTTCGGACCGCCGTATATTACCCGACGAACAGATGACTAGGGCCTTTTACGACAACCAGAATGTTCCCGGTTTTCCTGATCGGGCCTCAGGCGAACGGCGGGCAAGAATGTTCCAAAAGGGCCACATCACGCTGCGCGGAGACCCAGCGTGGGGCACGGAGGACATGGCGAGTTCTGCTGAGCGCGACACGTTCTTTTATACGAACGCCGCGCCGCAGGTGGGCTATTTCAACCAAGGTAGCCGGCTGGATCGTCCCGGTACGAAGGGAAAGTTGCGGTGGCGAGCGGTCGAAACGTACGTTCTTCGTAATGCAGTAACAATGCGGAAAAGGATCACGGTTTTTGCTGGCCCGATCTTCGCTGATGACGACCCAGAGTATCGCTTCGGCTCGCGCATTCCTATGAAGTTTTGGAAAATCGCGGTCTGGGCCGATCAGGAGGGCTTGAGATCTATCGCGCTGATAGCCGATCAGGCCGAGTTGCTCAAGGTTATGCCGGAGGGCATTTTGTCCGCAGAAGCATTTTTGGACGACCCTGAGGTAGCACGTGTATCCGAATTCCTGACAACGATAAAGGAAATCGAAGCGGCGACAAGTATAGATTTTGGAGAGGCGGTACGCAATGCTGATGTTCGAGCGGACTCTGAACAAATGAATGTCGTTGATACTGAAACTCCGGAAACATTGCGTCCTAGGCGACGCGATAGAATTTCACCTTCCAGTGCCCAAAAGCTTCAACCCAGGACTCGCAAATAAGTGATTTTAGGTCCGAGTGGATGGCGAAGCGCCTCAGCGCCCCGAGAAACGCGGCGCGCGCTTCTCGAGAAAGGCGGCGCGTCCCTCCATGTAATCTTCGCTGTCGAAACAGGCGGTGGCCAGAGCTTCGCATTGTTCATACGACGGCGATCCGGGCAGTCGTCCAGCGGCGCGAATCGCCGCCTTGGCGGCGCGTAACGTCAGAGGCGCGCCGCCAGAGATCGTTTCGGCGAGCGCATGCACGCCCCCTTCGAAACTCTCCGGCGCAAACAGCTGGCTGACGAAGCCGCGCTCATTGGCTTCGACGGCGGTGAGGCGGCGCGCGGTGTAAAAGAGATCGAACGCCAGTTGGATGCCGACCGCTCCGACGACATAGGCCATCGCCGCCGGCGGATAGCCTACCCCGAGCTTCGCCGCCGGAACCGCAAAAACCGCCCGCGCATCGGCGACTCGCAGATCACACGCTGCGGCGATTCCAAACCCGCCGCCCATGCAGAACCCCGACACGGCCGCGATCGTCGGCTTGGAAAGATTCGAAATCGCATCGAAGGCCTCGACATTGGCTTTCTCATAAGCGCGCCCGCCGTCGCTCGTCGCGCGCAGAGTGGCGAATTCGCTGATGTCGGCGCCGGCGCAAAACGGCATGCCCGGCGCGCCGCTGATGACAAGGACGCGCGCCTCCTCGGCGGCGTCGATGTCGCGCATCAGCGCCGGCAGCGCGCGCCACATCTCGAAGTCGAAGGCGTTTCGCTTTCCGGGATTGTCGATATAGAGCCGCGCAACCCCGAAATTCACGGTGACGCGGAGTTTGGGGGTCGGAGATTGAATCGCCATCGTTCCTCGTGAGCACAGCTTCGAATTTCGCCGAATCGATTGTTCAGCATCGCCAAATCGGCGCGCATGACGGCGAACCACGCGCCAACGCCCGCCGCGATCTGCAGCGCGCGACCGAATGCCGCGGCGCGCTGCAGCGATCGCGACCTCGTGCCACAGCATGCCGCATTCTAATCAGCACTAAGATTGACTTATTCAAGAAATTCTCCTCGCATATTTGGAGCAAGAAGGGCGATGGGAACCGACAAATTCGCGTCGCCGGGCGCCTTGCGGCTGACTTTAGCCTTTGCGGTCTTTCTCCACCACACGACCAGTTTCAACCTCGGCATGGCGGCCGTGCTGATCTTTTTCGTGCTGAGCGGCTACTGGGTCGCGGCGATGTGGAAGAACACCTATTCGAACACGACGTCGGCCTATTTCACCTACCTCGTTTCGCGCGTCTGGCGCATCGCGCCGGTTTTCGCTCTATGTTCGGCGATCGCCTGGGCGCTGCTGCTCTGGCGCGGCGAGGCGCCCGACGCCTTTGGCGGGCTGATGCGTCAGCTCTTTTCCAACATCATGATCCTCGGCTACGGCTCGCTGCCGTTCCAGGCCAACATTCCCGGCTGGTCGCTGGATGTGGAATTGCAGTTCTATCTTATCGCGCCGGCGATCATATTTCTCATTTCGAGAAACATCCATCTCTTGCTGATTTGCCTTCTGATCTCGGCCGGCGCGCCTTGGCTCGGCGGCTCCGTCACGGTCGCGCCTTTCCTCCTGTTTTTTGGAATCGGCGTCGCGGCGGCGAGCCACGGTTTAAAGCCCGATCGCGCTTTCGCCTATCGCGCGTTATACACGACGCTCGCGACGCTGTTCCTGTGTGCGCTGATTTTCGCCAAGGACATGATGCTCGGCGAAAAGCAGGAGTTGCTCGCATTTAGCGACAAGATGAATCTCGTGATCGCGGTGATGATGACGCCCTGGGCGCTCTACACGACGCAGCAGGCAAGCGCGTCGACCGACAGAATGTTGGGCGAACTCTCCTATATTTTCTATCTGCTGCATTGGTCCGTGATCGGCGCGCTCAAGACCGGCGAAGGGTCCTATACTGATCGACTTCTGCTTTGCTCCGAGGCGCTCGTCATCATCTTCGTCGCGTCCTACCTGATCTGGCGCCTGTTCGATCGACCGATCAACAGACTGCGCGCCGCCTGGGTCTCCGGTCGGCTTCTGGCTCAGCCGGCCGCGCCGCCCCTGTCGGCGGGCGCGCACGTCGCGCCGGCGACCGCGTAAGGCGAGACGGGCGCCATGGTCCCACGCGGCCCCGGCCACGCCAAGTCCACACTAAAAAGTCCACGCCCAAAGTCCATGTGGGGAAATTTGCTTGAGTCCAGTCTGCGGGCTATGGGTGCGCCATGTTCCCCGGCGCGCAGCGATTGGCGTTTATTCTAGCTGTCACAGGCGGGCTGACGCTTCTCAGCCTCAAGCGCTCGGATGAACCCTCGGTCGACTGCGCGACCGTCAACGGCGGCGATAGCGACTACAACATCCTTGTCGTCGGCGAGTCCTGGGCCTCCGACGGCAAGCTGCTGCCCGAACTGCCGCGCGCCGTTTCCGAGCGGCTTCAAGGTCGCGGCGTCAAAGCCTGCAGCATTGGTTTTGCGGGCCGAAACTCGCGGTTGCTCTATTCTGAACTGCGCGAGAAATTTCCAAGAGAAAAACTCTATCGCCTTTTTGCGGGTAAGACGCCCGACAAGGTCGTTCTCCTGAACGGCGTCAATGACGAAATCCAGCACGTCGGCGCATCGGCCTATGTCGAATATACGAAAAAGCTCGTCGAGTATTTTTCCAACGTCGACGACGTTGAAATCATCGCCATTCCCCGCGTCAACGAACGCAGCTTCAAACCGCCCAATCTCTACAGCGCCGTCAAGCGCTCCCTGTTGAGCTGTTTCTACGACGATTGCCAGAAGCAGGTGAACGACCTCTATAGGGTCGCCCTGTGGCGCGACCATCCCGAACTCAGCATCATCGAATATGACAATTTCATCGACAGATACGAAGGAAATGAGCGGCGCTACGCCCGCGACGGCGTGCATCTGACCGACGAATATTTCCACAAATATGGCGCGTTTATCGGCGGCGCGGTTTCGCTCGGAAAGGACAAGCGAACAGGAAGATAGCGCTCGTCATCGCGTCGTCCTGCTATAAGCCCGCCATGGACCTCCTCTCTCGACTGCTTCACCGCGACGGGCTGATGCTGATCATCGACAAGCCGGCCGGGATCGCGGTGCATCGCGGCCCGAAGGGCGGCCCAAGCCTTGAAGACGGCTTCGATCAGCTCCGCTTCGGCCTGCCGCGACCGCCAGCATTGGCGCACCGGCTGGACAAGGACACTTCCGGCTGTCTCGTGCTCGGGCGCCACCGCAAGGCGCTGGAGCGGCTCGGCCGCCTGTTCAAATCCGGCCGCGTCGGCAAGACCTATTGGGCGGTGGTCGAAGGCGCGCCGGCGGGCGAGCACGGCGAGATCGACCTTGCGCTCGGGCGGCTCGACGCGGCGCGCGGCTGGTGGATGCGGCCGGACCCGCTTGGCTTGCCGGCGCGCACTTCCTGGCGCGTGATCGGCAAAAGCGCCGACGGCGCGCTGACCCTGATCGAATTTGCGCCGCACACCGGCCGCACGCATCAAATTCGCGTGCATGCGCAAGCGATGGGCTGGCCGATTCTCGGCGATCCGATCTATGGGTCAGGTCGCCGCGAGGGGTCAGCCCCGCTACATCTTCACGCGCGCGCGATAAGCGTGCCGATGCAGGACGGCAAGCCGCCCATCGAAGCTGTCGCCGCGCCGCCCGCGCATATGGCGGAGGCGCTCGCCGCCTGCGGCTGGCGCGGCGCGGCGCAGCCGTAACGCGGCGATTGCAAATCGCGGCTGAAGCGCCCAACATATCGCGGCAATTTGGAGCGACATATGGCGGCCGCCGCCACGCCTTCACCGTTGGATTCCTCCGGCCGGAACCGTAGCGCCTTCGCGCTCGACCGCGCGCTGCTCTACGATCTCGCCGATCTTGCGCTCACCGCCGCGCGGCAAAGCGGCGCCAGCTACGCCGACCTCAGGATCGGCGAAACGCGGCGTGAATACGCCTTCGCCAAGGACGACCGGCTAGAGAGTTTCGACGAACGCGCCTCGCAGGGATTTGGCCTGCGCGTGCTGCTCGACGGTTGCTGGGGATTTTACGGCGCGCGGCGGCTCGATCCGCTCAGTCTGCGCGCCGGCGTCGAGCGGGCGCTCGAGAACGCCCGCGCCGTGAAGCGGATACAATTCCAGCCAATCGAGCTCGAGCGCCTGCCCGCTCATGAGGCCGAATGGATCATGCCGATGGGCGTCGATCCGTTCGACGTGCCGGCCGGCGAGAAAGCCGACCTGCTGTTGTCGATCATCGCCAGCGCGCGCGATCATGGCGCGGATTTTTGTTCGGCGTCCTTCTCGGCGGCCTGCGAAGAGCGGTTCTTCGCCAATAGCCTTGGCAGCCGGATTCATCAGACGCGCACGCGCGTCGCGCCGATCTTTCAGGCGACCGCCGTCGATCGCGCGAGCGGCCGTTTCGCGACGCGTGACTGCCTAGCGCCGGCGCGCGGGGCCGGCTGGGACTATGTCGTGGGCGCCGGCCTGATCGAGGAAGCCGCGCGGGCGGGCGAAGAGGCGCGCGCGAAACTTGACGCCAGGCCGGTGACGCCGGGCGATTACGACGTCGTGATCGACCCGACGAATCTGTGGCTCACGATCCATGAGACCGTCGGCCATTCGACCGAACTCGATCGCGTGCTCGGCTGGGAAGCGAATTTCGCCGGAACGAGCTTCGTCAAACCCCATATGCTGAACGAATTGCGGTTCGGCTCGGAGCTGATGACGATCGTCGCTGACCGCGCCCAGCCCGGCGCGCTCGCCACGATCGGCTATGACGACGACGGGGCGCCGGCCGAGGCCGCCGAATTCCCGATCGTCGAACGCGGCGTGTTCAAGAATTTCCAGATGGCGCTGGGACAGGCGCATCTCATCGGCCTGACGCATTCGAACGGTTGCGCCTATGCGGACAGCCCGACGGCCTTCCCGATTCAGCGCATGCCGAATATTTCCTTGAAGCCGAACCCTCAGAAATGCGCCTTCGACGATCTCATCAGCCACGTCGAGAATGGAATCTACGTCGTCGGCGCCGGCAGTTGGAGCATCGACCAGCAGCGCGACAATTTCCAGTTCGGCGGGCAGCTCTTTTATGAAATCAAGAACGGCAAGCTCGGCGATCTGTTGCGCGACGGCGCCTATCAGGGCCGCACCACGCAATTTTGGAATTCTCTATCAGGTCTGTGCGACGCGAGCGCCTATCATCTCGACGGCACTTTCACCTGCGGCAAGGCCGAGCCGATGCAGCTGGCGCCGGTCTCGCATGGCAGCCCGCCGGCGCTATTTCGTAACGTGCGCGTGCTGAACACGAGCGACGACGCATAACGCATGTTTCTTTCTTCAGACGACGCACAAGCGATCGCCGACAAGGTTCTCGCGCACTCCAAGGCCGACGCCTGCGCCGTCCATATCCAGGGCGGTCTGGACCAAAGTCTGCGCTTCGCGCGCGGCGGCGCGACGACGAATCTCGCGACCGCGGAAGCCAATCTGCGCATTTCATCGCATGTCGGCGGGCGCATCGGCGCCTGCAGCATCTCGCGCCTTGACGACGATTCAATCGCCTCAGCGGTCGCGCGTTCGGAAGAGATCGCGCGCATGTTGCCAGTCGATCCGGATTATGTCGCGCCGCTCGGACCGCAAAATTACGGCTTTTCCAACCGCTATGACGAGGCGACGGCGCATTTGCGACTCGATGCGCTGGCCGACGCGGCGGCGCGGGTTATGGAGGAAGGCGCGCGGATCGGCGTGGACACTTTCGGCTGCGCGGCGGCCACGCGGCGATTTGACGCCTTCGCGACGAGCGCCGGCCTCTTCGCCTATGAGCGGCGCAGCGAAATCGATCTCTCCGCCACGGCGCGCAACCGCGCCGACTCCTGGTCGGGCTGGGCCGGCGCGCATCACTTCTGCGCGGATCGTCTCGACGCCGAAGAAATCGCGCGCCTCGCCTGCGCCAAGGGCGCGCATGATTCGACGCCCGCCGATCTCGAACCCGGCGCCTATACGGTGGTTCTCGAACCCGACGCCGCGGCCGAACTCGCCTTTTGGCTCATCAGAGCGATGGAGGCGCGCGCAGCCGACGAAGGCAGAAGCTTCTTCGCGCGTCCCGGCGGCGGCGCGCTGATCGGCGAAAAGCTCTTCGACGAAAAGCTCACGATCCGCGTCGATCCCGCCGACCCCTTGGCGCCCGAAGCCGCGGTCAGCTTCGAAGGCCTGCCGCATCGCGCCCGCGCCTTCGTTGAAAATGGCGTTGTTTCGACGCTCTACCGCTCGCGCGCCTGGGCGCAAAGGACGGGAGCCGAGCCAATCCCTTTTGCGCGCAACTTCGTCATGACGGGCCGCGACGCTTCGATAGACGATATGGTGCGCTCCGTGCGACGCGGCGTTCTGGTGACGAGGTTTTGGTACACCAATATCGTCGATCCCAAGAGCCTGCTGCTCACCGGCCTCACGCGCGACGGCAATTTTCTCATCGAGAACGGAAGCGTCGTCGCGCCGATGCGCAATATGCGTTTCAATCAGCGGCTCGGCGAGCTCTTCGCCAATATCAAGGCGCTCGGTCCAACGCGCCGGACCTGGCGCGGGGCGGGCGAAGGCGTCGCGCCCGCCGCGCCGGCGATGCTCGTGGAAGGCTTCAATTTCTCGTCGAAGTCGAGCGGGATATAGAAGGCGATCAGCATCTGAGGTTGAACATGGAAACGAAGGTCGACGAAATCGCCGAGCGCATTTACCGTTTTTCGACTTTTGCGCCGGAGATCGCCGCCCCGGCCGGATTCACCTTCAACCAGTTCCTTATCGACGCGGATGAACCGCTCCTTTTTCATTGCGGCTCGCGTTCGCTGTTTCTGCTTGTATCGAAGGCTTTGGGCGCGATCATGCCGGTTGAGCGGCTGCGCTGGATTTCCTTCGGCCATATCGAAGCCGATGAATGCGGGGCGATGAATCTGTGGCTCGCGGCCGCGCCGCGGGCGCAAGTGATTCATGGCCAGATCGCCTGCATGGTGTCGCTCAACGATCTCGCCGACCGGCCGCCGCGCGCACTTGCCGACGGCGAGATCATCGACCTCGGCGGAAGGCGCGTGCGCTACATCGACACGCCGCATGTGCCGCATGCGTGGGAATCGGGGCTGATCTATGAGGAGACGACCCGCACGCTTTTTTGCGGCGATCTCTTCACGCAGATCGGCCAAGGACCGGCGCTCGTCACGGAAAGCGTGCTCGAAGCCGCAATTGCCGCGGAGAACGCCTTTCAAGCCACCGCGCTGACGCCAGCGACAGGCCCAACGATTCGCATGCTCGCGACGCTCGCGCCGCGACGCCTCGCGATGATGCACGGCTCGAGTTACGAGGGCGATTGCGGCAAGCTTCTCTCGGGGCTCGCGGACTATTATGACGCGGCGCTTGCGGAGAAGAGTTCGTATTCGCCTTCCCCTTGATGGCGAAGTACGTAACCTCACCCTCCCCTTGAGGGGGAGGGTCGCATTGCGAAGCAATGCGGGGTGGGGTGACCGCGCGGAATCTATTTAGTTGGAAGAAGGCAGTTTGGCGACGACTGCTCCGTGGCGAAGATTTCGACGCGGCTCCACCCCACCCCCGCCCGTCGCGCCGTCCCACC
>JALHNQ010000039.1 GCA_022843405.1 Methylocystis sp. | reverse complement strand
AATGCGGTGACCCATCTCCGCAAGCGCCGCCAATGTATTCTGGGACGTCGTCGACTTGCCGATGCCCCCCTTCCCGTAAAACGCGATCTGCCGTAGTGACATCTTCGTCTCCTGCTGTGTCCTTCAACCCGCGCCCGTTCTCGCGGCGCGCCGTTCCGTAAATTTTAGGAAACTCGTCGCGGGCTACGGGAAGGAACACATCGCTCGGCGTGGCGTAGGCGTGCGTTCAGCCCTCACTCGCGTGACCGTCGAAGCAACCGCTGTGCCAGTAGCGACAATGGCTCACTTATTATTGAATTTACGAGATTAAATCTGTCTCTCATCCAGCTGTTGGCGCTGGGGTTCGCGTCTTGTCACGCCCTCATTGGGGATGCGTTCAGACAATTGTTGCGTATCTTACGACATTGTTTCTTTCAGTCTGGAAGATTTCGCCGTTGGAGCGACCGCTGGATGGAACGCGGATTGCTTATGAATCTCCATATCGTTGCTTCCGCAGGAGAGCGCCACATGCAGATTGGTGTCGAGACGTCAAAGGCTGTCGATCAGCGCCGCGTTTTCGTCGTGGATGAAGACGAGATTACCCGCGCCGCGTTGCAGTTCATGCTTCATGACGAGATCGAAACGCATGAACTCGCCCAAATAGAGGAGGCCTATGAGAAGGGCGTTGATTGGTTAAAGCCAGACGTCATTTTGCTTGGCGCAAGCTTCCTCAAGACCAGAGGATTGGAGCTGCTCCGCGAAATTTCGGACCATTTCTCGGATGTGAGGATTCTTGTGGTGTGCGAGCTGGCGGACGAAAAGCTCGCCGTCGAAGGCATGAAAGCCGGCGCCCATGGCGCTCTGGTCAAGCCGCTCAAGATCGAAGCCGTCCGGCAGAAGGTTGACACCGTGCTCGGTCGCGGCGGGGCGAAGCCGTTGTTCCAGCTGGGCGCGCTTTGAACCTCCCCGTCGCGGGAGAAGGAGCCAAACATGACGCCTTTGCTCGCCGCGAGCGCTAAGGGCCAGTGCGACGAGTTGCGCGCGCTGATCGCGCAAGGCGCCGATCTGCACGCCACAAACGCCGATGGCAACAATGCGCTCTGGCTTGCGGCGGCCAACGGAAGCCTCGAGACCATGCAGGCGTTGATCGACGCCGGGGTCTCGGTCAATCACCGCAATCCCGACGGAGCGACGGCATTGATCTACGCGTCCTCAGCCGGCAAAGCCGATGCGGTGGCGCTGCTGCTGCAGTCTGGCGCCGATCCTTCGCTGGAAACGGTCGACGGATTCACCGCGCGCGATCTCGCCGCGAATGTCGAATGTTTAACTTTGCTGCGCGAGCCGCGCGATCGCCCATGCTCGGATGTTGCCGACGCGGCGCGTCCGATCGTCTAAGCACGGCGGAAGAAGATATGAATATCGACGATATCATCGAAAATTTCGCGGTCCTCGATGATTGGGAGGACCGCTACCGCTATGTGATCGAACTCGGGCGCGCCTTGCCGCCGCTTGCGGAGTCTCTCAAGACTGAAGACACCAAAGTCACCGGCTGTGCGAGCCAGGTCTGGCTGTCAATGACAACTGAATATTGCGGCGCGGAGACGCCGACGCTGACCATTCTCGGCGATAGCGACGCGCATATCGTACGGGGGCTCGTGGCGATCCTGATCACGCTCTGCTCGGGCAGAAGCGCAGCGGACATATTGCAAACCGATCCCATGGCGCTTTTCGAACGCTTGGGTCTGAAAGAGCATCTAACGCCGCAACGATCGAACGGTTTCCGTTCAATGGTCGCGCGCATACGCGCCGAGGCGCTCGCCGTCCAAGAGGCGGCGCGCGCGATTTCTTGAGGCAGGCGCGCGCCTTCATCAAGGCCCGACGCCATTCGCCGTCAGCGCGTCAGGATCATGACCAAACGATCGACGCGGCGGCCTTCTTTGAGATGCGACGTGAAGATTTCGTCGACGTCTTCCGGGCTCGTCGGCCGGTACCAAATGCCTTCCGGATAGACGACCATTAGAGGTCCTGCGGAACAAAATCCCATGCAGCCGGCGGCGGTGAATCCGATTTCGCCGCCGCCCTCGGCTTCGACGCGCTTGCCCAGACGATCCCACAACGGCTGAGCGCCGTTTGCGCCGCAGCTGCCGCGCGGATGCGTCGGAGGTCTTTGCGTGAAACAGGCGAAGACGTGACGTTTGTAAAGTTGAGGAATCTCGAATTCGTCATCCGCTTCTTCCGACATTGCACTTCCACCTCTTGACGACGCGCCTCGCGCTCGGACGCGCAGTTTTCTTGACGGATTCATTGAGGCGGTCGCATAAATCGAAGCAAGTTCCAGTCCAGGCGCTTTCAATTGGCGCGCGCTTTGCTTGACCGAGGAGAAATGAAGCGCCGACTTACCGGCGCGAAGGCATGCCACGCGGGCGCGCGGTTCATCTTTGTAGAAGTCCCGAACCGTCCGCGCCCTCGCCAAGAGACGGAAGAAGACAGTGGAGACACAGATCGTGCCGCGACCGGCCGTTGAGACCGCCAGCGGCGGCGACGCGGGCTCAAGGCGCCGGCTAGAGGCGAAAGAACTGTATGAGGCGGTCGTCGCCGCGTTGCGAACAGTGTTCGATCCGGAGATTCCGGTGAACATTTATGATCTTGGTCTGGTGTATAGAGTCGACATTGTCGATCGGCGTCATGTCGATGTCGATATGACATTGACCGCGCCGGGGTGTCCGGTCGCCGGCGAGATGATGAACATGGCGAAGCGGGCGATCGATGGCGTCGAGGGCGTCGAGAGTTCCAAGGTCAATCTCGTCTTCGACCCGCCGTGGAACCAGGACATGATGTCGGAAGAAGCGAAGTTGGAGCTTGGCTTCTTTTGAAGTCGCGGCGGCGGCGTTGACGATTGTCAAAGGCATGGAATTCGCAACGCCGCGTCGTGAAGAGACGGCTGCTGACCCGCTCCTTCGTGGAAAGCATCGCCATTGTGAAGATGCGAGGTTGCGATCATGATTGAACTTACCTCTCAAGACGGACACTGCTTCTCAGCCTACCGGGCTGATCCGGCCGAGACGCCAAAAGGCGCGGTCGTCGTGCTCCAGGATTACTTTGGCGTGAGCGAGCACATTCGGAAGGAGGCGGACGCCTTTGCCGCGAAGGGCTACGTCGCGATTGCGCCGTCCCTTTTTCAGCGCGCGCAAAAGGCTGAAGCCGCAAGCGCCTCGGAAGGCGTCGAGATCGCGAAATCGGTCCCGATCGAAGCGGCGTTGCTGGACGTCCAGGCGGCGGTGGACTCGGTCAAGAGCACGGGCAAGGTCGCGCTCGTCGGATACAGCTGGGGCGGATATGTCGCTTATATTTCCGCCAACAGGTTGCAGGATGTCGCCTGCGCCATCGGATATTATGCGGCCGGGCTGACCGACGAACATTCGGAGAAGCGCAAAATCCCGACGCTGCTGCATTTTCCGGAAGAAGACGCCTCAACGCCTCTGGAAGGTATGACGATGTTTCGGGCGACGCGGCCGGATGTCAGCGCCTATTCCTATCCCAAGGTGAAGGATGGATTCAATTTTGCGACAGCCGAGAATTTTGACGCGGAAGCCGCCGAGCGGGCCAGCGAACGAACGTTCTTCTGGATTTCGCAGTTCGTCGAAGGTCAGGCGCCCGTCACATTGAAGAACGCCGGCGCCTATGCGCAGGCCAAGATCGACAAGAAAAAGAAGAAGAAGGAAGACGACATGGGTCCGCCCATGGAATGAATATCTACAAAGCGGGCGGCGTCTCGCCGCGTCATCCAGACCAAAGCAGACAGATGGCCGACGCTATTCTTCTTTCCGATCGTGGGTTGATCGAGATAACGGGCGCCGACGCGACCGAATTCCTGCACAATCTCGTCACCAACGACATTCGCTCTCTGCGCCGGGGGGAAGCGCGCTTTGCCGCGCTCTTGACTCCTCAGGGCAAGATTATCTCTGATTTCTTTGTGTATAGGGAGCAAGGCGCCGCGGGCGATCGATTGTTGCTCGATTGTCCTATTTCGCTGACGGCCGAACTCCTTCGTCGATTCGCGCGGTATCGGCTCAGATCGAAAGTCGACTTTGTCGATATGAGCGTCGATCACGAAGTTGTCGCTTATCTCGATAGCGCGCCGCCTGAGGACAACATTGTCGCGGCGGCTCCCGATCCGCGTTCACCCGATATGGGATGGCGTGCGATTATCCGCAAAGGAGTCGCGGATGCTCGCGGCGACCGCGCGATCTATGAGGAGAGGAGAATCGTCGCCGGCATTCCCGATGGGCTGGTCGATTTCGATTACGGCGGCGTTTTTCCTCACGAAGCGAATATGGACCGCTTATCTGGCCTAGACTTCAAGAAGGGCTGCTATGTCGGCCAAGAAGTCGTGTCGCGCATGCAGCACCGCACAACGGTGAGAAAACGAGTCTCGCGATTCACCTCCAGAAGCGCAGCGCCCGCGCAGGGATCGCAGGTCTACATCGGCGGCGTCGATATCGGCGTGACGGGTTCTCGGGTGGGCGCCGATGGTTTGGCGTTTATCCGCATCGACCGGCTGTCAGAGCTGCTCGACGCCGGCCATACGGCAGAAGCCGCTGGAGTGGCGCTCGACTTTCACCCTCAGTCCTGAATTTGGATGGAGCAGTCGCTAGTGGCGCGCCCGCCGGGTGCGCCGCGTCTCGGCCTTTTACGCCTTTGCGCTTTGCTTATGCGGAATGTTCTCCTTTTCGAGGAGCGCCGCCAATTCTCCGGTCTGAAACATCTCGCGGGTAATGTCGCAACCCCCGACAAATTCGCCCTTGACGTAAAGTTGCGGGATTGTCGGCCAATTCGAAAAGGCCTTGATGCCTTCACGGATTTCTCCGTCCGCAAGGACATTTACCGCGTTGTAGGACGCGCCGATCTGATTGAGGATCTGCACGACTTGCATCGAGAAGCCGCATTGGGGCGCCTGGGGCGTGCCTTTCATAAACAATACGACATCTGCGCTGTCGACCACTTCTTTGATCCGGCTAAGGGTGTCAGACATCTTTTGCTCCCGCATGAATTCCGTTTTTAGTGACTACGGCGCTTGCGTGGTCAGCGCCAATGCGTGCAGCTCGCCGCCAAGTTTGCCGGCCAGGGCTGCATTGACCAGTTGGTGCTGACGCACCCGGCTCAGTCCCTTGAACGACGAAGAAGTGACGGTCGCGGCCCAATGATCATTGTCATCGGCGAGGGCCGTCAATTCCACCACCGCGTCCGGTAGCGCCGCCTTGATCATACTTTCGATATTCTCCGCAGACATCGGCATGGTCATTCCTTCCAGCTGAATTGTTCGAAACTTGACAAACCTTGCCAAATCGATCCGCGCTTGGTGCGATCGGGAAGCAATAAGGGCGCCTGATTGTTCCAGCGCATTTTTTTTGCAAACTGCGACTCTCGGCGCTATTGACCGAGTATTGGCGAACGATAGGGTCGCGCCGTTCGACTGAATGGCCAAACAACATCAAGAGGCGGGGGTAGGAAATGATCCGTGAATTTCAGTACAAGGGAGAAACCTTCAGAGTGAACGCCCACGGCGCCGCAGGTCATGAAGAAGTGTTTATCATCCATATCGTCGACGGCGAGGAAATGGGCGAGATATCCATCGATCGCATGACCGAGGAAAACGACACGAGCGCTCCCATCGATGCGATTTGCGTCATGCTGTGCGACAAGCTGATCGCTGAGCAGGATATCCAATGCGCGGATACGTCCGCGACGTTCGCATGGGTTGAGGGCAAGCGACTGCGTGACGTGCTCCCGAGCAATGATGCCGCCGCCGCAAATTGATTGAGAAGATCGACATTCGGTTGCTCGCTTGGATATTTTTGCTGTGTGGCAGGGGGCGTCGGTCCGCGCGATGCTCCCTGCGAGCTACTGGTCAGCTGGGTTTCCCATGACTCTGAAAGCTGACGGGAAAGCGCGCATTGCCGAGGAGCGCGGCACATAAGGGATTTGTGACATTCCAAGCATTATCCGATTAAGACCTTTTCCCATGATGTGTCCTTCATTATCGAGTTTTCCGCGAACGCGACGCCCGCGTGGAACCTTGTCCGAATTTCCGCTTCATCGTCGCTCGACGGCAAGCCGTTCCATGCAAGCGGCGTTCGCGGTGGGGGAAGAATTGGTTCCCGGCGCGGATTTGGCTATAGTCGGCACATCCGGTTGAGGACGATCATCGCCTATGTCTCGCGTAACCCGCCATGTCCTAGTAGTGTTTGCTTTTGCAACGGCTGGCGCATGCCTTGCCGGATGCGCCAGCATGCAAACGTCTCCGACGATTGACGCCTCCGCCGTTGCGCCTCCGCCTCCGAATGATCCTGTCGAGCAGGCGGGACCGGTGGAGGCGGTGACTGTCCAAGGCGGCGATTTCTACGCCCAGACGAAAGACGCCGGATTTAATGTTCCAGCGCTCAAAGCGGGCCAAGTCGATGCAGCCTTCCTGCGCAAGAGCGTCGCCTATTCGACCAAAGAAGCGCCAGGAACAATCGTCGTCGATCCAGCCAGGCACTACCTCTATTTCGTCGAGGCGGGCGGCCGCGCGACCCGTTATGGCATCGGCGTTGGACGCGAAGGCTTCGCATGGGCCGGGGAAGCGACGATCAAGAGCAAGCAGGAATGGCCTGACTGGTACCCGCCGAAGGAAATGATCGAGCGCCGGCCGGACCTCAAGAGGCAGCTGGTCGAGTTGCAAAGCGGGCTCGGGATGCATGGCGGTCCCGGCAATCCACTGGGAGCGCGCGCAATGTATCTCTGGCAAGGTGATAAAGACACGCTGTTTCGAATCCACGGCACGAATGAGCCGTGGACCATCGGAAAGAGCCAATCGTCTGGCTGTATCCGAATGATCAATCAGGATGCGATGGACCTCTACCAGAAGGCGGCGATCGGCGCCCGAGTCGTGGTGCTTTCCGCCAATGTCGCGCGTCGGTGACCTTGGGCTAAGGTTCGCAGCGCGCGAACGCATGCAGGCGGAAGCGCGTCGCAATTTCTGCGATGCGCCTATTTCGTGCAGCGCTCCGACAGAAATGTCGCGTTGATCGTGAAGCCCGCGCGCGCGCCGTTCGCCGTCATCCTCGACTGCGCCCGATACCAGTTCCGGAAGTCGCCGGTGAAGAGAAGGCTAGTGACGTCACGCGAATGCGTTGGACCACATTCGATCGTGACGATGGTCTGATCTTTCGCCTGCGAGACTGACGGCTTGGCGCAATTTTCATCCTGAGCGCCGATGATGCTGTCGCCTTCTTCAATGCAGACCTCATTGGTCTGCATGCCGATCTCTGGCGCGATCGTTGAAATCCGCCACAGGCCGGGACGGCGCTTTGGAAGTTCATCGCCCGCTGCGCATGCAGACGAAGCCGCGCTCGCAATCAGCGAGAGCGAGAAGACAATGCCGAAGCGCGTGAGTCGCCGGAATTTCATCGCAACTCATTATCGCGAAACGCTGCGACGATCCACGACCGCCCGTCGCTCAATCGCGGCCTGCCGATCTTTCCTGCTCTGCGCAAGATATTGTCCTGTTGCGTCCTTGATTCCGTCGAACATAGGCTTCGCACGCTGACATGCGATTGGAGTTCGACTGATGAGCCTATTGAATCGAGAGCTGATCGGTCGCCGCCTTGCCCGTGTCGCGAGCGCCATTCTTTTCATCGCCGCGGCGGCGCAAGCCGTCGCCGCCGCCGAACGATCGCGCGCGCAGGTCGAGGCAAAGCTCGCTGAAGCGCGCGGCAAGCCGATCGATCTTGCCAATCTTGATCTCTCCGGCCTCGACCTTTCTGGTCTCGACCTACGCGGCGCGGATTTCTTCTCGGCGATTCTCGCCGGCGCAAAACTCGCCAAATCCGATCTCTCCGGGGCGAATTTCACGCGCGCCGATCTGCAGAACGTCGACTTCTCGGGTGCCGTGATGAAGACCGCCATGCTCTACGCCGCGCTTCTCGACGGCGCGAACTTCACCGGCGCCGATCTTTCCGATTCCCGGATCATCGGCGGTGGAAAGCGCGTGAACTTTCGCAACGCCAAGCTGATCGGCGCCGATCTCGGCGCCGATCCAGCCAATCAGGGAATGGTTCCCGTCCGCTCCGAACTACCGGACGCCAATTTCGACGGCGCGGACCTTACGCGCGCCAATCTCACGCATGCGGTTCTTACCGGCGCGTCATTCACTGGCGCCGTCGTCACCGGCGCCCGGTTCGACTACGCCGTGCTCGACGGCTCCAACCTGTCGCTCGGACGCTGACTCCCCAGTCGCTGATTGCCGATAATTCCTGGTCCTGGAACGAATATTTCCTGACGACGCGACGAGAGAGCTGGATTAAGAGCGCCCAACCCTTCAACACGCCTTGGCATCATGCACGTCAATCGCCTATGGACGATTCTATCGTCGCCGGTCGCTCTATTGGCGTGCTGGACGATCGATCCCGCAGCCTGTGCAGGCAATATCGACCGCGGCCGCTATCTCGTTGAAGCGCTGACGGCTTGCGACAATTGCCATACGCCGCGCGGCGCCGCCGGCTATGATTTCTCGAAGCGCTTCTCCGGCGGCGCGCAGACATTTTCCGACAAATCCTATGTCGTCCGTGGCTCCAACATCTCGCCCGACAGCGAGACCGGCGTCGGGGCATGGACCGACAAAGAATTGCGCGCCGCCATCGTCGACGGCGTCGGACGCGACGGTCGCCTCGCGCCGGTCATGCCGTCGGACTCATACAAGGCGCTGACGGCGCGCGATCTCGACGCCATCATCGCCTTTCTGCGCTCGGTTGCGCCGGTCCGCGCGCCCCTCCAGGAGCCGCAGCAGCGGCGCGGGGAATGGGCGCCTCACCCGGCGCCCGGAGTGGCGGCGGCCTTCGATGAAGGGTCTCTCTCCGAGAAAAACGCGCGCGGCCTCTACGTCGCGTCGCTCGCGCGCTGCATGTCTTGCCATAGCGAGGAGATCGACGGCGCGCCCGATTATCAAAATCGCCTCGGGGCAGGGGGCAAAGTCTTTCGCACCCCGGCAGGCGTCGCCGTCGCCTCGAACATCACGTCGCATCGGGCGAAGGGCGTCGGCGTCTGGTCGGACGATGACTTGAAGCGGGCGATCACGCAGGGCGTCGCACGCGACGGCGCGCCGCTCAGGCCGCCGATGTCGACGCTTTCCAAGGCGCATTTCTCGAAAATGTCGTCCGATGATCTCGATGCGCTCGTCGCCTGGATACGGACCATTCCGCCAAAGGAATGAGCTAACGCGGCCTCAAGGCCGACTCGCGGATCGCCTCGGCGAGTTCGCCTTCGAAAAGCAGCGCCGAACCGTAATGCGTCTCGACGTCGAAAGGCCGCTTCTGATTCATGTCGAGCGAAGCGCTGTGCATGGCGATCAAACGGCCGTCTTCGGTAAAAATGCCCGAACCCGAACCGCCATAGCCGTCATTGCAGTCGTGACGCGCGCGACGAACGTGACCTTCGGTCGGCTCGTCGATGCGATAGACGTCACACGACTCTATGGTGGCGGCCAGGCGCGTATTGGAATGTCCGGCCGGCGAGACCATCATCACCTTGAAGCGCGCGCCGGTGGCGATGTCGCTCACCTCAGGCGCGGGCTGGGGTTTCACGCTTTCGGGCGTCGGCTGCAGCAGGCGCAGCAACGCCCAATCGTCGGTGATATGCAGGCCTTTCGACTCGACGGAAGCGCCGATACGCAGACTGTCTTCGTCGAAATAATAGTCGCCGCCAGCGATCCTGAAGAAGCAATTCGTCACTGGATGGGTTGGGACGAGGCGCCGATCGACGAAATTATGCGCATTCATCACGACGAGGTCATGCGAAGCGATGAGCCAAGCGGCGGCGGCCCGCTCGAGCGTTCCATAGTCGGAGTAGCACATGAGCACGCCCGCGCCGGCGAAGCGCGCCGCGTCCGCTTCCGTCATCGCCTTTCGCCTGTCGTCTGGGTAGAGCGCCGCGAGCGCCGTCTGCGCGCCAATGCGCGCGAGCGCCGCGCCGATGAGCATGAGCGCGACCAGCGCGAGGACGCGCCTTGCGGCTGACGAGCGTAAGCTGGTCTGAAACCACGCGTAACGATGAGGCGCAGGCGACGTTCTTCGCGTAAAAGCTTCCGACATTCGAACTCTAGGTGGCCTGGAGGATCGTCCTCAACAAAATCCGCCTGCGATTCTGCGTCAAGCCTTCGCCGGGGCAGGAAGCATTGGGAACAAACATGCCGATCTTTCCCGAGACACATTACCGATAAATCGTGGAGACTCGGCCTTGCGCTTAAATTTATATGCCGGCGGATCGTCTCTCGAATTTGCGCCGACGCGCAGCGGGATTAGGCGACCTTCAATGAACCGTGACGGCTGCATTTCTAGCCGTCTATCTGCGAGGCGACGTCGCCGTCAAAGAAGCCATAAAGGCGTCCGGGCGACGTTGCAGGAGGACTCGTCCATGAGGAAACTGCTGAATTCCGTGTCCCTGTTGTCCGTGCTGCTCGCCGCGCCGGTCGTGACGATGTCCGCCGCGGTCGCAGAAGATAAACTCGAAGCTCTGACGAAGAGCGAAAACAACTGGGCGATGCAGGGCAAGAACTACAGCTCCGACCATTACAGCACGCTGACCCAGGTCAACGCCGAGAATGTCAAGAATCTGAAGGTCGCCTGGTCGTTCTCGACGGGTCTGCTGAGCGGTCATGAAGGCTCGCCGATCGTCGTTGACGGCAAAATGTATGTTCACACGTCCTTCCCCAACAACACTTTCGCGCTCAACCTCGACGATCCGACCCGGATTCTTTGGCAGCATAAGCCCAAGCAGAACGCCGCCGCGCGCGCCGTCGCCTGCTGCGACATTGTCAATCGCGGACTCGCTTACTGGCCTACCGACGGCAAGACGCCCTCGCTCGTCGTCAAGACGCTGCTTGACGGCCATGTCGTCGCGCTGAACGCCGACACCGGCGAGGAAGTCTGGAAGATCGAAAACTCCGATTTCAAGGTCGGCTCGACGCTGACCGTCGCGCCGCACATTTATAAGGACATTGTACTCATCGGCAGCTCGGGCGCCGAGCTCGGCGTGCGCGGCTATATGACCGCTTATGACGTGCGTAACGGCGAGCAAAAGTGGCGCGCCTATGCGACCGGTCCCGATTCCGACGTGCTGATCGGCGACGACTTCAACAAGGCCAATCCGCATTACGGCCAGAAGGGCCTTGGCACCGCGACCTGGGAAGGCGACGCCTGGAAGATCGGCGGCGGCACCAACTGGGGCTGGTTCGCTTACGATCCGGGCACCAACCTCGTCTATTACGGCAGCGGCAACCCGGCGCCGTGGAACGAGACCATGCGTCCCGGCGACAACAAGTGGACCATGACGATCTGGGGCCGCGATCTGAACACCGGAGAGGCGAAGTTCGGCTATCAGAAGACGCCGCATGACGAATGGGACTACGCCGGCATCAATTTCATGATGCTCAGCGAGCAGAAGGACAAGGACGGCAAGCCGCGCAAGCTGCTGACCCATCCCGACCGCAACGGCATCGTCTATACGCTCGACCGCACCGACGGCACGCTGATCTCCGCCGACAAGATCGACGACACGGTCAATGTGTTCAAGAAGGTCGATCTCAAGAGCGGCCTGCCGGTGCGCGATCCGGAATATGGCACGCGCATGGATCACCTCGCCAAGGACGTCTGTCCCTCGGCGATGGGCTATCACAACCAGGGTCTCGACTCCTATGATCCGACCAAGGAACTGTTCTTCCTCGGCGTGAACCACATCTGCATGGATTGGGAGCCCTTCATGCTTCCCTATCGCGCGGGTCAGTTCTTCGTCGGCGCGACGCTGAACATGTTTCCGGGTCCGAAGGGCGATCGTCAGAAGGCTGAAGGCCTCGGCCAGATCAAGGCCTACAACGCCATCACCGGCAAGTTCAAATGGGAGAAGATGGAGCGCTTCGCTGTTTGGGGCGGCACCGCCGCGACCGCCGGCAACGTCGTCTTCTACGGAACGCTCGACGGCTTCATCAAGGCCCGTCACAGCGACACCGGCGAACTGCTGTGGAAGTTCAAGCTTCCTTCGGGCGTCATCGGCCATCCGATCGTCTATCAGCACAAGGGCGTTGAATATCTCGCCATCATGTATGGCGTGGGCGGTTGGCCGGGAGTCGGTCTTGTGTTCGACCTCCAGGATCCGACGGCTGGTCTCGGCGCGGTCGGCGCCTTCAAGCAGCTCGCCAACTACACCCAGATGGGCGGCGGCGTGATGGTGTTCTCGCTCGACGGCAAGGGCCCCTATGACGATCTGAGCGTCGGCGAATACAAGGCGAACTGATTTTCGCCTTTCCATCGATCTCTTCCCGCCTGAGGCGGTTGCGAGACGCCTGTTCGGCCGCGCCCCCCGCGCGTCCGAACAGGCGATCGGAATGATCACGGAAATAGAACAATGTCGCGGATCACTCGCTTGTCCCTCGGTTTCGGCGGCGCGCTTGTCATCGCTCTCGCGAGCGTCGGCGCGAAGGGCGCTTCCTTTGGCGGCTCTAGCGACGCCGTATCAAACGCCGCGCCTTCGCCAATGGACGAGCAGGCGCCGCCGGCCGATCCCAATGCGCTTCGCATCTGCGCGGCAAAGAATCAGCCGCCGCTGTCGATGGAAGACGGCTCCGGACTTGAAAACAAGATTGGCGTGGCGCTTGCCGAGGCCTTGCAACGCAAGGCGCAATTCGTCTGGTCGCAACGGCCGGCGATCTATCTCGTGCGCGATTCTCTCGACAAGAAGCTGTGCGACGTCATCATCGGCCTCGATACGGGCGACCCACGCGTGGCGACGTCAAAGCCCTACTATCGAACTGGCTATGTCTTTATCAGCCGCGCCGATCGCGGCCTCGACATTAAGTCCTGGTCGGATCCGCGCTTAAAGAAGATTGGCCACATCGTCGTCGCCTTCGGGTCTCCAGGCGAAGCGCTGCTCAAGGATATGGGCCAGTATGAAGACAACATGGCCTATCTCTATTCGCTGGTGAATTTCAAATCGCCGCGCAACCAATACACGCAAATCGATCCCTCTCGGATGGTCGGCGAGGTGGTGAACGGCGCAGCCGAGATCGCGGTCGGCTTCGCGCCGGACGTGGGGCGTTACGTCAAATCCTCGACCATTCCCCTGCGGATGACGCTGATCGAAGATGACGCGGCAAAGAGCAGCGGCGAAAAGGTGCCGCAACGCTTCGACCAATCGGTCGCGGTGCGGCGCGACGACAAGGCCTTGCTGACGGAAATCGACAACGCGCTCGTCGCGGCGCGGCCGAAGATCGAAGAAATCCTTAAGGCGGAGGGCGTTCCCCTTCTACCCGTCACCCAATAGATGCGCGGCGCACCAACGAAACAGGACGAGAATAAGTGTTGAAAAGAAAAGGAAGCATTTCGGTCTATCTCATCAGCGCCGCTGCGAGCCTTGTTGCGCTCGGCGCCATCGCCCAGACCGCAGGGATTACGTTCCGCAACAC
Organism: Methylocystis sp.; assembly: GCA_022843405.1. Taxonomy (GTDB): domain Bacteria; phylum Pseudomonadota; class Alphaproteobacteria; order Rhizobiales; family Beijerinckiaceae; genus Methylocystis. The sequence continues at coordinate 19,426 of JALHNQ010000039.1, read as the reverse complement.
CATCACCGGCGAAGTGCTCAAATTCGATGATGCGCTGCCTGAAGGAAAGGACACGGAGGGCGTCAAGCAATTCATGGCGTCCGGCAAGAATCCCTATAACGAGGATGCAAGTTGCCTCAAACAGGGAGAACAGCTCTTTCTGTCCGCCTGTTCCGGCTGTCACGGCCACCTCGCCGAAGGAAAGATCGGTCCCGGCCTCAACGACGCCTATTGGACCTATCCGCAGAACGAAACCGACGAAGGCTTCTTCTCGACGATCTACGGCGGCGCGCAGGCGTCCATGGGGCCGCAGTATGAGAATCTGACGCTCGACGAAATGCTGAAAGTGATGGCCTGGATCCGTCACCTCTTCAAGGACGCGCCGGAAAAGGCGAGTTGGCTGACCGCCGAGCAGCGCAAGCAGTTCAAACCCTACGCCGGTCACGAGACTCTGCCCGAAAATCCGCCCGGTCAATGCCAGCCAAAGGCGAAATAAGTTCCACGCCGCCGTTGCGGGGGCGCAAACATGGAGGCGCAAGCCTCCAAAAAACGGAGGAAACAGGGATGCGTAAGATGCATTTCGCCGCGGCGCTTGCCGTCGGCATGTTGTTTGGCGCCGGCGGCGCGCTCGCCTATGATGGCACCAAGTGCAAGGCGCCGGGCAATTGCTGGGAGCCGAAGCCCGGCTTTCCGGACAAGGTCGAGGGTTCGAAATACGATCCCAAGCACGACCCCAAGGAAATCGCTAAGCAGCAAGCGTCGATCCAGGGCATGGAAGAGCGCAACAAAAAGCGGGTCGAGAATTTCAAGAAGACCGGCAAGTGGGAATATGACGTGAGCAAGATCGCTCAATAGGTTTCATCGCGATGAAATGATCGCGATGAATCCAGCGGCCACGATCTGGAGCCGGCGCATTCGACAACGGCGCAGCGGCCCCATTCCCGAGATCGTGGCCGCCTTTTCCATTTGGCGGGCTAAGGTCAGGCTTTGAACGCTACGTTGCATGTCGTCGAGAAGCTCGCCGATTGGCGCGAGCGCGCCCTAGAGTTCGAGCGGGAAATTCAGAAGGCCGTTCTCGGCCAGGCGCGCGTCATCAGGCTTGTGACGATCTGCATATTTGCGCGCGGCCATGTGCTGATCGAAGGCGACGTGGGAGTCGGCAAGACGACGCTGCTGCGCTCGGCGTCACGAGCGCTCGGCGGCGATTTCGCTCGTGTCGAGGGCACTGTCGACATGATGCCGAGCGACATTCTCTACCATACTTACCTTGGCGAAGACGGTCGTCCGCGGGTCGAGCCCTCCGAACTGCTGCGTTTGGCTGAAACGCTGCCGGTCTTCTTCTTCAACGAGATCAATCGCGCGCGTCCGCAGGTTCACTCGCTGTTGCTGCGGCTGATGGCCGAGCGAAGCGTCTCGGCGTTCAATCGCGTGCATCATTTTCCTTATCTGAGCGTGTTCGCCGACCGCAATATGGTGGAGCGCGAGGAAACTTTCGAATTGCCGGCAGCCGCCCGCGACAGATTCCTCATGGAAATTCCCATGGCGGCGCCGGATGATGAAGACGCCCGCCGAAGGCTCGTCTTCGATCCGGCGTTCCATGACACGGAAACCCTGATCGAACGAGTGAGTCCCGGCTCATTCGACTATCGCAGGATTCCCGAAGTCGCGGGCGCGATCCAGACCGAGGTGAAATCAAGCGAGGCGCTCGAGCGCTATGTGCTCAATCTCTGGCAAGCCCTGGTCAAGCCGGAGTCCGCCGGCGTGTCGCTGCCCGATGTCGACGTCAGCAGTCTTTTCAAGGGTGGCGCGAGCCCGCGCGCTTTGGCGGCCTTGGCGCGCGCGGCGCGCGTGCGCGCCTGGCTCGAGGGGCGCGATTATCTTGTTCCGGAAGACGTGCGCGACCTGTTCATCGAAGTAATGGCTCACCGCATCTTCGTCGATCCGATTCATGCGCTGCGCGGCGACGATATCGTCAAGCGATTGTGTCGCGCGGCTTTCGACGCGACGCCGGTTCCATGAACGAGATCGTCGATATTCTCTATCGGCCGCGCGGACGCTTCGCCGCCAATCACGTCGGCGCCCATACGTCGAGCGAAGTCGGCGGCTTTGGAGTCTTTCGCGATCAGGGGCCTTTCATGCGCTACCCGGACGCTCGCCGCATCGACATCCGCGCGACGCTGCGCGATCCGTTCGGCGCGACCTATGTGCGCCGCTTCGAACAAAGAGCGGCGGTCGACGTCTATGCGCTCGTGGACCTCTCGGCGTCGATGGGTTTCGTCGGCGCGGCCGACAGGTTTCGTGTCGCCGTCGACCTTTGCGCCGCTCTTGCCTATTCGGCGACGCGCATCGGCGATCGCTTTGGCCTGTTCCCCTACGCGGACGCTCTAATCGATCGGTCAATGAGTCCTGCGACTCGCTCGAGGCGAGCGGCGCTCGCCGCCGTCAAAAGGCTTGGTGCCGAAACGCCCCGCGGATCGAGCGTGAAAGGCGTGCTGGCCGCCGCGGCGGCTCTCGGCGCTACGCGTAAGCTCGTATTTCTCATCTCCGACTTCCGCTGGTCCGAGCGTATGATCGAACAGGCGTTCGACGCGCTCGCGCTGCATGACGTCGCGCCGATCGTTCTGGTCGATTCCGTTGAGTCGGCGCCGCCGAAATGGGGGGTGTTGGCGCTTCGCGACAGCGAGAGCGGCCGCCGTCAAACCCTGTTGATGAGACCCGCGCTGCAGCGGCGTTGGATCGAAGCCGAACAGGCGCGCCGGCGAAGTCTTGCCCATCTTTCATCACGGCGCAGTCGCGCGGCGATCTATGTTGAGGACAGGCTCGATCCCATCGATCTCAGCATTCGGCTGACGGCGGCGTGAGGCGCGCGATGCGCATTGCCTGTCTCGTCCTCGCACTCGTCGCAACGCTCTCCGCCGCCGCTCAGGAGTTGACGGCGCGCATCCGCTCGGCGCGCCCCTTCGGCTATTTTGTCGGCGATCTCATCCATGCGCGCGTCGATGTGTCGGCTCCACAGAACGCCGCGCTTTCGCGCGCTTCCTTACCGAAGCCCGGTCCGCTGATCGGTTCGCTCGATCTTCGGGACGTCAAGCTTAGCGAGAGCGTTGAAAACGGCGCCCGCTTGTGGCGTCTCGATCTTACCTATCAGAATTTCTATGTCGCGCTCGATGCGCGGGACATTGAAATTCCAAGCTTCGATCTCGCCATTTCGACGGCGGCGGGTGCGGAGACCGTCAAGGTTCCGGCGTGGCGCGTCGGCGTCTCGCCCTTACGCGAGGTTGCGCCGCAGAAGCAGGAAGAGGCGACCGACTATATGCGTCCGGACGGGTCGGCGCCCTTTGTTGACGAAGCGACGCCGCGACGTCTCGCAATCGGCGCGGGCGTCGCCGCCTTGCTGGCCTTCGCCCTCGTCGCGCGCGATCGCGCCTGGCCTCCCTTTCAGCGACGTAGAGCGCGCGTCTTCTCGGCGCTTGCCAACGAATTCTCGACACGGCGCGCCGGTGACGACAGTGAATTGGACGCGGCGATCCAGTCGGTGCATCGCGCGCTCGATACGACCAATGGCGCGACTTTGCTAGCGGCCGATCTTCCCGATTTCCTGCGCAGGCGTCCCGAATTCGGGCCGCTGCGGATGGATTTCGAACGGTTCTTTTCGGCCTCGAAGCGCCGTTTCTTCGGCGGCGAACAGTTAGGCGACGATTTCCACGCGGAGCAGCTCGCGCAATTCGTGAGCGCCCTCGCCAGGCGGGAGCGCTCGGGATGAACGCTCTCGGCTTTGATCACATTGAGGCGCTGTTTTTGGCGCCGCTGGCGCTGATCCCGCTTCTGCGATCCGTCCTGCGCGAGAACACGATACCTTCGCTTTTATCAGTGCCTGCCGACAGTCTTTCGGCTGTGGCCGGAGGTTTTCTCAAGCTCGGCGGCGTCATCGCGATCGGCGCGAGTCTCTTCGGCGCGGCCGGTCCCCACATTGCTGGCGCGGAACAGGAGCGCTTCGCCGAAGGCGCGCAGCTCGTCATGCTGATCGACCGCAGCGGCAGCATGAACGAGACCTTCGCGGGGCGAACGCCGTCCGGAGGCGAGGAGTCGAAGGCCGCGGCGGCGAAGCGCATTCTAAAGCGCTTCGTCGAGGCGCGTCGTCACGATCTCGTCGGCGTCGCAGCGTTTTCGACCGCGCCGATGCTCGTGACGCCAATCTCGGATCATCTCGACTCCACAAAAGCCGCGATCGATGCGATCGATCGCCCGGGACTCGACTATACCAATATCGCCCGCGGGCTGGCGATGGCGTTGTCGATGTTCAAGACCAGCGAAGCCGATCTGTCGCGCGCGGTGCTGCTCATATCCGACGGCGCCGGCGTCATCGATCCGAAGCTGCGCGACGATCTGAAAGCGGAATTCCGCAAGACGAATGTCAGTCTCTACTGGCTATTCTTGCGCACCGAAGGCAGCAGAGGGATTGCCGACATAGCGGCGGAGGATGACGAGTCGCCGCAGGCCGCGCCGGAGCGCCATCTCGATCTTTTCTTCAGATCGCTCGGCGTTCCGTACCGCGGCTTCGAGGCGGAAAGCGCCGAAGCGACGGAGGAGGCTTTAAAGCAGATCGACCGGCTCGAGCGCCATCCCGTCCATTATGTCGAAAAAATGCCGCGCACCGATCTCGGCGCCTGGGCTTTCGCGCTGGCGTTTGTCGCCACGTCGTTGCTCGTGGTCGCGAAGCTCGCCGAAGTTGGTTTGGGCGTCAAAGGCGGCGCGCGATGACGTTTTTTATGACGCGCGCCGCAGCCCTCCACGCCAGAGCGACGGCGCTCTGGCGCGAAGCGCGATCATCGCTTCTCGTCGTGCTCTGCCTCGCGCTTGTCGTGGCGACAGCCATGTCGTTCGTCGATTGGCGCGGCGCGATCGACGCCAACGACGCCATCGAGGCGCTGGAGCAGGGCCGCGATATTGGCGTTGACGCCAGCGCCAGGCCCGAGACGCTTCTTGCCCGCATCGCTTTTCTCGCGAAGCGAGGGGAAATCGACCGTGCGCGCGCGATGGTGGAGGCGCTCAATCGGGACGAAAGCTTCGACCTGCGCGCGCGTGGACACTACCTCCTGGCCAATGCGCTGCTGCGCAAGGCGTTCGACCACATCCAACGGTCCGAACTCGATGCAGCCAATCCCTTTGTCAACCTCGCCAAACGCGAATATCGCCGCGCGTTGCAGCTCGCGCCGCAATATTGGGACGCCAAATTCAATTTGGACGTCGCCGCGCGGCTTGTTCGAGACTTTCCGGATTTCGAAAGAAAGGGCGGCGACGAACTGAGCGTCGATCCCAAAAAACTCTGGACCGACATTCCCGGCAAGCCGAAGGGGCTGCCATGATGCGGCCGGACCTGCGCGATCCACGGCTCGTCTTGCTCACGCTGGCCATGCTGTCACTCGTCGCCGCTTTCGTCGCGCCAAAGATCACGGTTCGACGTCCGTCTTTCGACCTGCTCGCCGTCGTCGACATCACCGGCAGCATGAATGTTCGTGATTATGCGGCGTCTGGGCGGCCGATCAGCCGCCTCGACGCCGTGAAGGCGGCGCTTCGCGCCATGCTTGCCGAAATGCCTTGTCCATCGCATGTCGGTCTCGGCGTTTTTAGCGAACGCAAGACATTTCTGTTGTTCGAGCCGATCGACGTTTGCCGCGACTTTGCGCCGCTCGAAGCCTCGATCGAGGCGCTCGATTGGCGCATGGCCTGGGAAGGCGACAGCCGCGTGTCGGCGGGCCTCTTTGGCGCCATCGAAATGGCGCGGCGCTTAAATAGCGATCTCCTGTTCTTCACGGACGGGCAGGAGGCGCCGCCGCTTCCGGCGCGCGGCGCGCCGACGTTTGACGGGCGCGGCGGCGAGCTGCGCGGCCTCATCGTCGGGGTCGGCGGCTATGAGCTTTCTCCCATTCCGAAATTTGACGATCGGGGTCGCGAAATTGGATTCCTCGGCGTCGATGACGTTCCGCACGAGAGTCGTTTCGGCTTGCCGCCCGAAGGCGCCGAGCGGCGGGAGGGCTATAATGCGCGTAACGCGCCCTTCGGCGCCGCGGCGGCGGTCGGCGTCGAACATCTGTCTTCCGTGAAGGAAGACTATCTGCGTTCGCTCGCCGAAAAAACCGGTCTCGCCTACGCCCATCTCGAAGACGGGAAGAGTCTGTGGACGGACTATGCCGCCATCGCCTCCGCCCGGCCGCGCGAAGCCGCTTTCGACTTACGTCCGTTCTTCGGCGCGGCGGCGGCGCTTTCCACTTTTTTTGCCGCTGCAGGACCTTCGCTCGCTCGGGCTTTGGCCGAAATGCGGCGGGCCGCGCTTACTCGACATCCGCAACCAGGGAGATCCAAATGAACAAGCTGCTGGGGCTCTTCGCCCTTCTGATTTGCGCGCCCGCGCTCGCGCATGGACCGACGCCGATAAAGGTTGACGAGTCGATTGTCATCGCCGCCGACCCCAAAGCCGTGTGGGCCCTCGCCGGAAAGTTCGACGGGCTCGCGAATTGGCATCCCGACATTCAATCGGTGAAGGCGACGGGCGGGAACGCCGCGGGCGCGGAACGCGAAATTGCTTTCAAAAAAGGCGGCGTTTTGAAGGAAGGTCTCGACGAATATGATCCGGGGACGTTCAAACTGTCCTGGCGCATGTCGGATCCAAATCTCGATGCGATGCCGGTAAGTTCCTACACGCTGACGTTCATCATCGAGCCTGCGCCGGCGGGCGGTAGCCTGGTGAAATGGTACGGCCGTCTCTATCGCGGCGACACGAGCAACGAGCCTCCGGAAAACCTCAATGACGACGCGGCGCGCGCGGCGATGTCGAGCTTCCTGCATGACGGTTTGCAAGGCTTGAAGAAAAAGGCTGAAGGGAAATAGCCGCGGCGATGCGATGTCGCGCAGCGATCATTGTCGCGGGCGTTTGCGCGCTCTTCGCCGCTTGCGGCGAAGAGAGGCGCAGCGCCCAGCAGGACGACATGATCGAACCGGATGACGGCAAGGGCGCCAATATTTGGTTGCGTGCCACCGATCATATGGAGCCCGCGCTTTGGCTGGCTCGACGCGAAGCCGGCGGCGCCGCCGTCAGCGAACGGGAACCCGCGGTGGAGCGCATACGCGCAGCCCTGCTCTCGGCGCGGGCGCATTTCCTGGAGACAGACCGCATGCTCGCGAACCGCACAGCTCAGATTGGCGAGATGCTGGCGGCGGACGGCCACGCGGAAAACTTCGCACAGTTGATCAGCTCTCTTGTCGACGTCGCGGCGGCGGCGGGACAAAAGCAGACCTATGGCCAGCTTTGCCAGCACTATTACAATCTGCGCCATGCCGGAATTGAGCGCGATGTGGCGCTGCAGATGCTCGCTTCGCGCTACAAGACGCAAAGGCAATTCAGATAGCGCGTCTAGACAAGCTTCATCGCAACCTTGTTTTCGACGGCGATGCGCAAAAGGTCCGCCTTCGAACGCGCGCCGAGCTTGCGCTTCAACAAAATGCAGTTGTTCGCGACAGTCTTGTAGGAGACCTTCAGAATATGCGCGATTTCGGTCATATCCTTGCCGTCGGCGAGATTGCGCAGGATTTCGATTTCCCGACCGTTGAGGGCGTCGAGCGGATTGCTGGCGCGGCTCTGATCGGCGAAGGCGAGCTTCAGCGCAAAGGCGTTCGACAGATAGCGCTCGCCCTCCGCCGCCGCCCGGATCGCCTTGATGAAGACGCGCGGATCCTCGTTCTTCGCGACATAGCCGCGCGCGCCGCCCTCTATGGCGCGCGCCGCAAATACCGGATCGTCGTTCATGGTGAAGACGATGATTTTGGCGTTTGCGTCACGCTTTAATATCCGGCGCAGCAGTTCGAAGCCCGAGACGCCAGGAAGATTGATGTCGAGCACGACAACGTCGGGCGGCGCGGCGGCATAGGCGTCAAGCGCCTCGTCGGCGTTGTGCGCCTCGAGCACTTCGATGTCCTTGTGTCCCGAAAGCATGCCGCGGCAGCCCTCGATCACCATTGGGTGGTCGTCGACGATGAGAACGCGCATTGTTTTTTCGCTTGTTTGATAGCCAAAACTTATGATGTGGGAACCGCCAGTCTTGTCAATCGATCGTCAGCGATCGTCAACGGCAAAGCGCGGGCCGGCGGACGAGGGCGCTTATCATGCTCGGATTTTCGCTTAAAGCCAGACTTGGGTGGCTGATCGGCGTCGTGCTTGTCGCGACGCTGCTCATCAATCTTGCGATTCAGCTTCTTCACGCCGGACCGCGGGTGCACGCAGAAGCGGGAAGCAATCTCAGATTAATGCGGGAAGTTATCTTGACGACAATAGCAAATCTTCCCGAAGATGAAGATCCGGCGCCGGCGCTGCGGCGTCTTTATGCGTCGCTTGGCAATCTTCGCCATTCGGATGTCGAGATTCTCGCCGCCAATGAACCGCCGCCGACGGATTGGCTGGAAAAAATCCGGCATTCCGATCGCGGCGTTCCGGAATGGTTTGTGAAGCTTGTTGGCGCCGCGCCGAGGGTCATGACGATCCCCGTGATCGTCGGCGGGCGCGCCTACAGTAAAATCTTGGTGATTTCGAATCCATTCGACGAACTCGAAGAGATCTGGTCGGACATGGTGTGGCTTGCGGCCATCAGCCTGGCGGTCACGATCGTCTTCCTGACGCTTGTTCTCCTATTCCTGCGTTACTCGTTTGCGCCCTTCGACGCCTTGAAGTCCGGCCTTGCACAGTTGGAGGCGGGCAAGAGCGGCGTTCGGCTGTCGCTCGGCGGGGCGACCGAATTCAAATCGATAGCGGCCGCGCTGAATTCGCTCGGCGCGACGCTCGATCGCGTCAAGCAGGAAAACCGCGAACTCGTCGACAGGCTTCTTCAGGTGCAGGAGGACGAACGCAAGGACATCGCGCGCGATCTGCATGACGAGGCGGGCCCCTGCCTGTTCTCGATTCGCGCGACGTCCGCGACCCTACAAGAGCTGGTGTCGCAGCCATCGCCCGACATCGGCCGCCTAAGGCAGATGAGTTCAACCATCGACAAGGCCAGCGAGTCGCTTCAGTCCCTGTTCAGAGGCTTGCTCGACCGGCTGCGGCCGAAGGGTCTCGAAGAGCTTGGTCTGGAGCCGGCGCTGAGGGCGCTCTTCGCCTCCTGGGCGCTGTCTCATCCCGAGGTCGATCTGCGGCTTATCGTTCGCCACGATCTTTCTCCGCTCGACGAGGAAACGGCGCTCGCCGTCTATCGCGTCGTACAGGAGGCCGTGACCAATATTTTTCGTCACTCCGGCGCGAGCAGGGGCGAGGTTACGCTGGAATTCGGATTGGACGCGCCAACGGACTCGCATGATCTCGACGGGGAAGCGTCGCCGCAACTCAAAATCGCCATTGAGGACAATGGGGGCGGCCTTTCGGAAGGCTTCGCTCCCGGCATGGGACTGCTTGGCATGAACGAACGCGTGCGCGCGCTTGGTGGCGCGCAACGGATCGAAAGGCCGGAGTCCGGCGGCACGCGGATCATTGTGTCGATTCCCCTGCGCGACGACGACGTGTGATCAGGCGACGACGGACCGTCGTCGGCGCCAATCGGGAAACTTCGGCAAGGGCAATGACGCAAGTTTCAAGATGAAAAACTGCCCGCCCCTCATTATTCTCCGCTAAAGCCGCCGTCACTGGCGGAAACGACTTTGGAGGAGCAACGCCATGGCATGGTCGCAACCCGTTCTCATCGAAATCTGCGTCGGCATGGAAATCACCAGCTACGAATCAGCTGAACTCTGAACGGCGGTATTCCTGCTGCGCAGGGGCCAGCGCGCGCTGCGCGCGTGCGCTCTCAACTTTTAAGATCGATCCCGCGCGCTGGATTTAGGTGATTCCACCCAAATCCAGCGCGGCTGCGCGTACATTCTGCCAGGCGGGCCGGTCGCTAGGCCAGGATCGCTTGTCGCAGATTTTCTGCGGCATCGAGTTCAGCGGCTTCGAGCAAGATTGAACGACGCCAGCCGAGAGCGCCACGGCGCTCGCCGCGCGAGATTTTGGCGCTCAGCCGCGTCTATTGCTAGCACATTGTTTTTGAAGGGCTCTGTCCTTCATGCGCTTGCCCTCGGTTATTTTGCTCCTAATCTGGAGCGAATCGCATCTCCGAGGAGAAGCTCATGGCGTCCAGCGGCTTCCGTCTGCAGCTCGAAGGCTACGGCCTGACGACGGCGAATATTCTCTACCGTCTGCCGGATTATCCAAAAATCATCCAATCCTATATCTGGCAGGAATATGATCTCCATCCGGATTTTCCCGAACTGCGCAAATTCCTCAATTTCTGGATGCGCAGTCTCGACGGTCCGCTCCATTCAGTCATCGTCGCGCATTCAAACCTTATCAAGCCTGCTGAGATGAAGCTCCTCGAGGGCGAGTTTAAAGTGCACTGAGCACGGCCGCCTTGCGAAACGAGCTTCGGCGAGACAAAATCGCCGCGGTTTCAAAGCGAGGCATGCCGTGACGGACGAGAGGGACGCAAAATCTTGGACAGGGGCTTGGGAAGCGGCCGCAGTGATTGCCGTCGTGGCGGCGGCTTTTTTTCTGGCGAGGCAAACCCGCGAGAGTCTCTCCCTGGATGAAGACCCCGAGCCTCTCTCGCTCACCTTGGAGCGCGAGGCGGCCGAAGTGAACGCGACCCTGCCCGAAATGGTCAGCGAAGGCGTTCGCCTGGACAATACGTCGGCAGGTCCGGGCAACGCCTTCAATTACAATTATACGATCGTCGACGACGAAGCGGCCCGGACTTTGGTCGCCAGCCCCGAGAAGCTCGCTCAACTGAAAACCCAGCTGCAGGAGCGTGTTTGTCAGACGATGCCGCAGCGTCGCGCGAGCGGCGCCACCATCAGATATTCTCTCAAAAATAATGAAGGCAAGACGATCGCCGACGTTTCAATCGACGCGGGCGACTGCTGAGAGCAATGTGGCGCGATTTGCGGCGGGCGAAGTCCCATTACGATATTTGGTCCTCGATCGACGGGATGGCGGCGGGCTCCATAGCTTCCTCCTGCGACGAAAGTGTTAGGGCGCTGTTCCGGCGCTAAAGCGCGGCTCGCGAAAATTCGAGCCTGTATTCGCCCAAAGCTCCAAACTTACAAATAGCTCGCGTCTAGCGCATGTTCGCGACTTTCAGCGGAGGCGCGACAGCCTTTTTTTTGGCGCTCAGCAGAGCGTCGACTTTGTGGCGAACGAGTTCCGCCCGCAGCGGTTTCGCTAGGAAAGCATGCGCGCCGGAGGCGATGCATAATTGGCCGAAGCCGCTCGAAACCTGATCGATGACGACGAGAATTTTCGCTTCAGGAATGCGCGCCAGAAACTCCTGGATCAGATCCAAGCCGTTGACGCGAATGATTCCCTCGGCGAGGACCAATAGGTCAGGCTCTGTCTGCTTCGCTTTGGTCAGCGCGCCAGTCGCGCTCAGCAGTTCATGCGCCTCATATCCGTCGTGGAACCGGAATGCTCCACGAAGAATCTCATTGTCGTCGATAATGAAAATTCGCCAGCTTTCGATGACTTTCGCCCTCTCTATGCTGATCTTCACGGCTGTATCGCCGGAAGTTTGACCAACTCAATTGCACGGCAAGGCGCGTGCCAGATTTGAGCAGCGGCTCGGCGAGCGTCCGTGGGCGCCATGTGCGGCGCGTGCGCATCTCTCCGCGGTTCGCGTTTTCTTACGCTTTCGCGTGCATGAATGGGTTGAAATTCTCTGCGAGAAGCAGGCTCCATACTTTGGAATTAAACTGTTTCCAAACTATCTGTGGCGCAAAGGCGACATTTGTCAAAATAATTACTATATGCGTCTGAATCTATACAGATTAAAACGCTTCCAGTCAGGGACTTCTTTGATTGACCGTGCTCAGATCCAAATTTAGTTTCAGTCAAACTTCGCCGCAAAGCGGAAGAAGATAACGCACAACCCTCCCTGGCGGTTCCCAATGAGCGACGTGAAATCTCCAATTTCTCTACGAATGTTGACCCAGTCGCTTCCACGGGCGCGAGCGGGAGACCTGACGGCGGTAAAGGCGTTGGGCGTCGCCGCGGCGCTCGCTTCGAGCGTGAGCGCTTCGGCTCTAGCGCAATCGGCTTCGACCACGCTGCCGCCAGTCAAGATCGACGCGCCGCATGAAAAGCCGCGGGCGACTGCGCCGGCCAAACCCAAGCCCATCGCCGTCGCACAGCCGCGTCCGGCGCATCATCCGGCCGTCAATCAGGAGGCTGCGGGTCAACGCCGCGGCGCGCCAGGCGCATCGACCGGGGGAGGCCAAGGCGCGGGGAGCGGGGGACTTCCGATCCTTGCGACGGCGCCGAACGCCAATCCTTACGCTGATCCGGTCGCCCCCTATAAGGTCGACCGCCTGTCTTCGCCGAAATTCACCGAACCGGTGCTCAACACGCCGCGCACGATCACGGTGCTGACCAAGGAAGTGCTCGACGACAAAAACGCCTTCACCTTGCGCGAAATCGGCCGCAGCACGGCGGGCGTGACGCTGGGCACGGGCGAAGGCGGCAACGCCTTTGGCGACCGCTTCTTCATTCGCGGTTTCGACGTGCGCAACGACATTTTCGTCGACGGCATTCGCGACCCAGGCGTCAGCATTCGCGAGAATTTCTATACCGAGCAGGTTGAAATTCTGCGCGGCCCGGGATCGACATTTGCTGGTCGCGGCACCGCCGGCGGCGCGATCAACATCGTCACGAAACAGGCGACCGATCGCGATTTCACCGACCTGGTGGCGATCGGAGGGTTTTCCGACCACATGCGGCGGATAACGCTCGACGTCAACAGGGCGATCACCCCGATCCTGGCGGTGCGCGTCAACGCTCTCTATCATGACTCGAATGTGGCGGGGCGCAGCTTCGTCACCGACTATCGCGACGGCGTCGCCGGCTCGGTGGTGTTCAAGCCCCTGCCGGATTTGACCCTCACCGGCCAATATACGCATGTCTATCAGAACGGCTTTCCGGACTTTGGCGTGCCGTACAATCGAATCTGGAATCGACCGTTCCCGGAAGGGGTCATTCCCCGCTACAATTGGTATGGTTTCGTCAATCGCGACTTCCAGGTTGCGATGCAGAATTTCGGCACCTTCACGGCGCATTATCGTTACAATGACAACCTCGTGTTCGACAACCGGTTTCGACAGAGCCGTTCGGTCCTGGACTATATCGGCTCGTTGACGCAAAGCGCCAACCTCTTTGCCGGCACCGTGAATATCGGCGCGCAAAGCCGCTATCAGGTGGTGAACACGCTCGACAATCAGACCGAGGCGACGCTCAAAGTCGAAACGGGACCGGTTAAGCATGCGCTGGTCGCCGGCGTCGAATTCGCCCGTGAAGGCGTGACGCGCACCAATTACCAGGGACTGGTGTCGGAGTTGAACGGCGCGCCTTCCGTCGGCAACGCCATTACCTGCAATCTCTATCTGCCGTGCACCTATCGTCCATTCCTAACTACGCCTTATCGCAATACCAATCCGACGCGAATCGCCGTCGACACGAAGTCCGGCTATGTGATCGAAACCGCGAATTATCAAGATGTCGTCCTCGTCAACGGCGGCGCGCGCTTTGATGATTACAACATCACGAGCCGCACAGAGACGCTGTCGACTTTCGCGCAAAGCCATTCAGGTCTGTTCAACTGGAACGCCGGCGTCGTTTTCAAGCCGCTGCCGAATGTCAGCGCCTACGCCGCTTACGCCACCTCGGCGACGCCCGTCGGCGCCGAGCTTGACGGCGGCGCGGCGAATTACGGCGGCCTGACCACGGCGGCGCAGATCTTTGCTCCCCAACTCAACAAGGCGGCGGAGGTTGGCCTCAAATGGGAGCTGTTCGACAGGCATCTGCTCGCGACCGCCGCATTCTTCAAGACGGATGTGAGCGGCGCCCGAGAAGTGAATTCGGGCGTCACCACCGGCAATGCATCCTATTACGTCGAGGGCGTCGATCTCGAGGCTGCAGGCAATATCACAGATAAATGGATGGTGCTTGGCGGCATTGTGCTGATGGATTCGCGGGTGACCAGCTCCTACGTGCGAACCAACATTGGCCTTCAGCTCGCCAATATCGCGCATGAGTCCTTCAGCCTGCTGACGAAGTATAAATTTGGCGACCTTATTGGCCTCGCCCCGGATGCGCTCGAAATCGGCGGTCAGGCGATCTATCGTTCCAAGATCTATGGCGGCAACAATATCGTCGCCAATGGGGGCGCGGCGTTCAACGCATATGGCTGGCCCGCGCCGACTGCCGCCAATCCCTTCCTGAACGTGCCGACGGTGCTGCCTTCCTACTGGCGCTTCGACATTTTCGCGGAGAGCAAGATTGGCGAGAACATCACCATGAAATTTTCGGTCAACAATCTGTTTGACCGCACGATCTATGACGCCTTCTACCAGACGGCGACGCCCTTCGTGCAGATGTCGCCCGGCCGCGCCGTTTATCTTGAAACGCGCGTCTTGTTCTAGGAGCCGCGTCGTTGCTTGCTCACATTGAAGGCGCGCTCGAGCGAAAGGAGATCGCGCTTTTCCGCGAGGCGATGGCGGAGGCGCAGTGGGAGGACGGCGCCTCCACCGCCGGCGCGAATGCCGGCGAGGCGAAGCGCAATCAGCAGCTCCCGCCCGACTCTGAAATCTCGCGCGCGCTTGGCAGGCGCCTGGTCTCATCGCTGCTTGCCAATCCTGCCTTTGTTTCAGCGGCGGTCCCGCTGCACATTTTTCCGCCGCTCTTCGATCGCTATGGCGTTGGCGACCATTTCGACCCGCATGTCGACAATGCGATACGCGGCGACGCGATGACCGGCGCGCGCATTCGGGTCGATCTCGCGGCGACCTTGCTGCTCTCCGATCCGGATGAATATCAAGGCGGCGAACTGATCGTCGAAGACCTCTATGGATCGAGGACGTTCAAGCCGCCGGCGGGCGACCTCATCCTTTATTCGGCCGGCAGCCTTCATATGGTGACGCCCGTGACGCGGGGTCTACGTCTCGCCTCATTTATATGGCTGCAAAGCATGATCCGGGCCGATGAAGCGCGCAGCTTCATCTGCGATCTGGATGAATCGATACAGGAACTCGCGCCGCGCGTCGGGACAGATGATCCGGATTTGCGCAGGCTTGTGACCGTCTACCACAACCTTATCCGTTATTGGGGAGAAGCGTAGCGCTGATGCTTGTTTGCATTCCTGAAGTTCTTTCCAAACAGCAGGTGGCCTTTTTCCGCTCGGCGATGGACAAGGCGCCGTGGGTGGACGGTCGCGCTACCGCCGGTTCGCAGTCCTCTCTAGTGAAGAACAATTCTCAACTACCGCAGAACGGCGACGTCGCGCGCGAGCTTGGCGAGCATGTGCTGGAGGCGCTTGCGCAGTCGCCGATGTTCGTCTCGGCGGCGCTGCCCCACAGGATTTTCCCGCCGCTCTTCAACCGTTACGGCGTGGGGCAGAACTTCGGACTGCATGTCGATAACGCGATCCGCGGCATTCCCGGAACGCCGATTCGCATTCGCACTGATCTCTCCTGCACGCTGTTCCTCTCCGAAGCGGAAGAGTATGACGGCGGCGAGCTTGTGATCGAGGATCGGGTCGGGCGGCAGGAAGTCAAGCTTCCCGCCGGCGATCTCGTGCTTTATCCTTCAACCAGTCTTCATCTCGTTCGAGGAGTGACGCGCGGCGAGCGCATCGCTTCTTTTTTTTGGCTGCAGAGCATGATTCGAGACAATGTGGCGCGCGCCTTGCTCTTCGATCTTGATCAAGCCATTCAGTCGCTGACCATGCGGCTCGGCGCCGGCGATCCAGCCTGCGTCAAACTTTCCGGCGTCTTTCACAATCTCATCCGTACATGGGCTGAAGCATGAAAAGCGTTCTGCAATTTATCACGGTCTCACTCACCGCGCTTCTCCTTGCGCAAAGCGGGGCGGTCGCGCAGGCGTCGCATCCGGCGCTCGACGCTGCGATCGCAGCCACTAAGCCTCACGATCTTTCCGTCTGGACGATGTTCGTCAACGCCGACATCGTCGTAAAGATCGTGATGATCGGACTGTTGCTCGCTTCGGTCGCGACATGGACGATCCTCATCGCCAAAACGATCGAACTGAAGCGCGCGCGGGATCGCGTGCTGTCGGCGATCAGCCGCCTGTCCGACGCGCGCGGACTCGCCGAGGCGAGACTGGCGCTTGGAGGCGGCGACCGTCTCACCCAGACGCTTCTCGCCGAAGCGACGCGCGAAATGAAGCTCTCATCCGATATTCTCGCGGCGCCCGGCGTCAAAGAGCGTATCGCCGGCTGCTATGGAGAAATCGAGCGCGCCCAGGCTCTCGCCATCAAGCGGGGCACCGGACTGTTGGCCTCTGTCGGAGCGACGGCGCCGTTCATCGGTCTCTTCGGCACGGTCTGGGGCATCATGAACAGCTTCATCGGCATTTCCAAAGCGCAGACGACGAATCTCGCCGTCGTCGCGCCGGGCATCGCCGAAGCGCTGCTCGCGACGGCAGTCGGTCTGTTCGCCGCCATCCCTGCCGTGCTGATCTACAATCATCTTGCGCGCCAGGCGTCCGCCTATCTCGAACTCGTCTCCAATCTCTCCGGAGAATTGCTGCGCATCGTGTCGCGCGATCTCGATCGCGCCGGACATGCCGCCGCCACGACCAGCAAGATTCACGCGGCGGAGTAGCTCATGGCCGTCCATCTCAAAAGCGACCTCGAAGAAACCCACGAGATTAACGTCACGCCGTTCATCGACGTGATGCTGGTGCTGCTGATCATCTTCATGGTGGCGGCGCCGCTCGCGACAGTCGATCTTCCCGTCGATCTGCCGGCCTCTAACGCCGCGCCCCATGAAAAGCCCGATAAGCCGGTCTATGTGACGATTCAGAGCGATCTTGCGCTCGCCCTGGGCGAGACGCCGGTCAAGCGAAAGGATCTTGTTTCGGCGCTCGACGCGCATCTACACGACAAATCGAAACGCATCTTTCTGCGAGCCGACGCCAGCGTGCCCTACGGCGAGATGATGGCGATATTGGAGAGTCTGCGCGCCGGCGGCTATTTGCGCGTGGCCCTCGTCGCGCTGGACGCCGGCGGCAAGGCGCCGAGCGCGCAATGAGCGCCGCCGCCGCTCTCCAAAATCCGCAGTCAAACGGCAAGCTTTGGAGTCTCGCCGTCGCTTTTGCCGTGCTTCTGCACGTCGCTGGCGCCGTCGCCGCTTTCGCGAACTTGCAGGGCGATGACGAGGAAGCTTCCGGCGCGCCGGCGATCGAAATATCGCTCGAGCCGGCGGCGCCTCGCGACGCCGAGGCGGCCGACCTGCCTCCGGGGCCACTCGCCGACGAAGCGGCCGCCGCGGCGCCCTCCGCCGCCGCCTCTGAAGCGAAGGAGGTGAAGGAAGAACAGATCGCGCGAACTGAAGCCGAAGAGGCTGAACTCACGCACAACACCACGCCGGACAAGCCGGTCCAAGAGGAAAAGAAGGTTCAGGCGCAGCCGGTGGTTTCGGCTGAATCGGCGGCGTCGGAAGCGACGGCGCCGCCCAAATCGGACGTCGAGCAAGTCTCCGACAGGCCGGTGTCGCCGGTGCAAGGCGCCGACGTCAAGGCGAACGCCGTCAAACTGACTTGGCAGAAGGCTCTGATCTCGCATCTCAACCGCCACAAGCGCTATCCGAGCGGCGGCGGACGTCGCATGGCTGAAGCAAGCGTCTCGTTCACGCTCGACCGGCGCGGCCATGTCGTCAGCTACAGCATCAAGCGTTCGGCGGGACACTCGGCTTTTGACGATGCGGCGCTTGCGATGATGAAGCGCGCCGATCCGGTGCCGCCGCCGCCTGCAGTGATCGCCGACGAAGGGCTGACGTTCGAGGTGCCCGTGCAATTTCGCGTCGGCGGGAAATGAGAATCGAACCTGATCGCGTGGATCTGTCCTGATACGAGCAGTTCTCTCGAATGCTTGCGGCGGACGCAGCGGACAGACCATCGAACCTGCAGCCTGTGCGGGGAGCGCGCGCGTTCTCCACAGTGCTTTTTGCCGCCAAGCTTTTCTATTTCTCCAGAAGTTTGAAGAATTGTCGCTGCCGATTTTCGGATCGGCGCTTCGTCAAGCCATGTGGAGGGCCGCTCATGTCGCCACATGAAAATCGCACGCACCGGACAGAGCCGGGGAAGATAGAAAATCAAGCGACGTGCGAGGGCCTCGATCTGGCGCGTTCCGTTGAGCGCCTTGGCGAGCAGCTTGGACGGCAGTTCTCCGACATCGCGTCAGAGCCGCTGCCCGAAAACATGCTTGAACTCCTGGAGAAGCTGAACCGAGCGGCGGAGTGAGTAAGCGCAAAGATCGGCTTAGCGCGTCTTGCGTGGACGATCGGTGAAATCCAATTTTATGAGCAGGTCTTTGAGTTCGTCCGGCGCCGGCTTCATAATCAAATCGAGATAGAGCAGAGAGAAGCGCCTTCCAAGCGCTTCGCTCAATGAGCGTCGAAGCAGCGCCTGCTTGCCTTTCTTCGAGTCGCTTATCGGCGAGGCGAATGTCATGGCGAGCGCTCCTGCTGCTTGAAGAGAGACTGCCGGGCGAAAAGTTGATCGCGCGCATATTTGCTCGAGATAACGCGTTCATCCGATTGATCCGCAAATCGGAACGATTCGCCGCCTCGGACCGATCTCGACCTGCCGCGCTTCGAGCGATATTCGATGATAAACGGGCGAGAGACTTTTTTCATCGATGAACCTTCCTTTTATAAAGGCGCAATGATCAAACTTTAGGCGACGCCGATTGTTCCGGCTTTCTGGAATTTCGAAACGGCGCGCTGGTCCACAAATCTCAAAAGAAAACGCCGGCGGGTTTGTCCCGCCGGCATAGGCAATGACGCGTCGGAGCTAGTGGCGCGACATCCAGTCGTCGATCTGCTCTTTGGCCTTGTCTTTGGCCATGCCGTAACGCTCTTGGATCACGCCTTCGAGCTGCTCGCGGTTGCCATTGATGCGCGCAATGTCGTCATCCGTGAGCTTGCCCCACTGTTCCTTCACATTGCCCTTGAACTTCTTCCAGTTGCCTTCGATCATGTCCCAGTTCATGGATTCCTCCTTATCGGGCGGCGGCCGCAATCGCGGGGGACGCCTTGAAAAGCGAGCCCGGGCGTGCACGTCCGATTAACCCTTCGCTCGGGCAGATGTTCCATGTCGACTTGCGCTCTCGGTCAAATCCAAGATGTCGCGCGGCGCTCAAACTTCGCTGCAGCTTGCGCCAAGCCGCCGCTTCACGCTGGCGTTCGGCGCGGTCAAATTGGAATTCATGAGCTGCGGAGCGCGGCTCAAGCCTGATCCAAGCCTAGAGCGCGTTCGTGATTTTTCGATTCTGATGGGGATTCCCGAATCGGCCCGAGCATGATTCCTTCCTCGCGATAGCGATGGAGGCGAGAATGGCGCGGGCATACAGCCAGGATTTGC
>JALHNQ010000038.1 GCA_022843405.1 Methylocystis sp. | reverse complement strand
TGTCGATTAAAGGACTTCCGACGCGTCGCCACGCGCTATGACCGAAACGCAGCCAACTTCCTCGCCGCCGTTTGCCTCGCCGCCACCGTCAGCTATTGGTTATGAGTCCGAGCCCTAATGAGGACTCAATCTTATACTATGAAGACGACCGCTACTATTCGAGCTTTTTTGGTTATGTCCGCCCGTTCACGGAAGCCATCTACGGTGATTTCCAATTGGTTGAGTCGCTTGCAGGGGACAAGTCTCCACTGGACGTGGATTTAGACCTAAGATTGGCGTTGAACGCTAGGCAGCTCGAGGCATACGCGCGCGTCACGCTCGTTACGTTCGAGAGTGCATTAAGAAACGGCCACTGCATGCATTCCTCCGCGCTATTTCGAGCGTTCAATCTGATCGAAAGCGCGAGCGGGGACTTGTATAAGCTTAGCTCTACCAGGTCTCAAACTGTTTCGAACGATATACGGAGGCGACTCAGTTGCGTGGTCGACTTCGTTAACGCAGCAATCGGCATTTTAGAAAAGCATGGAATCAAACCAGCTACACTTCGACGCCGTCGCCAGAATCATGATCGGCAAGAAGATTACTATGACCTACTCGCAAATCTCATGTTCAAGGTCGTGTTTAGCGCGTCAGTGATGGAGGGTGAGGGCCACAAAAATTGGGACATACAACATAACGCCGTTTGGAGTCGTTTTTTCTGTTTTGGAGGAAGCAGGGCTAGAAGCATTGTGCTCTTCAAATTACGTCGGCTGCTCTATGACGAAATACTGTTATTGGAAAGAGCGCCAAACTTTCATTCCGCTCCAATTTTAGGGCTGTGCTTGAACGTGATGGGTTTGGAGGTAGGCGACAAAAGAGATCATACATGGGGCGAGTATCAACTTCGCAAAGCTGTGCTCAGTTGGGTTAGGCGGAATTATCTTGGGTTGGTAAAGAAGCAGTACAAGGTTGCGAAGGCTTGTCTTGTCGGCACGATTACCTTCGATGCCGAACGCAGCCGCTTGGTCAAGACGTATATTGAAGGTCTGAGACTCGAAGCACCAAAGGTCTATCTTGAGTTGTCGGAGCCGGCGGTCGAAGCACCTAAAATGCTATGAGATCCTCCGCCTTGCGCTCGGGCCCGCGGCGCCTATAGTCCGCGCGCAAATCGCCTCCCGCCGAGCCAGAGCCAAAATGACCCGCCCGAAAAAAGAAATCAAACGCGTCGTCCTCGCCTATTCCGGAGGGCTCGACACCTCCATCATTCTGAAATGGCTGCAGACGAGATATGGCGCGGAAGTCATTACCTTCACCGCCGATCTCGGTCAGGGGGAGGAACTCGAGCCCGCGCGCGAGAAGGCGCTGCTTCTGGGCGTGAAGCCTGAAAACATCTTCATCGAAGATCTGCGCGAAGAATTCGTGCGCGATTACGTCTTCCCGATGTTCCGCGCCAACGCCCAATATGAGGGGCTCTATCTGCTCGGCACGTCGATCGCGCGCCCGCTCATCGCCAAGAAGCAGATCGAGATCGCGCGCCAAACCGGCGCCGACGCCGTCTGCCACGGCGCCACCGGCAAGGGCAACGACCAGGTGCGGTTCGAGCTCGGCTATTATGCGCTGGAGCCCGACATTAACGTGATCGCGCCCTGGCGCGAATGGGAGTTCGCCTCGCGCGGCGATCTTCTCGCCTTCGCCGAAAAGAACCAGATACCGATCGCCAAGGACAAGCGCGGTGAGGCGCCCTTCTCGACCGACGCCAATCTTCTGCACACGTCGTCGGAAGGGAAGGTGCTCGAAGACCCGAGCCAGGAGACGCCGGATTACGTCTATTCACGCACCGGCAATCCCGAAGATGCGCCGGACGCGCCGCAATATGTCACGATTGACTTCGAGAAGGGCGACCCCGTCGCGGTCGATGACGTCAGGCTCTCGCCCGCGGCGCTCCTCGCCAAGCTCAACGATCTTGGACGCCTTCACGGGATCGGACGCCTCGATCTCGTCGAGAACCGCTTCGTCGGCATGAAGTCGCGCGGGATGTATGAGACGCCGGGCGGCGCGATTTTGCTCGTCGCGCATCGCGGAATCGAGAGCCTGACGCTCGACCGCGGCGCGGCGCACCTCAAAGACGAGCTGATGCCGCGCTACGCCGAGCTGATCTATAACGGCTTCTGGTTCTCGCCCGAGCGCGAGATGCTGCAGGCGGCGATCGACAGGAGCCAGGAACATGTGACCGGCCGCGTGCGCCTCAAGCTCTACAAGGGCTCGGCGACGCTGGTCGGGCGCGAAAGCCCCTGGTCGCTTTACGATCAGGACCTCGTCACCTTCGAGGAGGGCGGCGCCTATGATCAGCGCGACGCCGAAGGCTTCATCAAGCTCAACGCCCTGCGGCTGCGCACGCTGGCCAAGCGCGCCGCGCGCGGGGCGAAGCAATAACGGACTGCGCGGATGATTTTTTCGCGGAACGCTTGGCGCCTCCCTCTCCCGCGAAGCGGGGGAGGGTAAGGGAGGGGGAAAATATTCGAGCTGCGTGCAAACCGCATCGCCCCCTCTCCAACTCTCCCCCGCTTCACGCGCGAGAGAGTGATTGCGGGGCGGAGAAACGCTTGCCGCTGGATCAAGACGCAGCTGCGCTAACTTGCGCGCCGTCGCGCACGCTAACCTCGCTTGCCGATTTGGTTGACGCGCGTCTCATGAACGAGGTCAACGGTCTCGATGCGGTGGCGCAGCGCTACAGCATCGCGGTCACGCCGGAAATCGCGGCGCTGATCGACCGCGGCGATCCGAATGATCCGATCGCGCGGCAGTTTATTCCTGACCTCCGCGAGGCCGCGACGCTGCCCGGGGAACTGGCCGACCCGATCGGCGACGACGTCCATTCGCCGCTGCCCGGCCTCGTGCATCGCTATCCCGATCGCGTGCTCTTGAAGCTACTCTCGGTTTGCCCGGTCTATTGCCGCTTCTGTTTTCGCCGCGAAACGGTCGGACGCGGCAAGGGCGATCTGCTGCCCGAGCGAGAGGCGACGGCGGCGCTGGATTATATCGCGCGCCGGCCGCAGATTTTTGAAGTGATCTTGACGGGCGGCGATCCCCTGATGCTGTCCGCGCGCCGGCTCGAAGCCGTGTCGCGCCGTCTTGCCGACATCCCGCATGTCGCGCTGTTGCGGATCCATACGCGCGCGCCGACGGCCGCGCCCGATCTTGTCACGCGCGATCGCCTCGCGGCGCTGCGCGCAAGCGGCAAGACGCTTTTCATCGCCTTGCATGTCAATCATTGGCGCGAACTGACCGAGCCGGCCCACGCTGCGATCCGACAGTTGCGCCAGGCGGGAGCGATCCTGCTGTCGCAGACCGTGCTGCTCAAAGGCGTCAATGACGACGTCGAGGTCCTGGAGCGCCTGATGCGCGATTTGGCAAGCCTGGGGGTCCGGCCTTATTATCTGCATCATCCCGATCTCGCGCCGGGAACCGCGCATTTTCGGCTCAGCCTCGCGGCCGGCCGGCAAATCTATGCGGAATTGGCGCGCCGCGTGACCAGCGTCGCGCTGCCGGCCTATGTGCTCGACATTCCCGGCGGCTTCGGCAAGGCGCGGGTCGCCGAAGGCGACGCCGAGCCAGACGGGCGGGGAGGTTGGACCATCGTCGATCGAACCGGCGAGAAACGGTCCTATCACGACGAACTCGAGCCGCCGAAAGACTGATTTTTCGCTCGCGCGTTCCATCGGCTCGCTCCACCTAAGGAAGACTTGTGCGCAAGCTGACGCTCCTGATCGCCATACTGATTGCAACGCTGGCCGTTCCCGTTGCGCGCGCCGACGACGCGCCGGATTCGATCGACCAGTTCAATGCGCGTCTCGATCGCGCCCGCGCGACGCTCGATGAAGTGCAGAAGATTCTGGAGCAACCTGATCTGTCAGACGCCGCCTTGCGCAATCTGCGGGCCCGCATCGAACCGCTGCCGCATGAGCTGGACGAGACGATCGACAAGCTGACGCCGCGTCTGGCGGCCATTGAAGCAAGACTGAAGGAACTCGCGCCCGCCGCCACAAAACCTCAGGAAGCGCCGAAGGAAGCTCCCAAGCCGCCGGAGAAGCCGCAGGAGGCCAAGCCGGCGCCTAAGCCCTCCGTCAAGAACCGCGTCGAGAACCCGCCGCCGGCGCGAGGTCCGCCGGTCGCCGCGCCAGAGGCCGCGCCGAGCGAACCCGAACAGCCGGACGCGTCGGCGCGCGTCAGCGCCAACGCCGAACTTGAAGATCAGCGCCGCCTTTTCGACGCGATCGACGCGACGTTGAAACGCGCGCGCGCCATACAGCTCGAAGCGCGACAAGTCATCGTCACGATCGTCGCGCGTCAGCGCGGACTCTTCGCAAAGAATCTGTTTCTGCGCACCGCGGGTCTGTTCTCGCCTGAATTGTGGCGCGCGGCTCTCGAGGAAGCGCCGACAGTCGCCAGCGCATCGGCGAGCTTTCTTTCCGGCCGGGCGGCGAATTTCGCCGATCGCGTCAACAGCGGCGAGCGCGCGCAGTTTTTCGCGGCGCTTACTCTAATCGTAGCGGGCGTCGTCCTGGCGATATTCTTGGCGCGGCGGGTCATGAAACGCGTCGACGGCAGCGCCACGCCGACGCCTTTACGCAGGGCGGCGGGCGCCGGTTGGTCCGCGTTCGTCGTGGCGGCCGTGCCCGTCGCCGCGATCGGAGCGCTAAGCCCGGCGCTCGACGCTTTCGATCTCCTTGACGCGGCGCTTGAACCCATTTGGCGGCGCCTTGTCGAAGGTTTGGCGCGCGTCGCTTTCGCCTATGCCATCGCGCGGGCGGTGTTCGCGCCGTCGCATCCCAATTGGCGGCTCATCGATCCAGGCGATCGGCTCGCCAGACTCCTGACGCGACTCGCCACGCTGGCCGCGCTGACATTTTCCACTGCGCGCCTCCTGGAGCAGCTGGAGGAATCGGTGCAGGCCGGCCTTTCGCTCGTCATCGTGACGCGCGGGCTCGGCGTGATGATCGTCGTGGCGCTCATCGCAATCGTGCTCGTCAGCCTGCCGAACCGCGTCGAAACCGAGAAGGGCGCGGCCGTGACGACGGCGGAGGATCGCGATTGGGTGAGCGTCGCGCGCTTCTTGGGCATGCTCCTGGCGCTCGTGCTCGTCGGCGCATGCGGGGCCGGCTATGTCACCTTCGCCAATTTCATTATTCTTCAGATGGGATGGATCGCGGCGGTCCTGGCGATTCTCTATGTCGTCGTCACGCTGCTGCGCGGCGGCGTCGAGGCCGCATTCGAGCCCACAAGTTTCCTTGGCCGCAATATGATCAGCGGTCTCGGCGTGCGCCGCGAGCAGCTCGCGCCCTTCGCCGTGCTGCTGTCCGGCGTCGTCACGCTTTTGTGTTTCCTGGCGGCGGCGCTGGCCGCGATCGCGCCGCTTGGCTATGAATCCGGCGATTTCCTCGCCAATATTCGTTCGGCCTTCATTTCCTTCAAGATCGGCGACGTCACCATCTCGCCTTCGGGCGCGATTGTGGCGATGCTGGTCTTCGCCGCGGCGCTTGCCGCGACTCAAGGCCTACGCCGCTGGCTGGACACGCGTTTTCTGCCGCTCACCAGACTTGATCTTGGGTTGCGCAATTCGATCAGCGCGACGCTCGGCTATGTTGGATTCATCTTCGCTGCGGCGCTCGCTCTGTCCTACGTCGGGCTTGGGTTCGAAAAGCTCGCGATCGTCGCCGGCGCTCTTTCCGTCGGCATCGGCTTTGGCCTTCAGTCGATCGTCAACAATTTCGTCTCCGGGCTCATTCTACTCTGGGAGCGCGTGATCCGAGTCGGGGATTGGGTCGTCGTCGGCGACGAGCAGGGCTATGTCAAACGCATCAATGTCCGCTCCACGGAGATCGAGACCTTTGATCGCGCGACGATGATCGTGCCGAACTCCAATCTCGTCGCGGGCGTCGTGAAAAATTGGCTGCGCGGCGACAAGGTCGGCCGCATCAAGATCGGCATCACGCCCCATGCCGGCGTCGATCCCGAGAGAATGCGCGACATTCTTCTCGCCGCCGCGCGCGCGCAGGAAGGCGTTTTGCGGATTCCCGCACCCCAGGTCATGTTCCTCGGCATGGAGGCGAACGCCTTCAGATTCGAACTATGGTGCTATGTCGAAGACGTCGAACAATCGGCGCGGGTGCGCAGCGATCTGCATTTCGATCTTTACCAGCGCCTCAACGAGGCCGGAATCACGATTGGTCCGCTCGTCGCTGCGCCGCCGCCGACGATCGTTCAAATTCCGGAACTCGATAAGCTCGCCGCCGCCGCAGCGGCGAGCGCCCTGGCGATCGAGGCTGGTCTGATCGGCGGCAAGAGCGACGAAGAGCAATCCGCAAAGTCCGACGACTCGATGGAAGACACCGCCCGGTCCGACAGCGCGCAGGCGAAGTAAAATCTTTCCGCATTCATTGTTTCTCAAAGAATGGGGAGCGAGATGCGCGTGATGTCTCTGTCGCCAATTCCTCGCGGCGCCGTCCTGCTGGCGCTCGGCATGCTTGCCGGCTGCAACGCCGCGCCCGAGCCGACGAGCCCGGCGGCGGAGTCAGAGCCGCCGATGTATCGTTCTCTGGCGAGGGCCGGCGCGCGCGTTGACCCGGTGACGGCGCGCGACATGATCTCGCTCTACCGGCGCAATAGCGGGCTCGGCGCTCTGACGCTCGATGAAACTTTGCAACGCGTCGCCGAGGCGCAGGCGTGGGATATGGCGCAAAGCGGCGATCTTGCGGCGCGCGGCGAACTTAGCGACCGACTCGTTGGCGCAGGCGTTCAAACGCCGGCGGCCGTGGAGAATGTTTCCGCAGGCTATCGCACGCTCGCGGAAGCCTTTTCCGGCTGGCGCGATTCCGCGCCACATAATGCGCGCATGTTGGATAGGCGTGTGAAACGCATGGGCATCGCAACGGCTTATGCGCCGGGTGCGAAATATAAGGTCTATTGGGCGCTGGTTCTTGCCGATTGAGCTAGGCTCGGACTCGGCGCCGGCGCTTGCCGCCGGTCGGCGGCGCGCCGCAGGAGTCTGGTCCCGAATTCCTTCGATGGTCGGTGAGAGCGTCGCCCACGCGCTCGTAGCGCACGCCGAGAAAGAATAGGATCTCGGCGTCGCGCTGCAACGCGCCTTCGCGCGGCGGCGCCGTTCTCGTGCGCGGCTGGAAGGCGATGACCTTCCCCATGGCGAACCCTCCGAAGCTCCTTCCGCCGACGATGAATCAGCTGTCTTACGATTAGGAATCGGCGAGGGTTAATGTTGCGTCAACGACCGGATGCTAAATCTTCTGCAGGTTGCGTATGGGTTCGGGCGGTGATGCTGTAATGGACGCCGATAAACAGCGTCGGATCGTTGATGCGTCGCTGCTTCGCGCGACCGTCGACCAGTTTGTCGAGCGATCGATGCATCCGACCGCCGACATTCGCCAATTCGAAAAGCTCGCGCTCGGCCTTATCAACATTGTCGACGCTGAAACGGCGGCGCGCGCGGCGCTGCCGCTCTGCTTCCATCCCGAAACGCCGCCCTCGATTTTCAGCCGTCTGTTCGAAAAGGGCGGCGCCGCCGCCGCGCTCGCCTTTCAATTCGCGCCAAACCTGCCGCGTCGCGACATGATCGCCGCCGCCGAGCGGGGACCAGTGCAATTCGCGTCGGCCATCGCCCGCCGCCGCGATCTCGATCGGGAGACGATGCTGGCGCTTGCCTCGCGCAACGAGGGCGACGTGCTTCGCGCGCTCGCCGGCAATCTGTTCGCGCATTTTGATTCGGCGTCGAGGCGCGCGCTGGTCATGGCGGCGCGGGATGACGCGTCGCTCGCGCGCATGCTGCTCGACCGCGACGATCTCGATCTTGATCCGGAGCCGCTTTTCTTGGCGGCGAGCCGTCTTGAGCGCATGGCCATCGTGCTCGGCGCCTGTCGCCAGATATTGGCGAGCGGCGCGACCGAGGCGCCGCTTCGCGCCGACGCCGACGTCGTCGCAAGAATGGAAGCCGCGACGCGACGATACGATCGCAGCGCCCTGGCCGCTCTCCTTTCCGAAGCGCTCGAGTGCCGCAAGGATCGCGCCCACGCGATCGTTGCCGACCATCTCGGCGAGGCGTTCGCGCTCGCGCTCAATGCGATCGGCGTTCCGCTTGACTCCGCGACCCGCATCCTTCTTGCCGCCTGTCCGGGAGGCGGGAGGAATGCCGAGGTCGTTCGCGCCTTGATCGGCTTGATGCGGTCGACGCCGCAACGCGCGGCGGCGCGGATCGTCGGCGCAATAACGGGCGCCGCACGATCGGAAGGGGAGGTTTCTCGCCGCCCGATGCGGGATGACCCCGGCGGGCCGACGTGGCGGCGCGCCGCGCCGACGCAGTCCTTGCCGCAGCCGTCGCGCAAAGTCGATCAATCCGCTTGACGCGATTTCTCACGGGATAGAGCGCTCTATGCCGCGAGGTCGACGAACACGCGGCCTTCGCGATCCTCGATCTCGACGATCCACAGATCGGGGTCGAACATGATCTCGCGCTTGAGCCGCTCCTCGGCTCCCGCCGGATCAAGCCAATCGTTCGCATGGACCCGCGCAAACTGCCGATCGACTCCGATCGGCGGTTCTTCCGTTTGCGGGGCGGGGCCATAGACCGCAGCCCGTCCGTCCAACCGATCGAGCTTTACGAAGATCGCGCCGGCTTCGGCGGCGCCGCGCCGGCGCAGCATGGCGACAGCGCCTTGCGTCTCCGCACGCCGGATCAACGCGGAGACGAATATGTCGGACCTCAGGCGCATAGGATGCAAACTAGCGCTTGAGCGGCGTCATTGTCGAACCCGGGCGATTTAGGGGCGCGGCAAGCCGGAAAGCGTCGCGAGCTGTTTGAGCAGCTGAGGCGTGATTTTGCCTTTGGCCGGAAGCCCGGCGTCGCGTTCGAATTTCTCCAAAGCATGACGCGTCGCGCCGTTGAGAACGCCGTCTGCGCGCACTACATAGCCAAGCCTCAACAGCGCCCGCTGGGCATAAAGGACGCCTCTGTCGATCGGCGCGGGCTTTTCAGGGCTTGACGCCTTCTCGGCGCTCGGTGCCTTCTCGGCCTTGTCCGCCTTGTCGGCGGCTGCGGCCGGCGGCGCCTTGCTGAGGATCAACAGGCCGATGGCGTCGCGCGTCTTTTCCGCGGCGCGCGTCGCATCGGCTTTCGTCGGCTCGGTCCTGCCGGTTTCGAGGGTTTTGGCGTCAAGACTTTCGAGCTTGCTGGCGATGGGATCTTTGGACGTGGGCCGCGCCACAGCGCCGGCGTCCCGTTCAGTTCGCGCAACTTCGATCGGGGCCGGCCGCCGCGCCGGCGGCCTCGGCGCGACCATGACGGCGTTCGAGGGCCGAACCGAGAACAGCGGCGCCGGATGTCTTCCCTCCTGGAGAAGCAGCGCGTTCATCGGCACGCCGATCGCCGCCACGGCGGCGATGCCGAGGATGAGCGTGGCGCCGATCCGTTTCGCCGCGAACACGCGGGCGAGCAATGAGCGGCGGCCTTTGCGCCTTGCGTCGCGCGACGGCGCGCGATCGCTGGGCGATGACTGAAAGCGTGAGGCGTAGAGCGAAGCGTCAGGCAATTTTCTTCACCGTTGCTGGTTCTGCGACGACGGCGCCCGCCGCAGGCGCGTCGCCAGGACGCGCAATCGCTTCAATTCTCGCCGGACCGCCCGCCGCGCCGCGACGTTGGCGGCAGTCGAGCGGCAGGCGCACGATAACCGTCGTGCCCGCTCGAGGCCCGCTTTCGACGGTGATCGAACCGTCGTGAAGTCCCACCAGTCCACGCACAACGGAAAGGCCGAGGCCGGTTCCCTCATGGCGGCGGTCAGATGAGGCGCGCGCCTGAAAGAAGGGATCGCCAAGTCGCGCGAGGTCGGTTGAGGCGATGCCCATTCCATCGTCGGCGACGGAGATGATCGCCTGATGTCCATCGGACTGAAGCAGCAGCCTCGCCGTACCGCCGCGCGGCGTGAACTTCACCGCGTTGGACAGCAGGTTGATCATGATCTGCCTGCAGGCGCGCTTGTCGGCGACGATCTCGCCAAGGGCTTCGTCATAGTCGCGCGCGAGCCTCACGCCCGACTGGTCGGCCTTCAGCCGCATCATGTCGTAGCATTGATCGGCGAGCCTGTGCAGGGCAAAGGACTCAGGCTCGATATCCATGGCCCCGGATTCGATCCTGGACATGTCCATGATCGAGTTGACGATCTCGAGTAGATGGCGTCCCGAATCGCTGATGATCGAGGCATATTCGCGCTGCTTGGCGGGCTCGGGCGGCGAACTCTCGTTGGTCGCCAGTATCTGGGAGAAGCCGATAATGGCGTTGAGCGGCGTGCGCAATTCGTGGCTGACATCGGCGAGCAGGCGCACATTGCTCGGGCTTGCGCGCTTGGCCACGGCGCGCGCAGCGGCGAGCGAGATGTCGGCCTCCAGTCCGGCGCCGACGTCGCGCAGGGCGCAGAGGACCGCGTCCGGCGCGCCATTCTCGCCGTCGGATGGGGCGCGACGCAAGCGCGCCTCGAAATAGGCGAACACGGGCTCGACGAATCCGCCGGAAAGATTGCTCGCGACTCCAAGTTGGACGCGAACGGTCAGAGTCGCCGTCGGCTTGCCGTCAAAGGCGTCGGAAAGGAGCTGCAGAAAGGCCGGCCGATCCGCGACATGAATGCGCTGAAAGAATTCGCGCCCGACCAGATCTCTGCGATTGAGATCAAAGGCGCGATGCCGCTCGCCCATGACCGCATTGACGAAGCCGGCTCGATCGAGATGCAGCAGTATGTCGCCGACGGCGCCGGTCAAAAGCATGAGTTCCTGGTCGTTGCGCGCTTCGGCGCGGGCGCGGGTCTTTTCCACGCGGACGGCGCCAAAGACGAGCGCGGCGACGTAGAGCAGCAGCGTCGCCGCGAGGAAGCCGGCCGCCGCCGCATGTTCCGTCAACAATTCGCGGGACGCCCGCAAATTCTGGCCGGCGATTAGCGCCAGAACGGCGATGGCGACGACTTCGATGACGACCACCACGCCAATTTCCGGCGTGAGCGCGGACTCAATCAGCGCGACGAGCAGCAGCGCCACCGAAAATGCGTCATAGCCCGGCATAAGCGCACGGACGGCCGTCGCCATCGCCAGCCAGCCGCCGATGGAGAGGGTTCGGGCGATGCGCAAATCTCCCGTCCGTGACAGAACGACGACCGAGATGAGCGGAATCTGCGCAAGAAGGAAGATCGCGGACTCGTTTGTCGTCGGCGCGCCCTGGATGACCACAAACAGCGGCGCCGAGAGCAGGATGCAGCCGGCGACGACAAGCCGCGCAACGATAAACGCGCGATGACGCGCTTCTTCGACCGGTCGTCCGGCCACCCGCTCATGCAATACGGCGCTCACGCAAGACTCGTATCGGCTGTCGTCGGCAAAGCTACTCAAGACGCAGGCTCCTCATCGCTGGAAGAGATAAGGGAGCGTCCTTAAGCAGGCGCTAAGCCGAGGCGAAAACCGCAAGAGTCATTCGGCGACGCGCCGACATGGTTTGTTTTTTATTGCCGAAATTCTTGATGCAAAAAAATTCGACCGACGTTTACCAAGGCTCAACCCGAGAGCGACATGCTTTTCGAACAGCCGTCTTCTCACATGGGAACGATTTTGGTTTTTCTCATTAAATGCGTCGTCTGCATCCTACTTGTGTTCGTCGCGCTGCAGTGGCGCGCCGATAATGCGCCGGTTGCGAAGCAGAGCGCGGTCGCGCGCCATGAAAAGCAACAGAAGTCAGGCGGATTTGTCGAGGACGTCGCGTCGCTCCTTCATGCCGGCGGCGAAGCGCTTGCCGGCGCCGCGCGCGACAAATGTTTGGCGGCGCCGCGCGACTGCCTTTCGGCCGCGCAGCGACTGCAATCGGCGGCCGACCGCGCGCATTGAGCCGGGCAATCCACGGCAGTGCGCCGTGCAATAATCGGCGCCGCAGGGCCGATTTTGCCGAATCAGCTTTTTGACACTAAACATGTTCGCGCTTGGCGCGCGATTTTGAGGCCGAACCGCCACCGAGGCCATTATCGTCGTGCTCGCGCGCGACCCGGTCGCCCTTCGCGAGCCATGTCTCTCCATAGGAGGCGGCCATGTCCGAAGATACTCCGTCGCAACCTGAAGAAACGGTTTCCCGCGCCGTAGTGAACAATCTCCAGGAACAGTTGAAAACGACGCGCATGGAGCGCGATCGGCAGATTTTCGAAAAATCCGAAATCGTCGCCAAGGCCAACGCCTACGCCAAGGAGCGCGACGACCTTCGCGACAGCCTCGCGGCGATGACCGCCGAGCGCGACCGTCTCGCCGCGGAGAAGTCCGTGGCTTCGGCGCAGGCCTTGCAGGCGTCCAAGCAGGTCGAGGCCGCCAATCGCCGCATCGACGAGTCCGAGGCCGAGGTCGTCCGGCTGCGCCACGCGATCGCCACCGCGCCATCGTCCGATCCCGCCGTCGTGCTGTGGAATCTGGTCTCGCAACAGACCACGAACCTCCTCGCCTGGGTGAGGGGCAAGATTCCTGTCGATAGCCCGGCGTTGCCCTGGTTCGACAAGACGGTCGACGTGGTGATCCAGATCGGCTGCGTCGCCGTGAAGGCGGCGGACGCCTTCATTCGCTGGGTCGTCCCCAAGGCGATCGAATTGCTCAACCGCGGCAGAGCGGAGCTCGAGGCGCGGATGGAGAAGAAATAGGCCCTTATTTCGGGCTTGCCGGCGCCTTGCTCTAGGCGCTGGGCGCGGCGCTGGCGCCTGCGTCGCCCGGGCGCGCCCTTTCCTTCCTGGGCGGGCGCTGCTATCCCGCGCCCATGACCGCCCACAAAATCGAAAACATCCGCAATTTCTCGATTGTCGCACATATCGATCACGGCAAATCGACTCTCGCCGACAGGCTCATTCAGGAGACCGGAACGCTCAAGGCGCGCGAGATGGTCGAACAGGTGCTCGACTCGATGGATATCGAGCGCGAGCGCGGCATCACCATCAAGGCGCAGACCGTGCGCCTCAACTACACGGCCAGGGACGGCAAGGACTACGTCCTCAATCTGATGGACACGCCCGGCCACGTCGATTTCGCTTATGAGGTGTCCCGCTCTCTCAAGGCCTGCGAAGGCTCGCTGCTCGTCGTCGACGCCTCGCAGGGCGTCGAGGCGCAGACGCTCGCCAATGTCTATCAGGCGATCGACGCCGGCCATGAGATCGTTCCCGTCCTCAATAAGATCGACCTTCCGGCCGCCGAGCCCGACCGCATCAAGGAGCAGATCGAGGAG
The DNA here is from genome assembly GCA_022843405.1 of Methylocystis sp. Classification (GTDB taxonomy): domain Bacteria; phylum Pseudomonadota; class Alphaproteobacteria; order Rhizobiales; family Beijerinckiaceae; genus Methylocystis. Next base: position 20,212 of record JALHNQ010000038.1, on the reverse strand, counting down.
GTGATCGGTCTCGACGCCTCGGAGGCCGTGCTCATCTCCGCCAAGACCGGCGTCGGCATTCCGGACGTGCTCGAGGCGATCGTTAACCGCCTGCCGCCGCCTTCCGGCGATGAAAAGGCGCCGTTGAAGGCGCTGCTCGTCGACAGCTGGTACGACGCTTATCTCGGCGTCGTCGTGCTGGTGCGCGTCTTCGACGGAACCCTGAAGAAGGGCCAGAAGATAAAGATGATGGCGGCGGACGCCCATTACGAAGTCGACAAGATCGGCGTCTTTCGCCCCAAGATGCAGGATGTCGCCTCGCTCGGGCCAGGCGAGGTCGGCTTCATCACCGCGCAGATCAAGCAGGTCGCGGATACGCGCGTCGGCGACACGATCACCGACGACAAGAAGCCGACCGCCGAGGCGCTGCCGGGCTTCAAACCGGCGCAGCCCGTCGTGTTTTGCGGGCTCTTTCCCGTCGACGCCGCCGATTTCGAGGATTTGCGCGCGGCGATCGGTAAGTTGCGTTTGAACGACGCGAGCTTCTCCTATGAGATGGAGACGTCCGCCGCGCTTGGCTTTGGCTTCCGCTGCGGCTTTCTCGGCCTGCTGCATTTGGAGATCATTCAGGAGCGGCTGCAGCGCGAATTCGATCTCGATCTGATCGCGACGGCGCCGTCGGTCATCTACAAGATTACGCTCACCAATGGCGACGAGATCGAGCTGCATAATCCCGCCGACATGCCGGATGTGGTGAAGATCGAAGAGATCAAGGAGCCCTGGATCAGGGCGACGATCCTGACGCCCGACGATTATCTCGGCTCGGTCTTAAAGCTCTGCCAGGATCGGCGCGGCGTGCAGGTTGATCTCAACTACGTCGGCAAGCGCGCCATGGCGGTCTATGACCTGCCGCTCAACGAGGTGGTGTTCGATTTCTACGATCGCTTGAAATCGATCTCGAAAGGCTATGCGAGCTTCGATTATCAGCTCACCGACTATCGCGCCGGCGATCTCGTCAAGATGAGCATTCTCGTCAACAGCGAGCCGGTCGACGCGCTCTCCATGCTGGTGTATCGCACGCGCGCCGAAGGGCGCGGCCGGCAGATGTGTGAGAAGCTCAAAGAGCTCATTCCGCCGCATATGTTCCAGGTGCCGATACAGGCGGCGATCGGCGGCAAGATCATCGCGCGCGAAACCGTGCGCGCCTTCCGCAAGGACGTGACCGCGAAATGCTATGGCGGCGACGTGACCCGCAAGCGCAAGCTTTTGGAGAAGCAAAAGGAAGGCAAGAAGAAGATGCGCCAGTTCGGCCGCGTCGAAATTCCCCAGGAGGCGTTTATCGCGGCGCTGAAAATGGAGGAGTGAGCGCCAGGACCTCCTCGCCGCGGCGAGTGGCCGAGCGAGTAGCGGAACCATCTGTCGCCTTTGGTCGAAATCGCCGACCCTGCTATATGACGTTCTATGCTCAAGACCCTCGCCTATCCGCTCGTCATCGAGCGCCATGAGACCGACGGCGGCTACCTCGCCTATTTTCCGTCCTTGCCCGGTTGCCAGACCTGGGGCGAGACTTACGAAGCCGCCGTGCAAAACGCCGAGGAGGCTTTGGCGGTCTATATCGAGACTCTGACGGCCAATGGTGATCCCGTTCCCGAGCCGGCTCCGATCGAGGGAATCGTCGCACTCGGCGTCATGGTCCGCGCCGACGTCGCCGCCTGAGGCCGAATGCCGCCCCGGCTACCCAATATCACCGCGAAGGAGCTTGCCCGCGCTTTGGAAAAGGCGGGATTTGTGCTTCAGCGCCAGAAAGGCAGCCACGCCACCTTTCGCCATCCCGAAACGAAGCGCACGACGGTCGTGCCTCTCCACAGCGGCGACGTGAAGCGGCCGCTTCTCAAAATGATCCTTCTGCAGGCCGGGCTGACGGAAGAAGAGCTCTTGAAGTTGTTGTGAGGGCCTTGCGTGAGTACGTATTCACGTACATATTTCAGTCATGCGCACAACCTCTTACAGCGATCTTCGTAAGAATCTCGCCGCGACGCTCGATCGCGTCGCTGAAGACCACGAGCCCATTGTCATCACCCGTGACAAGGGCAAGCCTGCGGCGGTGCTGATCTCACTCGAAGATTTCGCATCTTATGAGGAGACCAGCTACCTCCTGCAGAGTCCGCGTAATGCCGACCGTCTGCGTAAGGCGATTGAAGAACTCGACTCCGGTCGCGGCAAAGAGCGCAAACTTGCCGAATGAAGTTCGTCTTCTCCGAGCAGGCTTGGGCGGATTATCTCTATTGGCAAGCGCAAGATAAAAAGACACTCGAACGCATCAATGCGCTCATCAAGGAATGCACTCGCACGCCTTTTGCGGGCCTTGGCAAGCCAGAACCGTTACGCGGCGACCTGCGCGGCTGGTGGTCGCGTCGCATCGATCGCGAACATCGCCTCGTTTATCGCGTGGAGGACGGCGCGTTACAGATTGCTCAGTGCAGGTATCATTATTGACTTGTTACCCCCGCGCCAGCGCGATCATCATCGCGCCGATCAGCATTACCGCCGCGCCGAGCAATCTGCCGCTCGACTCCTCCTTCAACACATGTCCGCTCGCGAGCACGGTGAACAGCGCCGAGAGCCGCTTGATGGCGATGACGTAAGGGGTGAACAGAATAGTCAGCGCCCACATCTGCAAGGTGTTGCCGAAGGCCATCGCCGAACCCGCGCCGATGGCGTAGCGCAACTGAAACAGGCTTGGCGCGGCGCGACGCCCCGCGACCCAGTAGAGCAGGGCGCAAAGCGAGATGACGATCGTCACCGCCGTTATCCAGACGAGCGGCGTCGACGCCCTGACGCCGAGCTTGTCGATATTGGCGGTGACGCTCCAGATCACCGCGGTGCCGATCATCATCCGCGCGCCCTTGTCCCGCGCGAAGACATGGAAGTTGAAGCGGCGTCCGCTCGCCTGATCGGCGTCGAGCAGGCCGACGCCGAGCACGGTGAACAGCACGCCGAACACGCCCATCGGCGGCGCCTGTTCGCCGGTCATGATCGGCGAGGTGACGAGCATCAGCACCGGCGTGAGCAGCACGAGCGGCGCCACCAGCGATGCGTCGGACAGTCGAAAGGCGCGGATGTATAGCGCATAGGCGACGACATTGAGCGCGCCCGACCAGACGAGCAGAGTCCAGAATCCGGGCTTCGTCAGCGCGGCGAGCGTTTCGCGCGGCGCGACGAGAAGCGCCGGATAGAGGACGAAACACGCGATCGTCAGCAGCAGCGCGCCGGCGACCCATTGTGTGGCGAGGATGGCGCGATCGTCCGCCGTTCGCGTCGCGGCCTTGGTGCCGAGATCGGTGACCGACTGGCAGATGGCGGTGACGAGCGAGGCGAAGAGAGCGAGAAGGGCGAGGTCCATGGCGCGCTATAGCGCATGACGCGCAAAAGCGGGAGTTGGCGGCAAGAACAGTTGGCGGCAAGAACGCCGCGCTCGACGTTCACAACCGACAGGCTGCTGGTTCACGCCGATATCGCGGCGTTCCCGTCGATGCGTCCGTGCAGACCGTTGGGCAGCCGCGGATTGGACAGAATATAGCGCCCGCGCTCGCGCACCATTTTGGTCACGGCGGCGAAATCGAGCTTGCCGGAGCCCAGCACTGGCACATCTTCGACGATCACGATTTCAGCCGGGACCATCAGATCGGATGCGCCTTTCGATTTGGCGTAGCTTTGAAAATCCGCGCGCGTCGCGTCCTTTTGCTGCGTGACGAGAATGATTCTCTCGCCCTTGCGCGGATCGATCTCGGTCGCCGCCGCCGACATGGCGTCGGGCCAAAGTTCCGCCGCCAGCAGTTCGATCGCCGCAAGCGAGACCATCTCGCCGCCGATCTTGGCGAAACGCTTCGCGCGCCCTTTGATCGTCACATAGCCCTCAGCGTCGACCGTGACAATGTCGCCGGTGTCGTGCCATCCGTTCTCCGGCGGTTCCGCCACGCCGGGCCTCTCGATCTTGAGATAGCCCATCATGACGTTCGGTCCGCGCACCAACAGCCGCCCGCCATGCTCGACGCCGGGAACGGGTTCGAGCTTATGTTCGACGCCCGGCATCAGCCGGCCGACCGTGCCGGACTTGTTGAACATCGGGGTGTTGAGCGCGAGCACCGGCGCGGCCTCCGTCACGCCATAGCCTTCGAGAATGCGAACGCCGAATTTATCCATCCACATATCGCGCGTCGATTGCTTCACCGGCTCCGCTCCGGCGACGACATAGCGGATCGACCGGAAATCATAGGCGTGCGCCGCGCGGGCGTAGCCGGCGAGAAAAGTATCGGTGCCGAAAAGGATCGTGGCGTTCGAGCCGTAAACCAGCTCCGGCACGATGCGGTAGTGTAAAGGCGAGGGATAGAGATAGATCGGAACGCCGGAGATGATCGGCAGCGTAAAGCCGACCGTCAGACCGAAGGAATGGAACATCGGCAGCACGTTGAAGACCTTGTCGGCGCGTCCGAAGTCGATGCGCGCCGCCGCCTGCGCCGCATTGGCGAGCATGTTTTTGTGCGACAGCGCCACGCCTTTCGGCGCGCCTTCCGAACCCGAGGTGAAGAGTATTGCCGCCATGTCGTCGGCCTTGCGGGCGACGACGGTGCGCTTGAATCGCTGAAAGGCGCCGAGCTTGTCGGCGATGGAGATGCGCGCGCGTATGTCTTCCAGATAGACGATCGCGACCTTCTCTTCGAGCGCGGCGACGAGCTTTTCGAGCCTGGCTTTCTCGATGAAGCCGCGGGACGTGAGAATCGTTTTCGCCTGCGCCGCCTCGCAGCCAGAAAGAATATTCGCGGCGCCGGCGGTGAAATTGATCATCGCCGGCGTCCGGCCGGCGGAAATCACCGCCAGGAATGCTACTCCCGCGCCATTGGCGTTCGGCAGCATGAGACCGATGGCGTCGCCCGGATTGCCGATCATCGCGATCTTGCCGGCGAGCGCGCGCGTTCCGATCAGGAGCTTACGATAGCTGAGCTGGCCGGCGACCGGATCTTCAAGCGCGACGCGCGACAGCCCATGCGCGCGTGCCGCTTCGACGACCGCTTCGAAAAGCGTGCGGTCGACATTGGTGGTACGGAAGAGGAGATCCGACATGATCTGATAGAGCGCGGCGCCCGCCGCAATGCGCCGCGCCTTGCCCTTCAGCCCGTCGTCGACGGTCAGGCGAACGGGTTCGAGCGCGGTCAGCGTCAGTTTCGGGAACCAACGACGGCGCGCCTGTTCGCGCGTCAGCCGGGAGAACATCGTCGCCTCGGCGCCGTCGATGCGAACGGGAACGATCATCGCGCCGGATTTCTCAGCGATCAGCCCGGCGCCGTCATAGACTTTCATCAGGCTGCCGGTGACGGTCAGCCTGCCTTCAGGAAAGATGACGAGCGGATTGCCGTCCTTCACCGCATGGATCAGCGCGCGCGTCCCAAGCGGATTTGCCGGATCAAGCGGGATGGCGCGGGTGAATCTCAAAAACGGCTTCACCCACCATTTCTGCGAAATCTCCCGATCAATGGCGAAGACCGGCGCCTTCGGCATGACCGCGAGAATCGCTGCGGCGTCGAGGAAGCTCACATGATTGAGCGCGACGATCGGACTGGGTCCGGCCTTGTCGAAATTCTCGAGGCCCTTTGCTTCGAGGCGGTAGAAGGCGCGAAAGATGATCGAGAGCAAGTCCTGCATCGGGGAAGCGACGACTCTCTTGACGATCCAGACCGAAGCGGCAAGCGCGACAACCGCTACGCCAATCAAGAGCGCCGCGAAAGAGACGCTGAGGCTCTGCAGCGCCGCCACGCCGACGCCGCCGAGCGCCATGAAGGCGGCGTTCTGCACATTGACCGCGGCGACGGTGCGGGCGCGTTCCTGCGGCGCGCTTTGGACCTGAATGGCGGCGAAGGACGGCACGATCATCAGACCGCCTGCGACGGCGAGAATCAAAAAATCGATCGCCGCGCGCCAGGCGAGCGGCTGCGCGAAATAGGCCTCCGGGGCCAGCGCCGCACCCGCGTCTGGTGTCGGCGACAGAAGCAAGGCGACGCCGAGATCGGCCGACGCGAGGGCGACGAGCGCGGCGCCGACGGCGGACGGCAGCAGCACGATCTTGCCCTTGAGCAGGAAGGCGGCGAGCCCTGAACCCGCGCCGATGCCGACGGCGAACAGCGCGAGATGCATGCTGACGACGATCTCGGCGCCATGCAGAGTCTGCGTGATCAGCGACGGCGCGAGCGACATGGCGATCGAGCCAAACAGCCAGAACAGGCTCGTGACGATCGCGAGGCGCCGCAACTCCGGTTGAGCATGGAGATGCCGCAGCAATTTGAAGGTCGAGCGGATGACGTTGACGTCGACTGTAAGATCCGGATCGGCGCGCCCCGTCGGCGGAATGAGCCAGGCCGCGCCGAGCGCTAGCACGGCGACGGCCATCACACCGGCAGCGAGAATCGCGCCGTCGCCCGCGTGGAGCGCCGCGCCGCCGGCGACCGTGCCGCTCAAAATCGCGAAGAAGGTCGCGCTCTCGACGAGCGCATTGCCGGTCGGAAGCTCCTCCCGCGTCAGATGGTCGGGCAGGATGCCGTATTTTATGGGCCCAAACAGCGCGCCGGTGACGCCAAAGAGAATGAGCGCGCCAAAGAGCGTCGGCAGATTCGCGAAAACAAAGCCAGCCGCCGACAAGGCGGCGACGGCGATTTCGGCGACGCTCAGCCAGCGCACGACCCGCGCCTTGTCGTATTTGTCGGCGAATTCGCCGCCGATCGCCGACAAAAGAAAGAACGGGGCGATGAAGGCGGCGCCGGCGAGCGTGACGAGCGACGCGCCGCTCTCGGACATATGCGCCAGGATCAAGAGCACGAGAGCGTTCTTGAGGAAATTATCGTTGAAGGCTGCAAAGAATTGACGCCAGAACAACGGTGCGAAACGCCGCGAAGAAAGAAGCGAGTGCGTCATGTCTGAACTTCCGGGAGAGGCGCCGAGACTTTCTCCGATGACCCCTAAGGATTGGTCAAGTGCGGCGCGATGCAAATGAGCGTCGCAGGCCAGCTTTTTGCCATGAACTATGTTCATTATGTAGAATGCAGCGCTTTTGCTCTGCCGTCAATCAAAAAATGAACGATGTTCAAAACCGGTCCGGGAGGCGGCCAATTGAATGAGAAGATGACCGAGGCGGGCGTCGACCGCCGAACTCAATTGCGCGAGCGGCTGATCGACGCGGCGCAGGAAGCGATCGCCGCGCAGGGCCTCGCGGGGCTCAAGGCGCGCGACCTCGCCACGGCGGCCGGATGTGCGCTCGGCGCCATCTACACCGCCTTCGACGATCTCGACGAGTTGATCCTGCGCGTCAACGCCCGCACCCTGGCGCGGCTGGAGTTCGCGCTCGATCGAGCGTTGGGCGACGCCGAGGCCGAACAGGCGCTGCAGACCATGGCGCGGACCTATCTGAACTTCGCGAGAACCGAGGAGCCGAGCTGGCGCGCGCTCTTCGAACATCGCCTGCCGCCGGGCGTCGCGACGCCCCAGTGGTATGTCGACGCGCGCAATCGCCTGTTCAATCGGCTGGACGCGCCGCTTACCCAGCTCCTGCCCGGAACGGGCCACGTCGCCCGCGCGGCCTTCGCGCGGACGCTATTCTCCGCCGTGCATGGCGTCGTCGCGCTCGGGCTTGAAGAGAAGATCGCCGAGACTCCGCCCAAGCTCCTCGACGAGCAACTGGAGAAGCTCGTTCGCATTCTTGCGGACGGGCTGATGATGGAGTCGGCCCGCTTGATTTGACCCGCGCGACCTGACATAGGCGCGCATGGCTTTCATTCTGCTGTTTGCGGTGGCGACCTGGGCGGGCGCGCAGAATGCGCTTGCCGGCGGCGGTTCGTTTCTCACGCTTCCCACGCTGATGCTGACCGGAATGGACGCGCTCGCCGCCAATATCACGTCCTGCGTGGCGTTGTTTCCGGCCCAGGTCGCCACCGGCTGGACCGGCCGCAAGCTGGCCAGGGGCGCCAACGGGCTGTCGCTGCGCATGCTGTTCGCGATCAGCATCATCGGCGGCGCCGTCGGCGCCGCAGTGCTGCTGGCGACGCCGCGCGGGCTCTTCGCGCAGCTCGTGCCATGGCTCGTGCTTTTCGCAACGGTCGTCTTCGCCTGGGGCAGTTTCTTTCGCAAGTCGGGCGAAACGCATAGCCATCTGAGCGCGCCGGGCGCTGCGCTGGCGCAATTTCTGATCTCGATCTACGGCGGCTATTTCGGCGGCGGCATCGGCTTTCTGATGGTCGCGGCGCTGACCATGGCGGGGCAGGGCGTGCGCATCGCGAGCGCCACCAAGAATGTGCTAGCGGGCGTCATGAACGCCTCCGCCGTCGCCATCTTTCTGTTCTCGCCGGATTTGCACTGGCCGCAGGCGTTGGTCGCGAGCGCCGGCGCGACGATCGGCGGCGTCGCTGGCGCGCGGCTGATCCACCACATCGACGAAAAGCTTCTGCGCATCTTCATCATCGTGATCGGCGCGGCGCTGACCGTCGGCCTCTTCCTCAGAGAGCCTTGACTCGCTTGTTCAGCGCGTCGCGCCGTCGCTCGCCATCGCCTTCTCAATCTCGGGAATGAGCGTCGTGGCGACCGCGGAAGGCGTCAGCGGGCCGACGAATTTATAGGCGATGGTTCCGTCGCCCTTGATCACGAAAGTCTCCGGCACGCCATAGACGCCGAAATCGATCGCCGTGCGCCCGGCGGGGTCGACGCCGACGCGGGCGAAAGGATTGCCGCCCGTTTCGAGGAAATTCAAGGCGTTCGCCGTCTCGTCCTTATAGGAAAGCCCATAGAGCTCGACGCCTTTCGCCTTGAGCGCTTCATTGGCTGAGATCGCCATCAGCACCGCATGTTCCTGCCGGCAGGGTCCGCACCAGCTCGCGAACACATTGACCAGGCTGACATGGCCCTTGCGCAAATCTCGCGTCGCAAAGCCCGGAACGCCTGCAAGTCCTTCCAGCGCCGGCAGATCGAAGACGGGCGCCGGCTTGCCGATCAGCGCGGAAGGAATGCGCGACGCGTCGCCGGCAAAGAGCCGCACAAGGAAGACGAGCGCCAGCAGCGCGAACAGCGCCAGTGGCAGAAAGCGCAGCGCCGAACGCGGCGCGACCGCGTCGCTCACTTAGCCGTCTCCCTGATCGCGCGCGCCGGCGGCGCCAAATCGCGCCAGCGCCGCGCGCAGGCGGCGATAGTCGAGGACAATGCGCAGCGTCACGACGCCGAGCGTGACGGCGGCCGCCCCATAGGCCGCGGCGATATAAGACCAGTGATCGCTCACTCGGCGGCCTCCATGCTCTCATTGCCGGCGGTTTCGCCGGCGCGGACCGCGAGCATCGAGAGGCGCGCGAGACGCCGCCGCAGGATTTCATTGCGGATCGCCATCACATGCAGCGTCAAGAACAGCAGCGTCGCGGCGAGCGCCATGACGATCAGCGGCCAGAGCATGGAGCCGGAGATCGCAGGTCCGTCGATGCGAAACACCGAGGCCGGCTGATGCAGCGTATTCCACCAATCGACCGAATATTTGATGATCGGAATGTCGATCGCGCCGACGAGCGTCATGATCGCGGCGATGCGCGCGCCGCGCGGCGTGTCGTCCATCGTCTGCCTGACGGCGATGAGGCCGAGATAGAGAAGAAAAAGAACGAGCATTGAAGTGAGACGCGCGTCCCACACCCAGAACGTTCCCCACATCGGCTTGCCCCACAGCGATCCGGTGACAAGGCAGATGAAAGTGAAGGCGGCGCCAAGAGTCGCCGCCGTCTTCTGCGCCGCATCGGCCAGCGGATGGCGCCAGACCAGAACGCCGAGCGACGCCGAGGTCATCACCACATAAGCGAAGATCGCGAGCCAGGCGGACGGCACATGGATATACATGATGCGAACGGTTTCGCCCTGCTGATAATCGGGCGGCGCATTGAAGGCGCCATAGAGCCCGATCGCGAGCAGAAGCAGCGTGGCGCCTGAAAGCCACGGCAGCGCGCGTTCCGCAAACCGCAGAAAGCGCGCTGGATTAGCGTAAGTGGACAGAAAGCTCATCGACGGCGAAGACTCCCGCCGACTGCCTAAGCCCCGCCGTCCGCCGCGTCAATTCGCGGCTTTGGCCGGCGGCTTGGTCGTGTCCTTGGCGACGTCCTTGGTTTGCTCGGCGAGGATTTGCGCCCTCGGCTTGCCGTGCAGAAGTTCGACCGCCGCAGTGAGCTGCTTGTCCTTTGCCTCGTCCGGCGGGACATAGGCCTGCGAACCGGTCTTCTCGTCTTCGCCGTTCTTCAGATGGCCCTTGAGCGAGGCTTCGCCCTTGGTGTCGTCCTTGCCCTTGAGTTCGTCCGGCACGTCCTGAAGGATGACCATGTCCGGATCGATGCCCTTAGCCTGGATCGAGCGGCCCGACGGCGTGTAATAGCGCGCCGTCGTCAGACGCAGCGCGCCGGCGCTGCCGCCGAGCGGAATGATGGTCTGCACAGAGCCTTTGCCGAAGGACCGCGTGCCGATTAGCGTCGCGCGCTTATGATCCTGCAAAGCGCCCGCGACAATTTCGGACGCCGAAGCCGAGCCGCCATTGATCAGCACGACGACCGGTTTGCCCTTGGAGAGGTCGCCGGAGCCGCGCGCGTTGTAGCGCTGGGTTTCGTCGGCGTTGCGGCCGCGGGTCGAAACGATTTCGCCCTTGTCGATGAAGGAGTTGACGACCTGGATCGACTGATCCAGCAAGCCGCCCGGATTGTTGCGCAGATCGATGATGTAGCCCTTGAATTTGTCGGCGGGGATGTCCTGCTGCGCCTTGGCCATGGCGTTGCGCAAGCCTTCCGCCGTCTCTTCATTGAACTGCGAGATACGGACATAGGCGATGTCGTCGCCCTGTTTGCGCGAGCGCACCGATTTGATGTGAATTTCGGCGCGGGTGAGCTTGACCTCGATCTTGTCTTTGTTCTTGCCGCGGAAGATCGTCAGTTTGACCGGCGTGTTGACCGCGCCGCGCATCTTGTCGACGGCCTGGTTGAGAGTCATGCCCTGCACGGTCTCGTCGTCGATCGCCCCGATGAGATCGCCGGACATGACTCCGGCGCGCGAGGCGGGCGTGTCGTCGATCGGCGCGACGACCTTGACCAGCCCGTCTTCCTGCGTGACCTCGATGCCAAGACCGCCGAACTTGCCTTCGGTCTGGGTGCGCATGTCCTTGAACGCCTTGGCGTCAAGGTAGCTCGAATGCGGGTCGAGCGAGGTCAGCATGCCGTTGATGGCGTTTTCAACAAGCTTCTGCTCGTCGGGCTTCTCGACATAGTCGGCGCGCACCTTATCGAATACGTCGCCGAACAGGCTGAGGTTCTTGTAGGTATCGGCGGAAGCCGCCTGAGCCGGACCGCCGATGACGGCGCGCGCCTGCTGGCCGAGCGTGGCGCATCCCGCTCCAATAGCGATTCCCGTAGCGATAAGGACTGTTCTGCGAATCATCCGCCGACCTTCCGACTGTCTGACTTCGCCCACCATGGGCCTGAGTCGATTGACGCTCCGTCCTTGCGGAACTCAACATAAAGTATGGGTTGTTTCGCGCCGATTGCGATGGTCGCCGCGGTTTGCGCGGCTCCGTCTCCCATGCTGGCTACCGGCTCACCCGCGAGCACAAATTGACCCACGTTGACATTGGTGCGACTCATGCCGGCCAGGACCACATAATAGCCGCCGCCGGCGTTAATGATCAAGAGTTGCCCATAACTTCGGTAAGGCCCTGAAAAGGCTATCCATCCGTCGCAAGGGGCGATAACCACGCCATTTTCCCGCGCGGCGATCGAGAGGCCTTTCTCCTTGCCCCCGAACCCGTCCGGCGCGCCGAAGCGGCGAACGATCTGTCCGGAGGACGGCGCCGGGAGCCGACCTTTGAGATCGACGAAGGCGACCGCCGGAGCGAGCCGGGCCGGGTCCTTGAAGGGCGTGGACAGCGCCTTGAGCCTCTGCCGCTCGGAAAGCTTCGCCTGAGCCTTGAGCCGTTCTTCGTCGGCCTTGCGCGCCTGTTCGGCTGCGCGTTGCGCCGCCGCGCTTTCGGCCTCCATGCGCGCGATGAGGTCCTTAAGGGTCGTCGCGCGCTGCGCCAAAGACCGCGCGCGCTCCGTCTCCGCCTGCAACGCGCCTTGCGAGGTAGAAATCGCCTCCTGCCGCTCGGCGATCATCGGCTCAAGCCTTTCGCGCTGCGCCTTCAGGCTCGCGCGCTGTTCGCTGAGGAGATTTTGTTCGCGCTGGACGCCGTTCCGCGTCTGCTCCAATTCGGTTAAGTCGCGCTGGAGCCGCCGCGCCTCGGCGCGCATCTGCGGCAGCACGGCGCCAAGCGCGAGCGACGCCCGCACGGCTTCGAGAATTTCCTGCGGGCGCGCCATCAGCGCCGGCGGCGGCCGGCGGCCCATGCGTTGCAGGACGGTAAGAATTTCGATGATCAGCGCCCGCCGGCCGTCGAGCGACGACACAAGCTTCCGCTCGCTCTCGGTGAGCGTCGCGAGCCGATCCTCGATTTCGGCCGCGCGCGTTTCCGTCTCCTGCAGCCGCAGCGTCGCTTCGATCAGCGCGCCGCTCAGCCTCTCGCGCGCGGCGGCGTTATTGCGCAGCTGTTCTTCGAGCTGACGGGCGCGTTCCCGCGCGGCCCCGATCGTGTCTTCGACGCCCCGCAATTCCTGCTGCTTCGAGGAAACGTCCTGCGCTTCCGGGCGTTGCGGTTCGGCCTGCGCCGACGATGCGACCACGACCGCAAGGAACGCCGCAGATATTAGCCCCTGCGTCGAGGCTTCCTGACGCGTCCTGCCCAAAACGCTCATGTCCATCCGCGGCATCGATTTCGCCAAAAGGCGGATATGCTCCTGAAATAGCGTCCACATTGCGGCGACTCCCCGCAAGGGTCGCGCAGGCGCGCGGCGAATCGAAAAGTTCGTCGAATAATTTGGGCAATCTTCGCCGCCAATTCGAGCGCGCTAGATCCGATCGTCGCGCTGGGCCATGGCGAGAAGGAAGGCTGTGCGCGACGAAGGTAATCGAGCGCCTGCGCCAAGGCGTCGTCAAAGTGAAGCGTCGCCCAAGCACGTCATTGCCGAGCGCCGCGTTGGGCTCCAGCGCGCATAGCATGTAGAAATCGCTCCGGTCACTCCTGCCTAGGGCGTCAGTCGCAGCGCTTCGGCTACCGCCGTAGGATTGCGCCCAATCACCGTGAGATAGGCGCGTGCCGCGGCGTCGGGGTCTTTGCGTCCCTGTTCCCAATCCCGCAAGGTGCCAATCGGAATATGAAACCGCGTCGAGAATTCTTCCTGTGACATGCCAAGCGCGCGCCGAATGATTTTGGCTTGCGGCGTCCGCTTCATGCGCTTGAAATCCTCCGGCGCGAGCGGCTGCGCGTCAGCATCGCTCAACGCCGCTGCGTGACGTTCCTCGACGCTCATAGCGTCAAAGCGCGCCCAATCCTCCGACGCGTCGCCGGACTTAGGCGCTCTGCTCATGGTACTGCCGCTGCTCATAAGGTTCTGCGCCGCGCGCCGATATAATGCGGATTGTCTCGCCTCTCATGGTGTAAACGACGGCGAGAAGGCGACTGCTCGCCATGCCGATAAGGATGAAACGCTCTTCGCCGTAATTTGCGCGATCATCGATTTGCTCAACGGCGAACGGGTCTTTGAAAACGGCCCTTGCGGCTTCGAACCTGACGCCATGCTTGACGTAGTTGGAAGCTGCTTTCCGGTCGTCCCATTCAAAAATTCCATCGTTCATAAACATACGGCGTAGCCGTAGTTTTGTCAAGGAACAAGGACTGTTTTTTGCCCCGACTTACGCTCGTAAGTTGCGCACAGGAGAGATGGTTTTCGATCGGAGCGTTGCCCTTTGCGTATGTTGGATTACGGTGAAAAAGTCGGTCTCTGAAACGGCCTCGCCGGAGCATTGGGGCGCGGGGAAGCCAAAACCCGAAGGCCGCGACGGCGGCCCATAACCATGTAGAATTTGGCCTGGCCGCCATGGCGCGCCGTCGCCAGAAGTTGAGTCGCCGAGGGCGGCTCAACGAACCTCAAAAGTTATGGCGCGGTTTTCCGCTTGCTCCGTCTCGCCGGAAGACGCGGCGAGCCGGCGCCCGCTAAGGCCCCGACGTTCGAGATAGGCGATCGCCGCTTGCGCGCGTTTTTGCGCGAGCGCGCCATTGTTGGCGTTGGCGACCGAACCGCGGACATGGCCGGTAACTGCGATCGTCGCATTTTCCGGACAGCGGCGAATGATCGCCGCGGCTTTGTCGAGCGCGAGCGCGGCCGATGGCGTGATGCGCGCTTCGCCCTTGCGAAAGACCAGTTCGCTCGACGTCGACATGGCTTCCAGCGCCGCCTGACAGTCGGCGCGCGTCATGCCGGCGGACGCCGGCGCCAGCGACGCGCCTTGCGGTCTTGCCTCTCGGGGCGATGCGCCGGGCGCGACGGCCGCCGTTTCGCCGGTCGGCGAAGGCGGGCGCGGCGCTTCTCCGCTGAGGCCATCAATCGGTTGGGCGTAGCGGCGGCGCAGCCCTTCGTCATGGCCGGTCCGGTCGATCACCATGGCGCCGACCCAGACGAGCGTGGCGGCGATCAGCCCAACCGCCCAGCCCTCATGCGCCGCCATCGACCGGTGCCGGGCGAGAGCCCCGAGCGCGGCGCCGATGATGAACACGGCGTAGGCGGCGAGCGCGCCTTTGATGAACGCCGTCGCATCGGCGACCGCGCCGAGGCGGACGACCAGCGCGGCCACTCCGAAGGCGAGCGCAGTCCAAATCAGCCAACGCGCGACGACGCCGTTTTCAGGGGCGCGCCGCGTGACGGCTCCGGCCCCGGCGCCAATCGCGAAACAGGCGAGAAGCCAGGGCCACAAACGAGGAATCTCAGCAAGCACCCGCCGAACCTAACGGCGTTAAGGCGTCGCTCCAAGCTTAAACGCGCATCGGCATCAGAACATAGAGCGCGGAAGCGCCGTCGCGGTCCTGCACCAGCGTCGGCGAGCCCGGATCGGCAAGCTTAAACAGCGCCGTGTCGCTGTCGAGCTGCTGGGTGATGTCAAGGAGATAGCGGGCGTTGAAGCCGACATCGAGCGGCGGCCCGTCATAGTCGGCTTCAAGCTCCTCGACCGCAGAGCCTTGGTCCGGATTGGTGACCGACAGCACCAGCTTGCCCTCGGACAGAGAGAGTTTGACGGCGCGGCCGCGCTCCGAGGAAATCGTCGAGACGCGGTCGACCGCCTTGGCGAAGGCGTCGCGCTCGACGGTGAGCCGCTTGTCGTTGCCGGCGGGAATGACGCGGGCGTAATCGGGAAAGGTCCCGTCGATCAGTTTCGTCGTCAGCAGCGCGTCGCCGAAACTAAAACGCATCTTGTTGATCGACAGCTCGATCGAAACGTCGCCCTGCGCGTCTTCGATGAGACGCTGCACCTCGGTGACCGCCTTGCGCGGCAGGATGATCCCCGGCATGCCGGCGCTGCCTTCAGGCGCAGGCAGCTCCAGCCGCGCCAGGCGATGGCCGTCGGTCGCGACGGCGCGAAGCATCGTTCGGCCTTCGACGTCGAGCGTATGGAGATAGATGCCGTTGAGATAATAGCGCGTCTCTTCCTGGGAGATGGCGAACTGCGTCTTTTCAATGAGCCGCTTGAGATCCGCCGGCGCCAGCGTGAACTTGTGGCTGAAGTCGCCGGAGGTGACGTCGGGAAAATCGCTCTCCGGAAGAGTCGACAGATTGAACCGCGACCGTCCCGAGCGCAGCGTGAGTTGTCCGGCGTCGCCGGTCGCCTCCAGCGAGACCTGCGCGCCTTCCGGCAATTTCCGCACAATGTCGTAGAGCGTATGCGCCGGCAGCGTGGTTGCGCCGGGCTGCGAAATGTCGGCGGCCGCCTTCTCGGTGATTTCGAGATCGAGGTCGGTGGCTTTCAGCGTCAGCGCGCCGTCTCCAGCGGAAAGCAGCACATTGGCCAGGATCGGGATGGTCGTGCGCCGCTCCACCACGCGGTGAACATGGCCGAGCGCCCGCACCAGCGCCGCTCTCTCGATCGTGACCTTCATGAGCCGTCCGCATATTATTGCGGCGCGGCAGGCCGCCGCGCCGGGGGCAAAGACTTTGGCGCGGCCACGCCGGAAGCGCAAGGGCGAGGAAGCCATCTAAGTGAATGATTGTGCATAAGTGCGGCGGTTGGGTCGGGCCAAAATGCCGGGTGACGCATGCCGCAGCGGAGGGTCGCGATCAGTTTCGCGCAGCCCTGAAAGCCGCGTTACGGGATTCCGAGTGCGTCCGGAGCGTGGGCGTGATGACCGATGTTCGATATGGCCCCTTGCATAGGATGGTTGCAGTATGTGATCAATGTATGATACATGAACATTATATAGGTCATTTATGGCGTCTGCGCCGCAGAAGATAGCTGTCGTCTTTTATCGAACCGCGGCTGGCGTGGAGGTCGTCCGCGACTGGCTGCGCGAATTAGATGAAGCTGACAGGCATATCGTCGGGCAAGACCTGATGCGCGTGCAGTTTCGTTGGCCGGTCGGGATGCCGCTTTGTCGGCCATTGGGCGGCGGACTTTGGGAGGTGCGAAGCGACCTGCCCGGCGGAAGAATTGCGCGAGTGCTTTTCTGCTTTGCGGGAGGCCGGATTTTAGCGCTGCACGGCTTCATCAACAAGACCCAGAAGACGCCGCAGGGCGAACTGGAGTTGGCGCGGAAACGGAAGCGGGAATTCGAATAGGGAGGGCGACATGAAAACTGCAAAACCACGTTCGGCGGCGGACTTGTCCACCCTCGACGCTTTTCTTGATGAAGAAGGCGTGCGCGAAGCGTTTCAGGCCGTGGCGATCAAAGAAGTGCTGGCGTTGCGGCTGGGCGAAGCCATGAAAGCCCAAAAGCTGTCGCGCAAGCGCATGGCCGAACGCATGGGAACCAGCCGCAGCCAAGTGAACCGCCTGCTGAATCCGGAAGATGGAAACGTGACGCTTGTCACCTTGCAACGCGCCGCCGAAATTCTCGGCCTCAAGCTGACGCTCGATTTGGCGTGAGATCGCGAGAACACGGCTCACGCTTTAAGCCCAACAACATAGCATTTTAGTTTGTTGGCTTGTGTCAATACGTTACCTTTTTGGTTCATTGCGAAAGGTCTACGTTTCGCAACGAGGCGCTTATAAAAGTTTGAGCGACTCTTCTCCGGTGAGAGGGTCTTTTGACCAACCTAGCTCGGCAACCTCGTCGTTGCCTACAAGCTCAAAATCTCAATGACTGTGTCGATGTCGAGAACGTAAAGCTTCTTGTCCTTATCAAGGTCTGACGTGAACATTAACCCAGAAACAGCGCGTGGGTCGCCATCTTCGATGCACCCAAAGAGCGGCATGAAAACGAAGCTGTGTATTATGTGACCACACAGAAACCAAATTTCACGGACTTCTTGATGAGAGACCGACAAATCATAGTTTTCATCAACGGCTTCAGCATTCCGCCAATCTACTAGCTGACGGTTAGGATGCCATGTGACCTTAACCTTCCTTGTCCGCGTCACATCTGTAATTTTTGTAGGCGCTTCGAAGAGCTTTCGGATTGCATAGAAGCCTATGAAAACTTCGCGCTCAAGCCGAGCGAGAGCTGCTTCTCCAAGCTCGCTAGCGGTCTTAAGCGACCGCAACCAATTGGCAGTACGAAGAAGGGGCTCCTTCCAACAACGACTGTCATGTATCACAGTGTTCACCGCAGTTGGAGAGCGAATTGCCCTCACAATTGATACCGAAGATGTGCTCCGAATAAACGACTAACTCAGGATAGCGTATCTTATAGACTGCGGGGTTGCCTCGTTCTGCAACGCTCCCCGATACAATTTGAGCTAGCTACATACCTACTTCAAAGAATTGGAATTAGTGGCTTCGCGCAAACGGCTAGGCGTCGCTTTCTTCGTCATGTTGCGCCTCCTGCATCGCGCCGTCTTTAAGAGCCGCCTCGATGCGCTCCGATGCGGCTTCCAGCCATCCGCGCGCCACAAGGCGCAAATCTTCCAATGCGTCCGGTTCGATGTTTTCCCCTTCGTTCTTGGCAAATCTATAGTAGAAAGTGCGCCCGCCCTTAACCGGCCCTTAAACGGCCTTCGTTACGCTTCATCAAGCATTTTGAGGCCGTGCGGCGGCGACAGGCGAGTATCCGATGGCGCGCAGCGACAGGCGTCGCGAACCGCGGTTCGACGACGGCGACGACGACGGCGAATTGCGCGCCGAGCGGCGTCCGCCGCCGCGCGCCCGCGCCCGCAAGAAGCCGCGCCGTCGCTCGCGCTCGCTCTTTGGCGCGCTGATCTATTGGGGCTTCACCCTGTCGCTCTGGGGCTCGATCGCCGCCGGCGGGCTCGCCGTCTATTATGGCTCGCGCCTGCCGCCGATCGATCAGCTCGCGGTCCCAAAGCGCCCGCCCAACATCGCCATTCTCGACGCCAATGGCGAGCTTCTCGCCAACCGCGGCGACACCGGCGGCGCGGCGGTGCGGCTCGCCGACCTGCCGCCCTATGCGCCGAAAGCCTTCATCGCCATTGAGGACCGCCGCTTCTATTCGCATTGGGGCGTCGATCCGCTCGGCATCGGCCGCGCCGTGGTGCGCAACGTTACCGGGCGCGGCGGTATGCAGGGCGGTTCGACCCTGACCCAGCAGCTCGCCAAGAATCTGTTCCTGACCCAGGAGCGCACGATTTCGCGCAAGATTCAGGAGGCGATTCTCGCGCTCTGGCTCGAGCGCAAATATTCCAAGGACCAGATTCTCGAACTCTATCTCAACCGCGTTTATTTCGGCTCAGGCGCCTATGGCGTCGAAGCCGCCGCCGAACGCTATTTCGGCCATAGCGCGAAAACGCTCACCCTGTCTGAGGCCGCCGTTCTCGCCGGGCTGATGAAGGCGCCGAGCAAGCTCGCGCCCGACCGCAATCCGGAGGGCGCGGCCGAACGCGCGGCGCAGGTCATCGCCGCGATGGCGCAGGAAGGCCATATCACCGAGGCGATGGCCAAGGCCGCGCTGGCGCGTCCGGCGCGCGCGCGAAGCGACATCGGCGCCGGCTCGATCAATTACGCCGCCGATTATGTGATGGATATGCTCGACGACACGGTCGGCGCCATCGAACAGGATATCGTCGTCACGACCACCATCGACGCGCGCATGCAGATGGCGGCGGAAGGCGCGCTTAAACAGGCGCTCGATGAAAAGGGCGCTCAACTCGGCGTCGCGCAGGGCGCGCTCGTCGCCCTCGACCCGAACGGCGCGATCGAGGCGCTCGTCGGCGGGCGCGACTATTCGGCAAGCCAGTTCAACCGCGCCGTCTCGGCGAAACGCCAGCCCGGCTCCGCCTTCAAACCCTTCGTCTATCTTGCCGGACTTGAACACGGGCTGTCGCCTGAATCCGTGCGCGAGGACGGCCCGCTCGACGTGAAAGGCTGGCGGCCGGAAAATTACAGCCGTCAGTATCTGGGGCCGGTCACGCTCACCAAGGCGCTGTCGCTGTCGCTCAACACTGTCGCGGTGCGGGTGGGCCTCGAGGTCGGCCCGAAAACGGTGGCGAAAACCGCGCATCGGCTCGGCGTCCAGTCCGAGCTGCAGGCGAACGCCTCGATCGCGCTCGGCACGTCGGAAGTCACCCCGCTCGAACTCGTCGCCGCCTATGCACCCTTCGCCAATGGCGGCATCGCCGTGCAGCCCTATGTCATCGTCAAGGTGACGACCGCCGCCGGCAAGACGCTTTATCAGCGCAAGGGCGCGTCGCTCGGCCGGGTGATCGCGCCGCAATATGTGGCGATGATGAACGACATGATGCGCGAGACGCTGCTCACCGGCACCGCGCGCAAGGCCGAACTCCCCGGTTGGGAGGCGGCGGGCAAGACCGGCACCAGCCAGGATTTCCGGGACGCCTGGTTCGTCGGCTATACGGGCCGCCTGATCGCCGGCGTCTGGCTCGGCAATGACGACAATTCGCCGACCAAGAAAGCCTCGGGCGGCAATCTGCCGGTCGAAATCTGGAGTCGTTTCATGGGCGTCGCCTTGAAAGGCCAGGCGGTCGCCGGATTGCCCTCGGGCGCCTGGCGTTCCGAGAACGCCGCAATTCCCGAGGAGATCGCCAAGCCGATGGACGATCTCATCGGCCTCTTTACCGGAGAGCCCAAACCGGCGGCGCCGCGCCCGCAACGCGCGAGAAGCTCGCCGGCGCCGCTCCCGCCGGCGGCTGTTCCC
>JALHNQ010000037.1 GCA_022843405.1 Methylocystis sp. | reverse complement strand
GCTATTCCCGCGGGGGCGACCCCGGCCGCCCCCGCGCCCGGCGTGCCGCTCGCCGATACGATCAAGGAGATCGACGACGCCGGGGTCGTAGTCGCGACGCCGGAGCGCGCGCGGCTTCGCGCCGTGCAGACGCCGCAGTCGTTTCGCTTCGATCTTATTTTGGAGGCGCATCGCGTGGCGGCCGCCGGCGGGCGCGACTACACCGACGACGCCATGATCGCCGAGGCCGCCGGGGCGAAGGTGCATATTTTCGACGGCGACGCCGCCAATTTCAAACTCACGACGCAACAGGACTTCGCCCGCGCCATGGAGCTCTTAAAGCAAACCGCCTTCGCCGACCTCCCCGATGTCCGCACAGGCCAGGGCTATGACGTCCATGCGTTCGGGCCAGGCGACGCGGTCTTTCTCGGCGGCATCGCGATCCCGCACACGCATGGGCTCGCCGGCCATTCGGACGCTGACGTTCTGTCTCACGCGATCACCGACGCCATTCTCGGCGCCCTCGCCGAAGGCGACATCGGCGCGCATTTTCCGCCCTCCGATCCGCAGTGGAAGGGCGCGGCGTCGTCGATCTTTCTGGCGCGCGCCTGCGAACTCGTGCGGGCGCGCGGCGGCGCCATCGCCCATATCGACGCCACGATCATTTGCGAAACGCCCAAGATCGGCCCGCATCGCGACCGCATTCGAGAAAAACTGGCGGAGACCATGGGCGTCGACCTCGGCCGCGTCGCGATCAAGGCGACGACGACCGAGAGGCTGGGCTTCACCGGAAGGCAGGAAGGCATGGCGGCGCTGGCGATCGCCACGGTGCGGCTGCCGTGAGGCACCAACTTCGGCTCCGCCGCAGCGCCCCCTTACCAATCGCGCGCAACTAATCAGAAATTCAGCTCGGCTGTCAGCAAAGGAGCCCAAGCTAAACAATAAACCTACGTAGCATCCACTGCGTCGTTCCTGCTCCAACGCGAAGGACGCTCGAATTTCTCAGGAATGATGGTCTTATCATCTCCCACGAGTCCGTCGATCTGTTCTTGGGTCAAGGCGTTGACCTCGCCAAGAGCAGTTCCTCGCGCATTCGCCCCATCAAACACCGCTCCGTGGAGATGCGCGCGCGCAAACTGTGCTTCCTCGATATTTGCAAACGCCAATACAGCTCCTTCAAGATGCACATCATTCAGCCGAGCGTTTTGCATATGTGCTTCTGGCAGCCATGCGCGTTCAAGACACGAACCGGTGAAATCTGCATTTTCAAAGTGCAGCCCCAAAAAGTCTCCACGAGCCAAATGGCTGCGACTCAGATTGAGGCGTTTGAGGACCCAAGAGCCCCTTACTTCGGTTTCGTTCTGTTCAGTCTGCCGCTGCCTCTCCGAACGCCGACCTATGACCTTTATGGCAGCTTGGATGTCCACGCGGAGCTCCAATTCTGCCGAACGTTGCTCAATAATCTTTTTCTCTTGTTCTGACGCACAATAGGATCCTCGCTTCGCATATATCGCTGCCACCTCGCTCGAACATGGCCTGGGCTTTCCAGCGTTCTCTCGAACATAAGCGCATAAAATCTCCATGATCTGCCAATGCAGAGACAAATAATCCTGTGCGAGCTTTTCGAGGGCATAGATGGCCCCGAGCCGAACCTCGATGTTTGAGACTGTTCGAGTCAAAATCTCTTTTTTTGACAAGATGCCCCGAGTGTCGCTCCATGCCGAATAGATCGGCTTGGAATTCGGGGATTTCGTAACGCTTCTCCTCTCGCGTCGCGCCTAATTGCTCGACCGCCTTCGTCAACAGGCTCGTGTAAAGTTCTTCTTGTGCGATGTGGCGTTGCCGGTCTGCGATCCAAGTTCGCCAGATGAGGAAAGGCGCGCCGGCAAAGGCCGCCACGCCGACGATGAATTTGTTGACCTCATCCGCGCTCCCAAATCCAATCAAATAAACGGCGCGCCCGACAACGAAGAGCCCAAAAATGCTGGAGCACGCGACAAACAATCTCGGCGGGTTTTTGAGAAACCTTATCGCCTCCGATACGGGCCAGCCGCTTTCGGGCAAGGCCGCCCATAACTCGCGCCACTTTTTCCAGTTGAGCGTCATTAGCCCGCCTCAAAAGGGATTCGTCAGGCTGCGAAAATCATAGCGGCCCTTGGTGCCAACGGGAGCAGCCAATTTCTTTCCTCCCCAACTTACTGTCATTCGACATACGGGGAATGTCGCCCGAAGTTTTCGAATCGTCATTGCGAGCGGAAGACGACGCAATCCAGCGAACGCTGGGTATCCGATTGCTTCCTCCGCGCTGCGCGCGCGGTTGCAATGACGACCGCGAGCGGGTCCAGGCGATCGGGTGAAGAATGGTTTTCCTCACCCTCATCCTGAGGAGCCGCCGTAGGCGGCGTCTCGAAGGACGAGGGTGAGGAAAAGTAGGCGAAAGCGGGTTTCCTCGTCCTTCGAGACGGCCTCTTCGAGGCCTCCTCAGGATGAGGAAACCCTTCGCCCGATCGCCCTCAGAGCGGCCCACCATGCAGTGACGGCTGCGGTGCCCGCCATCTGCTATAAGGCCGGTTCGTAACGCTGGGGCCCGCTATGATCCGCGTCACCGATCGAATTGCGCTCGACGATTCCGAGATCGTGGAGGAATTCGCGCGCGCCTCGGGGCCGGGCGGCCAGAATGTGCAGAAAGTCGAAACCGCCGTGCGGCTGCGTTTCGACATCCGCAATTCGCCGAGCCTCGCCGATGACGTGAAGGCCCGGCTCGAGCGACTCTCCGGCCGGCGCCTCACCAAGGAGGGCGTCCTGCTGATCGAGGCGCGGCGCTATCGCACGCAGGAGCGCAATCGCGCCGACGCGCTCGATCGCCTCATCGACCTCATCCGCGCCGCCGCCGCCCCGCCGCCCCCGCCGCGCAAGAAAACCCGGCCGACGCTCGGCTCCAAGCTGAGGCGGCTCGCCGGCAAAAAGCAGCGCGGCGACGTGAAGGCGCTGCGCGGCAAGCCGACGCATGATTGATGAGATGCGTAATCACGAATTATGAGATACGTAATGAGTGAAATTACGATATACGTAAATGCTAAACCACTCATCGATGACGGGCGCGCCAAGGGCCTGCGCCTTGCGACGGCAGAATCCTGCACCGGCGGACTGGTCGCCGCGGCGCTGACCGACATCGCCGGCGCTTCCGACGTTTTCGACCGCGGCTTCGTGACCTACTCCAACGAAGCGAAGCGCGACATGCTGGGCGTCCCATGGCCGCTCATCGAGCGCCATGGCGCGGTCAGCGCCGAGGTCGCCCGCGCCATGGCGCTGGGCGCGATCGATCGATCTCTCGCCGACATCGCCGTCGCCATCACCGGCGTCGCCGGCCCCGGCGGCGGCTCGGCGGATAAGCCTGTCGGCCTCGTTCATTTCGCCTGCGCGCGCCGCGGCGGCGCGGTGACCCATGTCGAGCGGCGCTTTGGTCCGCTTACCCGCGCCGAAATCCGCGCCGCCTCGGTCGCGCAGGCGCTCGAGATGATGATCGAAGCCGTCGCGCTCACTCAGCAGCGGCCGTAAACCTCATCCGCCCGCTTGACGAAGGCGTCGGCGTATTTATGAAAGGCCCGATCGAACATCGCGCCCATCACCAGCCCGAGCGCCGCGCTCCTGAATTCATAAGCGATGAAGAATTCGACCATCGACCGCGGCGCGACCGCGCTCGCATCCGGTTCGTCGCGAAAGGTCCAGCGATTGTCGAGCTTGCGAAACGGCCCTTCGGCGCATTCGACCCTGATGTCGAGCTTGTTGGAATCGCAGCTGACCCGGCTCACATAGCGCTCGCAGATGGCTTTGAAGCCGACCTGCATTTCGACGAGCAACAGCTCCACTCCTGGCGCGATCTCCGAGCGGCGCCGGACGCGGACGGCTTCGCAGAGCGGCACGAACTGCGGATAGGACTCGACCTCGCGCACCAGCGCGAACATTTCCCGGGCGCTGTGCGGCACGTGGCGACGGTTGCGGAAACTCTTCATGCAGCCAAGCTTCTAATTCATCGTCGCGGCAGCGGCAAAAGCCGCGTTCCACTTGCCGGGAACAATCCCGGCGGAGCGCAGTTCTATAGACGCGTTCTCGCTGGCTGCAGACGCGTTCTCGCTGGCTGCAGATATGCGCAATATTCCATGGGAGGTAACGATGGCGGATAAATCCAATTTCACGGCCGACGAGTGGAAGAAAATCCTGGAATCACCGCTGCTTGCCGGCTTCGCGGTCAGCGCCGGCGACCCCAGCGGCTTCATCGGCACGGTGCAGGAAGGTTTTGCGAGCGCCAAGGCTCTGGCCACGGCGAAATCCGATCCTAATGCGGATGCGCTGATCAAGGCGGTGGTAAATGATCTCTTAACGCCGGAGGGACGCGCCGCCGCGCGGGACGGCGTGAAGAATGTGGTGGAAGGCGCGAAGCTGGAGGAGTTCAAGGACCGAGCGCTCGCCGAATTGCGCCGCACCGCGTCGATCCTCAATTCAAAGGCGCCCAGCGAGTCGAAAGCCTTCAAGGACTGGCTGAACCAAATCGCCAATCTCGTGGCCGAGGCCGGCGTCGAAGGCGGCTTTTTGGGCTTTGGCGGCGTGAAAGTCACTGACTCCGAACGCGCCACGCTCGCGGAAATTTCGACAGCGCTTGCGGCGTGATTTTTCTAGTCGCCGCGCCGCCGCGCCCCCTCCCGCTTCACAGGAGAGGGAACCCTAGCGAGCGGCGTTAACGAAATCCCGATGAAGCGCCGACTCTGCTCCCTCTCCCGCGAAGCGGGGGAGGGTTGGGGAGGGGGTCGCGCCCGCGCGCTTCGCCAGGTCTTTCCACCCCGCTCGCCTACCCTTCGGCGAGCCGCCGGCGCGCCGCGCGCAGTTTGGCGAAATCGTCGCCCGCATGATGCGACGAGCGGGTGAGCGGCGACGACGCGACATAGAGAAAGCCCTTGGCGAAGGCGATCGTCCTGTAGGAGTCGAACTCCTCCGGCGTCACGAAGTGCTCGATCGCGTGGTGCTTGCGCGTCGGCTGCAGATATTGGCCGATGGTGATGAAGTCGACGTCGGCCGAACGCATGTCGTCCATCACCTGCATCACTTCGATGCGGCTTTCGCCGAGCCCGACCATGATCCCCGATTTGGTGAACAGCGACGGGTTCAGCTCCTTGGCGCGCTGCAACAGGCGCAGCGAGTGGAAATAGCGCGCGCCCGGCCGCACCGTGACATAGAGCGACGGAACGGTTTCGAGATTGTGATTGAACACGTCGGGACCGGCCGCGACGACAAGCTCCAGCGCGCCAGGCTTTCTCAAAAAATCCGGCGTCAGAACTTCGATCGTCGTCTCAGGGCATGTCGAGCGGATCGCGGCGATGGTTTCGGCGAAATGGCCGGCGCCGCCGTCATCAAGATCGTCGCGATCGACCGACGTCACGACGACATGAGAGAGGCCAAGCGCTTTCGTCGCTTCAGCCACCCTGTCCGGTTCGGTCGGATCGAGCGGCGCAGGCAGGCCGGTGGCGACATTGCAGAAAGCGCAGGCGCGCGTGCAAATGTCGCCCATGATCATGAAGGTCGCGTGCTTTTTCTCCCAGCACTCGCCGATGTTTGGACAGGCCGCCTCCTGGCAGACGGTCGCGAGTCCAGAGTCCTTCAACAGGCCGCTGGTCTCGGCCCAGGCCTTGGAGCCCGGCGCCTTGACTCGTATCCACGGCGGCTTGCGCAGAATCGGCGCGTCGGGACGGGCGGCCTTCTCCGGATGGCGCAAAAGAGACGCCCCCCGCTTCTTGCGGGGATCGTCATTCAAGAGGTCGATGACGGTCAAAAGCGGAGAGTCTCCTCACCCTCCAAGCTAGGCGCGTCAATGACGAACCGCAATGTCCTCAGGCGATCCATGCGCTTGGTGCAGCGCGCGCCATCCTGCGCAGAACAGCGCCGCGCCGATCGCGCCAGCGACCAGCACCGCATCGGCGCAGCGGGGTCCGACGCCGGCGCGCACGGCGAGTTCGGCGGCCAGCCATGCTCCCGTCACCGCGGAGAGCAGCAAAGCCCCAGCGGCAACGCTAGAATGCATCAGATGTGAAAGCCTCATCGCGCCCCAGCCGATCGCGCCGCCGATGAGCAGCAGAGCGAGGAACTGCGCATTAGGCGCGCCAACGAGGGCGGCGGCGTCGGAGAGCATCGCATCCATGGATATCTCCTGCGAGTAAGGACGATCGCATTTTACGCTGACGTTCAATCAACGAAATTGTCGGTTTTTTGTTCCGAGCCTTCCACAGAAAAAAAAACCCAGCTCCCAGAATGGCGATATATCAATTGAATATGTTTATAACAATAATTCAGCTATTTATAGATTCAACTTATTGTGGAAGATTAGCTATAGCTACAGGTATTCCACCTCCAGCACGCCCGGTATGGCGCGCAGCGCTCCGGCGACGTCCGCGTTGACGGAATAGGTCCCCGGCAATCGAATTTCGATCTCCTCCTGCCCCTGCTCACGCTTCAGCAGAATCGACACCTCGCCTTCGCCGCGTCCGGTCAGCCGCGTCTTGATCCGATCGAGCGGACTCTCGTCGCCGACGACGACGCGCAGGCCTTTCTGCGCACGGGCCGCCGCGGCGGCCAGGGATTCGACCGCGACGATACGGGCGCGAACGTCCTCGCCCTCGACCGCCGCGGAGAGCGTGACGAGCACAGCAGCGCCCTTCTCCAGGAGATCGCGATATTGCGTCAGCCCTTCCTGGAAGAGGATCGCTTCATATTGGCCGCTCACGTCGGAAAGCTGCACGATCCCCATTTTCGAGCCGGACTTGGTGCGCCGCTCGGCGCGGTCCAGAACCACGGCGGCCAGTCTGCCGGCGGTGGCGCCGCGCTTGACCGAGGCGGCGAATTCGCTCCAGCGCGACACGCGCAACTTAGGCATGAGACTGGCGTATGCGTCGAGTGGATGGCCCGAGAGGAAGAAGCCGGCCGCTTCATATTCGCGCCGCAGGGTTTCCGCCGCAGGCCAGGGCGGCGTTTTTGGAACCGCGAGGTCCGCCGGCTCCGCTTCGCCAAACAGCGCGTTTTGGCCGGCCTTGCGATCTTCGACGTGCCTGTTGGCGGCGGCGAGCATCGGCTCGATCGCGGCGAAGGCCCGCGCGCGATTGGGCTCGATTTCGTCGAAGGCGCCGCAGGCGGCGAGACTTTCGAGCGTCTTCTTATTTACTTCGCGCGGGTTCAGCCGTTTCGCAACGTCGGCGAGACTGGCGAACGGACGCTCACCTCGCGCGCGCACAAGCGACTCGGCCTGCCCCTCGCCGACGCCCTTGATCGCCGAAAAGGCGTAGCGGATGGCGAGCGTTCCGTCGGGGCCGGCCGCCACGTCGAAATCCACCCCCGAATGATTGATCGAGGGCGGCCCAACGGCGACGTCCATCCGCCGCGCCTCGTCGCGAAACTCGGCGAGCTTGTCGGTCTGGCTCTTGTCAAAGGTCATCGAGGCGGCAAGAAATTCCGCAGGATAATGGGCCTTCAGATAGGCCGTCTGATAGGTAATGAAGGCGTAGGGCGCCGAATGCGATTTGTTGAAGCCATATTCGGCGAATTTGGCGCAGGCATCGAAAATGGCGTCGGCGGTTGATTTCGCAATGCCATGCGCGGTGGCGCCCGATACGAAGCGTTCGCGCTGCGCGTCCATCTCCGCCTTGATCTTCTTTCCCATCGCGCGGCGCAAAATATCGGCCTGTCCGAGACTGTAGCCGGCGAGGTCCTTGGCGATCTGCTGCACCTGCTCCTGATAGGTGATGACGCCGAAAGTCTCCTTCAGGATCGGCTCCAGCTCGGGATGGTCATATTCGATCGGCTCGTCGCCAAGCTTTCGCGCGCAATAGGTCGGGATATTGGCCATCGGGCCCGGCCGGTAGAGCGCGACAAGCGCAATGAGGTCCTCGAAACGGTCCGGGCGCATGTCCACAAGCGCCTTTTTCATCCCCGCGCTTTCCACCTGGAACAGGCCGACCGTCTCGCCGCGCCGCAGCAGCTCGAAGGTCGGCTCGTCGTCGAGCGGGATGGCGGTCGGATTGAGCGTAATTCCGCGTTTCCCGAGCAACGAGACGCAGGTCGAGATGACCGTCAGCGTCTTCAGCCCAAGAAAGTCGAATTTTACGAGCCCCGCCGGCTCCACCCATTTCATATTGAACTGGGTCGCGGGCATGTCGGATTTCGGATCGCGGTAGAGCGGCGTCACCTCATGCAGCGGCCGGTCGCCGATCACGACGCCGGCGGCATGGGTGGAGGCGTTGGAATAGAGCCCCTCGAGCGACCCAGCGATTTTGAACAGGCGGCGGACGCGCTCGTCCTCTTCCACGGCCTCGCGCAATTTCTGCTCGCTCGCCAGCGCCTCGGCGAGGGTGACGGGTTTCGCGGGGTTCTGGGGCACCAGCTTGGCGAGCTTGTCGACCTGCCCCAGCGGCATTTCCAGCACGCGGCCGACGCTGCGCAGAACGCCGCGCGCGAGAAAGGAGCCGAATGTGATGATCTGGGCGACTCGATCGGCGCCGTAACGCGCGCGCACATAGTCGATCACTTCGCCGCGCCGCGACTGGCAGAAATCGACGTCGAAATCTGGCATCGACGTTCGTTCGGGATTGAGAAAGCGCTCGAAAAAAAGCCCGAAGCGGATGGGGTCGAGGTCGGTGACGGTTAGCGCATAAGCGACGAGCGACCCGGCGCCCGAGCCGCGGCCGGGACCGACCGGAATGCCTTGAGACTTCGCGAATTTGATGAAATCCGCGACGATCAGAAAATAGCCCGGGAACCGCATCTTCTCGATGACGGAAAGCTCGAAATCGAGCCGCGCGGCATATTCCGCGCGCGTTCGCCCTGCCGCGGGACCATGCGCCGCGAGGCGATGATCAAGCCCTTCGCTCGCCTGTCGGCGCAGCTCCCGCGCTTCGATTTCGTCGAGCGAATGGCCGTCTCCGGTTTCCTGCACGAAGCGCGGCATGATCGGCTTGCGGGTCTGAGGCCGGAAGCTGACCCGTCGGGCGATCTCCAGCGTGTTGGCGGTCGCCTCTTGAAGGTCGGCGAAAAGCGCGCGCATCTGCGCGCGGGTCTTGAAGTAATGCTCCGGCGAAACGCGTCGCCTCGCGTCGGCGCTCGCCACCGCGCCTTCGGCGATGCACAGAAGCGCGTCGTGAGCCTCGAAATCGACGGGCTGGGCGAAATAAGGTTCATTCGTCGCGACGAGCGGCAGTCCGCGGCGATAGGCCAGGTCGAGCAATTGCGGCTCGACTTCCCGCTCGACCGGCAAATTGTGCCTCTGGATTTCGATATAGAGCCGGTCGCCATAAAGACGTTCCAGCGCGGCGAGGCGCGCTTGCGCCTGCTCCGAACCGCCGCTTGCGAGCGCGCGGTCCAATGCGCCATCGGGGCCGCCGGTCAGCGCGATCAGCTCCTGCGCGTCGGCGGCGAGGGCGTCGAGCGTCACATGCGGGTCCTCGCCCTGCGCCGTGTCGAGGAAGGCGCGTGAGGCGAGACGCATCAGATTGCGATACCCCGCCTCGGTCTTGGCGAGCAGCACGATATTGGCGAAGCGATCGTCGCGCGCGGCCCCCGCCCCGCCCTTCCCGTCGCCGAAATCGACGCGCAGCTGCGCGCCGGCGATCGGCTGAATTCCTGCCTTCGCCGCCTTTTCCGAAAATTCCAGCGCCGAGAAGAGATTATTGGTGTCGGTTACGGCGAGCGCCGGCTGCTCATCGCGCGCCGCAAGGTCGATAAGCTTGCCAAGCGCAAGCGCGCCCTCGCGCAGCGAATAGGCGGTGTGGACATGCAGATGAACGAAGCCGGCTTCGGCGGCTGGCATATTCTGGCGCCTGAATGGGACTTGGCGGATTCGAAACGAATTCTACAGCGGCGCGCCGCGTATCGAAACTGCGCGCGCCCCGCCGTCCCCAGATGCCGCAAAAGCCGGCGCCCGGCCGGCGTTTCCAGTCTCGGAAGGAGACGAGATCAAGCTGCATTTGGGCGCAATCGCCCAAATGCAGATGAATTGTTCGAGTCCAGAAGATTGAAGTGCGCTTTGCGCGAGATGCCGGCGTCCGCTTGGTTGCGATCCGCGCGCCAGACTATCGCTGAGAAACGGCGAATTGATGAACGTTTACGCCATATTCGGTGAGAAGTCTGTGCATCGCGGGAGAGAGGCGAACCACGCGAGACGCGTTCTGATTAGAACTGCAATCGTTCTTGAGGCCGACATATTTGGCGTGAAGGGCATTCGCCTCGCCCTCGCCGACGCTTGAACGCACCTGATCGAGCATAACGTTCACTTCCGCGCCGCCATATTGCTGGACGAGCGAACAGCCGATGCGCACATCTTGCGCAAACGCCGTAGACAATGGAGCGGTCAAAAGGACAGCGCCACACACTGCGCCGGCAACCGCCGCCCGCTTTCGCAGATTCATAAGCCACTCCTTCGCAAAAAAACCGACATTCGCGCGTCGCAGGACGAAAAGTCTCAGCGAAAAGCGGCGAAACTGCGTCCAGTCAAAAGCCCGGAGGAAGCTCGCGCCTCCCCGGGCTTAACAGTCCTAGCCGCGTATTGGACGAACGTGTCTAGCGCCGCTCACTCGGCGGGGCTATAGGCCTTCGCCGCCGACTCAATCGGCTTGAAAACTTCCTTGGCCATCGACGTATAGAGCTCGCCGAGCTTCGTCGCCTCGGCGAGGAAGTCCTCATAGGCGCCCTTGGCGTAGTCGGACTGAAGCTGGAGAGCTTCGTCCAATTTCTTGACCGCAATTAACTTTTCAGCCAGAACGCGGCTCTTCTCGAAGGACTTCTTGGAATAATCGGTGGTTTCGGCGGCAATGCTCTGCCAGCCCTTGGTCACCGCGGCCGCGGCGGCGGAAACGGCTTCAAATTGGTCTTTGCCCAGCTTTTGAACGCTGTCTAGGGAAGCTACCATGGTTCGTCCTCATGATTTTGGCGCAAAGGCGCACTATGCGGCGTCATGCGCCCGCTAACGATTTATTTATATGCATTGCACAAAATAAAGTCAATCAAAATGTTGCGACGCAATATCAATCAGGCGCATGGACAAAGCTTAACCTGCGGGTAACTGCCGGCCTTTAATGTAGCAAAACGTCACTTTTGGCGCGGCTGGGCGGTTGCGCGGACAACAGTGAAGTGAAGGGGCGCGTTCATGGTGAGATCGAGTTTGTTGGACGACCTGTCGCGGGCCCGCTCCCTTGCGGCAGTCATCGCCGCCATCGTGATCCTCTTGGCGATGTCCATCGCCCCCGCGGAGGCGCGTCGGGGCTGGCGTCAGCACCACCACGCCGACTTTCGCGAGCGCGTCTCGGCCGCGCGGACGCGGGCCAACGCCGCCGGCGACCCCATCGTCGGCGAGCATCGCGGCTTTTCAGCCATCGTCGTCGACGCCAACAGCGGCCGCACGCTTTATTCGCGTTCCGAACATGAACTGCGCCATCCAGCGTCCGTCACCAAAGTGATGACGCTCTATCTTCTGTTCGAGCAGTTGGAGAAGGGCCGGTTGCGCCTGGATTCGCCGCTCATGATTTCCCAGCACGCGGCGGCGCAGGCGCCCACCAAGCTCGGCCTACGGCCTGGCCAGACGATCAGCGTGGATAATGCGATCAAGGCGTTGGTCACCAAATCCGCCAACGACATCGCCTGCGCGATCGCAGAAAACCTCGCCGGCGATGAGCATGGTTTCGCGCAGATGATGACGCATAAGGCGCACGCGCTCGGCATGCGCAACACCAATTATGAGAACGCTTCAGGTCTTCCCGATCCCAACCAGGTGACGACGGCCTATGATCTCGCCGTGCTCGGACGCGCGATCCAAGAGCGCTTTCCGCGTTACTATCGGTACTTCTCGACGCCGAGCTTCGCCTACAATGGCGCGCTGCATCGCAACCACAATCATCTGCTCGGCCAGGTCGAAGGCATGGACGGCATCAAGACCGGCTATACCCGGGCGTCCGGATTCAATCTTCTCACCTCCGTGCGCCGCCACGGACATCACATCGTCGCGGTGGTGATGGGCGGCAAGACCGCCTATACGCGCGACCGCATCATGGCCGGGCTGATCGAAGAAAATATCGGCGACGGCTCGTCGGTCAGAACTGCGGCGGCGGTGACGGACGACCCGAACGCCGGCGAAGCGCAGGAGCAACGCGTCGACGAAGGGCCGCAGCACGCCAAGATCGCGGCGGCGCGCGCCCCGCAAATCGCCGCCTCCGAGCGATTGGCCTATGCCGAACCTCAGGAAGGCTTCGTCGAGGAGCCGGAACCGTTCAGCCGCCGGTTGAGCGCTCCGGTCCCGGCCGCCGACATTCCCGCGCAAGAGGCGCGGCCCGCCATTCGTCCCGCCTTCGTTTCGGGCGGTCAAAAGCGCGCGGCCAGCGGCTACGAGACAGAGCGAAAGGGAACGTCTCCGGACGCCAGGCCGCATGTCGGCGTCACGCCGGTTGCTGCGCGCGATGGTTCGACGACGGGCGGCGCGCGCAAGATCGACGTAACGCCCGTCTCCACGACGCCTTCGGCCATCCGCGCCGCCGCCGTCAAAACGCCGCTCGCCAAAGCCGACGCCAATCGCCCCACGCGGCCGGGCTGGATGATCCAGATCGGCGCGACCGAGGACCAGGAAAAGGCCAACCAATTGCTTGCGCGCGCGCGCAGCCAGCTTCAGGGCTTCCCCGCCACTGCGACCGCGTTCACCGAAAAGGTTCAGAAGTCGACTGGAACGCTTTACCGCGCGCGTTTTGCAGGTCTCGAGGAGGAGACCGCGCAATCCGCATGCAAAGCGCTCAAGCGCTCCGGCTTCGCCTGTTTCACGACGAGGAATTGATTTGAGAGATGTCCACGACCTGGGACCACGACTACGGCGAGCGGCGGGCGTCAGTGCTGGTGACGCCGCATCAAGACATCCTTGGCCTCATTCACCCGGGCCGCAAGATCCGTCGTCCCGCCAAGATCTGGATGAAGTTTTTTCATCAGATCGCGATGGGCGCGGGCAATGTCCGCGGCGGCGGCGCCGCGCTTGAGACCAAGAATTTCGTACGCCTCGTCTTCCGAAATCGCGCCCGCGCGACGCGCGCCGCCCTCGCCCGCGCGGAAGCCCCCCGAGTCCGCGTGCGCATCGCTTGTCGAACGCCAGCCGGAAAATCGGCGGTCAAGATAAGCTTCTAGGAGCCTCGCGCCGTCCGGGTCGTCGCGACGGCAAACGCCGTAAAGTTCGAGGAGCGCCGGCCGCGTCAGGGAGTCGAGTTGCGCGCCCTCATGCTGGCCAGCGAGGATGACGCCCCGGACCGCGCCCGTCGAATGGTCAAGCTCCATTTCAATCATTGCGGACCGCACGCGCGACACGCCGCCTGCGCCCCCTCCGGCGCTTCGAAAGCCGCGCAACGTCCGGCTGCTCAATCCCATGAGCCAAATGCCAAAGCCAAGGAGAGCCATGCCGAGATCGAGACGGCCGCGGGCGAGAAGCAGCCCGCCCAGCGCCAGGGCGAGAACGCCGCCGCCGCGCTTCAAAATGACCGCCAACAGCGCCGGCGACGTCCTCGTATAGGCGTTGAGCGCGAGGACGGTCAGGACCAAGGCGAGGAGTCCGATCAGAATGGGCATGCTCCTATCCTCAACCGATCTGCGAGAGGAGCAGACGCGCTGCGCCCTCGCCTTTACCGGCGCGCCGCTCCAACTCCAACCTGCCGCCGACGGCGTAGGCGGCCACGGCGGCGAGCAATTCCGCCAAACGTCGCGGCGCGGCGGAGTCAAACGCCGCATAGGCGCCGCCGGTCAGGCGCGCGATTTCGCGATAGGCGTGTCGTGCGTCGGCGTCCTGGCCCTCCTGGAACATAAAGGCCTTAACTCCGAGCAATCCCAATTCTCCTGCCGTCGCCGTCAAGGCGTCGATCTGTTCCTCCAAGGCGTCGCCGATAAAGACGAGCGCCCCGACGCGACCGCTGCGCGACTCGTCGAGCGCGTGCCGCAGGACCTTGCCGATCTGCGTGCGTCCGCCTCGGCAGACGATCCGCGACATCAGCGCGCCAAGCCCCTCCCCGCCCGAAACGAAGCGCGAGGCGCGGCATTCTCCAAAACCGCGGAAATAGACCAGCTGAACGTCAAGCCCGCCCTGGGCGGCGGTCGTGCGGAACATTTCGCCTTGAATCGACTGGGCCATGTCCCAGGTGGGCTGCCTGCTCATTGTCGCATCCAGCGCAAATATCAGCCTGCCGCGCGACGGGTCGATCGCGACGCTTCTCGCCTTATCGAGAAAGGCGTCTATCGGCCCCGATCGTGCAGAGCCCTGAGCGGTTGGCGGCTTAGGTGAATGATCGCCCACTGCGGTTCACGTCGTTTCTTTGACGTTCTCATTAAAATCGGCCGCGCATTCTGATAAACAAGAGGCTTGGCGCAGAACTTGAACATAGGCTCTTTTGAAGCGCCGGGCGAGGACTCGATGCCGGCCCACAGCGAAGAATTTCCTGTTTTAAGCGGCGCTCCGCTGACCGATTCGGCCGGGTGGACGCGGATTGCGGCCTTGCCTGCGGAAGACAGCGCCCGCGTCCAGTCCTTGATGCAGGCCTTCGCCGAAGAGCTGATGCAGAGCGGCGTGCGGGTCGGCGGGGTGACGCAGATCCGGGTCGCGGACAGATCAGGGATCATGTTGCGCGACGTAGCCACCGGCGATTTTTATCCGATCTCGCAGGACCTTGGCCCGGGCTCGGTCGCCTGCAATCTCGATACGAGCGAATTGGCGCTCGCCTGCGCCGCGATCGAGCGCGCCGCCCGCGGCGGCGCGCAGCTCATCGTGATCAGCAAATTTTCCAAACAGGAGGCAGGTCGCGGCGGGCTCTGCGACGCCTTCCGAGCGGCGATGACGGCGCGCGTTCCGGTGATCGCGGCGGTGTCGCCCCATTACCGCGAGGAATGGCGCGCCTTCGCCGGGCCGCTGGCGGAAGACATAGCGCCCGAACGCCAGGCGCTCGCCGAATGGTGGGCGAAATATCAAGCGGCCGCCGCCAAGAGGCCGCTTATCTGACCGGCGGGGCATACATCAGCCCGCCCTTGCTCCACAATGCGTTCAGCCGTCGCTCCATGGCGAAAGGCGCCCCCTGCCCGAGGTTGCGTTCAAAAACGTCTGCGTAATTGCCGACATGTTTGATGATGCGATAGGCCCAATCCTGAGAGAGACCGAGATCGTCGCCATGGGCGCCATCGACGCCGAGCAAACGCCTGATCTGCGGTTTTTCTGACGACAACGCGGCGTCGGCGTTCGCTTTGGATACATCCAGCTCCTCGGCGTCGATCATCGCGAAGAGCGTCCAGCGGACGATGTTGAGCCACTGGTCGTCGCCCTGCCGCACGAGCGGGCCGCGCGGAGACTTTGACAGGAGGTCGGGCAGAACGGCGTGATCCGCCGGCGCCGCCAAGCCGATCCGGACGCCGCTCAGCATGGAAACGTCGGCTGTCAGCGCGTCGCACTTGCCTTCGTCATAGGCTTTGGCCGCTTCCTCTAGGCTCGCAAACAGCTTTGATTCGTATTTCGCCGTGCGGGCTCGAAAAAAGTCGGCGACGTCGAGCTCGTAGGGCGTTCCCTGCTCGACGCAGATCGCTACGCCCTCCAGCTCTTGAATGGAATTGAAGCCGCGCTGCCGGCGGACGATGAACCCTTGTCCGTCGTAGAGAAACACGCCAGCGTAGATGAGCTTCTGTCCCGCGTCGCGGGCTTGGGTCCACGGCGACGCGCTGGCGACGAGGTCGACCGCGCCGGCCTGCAGCGCGCCAACCCGCGCTTTCGGCGAGAGTTCGACGAATCGCACCTTGGCGGGATCATCGAGAACCGCGCTGGCGACGGCGCGGCAGAAATCAACGTCGAAGCCGCGCCACTCGCCCGCCCCGTCGCGCTGGGCGAAGCCAGGGGCGGCCGTGACGCCGCATGTCATGTAGCCGCGCTTGACGATCTGCGCGAGCGTAGCGCCGACATCGGTTTGCGCGCCTGCGCCGGGCGCGAAAATCGCGCCGGCGAAGGCCGCTAAGCAGGCGAAAAGGAGGCGGCGCATCATGGCGGGCTCGGCATCCGGCGGCGGATATACTACGGTCGCGCGGCGCGTGCGCAAAGGCGACTCGTCAGAGGCGGCATGTCCGAAGAAAAGAAAACAGGGAAACGTAAATTAAGGCCCGCCACTCTTGTGACGCAAGCCGGTCGCGCGCCCTTCGAGCATTTCGGCTTCGTCAATCCGCCGATTTATCGCGGTTCCACCGTGCTGTTTCCGACGGTCGCCGCTCTCGAGGGGCTGCGCCAGCCCTATACCTACGGCACCAAAGGCACGCCGACTACTCGCGCGCTTGAACAGGCGTGGAGCGAGATCGCCGGCGCCGTCGACACCGTGCTGACGCCCTCCGGCCTTGCCGCGATCGGCTTGGCGCTGCTGACGGCGACGCACGCCGGCGCACATGCGCTCATCGCCGACTCCGCCTATCAGCCGACGCGCATATTCTGCGATGGCCTCCTCAAGCGCTTCGGGGTGAACGTCGAATATTACGACCCACTGATCGGCGGCGGCGTCGCCGCGATGATGCGGCCGGAGACGACAGCGGTGCTCGTCGAGTCGCCCGGCTCGCAAAGCATGGAGGTTCAGGACGTTCCCGCCGTCGCCGCCGCCGCGCATGCCCATGGCGCCTGCGTGATCGCCGACAACACCTGGGCGACGCCACTTCTCTTCCCGCCGCACGAGCGCGGCTGCGACCTCGCGGTCGAAGCCGGCACCAAATATCTCGCGGGCCACGCCGATGTTCTCATCGGCCTCGTTTCCGCCAACGCCAAATGGGCCAAGCGCTTGCGCACGACCTTCAACGCCTTCGGCATGGGATCCAGTCCAGACGACGCGTCGCTCGCGCTGCGCGGGCTCCGCACGATGGCGCTGCGTCTGCGCGAACAGGAGCGCGCCGCGCTCGACATCGCGCAATGGCTGGAGGACCGGCCGGAAGTCTCGCGCGTGTTGCACCCCGCCCTTCCGACGCATCCCGGCCATGAACTCTGGAAAAGAGACTTCAACGGCGCCTCCGGCGTATTTTCGGTCATCCTCAAAGAGGCGCCGAAAAACGCGGTCGCCGCTCTTGTCGACGGGCTTGAACTCTTTGGAATCGGCTTTTCCTGGGGCGGCTATGAAAGCCTTGTGCTGCCGTTCGATTGCGCCTCATACAGGACAGCCTCGCGGTGGGCGCCAGAAGGGCCGGCGCTGCGCTTCTCGATCGGACTGGAGGATGTCGACGATCTGAAGTCCGATCTGGCGGCGGGGCTCGCCCGGCTCAAGGTCTCCTAAAGGCGGACCGTTTAGAATATATTCCAAACTACCCGTGTCCTGCGTGGCGAAGGTCTTTCGAAGGGAGAAGCGATATGGTGGCCGTATTCCGGTTTGCCGCTTATGCCGGCGTGTGCGGCTGGTTGATGGCGGGCGTTGCGCCGGCGCTCGCCGCCAGCGGCCAGGACTTCCCGAACGTCACATGCGCCTGCAAGGGCTGCGGACAGAACAAGTCCGACGTGATCGGCAAATGCCCGGACGTTTGCAAGGACAAGACGGTCTACAACAAAGGCGACAAGGTCGTTACCGCCGCGCCGGCTCGGCCCCGCCCGGCCAGACGGGACAAAACCGCCAAAGCCGCCGACCCGACGGAATTTTGCAAGGCGGCGCGTATGAAGCTGCCGAAGGGCTGGATGCGCGCCGATCCTCCGTCGCCCCAATCGCGGTAGGGCGGTCCCGTTCTCGGACGGCCGCGCTACGCCTTTTGCTGCGTTGGCGCGCTGCAGAACGCGAGAATCAGGTCGCGCAATTCAGGCTCCTCTACGAGTTCGGCGGCGATGGCGCAGTCAAACCAGCGCGTGGCGCGCTGCTTTTTCTCCGCCCATTTCTTGCGTTGCTTCTGCACGCGCAGCGAAAACACCTCGACGCGGCAATCGACCGTTGTGCCGCTGGCGAGGCGTTTTTCATAACCGAAGTCGCCGAGCTTCATCTTGTCCGTCCTGCCGATGAGTCCCGCCTCCTGCACCGCCTCGATCGCCGCGACGATATGCGGTTTGCGGCCTTTCATCGGCCAACCCTTCGGAATGATCCAACGCCTGGTGTCGCGCGACGTGACCAGCATGACCTCCACCCGACCGTTGGCGATTCGCCAAGGCAAGGCCGCATATTGCATGCGCGGGATGGGGCTTGCGCCCTCGCGCTTCTTCTTGGGCTTCGGCGTCTTCATGCCGCGAATCTCGCGAGCGCATAAAAGGCCGCAGCAAAAAAAGCGGCCATCGGCATGGTGATGACCCAGGCGACGACGATGTCCTTGGCGACATTCCAGCGCACCGCCGCGACTCGCCGCGACGCCCCGACGCCAATGATCGCGCCGGTAATCGTGTGCGTCGTCGACACTGGGATTCCCAATCCCGTCGCCAGGAACAAGGTGATGGCCCCTCCGGTCTCGGCGCAGAACCCCTGCATCGGGGTCAACCGCGTGATTCGCGATCCCATTGTGCGCACGATTCGCCACCCGCCAAACAAGGTTCCAAGGCCCATGGCCGCCTGACAGGCAAGGACGACCCAAAAGGGCACGTGGAACGCGCCGTCGAGCGCTCCGTGCGCATACAGCAGCACGGCGATCACGCCCATGGTTTTTTGCGCGTCATTGCCGCCGTGGCCCAGCGAGTAAAGGGAGGCCGAGGCGAATTGAAGAACGCGGAACAGCGCGTCGACGCCGCCGGGCGTCCGCCGCACGAAGAGCCACGACACCAGCAGAATCAGCGCGAGCGCTAGAACGAAACCCAGCGCCGGCGACAGAACGATCGCGGCCGTTGTCTTGAGCAGTCCGTTCCAGACGATCGCCGAAGCGCCGACCTTGGCGACGCCGGCGCCCACCAGCCCGCCGACAAGCGCATGCGAACTCGACGACGGAATGCCAAATCCCCAGGTGATCAGGTTCCAGACGATCGCG
The DNA here is from genome assembly GCA_022843405.1 of Methylocystis sp. Classification (GTDB taxonomy): domain Bacteria; phylum Pseudomonadota; class Alphaproteobacteria; order Rhizobiales; family Beijerinckiaceae; genus Methylocystis. Next base: position 15,258 of record JALHNQ010000037.1, on the reverse strand, counting down.
CCCATCAGCGCGCCGAAGATGACGAAATCGTCCACGATATCCGGCGAGACAATGCCGGCGCCGACGGTCTGCGCGACATGAAGCCCAAAAACCAGGAAGGCGATGAAATTGAAGAAGGCGGCCCAGAACACGGCATATTGCGGACGCAGGACGCGCGTCGAGACGATCGTCGCGATGGAATTGGCGGCGTCATGCAGACCATTCAGAAAATCGAAGATCAACGCGACCGCGATGAGCGCCAAGAGAAAAGACGAGACGTTCTGCAAGCGCGCGCCCTAAGTATGTTCAATGACAATGCCGGCGACGCGATCGGCGACGTCCTCAAAGCCGTCGACGACTCTTTCGAGATGGCCATAGATCTCCGCGCCGACAATGAACGCCATCGTATCCTTGTGGCGATGCGCCTGAAACAACTCCTTCAATCCATGATCATGGATGGTGTCGGCCTCGTCTTCGATGCGTGTGATCTCCTCGCTGAAGGCGTTGAGCTTGCCGGCGTTCTGGCGCATCGACCGCAGCAAAGGTATGGCGCCGCGCGTTAATTCCGCCGACTGGACGATGATGTCGCCCATGCGGCGCATCGCAGGTTCGAACTCGCGGGTCTCGTAGAGCAGCGTCGCCTTGGCGGTCTGATGCATTTGATCGATGGCGTCATCCATCGCCGAGATCAGGTCGCGGATGTCGCTGCGATCGAAGGGCGTGATGAATGTGCGGCGAACCGCCAGATGCGCCTCGCGGGTGATGGCGTCGGCCTCATGCTCCTTGCGACGGATTTCCTGAGAGCATAGAAGCACGCGATCGCCGCCGTTCAGCAACTCGCGCAAGGCGTGCGCGCCGGCGACAAGCGTCTCCGCATGCCGCTCGAAAAGATCGAAGAAGCGCTCCTCCCTCGGCATGAGCGCCTGAAACCAAGACAGCATGGCGCCCCTCCGAATCGTCGTCATAAAACTGTCACAAACGGTTCGCGGACATAGCCGGGAGAACCCCGGCTGTAAAGCGGCGAGACGCCGTGGTCGCGACTACTTCGAATGCCGCTGCGTCTTATTCCAAGCGAGGGCGTCTTCCTGGGTTAGAGAGGCGCTCGCCTCTCTGGGCATGAATCTGCGCGGCAGCACGTCCCGAAGCCGCGCGCGGATGTGGGGCGGGGCGCGACTGACGCTCACCAGATCGGAGCCGCTGAAAATGAACGCGCCGTTCTGACCAACGACGACGTCGCCGTCCCGCAAGGTCGGGTCTTTCCGCGAAAGCCGCAGGTAATAGTCATGCGACGCGGCCGGGTTGGTGCAGGAGCATCCCGCCGTCAGCCTGTCACGAAAGCTGAACGCGACCGGCAGCGCCGAATAGCGATCCCCCTTGGCGTTGCGCGCCTCCTCGATGGTTTCTCCACGGTAGAGTTCGACTCGCGCTGACGGACAGGTGAATTCGCAGGACTGCTGGCCGGATATCGCCGAAGACTTGATCAAAGGAAAATAGTAGCCGTCGCAGGCGCGCACGCAGTAGCCGCCGCCTGACATCGAATCCGTCTCGGCCTGAACCGAAGGGGGCCTGCCGCGGTGCGCCGAGGCTTTCGGCGCCCGAGGCCGCGGGCGCGGATGGGTCACGCGCCACGACCGGCGCGACGGGTATGCGTAAGACGGCTCCGGACCGAAGAGGTCATCGAAAAAATCGCCTTGCGCCAAAGTATTGGGCGGCGAAACGAGCGCCACGGCCAAAGCCAGAGCGCCGGCGAGTCGTTTCGCACCCTGGCGGTTGAGCCGCATCTGCCTGTCCTCGTCGACGAGACTTCGACTGGCGACCCCGGCAGGATTCGAACCTGCGACCTACTGCTTCGAAGGCAGTTGCTCTATCCGGCTGAGCTACGGAGCCGTCGACGGCGCAGCTTACGCCGCCTACCGTATCACCACGGTGAATGCGGCGCCAGACGACGCTCGACAGGGGAGTCATATATGGCGACTATGGCGACCCCGGCAGGATTCGAACCTGCGACCTACTGCTTAGAAGGCAGTTGCTCTATCCGGCTGAGCTACGGGGCCGAAGGCGGCTCAATGCGTCCAGAGTCCGATGCGGCTCGTTTTGAAATTATCTGAATAGGATACGCCGCGCCGCGCGGCGAGATTGGGCCTCGGCTCCTCAACGCGATAGGCGAGGCCATTGCGCTCGGCGTAGGCGATCGCCTCCTCCTTGGTCGCGAAATTGAGCCTGACCTGCTGGCGCATGTCGCCGGAGCTCGTCCAACCCATCAGTGGCTCGATGCTGCGCGGCAGCTCCGGCTCGAAGTCGAGGCGCCACAGGTCGGACCCGGGACCGGATTGAGTGGCGCTCGGCGCGGGAAGATAGATGCGTGCGGTCATAAGGCTCGTCCTTGGAGCTGCGCGCAAAGGCGCTTGGTGACAGTGCGCGTCGGCGCTCGCGCTGGTCGGGGCAGCAGGATTCGAACCTGCGACCTGAAGTACCCAAAACTTCCGCGCTACCAGGCTGCGCCATACCCCGCCGGACAGGCCACGCCCAAGGCGACCCTTCCCTCGCTCGAATTCCGCTACCACGCAAGCCCGTCCCTAACAAGGGAACGCCGTCAGCGTTCGAACATGCGGTGCCGCACCTGGTCGCCGGGCGCAAGCGAGATCCGCCGCGCTGCGCCGGCGTTGAGCTCCAGCACCGCATAGGCCGGCGCGGGCGAGCTGATGATCCGTTCGGACAGGGGCTCGGCGTCGGCGGCGACGCCCACGACCCGCCCGTCGCGCCCGATGAAAACCATATCAAGCGGAATGTATGTGTTCTTCATCCACATCGAAACCGGCCCCTCGACCTTGAAGTCGAACAGCATTCCCCGATCGGCGGGCATCGACTTGCGATGCATCAGGCCGCGCGCGCGCGTCTTAGGCGTGTCGGCGACTTCGACCTTGATGTCATGTTCGCCGGTCGACGTCACGATGCGCACGACGTCGTCGGACGGCTCCGCATGCGCAACTGTGATCGCCAGCAGCGCTACGACAGAGCAGATCAACAGGAGGAAGTTTTTCGCCGCTCTCATTTGGAGGCGCTCCAAAGGATGCTGCGCAGCATGGCGGCCTTCAATGCGACGGGACGCTCTTTGATTCAAGCGGACGCACCTCGGTCGCCATCAGTCCCTTCGGACCGCCGCCATAACGCACGAGCACGCTATCGCCGGGTTTAAGTTCCGTCATGCCGAAGCGACGCACCGTCTCCATGTGCAGAAAAATGTCTTCGGTGCCTTCGCCGCGCGTGAGGAAGCCGAATCCCTTCACGCGGTTGAACCATTTGACGATAGCGATCTCATAACCGCTTGTCGGAGCGACCTGGACATGGGTGCGCCCAGCGCATGATTGCGATGGATGGACGGCGGTCGATTCGTCCATCGCAATGACGCGAAAGACCTGCATGCCTTTGGCGCGCTTCTGCGCCTCGCAAACGACGCGCGCGCCTTCAAAAGCAGTCTGCAGGCCGCTGCGGCGAAGAATCGTGACATGCAGCAGAATGTCGGCGGAGCCATCGTCCGGCACCACAAAGCCATAGCCCTTGGCGACATCGAACCATTTAATCGTTCCCGCGACCTCAACCAATTCAAGACCGGTCTCATCCGGTTCAGTCGCGCTCGCCGTCAAATCATCCTGAAAAGTCATTTTAGCGCCCACCGACTAAACTCCCAAAGCTGATCCAGAGCAGTGTCCTGACGCGCGCGTTGGCGATCTTCCGAAGACGCGAATCAACCTGGATCGCTCATGAATCACTTTTTACAAGATATCACTCGCGGCGCGCCATCCAACCGGCAATTTTAGTCCCAAACCGCAATGTCTGTGGATATGGGCGGCGTTGGCGCGCGAGTTGGCGAAACCATTGGCACAGATGCTGAAACTTGCATGCGCGCGCTGCGTCGCATGCGGCGATATTGCGCAACATGGGGATAATTCGCTCGCCGAGAAGCTCGACGGCGGCGCACAAATCTTCGCGCCTGTGGCCGGAACGCCACATCGGCGCGATTTGACAAACGCGCCCGCGGCGCGCAATCGGAATGGGCGAGCGTCCGCGCCCTGTCGCCTGCCCCCATCTTCTCGGTTGGAGCGCCGCCAATGACCTCTTCGACGACCGCCCCAGCGAGCGCGCCAGCGACGATTCGCGCTCTGGATGGCGATTCCGGCCAGATCGATCCGCGTTACGACCTCGTCGCTCTCATCTCCGCCCGCGAAGGCGACCGCTTTTCGCTGCATGCGAAGCGGCTCAATGAAATGTGGGTCCGCGTTCTCAAAACGATCGGCTATGACGTAGGATTCACGCGCGGACTCGGCCCCTATCTCTGGGATCGCAAGGGCGACCGCTATCTCGATCTCCTCAGCGGTTGGGGAGTCTTCGCGCTCGGTCGCAACCATCCGGCGGTGCGCGACGCGCTGGTAAGCGTGCTCGACGGCGAACTCGCCAATCTCGTGCAACTCGACGTTTCGGTTCTAGCCGGCGTTCTCGCCGAAAAGCTGCTCGCCTATGCGCCTTGGCTGGACAAGGCGTTTTTCGCCAATTCCGGCGCGGAGTCCGTCGAAGCGGCGATCAAATTCGCCCGGTCGGCGACGGGACGTCCCGGAATCCTACATTGCGCGCATTCCTTTCACGGCCTGACTTACGGTTCGTTGTCGATGAACGGCGACGAAATTTTCAAGAAAGGCTTTGGACCGCTGTTGCCGAATGCGCATGAGGTCGAATTCGACGATCTCGGCGCCCTCGAACGCGCCCTGGCCGGGCGCGATATCGCCGCCTTCTTCGTCGAGCCGATCCAGGGCAAGGGCGTCAACATTCCGCGGGACGACTATCTTCTCGGCGCGCAGGCGCTTTGCCGCAAATATGGAACGCTGTTCGTCGCCGACGAAATCCAGACGGGATTAGGCCGCACCGGCCGTTTCTTCGCCATCGACCATTTTCCCGGCGTCGAACCCGATATGATCGTCGTCGCCAAGGCGCTTTCCGGCGGTCATGTGCCGGTCGGCGCGGTTCTGACGCGCAAATGGATTTTCGACAAGGTCTTCGATCGCATGGATCGCGCCGTGGTGCACGGATCGACCTTCAGCAAGAACGATCTCGCCATGGCGGCGGGGATCGCGACGCTCGATGTTCTTGAGAACGAGCGGGTGATCGAAAATGCGGCGAAGAAGGGCGACCGCCTTCTCGCGTCCTTTCAGAGAATGGCCGAAGGCTACGAGCTTGTCGCCGACGTCCGCGGCAAGGGTCTTATGATCGGCGTCGAATTCGGACCGCCGAAGTCTCTCAGGCTGAAGGCCGCCTGGAATCTGCTGGAAACCGTCAATTCAGGCCTGTTCTGTCAACTCATCTCCATTCCGCTGTTTCGCGATCACAAAGTGCTGACGCAAGTGGCCGGACATGGCAATCACACGATCAAGCTGCTGCCGCCGCTGACGATTTCTGACGAAGATTGCGATTGGATCGAACAGTCGTTCGACGCCGTCATCGCAGACGCGCATAAGGCGCCGTCCGCAGTCTGGTCGCTTGGCAAAACCCTGGCGGAACACGCGATCAAGGCGCGAATGAGCGGCTGACCCGATTGTCGACGCGCGCCGATCCGCAGCGGCGTTTACACGGCCCGCGACAGGGGCCTCTCGACCTCTCGCGAATAGTCCTCGATCAGCGAGCGCGACAGTTCGCCGGGCGTAAAGCGATACACGCCGATCTCCGACACCGGCGTCACTTCGGCGCCCGTGCCGCAGATGAAGCACTCCGAGAACGACGCCATCTCCTCTGGCATGATCCGACGCTCGATGACCTCGATCCCCCGTCTTCTCGCAAGGTCGATCACCGTGCGCCTCGTGATGCCGTCGAGGAAGCAGTCGGCGATCGGCGTATGCAACGCGCCGTCGCGGACAAAGAAGACATTGGCGCCGGTGCATTCGGCGATGCGGCCGAGCCAATCATACATCAGCGCGTCGGCGAAGCCGCGCCGCTCCGCGCGATGCTTTGAGATGGTGCAGATCATATAAAGGCCGGCCGCTTTCGCCATTGACGGCGCCGTCAGCGGATCGGGCCGCCGATATTCGGCGATGTCGAGCTTGATGCCCTTCATCTTGGTCTCGACGTCAAACATGCTTGGCCAGTCCCAGACGGCGATCGCCACGTTGATCGTCGAATTCTGGGCCGCGACCGCCATCATTTCGCTGCCGCGCCACGCCACCGGCCGAACGTAGCAATTCGACAGGCCATTGGCTGTCACCGTCTCATGCTTTGCGGCGTCGAGTTGCTCGGCGCTATAGGGAATCTCGAAATCGAGAATTCGTGCGGAGTTCCGAAGCCTTTCCGAATGCTCGCGCGATTTAAAGATCACGCCGCCGTAAGCCCGCTCGCCTTCGAATACGCAGGAGGCGTAATGCAGACCATGGGAGAGGACGTGAAGCTTTGCTTCCCGCCAGGGAACAAGCCCGCCATTATACCAGATGAATCCGTCGCGCTGATCGAAGGGCGGAAGCGACATGGCGAACTCCGGGAAAACGCGATCGAAGAGGCTAAACAAGGCGCTGCGACGCGCGGTCAGCACTAGCCATCGGTCAGATTTATGTCAATATAGTTGACGTAAATAGCTCACGCCAAACGTCAGGCAAGAACCAGCGTGAACGAACTCCTAGCGAGAAAAATGGTTGAGCCGGGCTCCGCCGCCGCTTGGCGGAACGCGGTCGCGCAAGCGGCGGCCACGAGCGACGAAAATGCGCTCGAACTCGTCGAACTGTTTTTCTTCGCCTATCGCGATTTCGTCGGCGACGCCGATCGGCTGCTCGGCAAATACGGCTTCGGGCGGGCGCATCATCGCGTTCTTCATTTCGTCAACCGCCGCCCCGGCCTCACCATCGCCGCACTGCTGGATATATTGAGGATCACCAAGCAGAGCCTCAACCGCGTGCTAAAACAGCTTCTCGATGCGGGCTTCGTCGAGGCGCGCGCCGGCGTCGTCGACCGCCGCCAGCGCCTGCTCTACACGACCGCCGAGGGGGCAAGGCTGGCGCGGGACCTCGCAGCGCTGCAGTCGGCGCGATTCCTCAAGGTCATGGATGAGCTGCCGCCTGTTGCGCGCGGCGCGGCCTCCGAATTTCTGTTCGCGATGATCGACCCCGAAGAGCGCGAGCGCGTTCGCGCGCATCTTGCTTGCGCGAAAATGGCCCGCGAGGCGCCATGACGTTCGTTCCGCATCATGCCGCCCCGCCGAATGCGAAAGCGGCGCACATATTGGTCGTCGACGACGATCAGCGCATTCGCACCCTGCTGTCGCGCTATCTGACAAAGCAAGGCTATCTGGTCAGCGCCGCGGCGGACACTCGGGAAGCGAGCGCCAGACTGCGCGATTTCACTTTCGATCTCATCGTGCTGGATGGGATGATGCCTGGCGAACGCGGCGCCGACTTCGCGGCGCGGCTCCGCCAAGGCGCAGAACCCCTGCGTTCCGCGCCGATTCTCATGTTGACCGCGTTGACCGAGACGGCGGACCGCGTCGAAGGGCTTGAGGCCGGCGTGGACGACTACCTCGCGAAGCCCTTTGATCCCCGGGAATTGTCGCTGCGCATCGCCAGCATCCTGCGCCGCTCGCGGCGCGCGGACCCGGCGTGCGTGAGGCGGTTTGGCGACTTTGTCTTCGATCCGTCGCGCGGCGAATTGCTGCGCGGCGAAGCGCCGGTTCGGCTCACCACGCGCGAGCGCGACCTCTTGCGGGCGTTGGCGGAAGGCGACGGCGCCTTGGTTTCGCGCCAGAATTTGGCGCAACGCGATCCGCAACGAAGCGCCAGCGAGCGCAGCGTCGATGTCGAGATCGCCCGATTGAGACGCAAGATCGAGACCGATCCGAACGCCCCGCGCTATCTACAAACCGTGCGCGGCCATGGCTACCGCCTTCTCGTCGAGCCGCTGCGCGCCAACCGATGAAATGATAGAGTCGCCCCGATGACCGCCGTCCTACCGGAAGTTCTCGCCGCGCCCCGCAATCTGTGGCGGCGTTTCGCCAACTGGCTGCACGACCGCATGCCGAAGGGGCTTTACGCCCGCGCGCTGCTGATCGTGATCCTGCCGGTCGTGCTGCTGCAGTCCGCCGTCGCCTATGTCTTCATGGAGCGCTATTGGGAGGTGGTGACCTATCGGCTGTCCGCCGGGATGGCCCGGCAGGTCGCGGCGCTTGTCGATGTCTATCAAACATTTCCCCAAGACCCGGACCACGCACAGCTACGCCGCATCGCCGCCTTCGATCTCAACATGGAGATCGTGGTTCTTCCCAAGCAGGAGCTGCCCGCGCTGGCGCCGAAAGCGGCTTTGTTCTCGCTACTCGACAAGGCGCTGACGAGAGAACTCTCGCGCAGACTTAAGCAGCCGTTCTGGATCAACACGGCGCTTCCGGGGAGCGTGATCGAGATCCGCGTCGCGCTCGATGACGCCACGCTAAGAATGTTCGCCACGCGCACGCACGCCTACGCCTCCAACTCCTATATTTTCTTCATGTGGATGGCGATCGCTTCGGTGATCATCGTCGCCATCGCCACGTCGTTCCTTCGCAACCAGATCAGGCCGATCCTGCGGCTGGCCCGCGCCGCCGAGGAGTTCGGCAAAGGCCGCAATGTCGCTTTCAGCCCGCGCGGCGCCCGCGAGGTTCGGCAGGCGGGGGCGGCCTTCCTCGACATGAAGCGCCGCTTCGAACGCGCCATCGAACAGCGCACGACCATGCTCAACGGCGTCTCGCACGATCTGCGCACCATCATCACGCGATTCAAACTTTCTCTCGCGCTGATGGGCGACTCGCATGAGGCCGCGGGCATGCGCAAGGATGTCGACGAGATGGAGCGCATGGTCGAGGCCTATCTCGCCTTCGCGCGCGGCGACGGCGACGAAAGCTCGTCGCCCACCGACATCGCCGCGATCCTCGATGAGTTGAGGGCGGACACCGAGAAGCGCGGTCTCGCCGCCGCCGTCAAGATCAAGGGCGATCCGAATATCGTCGCGCGGCCGGCAGCGATCAAGCGGCTGCTCGCCAATCTCGTCGGCAATGCGCAGCGTTATGGCAAGCGCATCGAACTCTCGGCGATCAACGACGGCGCGATGATGACTGTTAATATCGACGATGACGGCCCTGGCATTCCCGTCGAGCGTCGCGAAGAGGCCTTCCGGCCCTTCTACCGACTGGACGAATCGCGCAACCAGGACGACGGAAACTCGGGTCTGGGCCTCGCCATCGCCCGCGATATCGCGCGGGCGCATGGCGGCGACATCACGCTGGACCGCAGCCCGCTCGGCGGTTTGCGCGCGACGGCCAGCCTGCCGCTGTAGCCGCCGCGGCCCCGATCACGCGCGCGCGTGCGGATAGTCGCTATCGTCGTCGTGATCGCGGCCGCGCCGGGGACGCCAGCCAAACAGGCTTTGTGCGAAGGAATAGAAGGGCCGCGTCAGCCTTGCAAAGTCCTCGGCGCGATCGACATAGCGCTCGCCGCGCGTGAGTTCACGATCGAGCGTCGACAAGGCGTCATGGACGTCGCCGGCGAACCAATCTTCGAGCACGCGGCTCCAGGCCAAAGCCAGTCCCTGCAATTTGAGCGAGCCGACCGGCCCCTCGCTGTCGATGTCGGCGGCCTCCAGCATGAATCGCATCGAATTCACCGTTTCCCGGTTGAGCGCCGCGGCGGTAAGCGGGTCGCGCGACGCCCAGCGCCCGACGCTCGCTAGCGCGTCGCGATGGGGCTCCAGCGCATCAAGCCGACGGCGCAAGACGTCATAGAGCCGCTCGCGCGCAGGTTCGTGCGAGGCTTCCTTCGGCAGCACGTCGAGCACTTCCCGGTCGATGCGCCGCGAGAAAGCGCCGACGATCGCGCCTTTCGACGGAAAAAGTTCGCGCAGGTCGGCGAGCGAGATGCCGGCTTCCTGGGCGATATCGGTGAGCGTCACGTCACCGAATTCTCGCCGCGCCGCGAGTTGAAGCGTCGCATTGATCACTCGGTCGCGGGGGCTGCCGCCGCTGTTCATGTCCGTCTCCAGTTCCCAGGTCCGCAGGAATTCCCAGTCAGTATTCTATTGTCGCCCGGCGACGGGACAAGGCGCGCGTCTTCTCAACCGGAGAGTTCCTCCGCCCGGCGCTTCGCCGCGGCGACGGCGCGCCGCAACAGCTGAGCGAGGCCATCGGCCGCCTCGAAAACCTCCAGCGCCGCCGCAGTCGTGCCGCCGGGAGAGGTCACGCGCCGGCGCAATTCGCTAGGATTCGTCTGGGGTTGTCGACGCATCAGCTCGCCTGCGCCTTCGACGGTCGCGCGCGCCAGTCGCGCCGCAAGCGCGGCGGGTAGGCCGGCTTCGACCCCGGCGGCGGCAAGGCATTCGGCAAAATAAAAGACGTAGGCGGGGCCCGACCCCGAAACGGCAGTCACCGCGTCGATCTGCGACTCGTCATCGACCCATTCGACGGCGCCGACGGCGCGCAGCAACGCATCGGCGAACTCGCGCTGGGCGGCGCTGGTCGCCGAGCTTGCAAAGGCGCCGGTGATCCCACGTCCGATCGCAGCCGGCGTATTGGGCATCGCCCGCACGATGGCCTGCGCGGACACATGCGCGGCGATGTCGGAGATACGCTTGCCGGCGAGGATCGATACGACGACGGTCGCGGGGCCAACGAAAGGCGCCGCCGCAGTAGCGCCAGATTCGAGCGCCTGCGGCTTCACGGCAAGAACGACGGCGTCGCGCGGCGCGGCGGCGCCATTGAGCGCGTAGCCATGTTCGGCGCATAAGTGCTGAAGCCGCTGGGACGGCTGCGGCTCGACGACCGAAACCGGTCCGGTCAATTCCTGCGACGCCCAGCCTTCGAGCAACGCGAGGCCCATGTTTCCGGCGCCGATCAACGCGACCGAGCCGCTTGGACCGACCCCGTCCGTCACGCCTCGCCTTTCGTCTCGAAATTGGCGGTGGCGAGCGCCTCCTTAGCGCTCTTTCCGGCCCACAGCACGAATTGGAAGGCCTGGTAATGCCGCTCGCAGGCCTGAAGCGCATTGTCGAGCAAGGCTGCGCATTGCGTCGCCGAAGGCTGCGCGCCGCCGGTGAGGATCAGCCCGTGACGGTGCATCGCCACGCCCTCCTTCGGCCAGAAGTCGAAATGCCCGATCCACATCTGCTCGTTGATCGCATTGACCAGCGCCATTAGTTCGCTGCGCCGGCGCTCGGGCGCCTTGAGATCGAAGGCGCAACTGATGTGCAGCGTTTCAAGATGCGGCAGCCAAGTGAAGGCGACATGATATTCCGTCCAGGCGCCGGCGACGGAAATTGAAATCTCGTCTTCGTCGTCTCGATCGAAGGACCAGTCGTTGGTGGCCGCCAGTTGCTCCACGACATCCACGGGATGTTCGGCGCGTTCCGTTTCATTTTCTGTTGCGATCAGCATGTGCCAACCTTTTTTTGGATGTCAGCATGACGCGGCGACTTTAAAGACAGGCGACAATGCGTCGTGGAGATTTCCGTGAGGGCGCCTCCTTTTCAAGCGATTGATTCGAAGTCGAATCATCTCTTATGATCACTATACTCCACACAAGAACTGTGACGCTAAAAAAGCGACGCTGCGATTTCGTTGTGGCGAAGACTTGCGGGATTCGCCTCTCGGCGTCCATCGTGCAGCGGGAGTCTTCCACAGCGACTCGCAGCACGAAAAAAGCTTTGGATAAACGATGGAGCAGGCGCGCGGGCGCCGCGGACGTCAAACAAAAGCCTCGCCCGCGAAATGCGGGCGAGGCTTGATTCTCGACGCGCCGCTTATGTTAGCGCGTCATCATCACCGGAGCGCCGACGCTCACCCGGTCGTAAAGATCGGAGACGTCCTCGTTCAGCATGCGAATGCAGCCATAGGAAGCGGCCGTGCCTACCGAGGCGCGCATCTTGTGGGTCGTGCCATGAATCGCCACCTCGCCATGACTGAGGGTCAGCGCGCGAACGCCCATCGGATTGCGCGGAGATCCGCCAGGAATGAAGTTCGGCAATTCAGGATGGTCGGCCTTCACCACCGCTGGCGGAACCCAGTCCGGATTCACATATTTTCCGTCGACGGACGTTTCGCCCGACCATTCCTTGCCGCGCTTTGGCACCGCCACCGGATAGCTGATGGCGACGCCGGTATCGACCACATAGAACAGCCGGCGTTGACCGGCGCTGATCACGATCGTGCCGGGTGCGACGCTGGGCGAAAAGGAGACGATGTTGCGGGCCGCCGCATTCTGCGGCAGCGCGGTGAGAGCCAGACCGCCGACCGCCGCGAGCAAGAGGAACTTCAACGCTCCCGCCGGCTTGGCGCTGCGGGCTCGACGCGAAAGATCAATGAGGTTACGCATGACGCTTACACCCTGTTTACTGACGCCTTGGCGGCGAATTCTCGAATGGCCGCATTCTAACTTTCGCCATGATCTTGTCGAAACGTTCCGCGTCTTCAGGTTAGGGCTTAACGTTAAGAGACGTCGTGAATTTCCGAACTCGCGACCCGTCGCTTCGGACCATTGCGTCGAGAGTGCGCCATCCTTTCGTCGAATTTCATGCGCGTTGCGCACTTGCGTAGCTAACTGGCGCGGGCATGGTCGTAAGGCATGAGCGAGACAGTTGGACCGCCGAAAATTTTTGATCGCGCGCTGCTGCGCGGGCGCCTTGCGCGAGCGATGGCGAAAGGCGCGCCCGATTTCCTGATGGCGCGCGCCGCCGACGATTTGCTCGATCGTCTGCTGACGGTGAAGCGCGAATTTCCCCGCGCGCTCGATCTTGGCTCGCCGGGCGCGCATTTTTCGCAAGCCGTCGTTGCGAGCGGCCGCACGCGCCCATTGCGCGCGAGCGGCCATGCCGGCGACGTCATCATCGACGAAGAAGCGCCGCCCTTCGCGCCGGGCTCCTTCGATCTGATCGTCTCCGGCATGGCGCTGCAATGGGTCAATGACCTGCCGGGCGCGCTCGCGCAGGCAAGGCGCAGTCTAGCGCCGGACGGGCTGTTCCTCGCCTGCCTCGTTGGCGGCGCGAGCCTCGTCGAGCTGCGTTTCGCGCTGGCGCAGGCCGAAGTGGAAATCGCCGGCGGCGCCAGTCCCCGCGTCTCGCCTTTCGTCGACGTTCGCGACATGGGCGCTTTGCTGCAGCGCGCCGGCTTCGCCCTGCCCGTCGCCGACGTCGACAGTTTCACGCTGCGCTATCAGTCGATGTTGGCGCTGATGGACGATCTGCGCGCCATGGGCGCCGCCAATGTTCTTGCAAAGCGCGCACGCAAACCGCTGCGGCGCGACATTATCGCTCGCGCGGCGCAAATCTACGCCGAGCGTTTTTCTGACGCCGACGGACGCGTGCGCGCGACATTCGAAATCGTCTGGGCGTCCGGCTGGGCGCCTCATGCGAGCCAGCAGAAGCCGGCGCAGCGCGGTTCGGCGATGATGAGTCTCGAAGACGCGATGAAGGCGCCGCGCAAGAGCGACGCCTGAACCTAAGGCGCGACCTCCACCTCGACGCTGCGGGTTTGAACCGGCGCGGGCTCCCACGGCCGCTGATAGACGAAGACGATTTCGGCCTGTCCGGGCTTGAGCGCGCGGATGTTCCAATGGCGCACGCTAGGGCTGCCGACCATGCGCCGACGGCCGCCGCTGCGGCCGCCGTCCGATATCGACAGAATGCCGAGATTGCGGCTCGCGCCCTGATCGATGCGCCAGGAATAGCCAGTCGTGACATTCTCCTGGAGCGAGAAATTAGCGCTGCCGCCCGGCGCAATCCTTACGACGTCGCCCGCTTGCGCCGGAAGGGCGAGCAAGAGGCTGAACAGCAATAAGCGAGACAGCAGAAGCTTCATGACGTTATTTCTTTACCACAGGCGACGCGGGCGCCGGCCGCTTCAAGCACCGCAATTCAATACACGCCCGGAATGAGCCGAGCGGTATGCGCGCGATAGCCGTCATAAGCCGCGCCGAATTCTGACCTCGACAGGCGCTTCTCGGCGTTCATCCAAGCGACCATCGGCGGCATGTTCGCCAGCGCCGAGTTTTAAGGAACTGCGAAGCAAGGCGCGCTGTTGAAGCGTATGCCGCGGCGGCGCCGCAGTATCAACCGCGCCTCGGCACTCAGCCTTTCCATCGGATTATTTATCTAGATGGCCGCTTGAGCAAACAGCGCGAGCCGCGCTTATCGCCTGCGCCCGGACGTTGACGCGCGACCACGAAGCGCCTAGTTATCTGACTAGACTGGAGTTCACATGAAGAATTGGCCCGTGCAGGACGCCAAGGCGCGTTTCAGCGAATTGCTTGAGACCTGCCTTAAGGACGGACCGCAGGTTGTCACCAAACGCGGCGTGGAGGCGGCCGTGCTTGCGCCGATCGCCGAATGGCGGCGCCTTAAGCGATGCGCGCAGCCGAGCCTAAAGGAGCTTCTCCTCGCGCCTGGACCGCGCGGCGATCTTGTCATTCCTGAGCGTGGCCGACGCCGTCGACGCAAGCCAACCGAAATTACCTAAGGAATGTATCTCCTCGACACGAATGTCGTATCGGAACTGCGCCGGCCGAAACCTCATGGAGCATTGACGGCGTGGTTCGCCAGCGTCAACGACGCGGAGCTGCACCTGAGCGCCGTGACAATCGGCGAAATTCAGGCTGGAGTCGAAATCACGCGCGAGCGCGACGAAGCCAAGGCGCGCGAGATCGAAAACTGGCTCGAGCTCGTCGCGCAGTCGTACAATGTGCTGCCGATGGACGCCAAAACATTCCGCTGCTGGGCGCGCCTGATGCACCGCCGCTCCGATGATCTGATCGAAGACGCGATGATCGCCGCGACGGCCGCGGTGCATGGGCTGACGGTGGTGACGCGGAATGTGCGGGACTTCGATGCCTTCGGCGTGACGACGTTGAATCCGTTTGAAGCGAAGCGCTAGGACTCTCTTGTAATTTCAGACGCTCTGCACCATGCCGTCGCTCTTCATAGTGTCAGCGGCCGACGCAGTGCTCGCGCGCGCCAAGCGTGAGCGGGGAAGCGGTGCTCGAAGTTCATCGACATTCGGATTTATTTTTGCCGATCATGACGGCGGTGGGCGCGATGATGTTATGACGCCTCTATGAAGTCCTCATACTCTCAGACAGTGGGAAAACGCGGGGAAAACCAGTAAGGTCACCAATGACAGTTAATCGGATTAGGGCTCGGACTCATAACCAATAGCTGACGGTGGCGGCGAGGCAAACGGCGGCGAGGAAGTTGGCTGCGTTTCGGTCATAGCGCGTGGCGACGCGTCGGAAGTCCTTTAATCGA
>JALHNQ010000036.1 GCA_022843405.1 Methylocystis sp. | reverse complement strand
ACACTGCGACGAAGGAAGCGATCGCGCGCGCCGTCAAGGGCGAGCCGAAGGCCTCGGAAGTCGTCGCCAAGCGCAACGAAGCCAAGCACCCCTTCGCGCCGAACTGAGACCGCGCGACGAACATGCGCAGCGGGGAGTTCGAGGCTTCCCGCTCGCGCCGTCGACCAGCGCACGCCGCTGATACGGCGATGTGACCGCCCAATCCGGTGGGTCGGCGGCGATTGAAGTCTGGCGCGCCGGGACGGCGGCCAGTGGTAATGACGTCTTAAGGCGCATCGAGTAATACGGGCAGTCCACACGCGAAAAGTCTCAAAGACGCCGCTGGGACGCGTACGTACCGGGAGGAGTGGGATTATGGCTTCGTTCTTTGAGAAAATACTGGGCGCGCTCTTTCCGAAGCCGTCGTCCAGCTTCACCTCGAGCAGCGCCAAGACCAGCGTCGGCGAATCGCTCGTCGGCGACGGCAATGAGGTCGCGCATATCGACCTGATCATGGGTCCGCGCGGGTCAGCGGCCGAAAAGGCCTTCGCCAACGGCCTCGTCAACAACAAGGACGGCTTCACCACCCTGCTCGCCGTCGTTGCGCCGAACCTGCTGGTGAAGCCCTATACGATGATGTTCAACAAGGTGACCATCAAGAACGCCAAGCAGGCGGTTCAGATGTTCGGCCCGGCGCAATATGGCGTCGCCAAGGCCGTCGCCGACAGCGTCGCCGAGGGCGTCATTCCGATGAGCCAGGCGGACGACCTCTTCATTTGCGTCGGCGTCTTCATCCATTGGGACGCCAACGACGATCAGAAAATCCAGGATTTCAACTACGGCGCCACCAAGGAAGCCATCGCCCGCGCGATGAAGGGCGATCCGAGCGCGCGCAGCGTGCTTTCGGCCCGCGTCACCGCGAAACATCCTTTCGCCGCGAACTGACCGCCGGCGCTTCTCCTGCCAAGGGAGCCTCAGGGCTCCCTTTTTTTTGCTCGGGCGTGAAGCGTTCGAGGTCCGCCCGCGCCAGGCTGCCGTCGTGCAGCGCCGTCGCGACGAGCGCGCCGGCGGCGCCGATCGCTTCGAGCCGCGCAAGATCGCGCCCGTCGCGAACCCCGCCGGCGGCATAGACGCGCCGCTCGCCTGCGCGCTCGACGATATTTGCAAGGCGGTCGAAATCCGGCCCCGCTCTGACGCCGACTCGCGCCAACGCCATCACGATGACCTGAGGCGGCCATAGCCGCTCGCAATCGAGAAGCGACTTGGGACCCAAAAAAACATCGTCGCGAAAATCGAGCGAGAGAACGGCATCTGGATCATTGTTCAAAGCGCGAATGATTTCTCCGTCGCGCGAAGTTTCGCTGCCGATGACGCATTCGACGCGCGCGAACCCACGCCAGTCGCAAGACTTCGCGCCGGCGTCGACCATGAAGCGCAGCGCGGGGAAGCGTTCCGTCAGCGCGAGAATGTCGCGGCGGTTGTCGCCTCTTCCCTCGATCGCGTCGAGATCGGCGACGTATATTCTCTCGAAGGGATATAGCCTCATATAGCCGGCGACGACGTCGGGCGGCGCGCTCGTCGCCGCAAGCGGCGACGAGATGGGCTTGTAGCTCTCTCGGTCGCCGGCGCGGGCGCGCATGACGGCGCCCCTGCGAATATCGATGACGGGGATGATCTGCATGGGGCATTATAGCGCGTCGCGCTCCTGCGGCGCTTGGCGGACCTCATGATTCATCGCAGCCTGCTTCCAGCGCTCTTTTCGCTCGTCTTCGCTGGCGCCGCAACGGCGCAGGCGCCGCAGCTGCAGAGCCAGCCAGATTGGCCGTGCCGACAGGTGCGTGTGCCCGAGCTCGCAATCGCCAGCGTCTGGACCGGTCCGCCGCTCGATGAAGCGATAAAACATTGGCGCGACGACCAATCGATCGCCGATCTTGTCGTCCGCGTGTCGGAGCGTCGCACTCAGATCGGCGAAGCCGAGCAGCTCATCGCGCAATTCGCCAAATCTTCCGGCGACAGGCGCAAGGAGCGTCTGACAATGCTGTTCGCCGGAGTCTATGAGCGCATGAATGACGAGCGGCGCGATGTCGTCAACGGCCTTGATCGGTTTGGGCGGCGCCTGAAGGACATGGCGGAGAAGGCGCGCGAGGAGACGCAGACGCTGCGCGACCTGCAGGACCAAAAGCCGCCAGACCCAGAAGCGATCAGGAAGGCGAGCGAAGCGCTGCAGTGGCGTTTTCGGCTCTTTGATGAGCAGCGGCGCATGGTCGGCTATGTGTGCGAAAGCCCGGCGCTCATCGAGCAGCGTTTCGGCGCGCTCGCGCGCATGATCCAGCAGGCGATGGGGTAAGAGTTTTTCCTCATTGCGAGGAGCGAAGCGACGAACCAATCCAGAGGACGGCGCCCGCCTGGATTGCTTCGCTTCGCTCGCAATGACGGATGGCGAGTCGTCGCGACGCCTTATTCGCGCGGCTCGGGCTGGCGTTCCTCGACCGGATGGCCGGCCTGTTCCCAGGCGTCGGCGCCGGGCGGATACCACATCACATTCGTATAGCCGAGCGTCAGCGCGCGTTTCGCCGCGTTCCACGACGCCCAGCAATTGGTGCGGCAATAGAAGACAAGCGGCTTTGATTTGTCGCCGCCGCTCGCGCGCGTCAGTCCTTGCTCGAAATAGCGCGCCATCGGTTCGGACAATTCGCCAAAGCCGGTGTCGGGAAGCCAGATGCTGCCGGGAATGTCGAAGCGTTTGGGATCGCGCCACACCGCGTTCTTGGGCAGCCCCGCGGGCTTGGGCGGATGCGCCAGCGCGTCGATAAAGACGGCTTTTTTGCCGCTCCACAGTTCAAACGCCTGCGGCGTGTCGAGCACCGTCGCGCCTTTAAGCGTCGCGGGCGTCGGCGCATGATAATTGTCCATGCGATAGGAATCCGGCTCCGGCGGCGTTTGAGCGTAAGCCGCTGAGCCGAAAACGCCGAACGCCACAAAAACCAGAAGGCCGCATGCCTGACGTTTGATTGAGCTCATCGCGCAACCGTGATGGCATGTCCCGACTCATCGAGCAACGGCACGCCGTACTCGAGAAGAATGCGCTCCAGCTCCGCCTTGTTCTGCGCGATCAGCGTATTGAGTTCGCGCTTCCAGTTCTGATCGGAATGGCGAACCCCGAAGCCGATGCGAAACGCCATGCGGGCGCCGGGCGTTTCCGGCAGCGGGGTCACATTCAGCTTCTCGCTCGAATGTTTGGCGTAATAGCCAGCGATCGGCCCCCACAGCAGCGCAATGTCGATCTCTCCCTTTTCGAGATCGTGGGTCATTGCCGCGCCCGAAGATTCAACCCGCGTGTCGACCATCAGCGGATAGGGCTTGACCGACGCCATCAAGCCGTTCATCGCCAGCACATTGCCCGGCGGCGTATTGGCGACGAGACCAATGCGACGCGGCCTTTCCTTCAGTCGCGGATCGTCGAGCGATGTTACGCCGTCGAGTTCCGAGCCCACGCGCGTGACGATGGCGTAGGTGGTGCGGTAATAGGGATTGGTGGGTTGCACCAAATCATTGCCTTGCGGCATGCCGAGGATCACGTCGCAAAGATGCGCATTGAGCGTGTTGCGCACAAAACCCGTCGCGCCCGGATAATAGGAATAAGCGAGACTCTTGCCGATCTTCTTGGCCAGGAATTCGGCGATCCGGTTTTCGAAGCCTTCGCCCTTATCGTTTGAAAAGGGAAGATTGTTCGGATCGGCGCAAACCCGCAGCGTCTTTTGATCGACGAGTTCGATCGAACCCTGGTTGTCGTCGCCCTTGGCGCCGAAGTCCGGCCCCATATGCTGTGCGAACGCAGGCGCCGCCGCAAAGAGAATTGCGGCGGCGTGAGCCCCGTAACGCGCAGCCAGGCCGCGCCGGCGATTGTTCAAGCCGATCATGCGATCGTTTCGACGCCCTTACTTCTGAGCCATGCACTCGGCCTCGGCCTTGGCGAAGGCCTCGGGGCGATCTTCTTTCTTGCCCGGACGGCCGGGCTCGATCGCGCCAGTCGAGAGCGCGCGAAGATAGACATATAGGTCGTCGATATAGCAGGAGGCGTTCTTATTGTCGGCGAATGCCGGCATGACGCTGTTGCCGTTCTGGCGGCCGCCGATGACGATGCCGGCGAATTCCGCGTAATTGAAACGCTTCACCGAATCCTTGAGCGCCGGCGCATAGGTCGAGCCGCCGCCGTTCGGACCGTGGCAGACGTGGCATTCCGCGTGATAGCGCCGGTAGCCGGAGAAGGTGTACCAGTCCACCTTGCCGTCAGGGCCGACATTATAGGTTGGGTCGCCTTTGGCGTCGAAATATTTGCCGTCGGTCGATTTGACGGCCTTGGGATCTCCCGGCGGATCAGCCATCGCGGAGCCTCCCGCGCACAAAATGACGCCCAGAGCCAGTGCTCCAGCCAGCGGCGATCTCATTACCTGTCTCCTTGGTCTCTTCCCATACACTTTTAAACGCCGACGCTGGGCGCCCACCTTTCGGGGGCCGCCGAGCGCCGACATTCGTTACCTTCGCGTCTCGCTTAATTCGGCAGAGCGAAGACCGTCAAGACGCCGCCGAGCGCCGTATAATTGGCGAGCGACGCATAGTTTCCAACGGCGCCAAGGCCTTCGTTGCTTTTCGAAAGTCCCGCCGCGAGGCCGATGCCGGCCCAGCCGCCAACGCCCGACAGCACTGCAACATACTCCTTGCCGCCCGACTCATAGACGGTGACGTTGCCGATGATTCCCGACGGAGTCTTGTATTTATAGAGCTCCTTGCCGGTCTTCGTGTCGACGGCCTTCAGATAGCCTTCCAGCGTGCCGTAGAAGGTGACGCCGCCGTCAGTCGACGTCGCGCCGCCCCAGGCCGAGAACTGCTCCTTGTTGGACCATACGATCTTGCCGGTCTTGGCGTCCCAGGCGATGAAGTTGCCGGTGTGGGTCTCGCCCTTGTCCTTGCCCGCCGGGAACATTTCGAGCGTCGCGCCGACATAGGGCTGGCCCGCGGTATAGCTCACGCGGAACGGCTCATAGTCCATGCAGACGTGGTTGGTCGGGACCAGGAACAGGCCCGTCGCCGCGTCATAGCTCGCCGGCTGCTGGTCCTTGGAGCCGAGCGCCGCCGGGCAGACATATTGCGTGTTGACGTCTTCGCCGTTGTGCTGGGTCGAATATTTATCGACGACCAGCGGACGGCCATAGGTCTTGGACGATTTGTCCATGTCGACCTTGGTCGCCCAGTTCACCGCCGGATCATATTTCTCGGCGACGAGCAGCTCGCCATTGGTGCGGTCCAGCGTATAGGCGAAGCCGTTACGGTCGAAATGGACGAGAGTCTTGCGCTTCTGGCCGCCCATATCCTGGTCGGCGAGAATCATCTCGTTGATGCCGTCATAGTCCCACTCGTCGTGGGGCGTCATCTGGTAAACCCACTTCACCTTGCCGGTGTCGAGGTCGCGCGCCCAGATGGTCATCGACCAGCGATTGTCGCCCGGACGCTGCGCCGGGTTCCAGGTCGAGGGGTTGCCCGAGCCGTAATAGACGAGGTTCAGGTCCGGATCATAGCTGTACCAGCCCCAGGTGGTGCCGCCGCCGATCTTCCACTGATCGCCTTCCCAGGTCGTGATCCCTGAGTCCTTTTCGACCGGCTTGCCGAGATGGGTGGTCTTGCCCGGCTCGATGAGCGTGTCGGCGTCGGGGCCCATCGAATAGCCACGCCATACCTGCTGGCCGGTCTTCACGTCGTAAGCCGTAATATGGCCGCGAACGCCGAACTCGCCGCCGGCGATGCCCACGAACACCTTGTCCTTGAAGACATGCGGGGCTGCGGTCGAGGTCTGGCCCTTAGAGGGATCGCCGTTCTTGACCGACCAGATGAGCTTGCCGCTCTTGGCGTCGAGCGCGACCAGCGTGGTGTCGGCCTGGGCCAGGAAAATCTTGCCGTCGCCATAGGCGAGGCCGCGATTGACCGTGTCGCAGCACATCACCGGCACGACGGAGGGGTCTTGCTTGGGCTCATATTTCCAGATGATCTTGTGGTCCGGATCCTTCAGGTCGAGCGCATAAACGATGTTGGGAAACGGCGTGTGGAGATACATGACGTCGCCAATGACGAGCGGCGCGCCTTCATGGCCGCGCAGAACGCCGGTCGAGAACTGCCACGCCGGCGCGAGCTTGCCGACGTTCTCGGTCGTGATCTGCTTGAGAGCGGAATGGCGCACATTGGCGTAATCGCCCGTCGGCATTACCCATTGCTTGGGGTCTTTCTGCAGGGTCAGCAATTCGTCGGCTTTCGCCGCGCCGGCGAGCGCGAGCGCCGCCACCGAAGTCGACAACAACAGTTTATGCATGAGCTTTTCCTCCTGACGACGCCGTGGCGCGCGTTATGTTGCGCCGCCGCCGACGTCGCGCCTCCTAGGCGCCTCGACATTGGGAAGGCGATTTCCGTTTATGTCTCATGCCGACGGGACGAAAACTCCGTCGGCGGCGAGAAGCTCCCAGTTCCCGTCCGGGAGGCATCTTTTACTCGGAAACGGCGGGATAATATGTCGCTAACGGTTGAATCGCAATCGCAAAAAACAATGGTGCGGCCATGCGATGCACCACATCTGGCAGCGCGTCAAACAGCCAAGGCTAACAACATGTTGCGCTTCATGCTGACGCTCGTCGCGGCGATCGCTCCGCTCTTTGCCGCAAAGGCGGCGCCGGCCTTCGCCTTAAATGAAATCACGCCGGGCGTTTACGCGCATCAGGGGAAAACTTCCCTAATGACTCAGGAGAATTTCGGCGACATCGCCAATCTTGGGGCGATCGTCGGCGATGACGCCGTTGCGGTGATCGACACTGGCGGCAGCCTGATCGAAGGACGCGCCTTCCTCGCGGCATTACGCGAGAAGACGCAGAAGCCCATCCGCTATGTCATCAACACCCACGCCCATCCCGACCACACGTTTGGCAATGGCGCCTTCGTCGAGACCGGCGCGATTTTCGTCGGGCATAAGAATCTGCCGCGCGCGCTCGCTGCGCGCGGGCCGCATTATCTCTCGGCGTTTCGCGATCAGATGGGCGACGCGCTCGACGGCGTCACGATCGTGGCGCCGACCATGACCGTCGATGAAACGATGACGCTCGATCTCGGCCATCGCGAGATCGTCCTGCAGGCCTGGCGCACGGCGCATAGCGAATGCGACCTGACCATTCTCGATCCAAAAAGCGGCGTGTTGTTTGCCGGCGATCTGCTTTTTTTGCAGCATGTGCCGGTCGTCGACGGGAGCCTCCTCGGCTTTCTCGACGTGGCCGACAGGCTCGCGGCGATCAAGGCGACGCAGGTCGTCGCCGGCCATGGGCCCCTGCCCGCGCCTTGGCCCAAGGCGCTCGACGATCAGCGCGTCTATCTGACGCGGCTCACCGCCGATCTTCGCGCCGCGATCAAAAAGGGCGAGGGCGTCGCGGCCGCCGCCAAGACCGCGGGCGGCGAGGAACGGGAGAAATGGCGGCTGTTCGAGGATTACAACGCCCGCAACGCGACGGCGGGCTTCGCGGAGTTGGAGTGGGAAGGGCCGTAAATGACTTTGTCACGTGACGCCGATGGCGGCGCCGCTTATTCTCGCGCGCAGATCATCGCTCGTCCATGGCGACGACGGAACTGCTGGAAGGACGCCGGATGAACAAAACAGCCCAACGCGCCGCCGGCGCCCTCTTCGCCATCGTTGCGACCGGCGCCCTCGCCCAAACCGCGCCTGATCCTTGGCCCGGCTTGGTCGTCGACATTTTCCAAAACCGCGCCATCGCCGACGCCGACGGCGTCATCACGCTCGACGCGCCGGCGCGCGCCGAGGACGCGGCCATCGTGCCGGTGACCATGCGCTTTTCGAACCATTCGCAGATCAAAGTCGCGACGCTGGTCATCGACCAGAACCCGATGCCGATGGCGGCGGCCTTCACGCTCGGCGACAAATCCGGCGTCGGCTTCATCGAGACCCGCGTGCGGGTCAATTCCTATTCCAACGTCCATGCGGTGGCGGAGACAAGCGACGGCAAGCTTCGCGCCGACGCCAAATTCGTCAAAGCCTCGGGCGGCTGTTCGGCGCCCGCCGTCAAGGACCAGGACGAGGCGGTCGCCAATATCGGCAAGATGAAATATCGCGAGTTTAAGAGCGCCGACGCCTCAAAGCGCG
Organism: Methylocystis sp.; assembly: GCA_022843405.1. Taxonomy (GTDB): domain Bacteria; phylum Pseudomonadota; class Alphaproteobacteria; order Rhizobiales; family Beijerinckiaceae; genus Methylocystis. The sequence goes on along the minus strand of JALHNQ010000036.1, from coordinate 27,076 downwards.
AAGCGCAGATCATGATCCGCCACCCGAACGCCTCGGGCATGCAGATGGACCCAGTCTCGCGCGCCTATCTGCCGGCGCATTTCATCGACTCCGTCGAAGTCTTTCAGGGCGACGCGCCGATCTTCAAAATGGAAGGCGGCATTTCGCTTTCCGAAGACCCTGCCTTCCGCTTCACCTATGCGCCGAATGGCGCGAAGACGATCCGCGTCGAAGCCCATGACAACAAGGGCGGCGTCTATAAGGGCGAATGGCCGATCGGCGAAGCTTCCTGATCGGCGCTCCACAAGTCTCGCCGGGATAGTCGACGATCGCCGTTTCGGCGGCGATCCGCTATGCGCAGTCGCGCCGACCTGCAAGTTTTCTGCCTAATTTCAAGGCAGCGCGCCAATTTGACCGAGATCGCCACAATTGACGCGCGATATGCTGCTTCGCACAATCCTTGCAATGTACCTGCGCTATACGATTCGACGGCGGGGCGTGCGCTATTCGAATGCTGCGCGGCAAGGAGGTCTCGATGGAGGCGATCAGGCAGTGGTTTCAGGATTGGTCGGACGCGTGCGAATACGCTAAGGAATGCGTCCCCGATTTCTCATTCCTTTCATCCTTCGCCCTTGGCGAACCCTATACGGCGCTGCTGAGCATTTTAGGCGCGTGCTGGCTGCTCTGGGCGCTCAATGAACGCTCGATCAGGCGGAGCGCCGCCCTACGCCGGCAAATGGCGCATGTAGCCGCAAGCGCCGGCGCGCCCGACGCCGCGCTGTGGCAGATGAAGGACCCGGCCGGCAAGGAAGAGAAGCTCGCCGCATAGTTTTTCGCAAAGAAAGCGCGCCTCTCCAGTTTTTCGAAACCGATCCGTCATTTACAATTGGCCGATTGCGTCCAATACAACACGATCTGGTCGCAACGGGCGATTTGAGCGCGCCCGGCGGCGCGCTATCCTTGAACGAGAGCCGAACGGCGCAAACCTGCGCCGGCGGGATAAATCGTCCGCGCAAGCGCCAAGCGCGCGCCGCCAAGAACAATGCGAACGATATGGAAGGCGAGGACATCATGAGCGAATTTTCCGTCGGCAACGGCGCCTGGGTTCTGGTTGGGGACGGCCGCCGCGCGCTCTTTTTTCAAAACCACGGCGACGCCGATCTGCTTGACCTTCGCGTGATCGAGACCCGCATCGATGAAAATCCCGCGACGCGCGAACAGGGTACGGATAAACCCGGCCGCAGCTTCGCCTCGAAAGGCGGCGTGCGCAGCGCGGTGGAAGACGCCGACTGGCATGAGCTGGAGGAGGAGCGTTTCGCCCGCGCCATGGCGGACCGCATCAATCGGGCCGCCGAATCGGGCGAATTGAACGCCATCGCCATCGTCGCGCCGCCGCGCGCCCTGGGCGAAATCCGCAAGGAGCTGTCGGCTAAGGCGCAGGGCAAGATGGTCGGCGAACTCGCCAAGGACCTGACCCGCCATCCGCTGAAGGATATCGAAAAGGCGCTTACCCGAGGCTGAGAGGCAGGGGAAAGCCGTCAAGACTCTCCCCTGCGCAGCCGGCGGCGATTCGTCCCAGCCCCGCCGCCGACGCTCCACTCTCGTGCGAGCGTGGCGATCATGCCGCATTTCTCCCAACAAATCAGTGCGCTTGCGCACAACTCGGATCATACGTCGGACGCAACGCCGCATTTGCGCCGCAAAAATGACGGAGTGGAGCATAGTTAGCTTCGCCTCGGCGGGGATGGCGGCGCGACGATTTTCGAGCACGGCGGTTTTATGGGGCGCGGACGGATCATATTGGCGGCATTTTTTGCGCTCGCCGTCAGCGCTTGCGCGAGCCGCCCGCACGGAACGCTCGTCGCGACGCATCAGGTCGCGCCCGGCGCGAGCGTCGTCGATCTGCTTGTCGTGACGACCAGACAGCCGGAGCTGACGGAGCCCGGCGTCATCTTCTCCGGCGAACGCGGTCGGGGCGTCCATTTCGCCGACATCGCCGTATCGATTCCGCCCGACGCCGCCCGCGTGGTCGGCGAGGTGCAATGGCCGCAAGCGCCGACGCCTGATCCGGCCACTCAATTCGCCACCGTTCACGCCGACGTGCTCAGCAAGGAGGCGGCGATCGCGGCGTTCAACGCGCGCATCCGCAAGACGCCCAAGCGCCAGGTGCTGCTCTTCGTTCACGGCTACAACACGCGTTTCGAGGAAGCCGTCTATCGTTTCGCGCAAATCGTCCATGACTCGCGCGCCGACGTGACGCCCGTGCTGTTCACCTGGCCGTCACGCGGCCGGCTGTTGCAGTATGGCTATGATCATGAGAGCGCCAGCTATTCGCGGGACGCGCTGGAAACCGTTCTTCAGGCGCTTCAGCGCGACCGGGACGTCGGCGAAATCTCAATCCTCGCGCATTCCATGGGCAATTGGGCGACGCTCGAAGCGCTGCGCCAAATGGCGATCCGCAACGGCCAGATCGGTTCGAAAATCGAGAATGTCATGCTTGCCGCGCCTGACGTCGATTTCGACGTTTTCCGGCGCCAAATCGCCGAAATCGGTATTCGGCCTTCCGTCTTCACGCTGTTCGCCTCGCGAGACGATGACGCGCTCGCCGCTTCCCGCCGGTTCTGGGGCAATACGCGATTGGGAGCCGTCGATCCGAACGCGCCGCCCTACAACGAAGTCCTCGACCGCGATCAAATCAAAGTCATTGATCTAACCAACGTCTCTTCCAGCGATCCTTTGGGGCATGGCACCTTCGCCTCTTCCCCGGAAGTCGTGCGCTCGATCGGGATGAGGCTTGCGCAGGGGCAGCCGCTCAGGGAAGGCCAGGCGGGCGTCGGCGATCGGCTCGGGCTGATGACGTCGGGCGCGGTGTCGGCGGTTGGCGGCGTCGCCGGCGCGGCGGTCGCCGCGCCATTCGCCGTCGTCGATCCGGCGACCCGCGAGAACTTGAGCGAACATCTCAACGCCGCCGGCCAAAGCCTTGATCCGCAATATTAACCGCTGAGCGATTTTGGTTCCGAAAACGCCCCAATTTTAGCGTTCTGTTGCGACAATGTGACAGCCAGCGCGACTGAACCCCGTTAGGGTCTAACGCTCGCGACGATCAGCGCACGGAACATCGATCACATGTCATTCACGCGTCAGCTTCTCGCCATTGTGGCGGTCGCCTTCGCCATGTCTTCGGCGCGGGCCGACGACCATCCTTCGTGGTGGAAGCCGCCGATCTCTGAAAAGGCCGGCCCCAAGCGCGCTGTCGACGGCGTTAACGGCAAGCTCGAAGGTTTCGGCGGCGGCTCGGACTGGCTCGGCTTCGCGCGCTTGAACAACGCCTCGGCCGGCGGCGCGGGGTCGATCGCCGCCCCCGTCGGCGACCGCTTCGGCTTTCAGATCGACACGCTGGCGGCCGCGCATCGCGGCTTCTTCGTCGCCGCCGGCGCCGGGCACGCCTTCTGGCGCGATCCGAGCGTCGGTCTCCTCGGGACCTACGGATCGATCGGCAACGACAAGCGTCTCGACGACACCCGTTTCCGCCTCGGCGCGGAAGGCGCCTATTATTACGGACCCTTTTCGCTCGCCAGCGTCGCCGGCTATGAGGAGAGTTCGGGACATTTTTTTACGCCGCTGGGCTATGGGCCGGGGGTTCTCGCCTATCAATGGCAGCCGCGGCGCGGGCGCTTCTTCGACATGGTCGATATCAGCGTCTATCCGACCTACAACGTCAAAATCTCGGTCGGACATCGTTACGTCGGCGGCCGTCATGCGGCGGCGCTCAGCGGCGAGGCGCTCGTCTGGAATCTCGGCAGTTCGGCGATCACCGGCTTCGTCGAAAGCCGCGTCGGCGAGGATGACTACAAGGCCGTCTGGGGCGGCATTCGCATCTATCTCGGCGAGAGCGACAAGACCCTCATCAGCAGACACCGCGAAGACGATGCGCCGAACTGGCTGAAGGACGACATGTTCGCCTCGCAGAACAGCGTTCGCACGGGCGCCACGCCGGTGTTTTTCCCGGCGCCCTAGCAGCCTTGAAGCCGCCGCGCGGCGCCCGATATGCGGGACGCAGCGTCAGGAGGCGCAATGAGCGGTTCAATGTCTTATCCTGATCGGTCGTCGCCTCTTGTCGCCGCCATCGCCGCCGCGGCGCCCGTGCTCGCCGCATCGCTGCTCGGCAATTTGGCGACGACGCCGAATATCGCGCCATGGTATGAAACGCTCGCCAAACCGCCGCTGACGCCGCCAAACTGGCTGTTCGGCCCCGCATGGACCACCCTCTATATTCTCATGGCCTACGCCCTTTACCGCGTTCTTCGGCTCAAGCCGGCGACGCCGGGCCGGCGCGCCGCGATCCTGATGTTTTTCGCCCAGCTCGTTTTGAACGCGGCCTGGTCCTTCGCTTTCTTTTCGGCGCGAAGTCCCTTGCTCGGACTCGTCGTCATTTTGCCGATGGAGGCGCTCCTCATCGCGACGATCGTTCTGTTCGCTCGGCTTGATCGCGTCGCGGCATACGCTCTGGCGCCTACCGCTTTCTGGGTAGGCTTCGCGATCTATCTCAACGCCGGAATTTTTGTCCTCAATTCTTAGAACGGGGCCGATCGCGCGGTGGCGACATAGGCGTCGGCGTCTTTTTGCAACAGCAGCCGCTCCTTGACGAGCTTGTCGGCGACGACCCTCATCGTCGCGACGAAATAGGCGCGCGAACCATAGCGCTCGACGAGAGAAAAACGCGGATCGGCGTTCTTTTCGCGGTCCGCCCTTGTGGCGGCGAAGGGAATCGCCGCGCCCGCGGCGCAGCGCGGTCCCTTCTTGTCCTTTTGCGCGTTGAAGCCTGCGAAGGAGGCGACAGGCAGCGCGAGGTCCGGCATGCGCAGGCCGACGATCTCATTGCCGTCGGCGTCGATTTTTGGCGCGCGGCGCGGGCCTTCCGGCGGCGGCGGCAAAGTTGGGACCTTCGGCCATTTCAATTCCTGCGCAGGCGTCAGATCGGCGTCGAGCGGCGCGCGCGAGGCGGGCGGCGCGACGCCTTTCACGGTCCATTCGTCGAGCGCGACGAAAAGCGCCCGCTGCGCCGGCGCGGATGCGCGCGCGTTGATTGGCGCGACGCAATTCGTCGCGGAGGTCGACGAGACGAGTCCGGCGAGATAGAAGCGCCGGCCGTTCAGTGGCGCGTTTTTCGTGAATTCGATGTGCGGCGTCTCGCGCCAATAGGCGTCGGCGCCCCAGCTTGCGATGAAACGCGTCGGCGCAGCGGGCTCGCGAGCGGCGTCTTCGAGCAACAGCCCGTCGAACGCCGAACCCGCGTCCGACATTGCGTCGGCGTCCGTCCCTTGCGCGCGGCCGAGGATGCGCTTCATCTTGAGCGCGCCGCGAAGATGTCCGAGGATGTCGCGCAGGACCGGCTCTTTGGCTTTGGCGGCGAGCTTGGCGAAATCGAGCGTCAGCACGGCAAGCCCTCGCTCGAGCGCGAGGGGTTTCACATTTTCGCTTGGCTGCGTCTCGATCAAAATCGACTTGGCGCCGCCAGTTGGCGGCTGCGCCGGCTTCGATAGCGTTCCAACGATCTCGTAAGACTCGCCGTCGAGCTTCCCAGTCGCGGACACAGCCTCGTCCGCGCCATTGGGCCGCGTCTCGAATTTTAGAAGTTCGGCCTGCGCCGCGCCGGCAAAGGCCAACGATGCAAGCAGCGTCACGCGCGTCGCTCCTCGCGCGCGCGTCTTTATTAATGCAGTGAGCGATCTTGCGTCGATCTGCGAGGAGGGCTCGCCATGCCTGGCGCTTATCCGATTCATCGTTCAAGCCTAGCAGAGAGGAAGGATGAACGGTCGCCCGGAACTGCGCGCCTTCGCCAAGGTCGGAGATTTCGCCGTGTTCGAGTCGGCGTTCGTCCCGATCCGATCAAAGCGTCTTTAAATATTCGAGCAGGGCGCGCTTATCCGCCGCGCTCAGGCCCGTTCCACAGCCATGGCCGCAATGGCTGACGCCCGAGCCTCTGTTGCAATCCGTTTTCATCGGGAACGCCGACGGCTTTTGCTCAGCAGCTAAGCCGACAGCGGAAATGTCATAGGCTGGACCGACTTTGAAATCATTGACGCGCTCCTGCGGCGGCTTCAACAGCTCGGCGAGCGAAGGCACCGAAGCGTTGTGCAGATAGGGCGCCGCAGCCCAGACGCCTTGAAGGACGCGGGCTTCATATTTGATCTTGCCGTCCGTTTCCGGCGCGCGGCGGCAGGCCCAGCGTCCGGCGCCGGGCGTGCCGGGAATCTTGAAGACGCCCTTCAGCTCTTCGATCAGGGGCTGCATAAGCGCCAGCGCCACGTCGGCTCTCTGGCGCTCCGGCGCTTCCATCGTGACCGGCATGAAATGTTGCAGCATCGCGCCGCGCGTCGCGGTCGCCAGAACCGAGACCGGCGCGTCTGTCTTCTCGAGCGGCGGCGACACGAAGGGGATAGAGGCGCCCGTCAACACGCCGGTGTCGACCTTCCAGTCCGGCGCGAAATATTGATATTCGCGCGCGTCGGTGCCGACGTCCTGAACCGGCGTGCACCAGGTGTCCGGATTGAGCAGTCGCGGCTGTCCTTGATCAATGCCATGGCAATCTGCGCATCCACCCTCTTCATAGGGGCGCTGATAGATGAGCTTGCCCTGCCCGGCGAGCGTGATGTCCACGGGCCATGGCCATTTCGGCGGACCGATCCGCTCGGTGAGCCGCTCCAGCTCGATCAGCCCTTTAAAGTCGACGGAATTGGATTTGACATAGTTGAAACCGAGGAGATGCGAGGCGTCCTTCTCCGGAAAGAATTCGCCGAAAACGCCGTACACCTGTCCGACGTTTCTGGACATGGCCAGGATGCGGTCGCCATTATCGGCAAATCCCGGCCATTGCGTATGATCCTGCCGCGGCGCGTTCCAGAGGAACGGCGGCCGCACCGGCGCGTCGGCCTTTCGCATGTTTTCAGGAATCATGTGCGTCGGCCCCGGCCCGATGTCGAGGCCGGCGACGCGATTGAGGATCATGCCGACGGCGTCGATGCGTCCGGCGCCCCAGGGCTTGTCTTTCGGCAGACCCTTGTCGGTGATGGCGTGGTGGCGCGCATGCCAAAGATCGACTTCGCCGCGCAGCTTGATTTCCTTTTGCGGATCGTAGGCGTTTCCGAGAACGGCCTTGGCGAATTCCGAAAAACCCGTCGTATCTGCGAGAACCTTCCCCACCGCCGTATCGAGATCGGCCCAAAGCGCGCCGATGTCGGCGAACGACGGGCCGCCGTCGATGCGATAGGCCTTACCCTCGACCTCGATCTGCCTTGTATGGCATGCGGCGCATGTCGGACCGAACACGCCGTCGGCGACGACGAAGCCGACCGGCGCCCCCGGCGTCGGGCTCGCAGGATTGGCGAGATAGCCGTAACGGGCGAATCCATCCGCAAGGAATGGCTGGCCGTCGGCTTGCTTGAGCGCCTTGATCCAGTCCCAGGGAATGAGGCGCGAACCCTGGCTCACACTGTAGTAATCGTTCCAGGCCCTTTCGTCCCAGGGACCGGCGCCCGGAATCGAGGATGGCTGTTCGACTCGTTCGAACGCCATCGAAGCGGACGAACTTGCGGCGAGAATGACGGCGGCAAGCGCAGCGGAGCGGAAGGCTTTGGTCAGGCTCATCTCAAATCTTCTCAATGAACGGCCGCTGCAAAGCGCCAAAAAGCCGATGCAAAATACGCTTGGGCCAGCTCAGCGCGAGCGCCGATGATCGCCAATAAGGTTTCAATAGTTTGAATTGATGACGCGCGCTAGAGTTTCGTCATGAAATTGGCGAAGGCGAGCGAACCTTCCGGCCAGGGTCCATGGCCGCTGTCGACATTGATATGGCCGCTCGCGCCGGCGTCGATGAACTCAGCGCCAATGTCCTGGGCGAGATGACGGGCGAAGAGCAGATCGGCGTAAGGGTCGTCGCTGCTGCCGACCATCGCCGCCGGGAAGGGAAGCCGCGCGCGGGGAACCGGCAGAAAAGCGGAATCGATCGACGGCATTTCTCGGATCACCGCCTCCGAGGGTGGCGCGACGAGGAATGCGCCGGCGATTCTGCCGCCGACGCGCTGAGCGGCATGCAGCGTCGCGATGACGCCGAGCGAATGCGCGAGGATCACCGCGGGCCGCGCGCTGTCGAGAACCTCTCGCGCGATTTTCTCTTCCCATTCGGCGCGAATCGGTTTCTCGAAGTCGCGTTGCGTCACGCGTCTGGCTGTCGAGAGTTTCGCCTGCCACCGGCTTTGCCAATGTTCGGGGCCGGAATCGCTCCAGCCCGACACGACGAGAATCTCGGCGTCGGCGACCCGCATCAGGCGGTTTCGCGCGCGACAAAAGCGCCGCTGAGCGCATCCTCGATCAGCTTGCGCGTCTCGGCGACGCCATAGAGCGCGATGAAGGAGCCAAAGCGCGGCCCCTTCTTCTCGCCGAGCAGCACCTCATAGAGCATGTTGAAGAAGTCGTTGGAGACGCCGGGACGTTCCGGCGTCGCGCCCTTGGCGTTAAAATCCTGATAGCGCGGCACGGCGCGGGCGACGTCGTAAAGCGCCGCCTGAATCTCTTCGGCGCTCGCGCCTGCAGGGAGCTCGCCCAAAGTCTCGTCGATCTTTCGCAGGACCTCTCGTTCCGTCTCGTCCGCCGCGCGATAGGTCTTCGCCGGCTTCACGAAATCGCGGAAATAGGCGACGGCGTAGCCCACCAGCCTATCGAGCCGCGGATGAGTTTCCGGCGTCACTGAGGGCGCATAGCGGCGCAGAAAGCCCCAGAGCACCGCCGGGTCTTCGGCGTTGGCGACGGCGGCGAGATTGAGCAGCATCGAGAAGGAGACGCTGGTTCCCTTCGCCTCGCCCGTGTGTACAAGTACTTCCGCCTCCGGCGGATCGCCGGCGTGTATGTGCCAGACCGGATTGCCGAGACGGTTTTTCCAATCCTGGCGCGGGTAAGCGTCGAGGAAATTCAGATAATCGTCGACCGCGCGCGGGATCACGTCGAAATAGAGCCGCTTCGCCGCCGTCGGCTTCTGGAACATGAATTGCGCCAGACTCTCGGGGCTGGCGTAAGTCAGCCATTCCTCGATCGTCAGCCCATTGCCCTTCGACTTCGATATCTTCTGGCCTTTTTCGTCGAGGAAGAGTTCGTAATTGAAGCCTTCCGGCGCCCGACCGCCGAGCGCGCGTACGATGGCGCCGGAGAGCTTCACCGACTCGATGAGGTCCTTGCCGGCCATCTCGTAGTCGACATTGAGCGCATACCAGCGCATCGCCCAATCCGGTTTCCATTGCAGCTTGCAATGGCCGCCGGTAATCGGAGTGGTGAATTTTTCGCCCGTATCTGGATCGGTCCAGGAGATCGTTCCGGCTTCCGCGTCATAGGCGTCGAGCGGGACCTGCATGACGATGCCGGTCTTGGGATGGACGGGTAAGAACGGCGAATAGGTGCCGGCGCGCTCCTCGCGAAAGCTCGGCAGCATGATCTCCATCACCGCATCGTAGCGGGCGAGCATATGCTTCAGGGCGGCGTCGAAGTGGCCGCTTCTGTAATATTCCGTCGACGAGGCGAACTCGTAATCGAAGCCGAAGGCGTCAAGAAAGGCGCGCAGCCGCGCATTGTTGTGCGCGCCGAAGCTCGAATGCGTGCCGAAAGGGTCCGGCACCTGCGTTAAGGGCTTGCCGAGATTGGCGGCGACGAGCGCCTTGTTGGGAATATTGTCGGGGACCTTGCGCAGCCCGTCCATATCGTCCGAGAAGGCGAGGAGCCGCGTCGCGATCCTGCCCTCGGTCAGGACCTCAAAAGCGCGGCGCACCATGCTGGTGCGGGCGACCTCGCCGAAAGTGCCGATATGGGGCAGGCCGGACGGGCCGTAGCCGGTCTCGAACAGCACGCTCTTCTGGCCGCTCGCCTCCACCCGCTTGACCAGCTTTCGCGCCTCCTCGAACGGCCAGGCGGGCGAGACGCGCGCGGCTTCGACGAGTTCGGGCGACAAAAGGAGCGGTGCGGACATGGGATGCGTGCTGGCCATTCTGTAGGGGAGGCGCGCACAGTAGGGAGAGGGGCTCGGGGCGTCAACGAAGAAGCCGGCCATCTTCGGCCGAGGGCCGGGGCGTCGGCGAACGAAAGCTCGCGACTGTGGCGCGCCGTCGATAGACAAGCGCGGCTAGGGCGCTAAGCTTCGCGGCGCATGTGATTCACCATCAGCCTACGGGGCCGAATAGGATGTGGCGGCGGAGGGAGTCGAGCGGGCCGGCCTCCGCAAAAAGGCGACGGGCAGGAACACGCAGCCTCTTGGCCGCGGTCTGCGTCATCATCCCAGCCTTTTACGCCCCCGCCCGCGCCGAAGACAACGCCGTCGCCCTCGCCAAGCAGAAGTCGCTGACCGACACGCCGGGCGGCCCTAAGGACCAGCTGCGCAAGTTCGGGATCGACGTCGACGTCTGGATGACTCAATTCTACCAGGGCATAACCGCCGGCGCGATTGATCGGACGGCCCGCTACGGCGGCAAGATGGACATGTTTCTGCGCGTCGACGGCGAGAAGCTCGGCTTCTGGAAAGGGCTCAAATTCAACGCCCAATATGAGCATTATTTCGGCCGCAATTTGAACCGGCAGGATCTGGCGCTGCTGCCGGTCAACGTCGCCCAGGCGTTTATCGAGATCGACGGCTATCACTCGGCCTTGTCGATGACGCTGACGCAGGAACTCAGCGAAGACCTTTCGGTGACGATCGGCAAGTTCAACATGTTGACCCTCGCCGCGCAGACGCCGCTGGTCGGCGGCGGCGGCATCGACACTTTCATGAACCGGGCTTTCGCATTGCCCTCGACCGGCATCGGCGTCAGCTCGCCGGAAAGCGTCGCCGACCGGCTGATTATCGCGCCGCCCTATCTCCTGGGCGGCGTCGCCGCGCTCAAGACCAAATATTTCGACCTCAAGGTGATGGTCGCCGACCCGCGTAACGCTCAGCAGCCGCGGGTCATTGAGCGGCCGTTCGAGCGCGGCGTCGGCGCCGGTCTGGTGGCGACCGTGCCCGTCGAGATCGGCGGCCTCCGCGGCTTCCATACGCTGCGCTTCGCCTACAGCAACGCCAGGGGCTTCGACCTCGACGACATCGGCGAGACCCGGCAGTCGATCGCCCGGCTCCGCGGCTTGACCAAAAAGGGCTTCTGGTTCGTTTCCTACGCGGTCCAGCAATATCTTATGCAGAGCGAAACGAACCCCAAACTCGGCTGGGGCCTGTTCACGCTCGCGACCCTTTCGGACGGCAATCCCAATCCGGTCAGATGGAGCATGCTCGTCGGACTCGCCGGCAATAATCTGATGACGGGCCGCGAAGACGATCTCTGGGGCGTCGGCTATTACCATTACGGCCTGACCCAGCCGCTCCTCTCCGGACTGGCGATGCGGCGGATCAATCGCCGCAGCGAAGGCGGCGTCGAGGCCTTCTATAATTTCGCGGTGACCCGTTGGCTGCGGCTTTCAGGCGACGTCCAGATCATCGATCCGTGGAATCCGGCGAGGATGCGGGCGAGCTATCTCGGCCTGCGTCTGCAAACGAAGTTTTAGGAAAACGGCAGCTAGAAACAAAAAGGCGAAGATCGTTTCCGAACGATCCTCGCCCAAGGCCTGCCCTTTGGCCTTTATCCGGGTGCGCGACTCTCGGCGTCAATTCGCGCAGGAGACGCTACGCATGTAACGGACGCGACCTCGCTCGTCAGCATTCGGCGTGATGACGAGCGTGCAGTCTTCATCCTCCGCGCCATAGGCGCGCCCCACTCGGATCGCCGCTCCACGCGCCAGCGGACGCATGCCAACGTCATTGAGGCTCACGGCGGCTTGGACGCCAGTGGCGGAGGATTGCAGCTTCGGTTCAGACGTCGCCGACGGCGCAGCCGCGACAGCAGCGACCGCGCAAATGGCGACGGTGAATCCGAGGACAATCCGAGACGTACGGCTTGCGAAAGGGCTTTCGCGCGAAACGGCCATTTAGGGCTCCCCACAGGGTGACCGGGAACTCAACCTCGGATCGCTACGCGAACACTGCGACCCTGGACGTTTCCTCTTTTTGCCGGGGGAAAACGCGCCGCCCCGGCAATGGTTCCGCCGTAGTCACGAAATTTTAAGATTTCGCCCTAAACCGGCCTCATCGTTCAAGCCGCGCGATGAGGCTCGACGTGTCCCAGCGCCGTCCGCCCATCCGTTCCACCTCGGCGTAAAACTGGTCGACGAGCGCCGCGACCGGCAGGCGCGCGCCGTTGCGCCGCGCTTCGGCGAGGCAGATCGCCAGATCCTTGCGCATCCATTCGACGGCGAAGCCGAAGTCGAACTCGCCCGCAACCATTGTTTTCGTGCGATTTTCCATTTGCCACGACTGCGCCGCACCGTTCTTGAGAAGGTCGACGACATTCTCCGCGTCGAGTCCGGCGGCGCCGGCGAAATGCAGCGCCTCGGCCAGGCTCTGGATCAGGCCGGCGATGACGATCTGATTGACCATCTTGGTGAGCTGCCCGGCGCCCGGCGGCCCCATCAGCCGGCAGGCGCGCGCGTAGCAGGCGATCACCGGCTCCGCCCTGGCGAAGGCCGCCGGATCGCCGCCGCACATCACGGTCAGCGCCCCTTTTTCCGCCCCGGCCTGTCCGCCGGAGATCGGCGCGTCGACGAAGCCGAACCCGCGCTCGGCCGCCGCCGCGTGGAGCTCCCGCGCGACCTGGGCCGAGGCGGTCGTGTGATCGACGAAGATCGCGCCCGCCGACATGCCCGCGAAGGCGCCCGCGCCGCCGACCGTCACCGCGCGCAGATCGTCGTCATTGCCGACGCAGGAAAAGACGAATTCGGCGCCATTCGCCGCTTCGGCCGGAGTCGAGAACCCTTCCGCGCCGGCATGGGCGGCGGCGAATTTCTCGGCCTTGGCCATCGTGCGGTTGTAGACCCGCACCTTGTGGCCGGCGCGATGGAGATGGCCGGCCATGGGATAGCCCATGACCCCGAGGCCGATAAAAGCGACTAACGTGGGCTCCATCAATCAGCCGCCCGTCATGCTCATATGGCGAGAGACGGCGGGCGCCGGCGCCGCGCGATCGATCACAAAATCGTGGCCCTTGGGCTTGCGCAGGATGGCGGTCTCGATCGCCTGGTGCAGCAGCGCGTCGTCTGAGCTTTCGCGCAACGGCGCGCGAAGGTCGGCCGCGTCTTCCTGGCCAAGGCACATATAAAGCGTCCCGGTGCAGGTGACGCGCACCCGGTTGCAGCTCTCGCAGAAATTATGGGTGAGCGGCGTGATGAAGCCGATGCGCCCGCCGGTCTCGCGCGCGCGCATGTAACGCGCCGGTCCGCCAGTGCGATAGTCGATCTCGTCGAGCGTGAAGGCTTCGCTCAGCCGATCGCAAACCGCCTGCATCGGCAGATATTGGTCGGCGCGTTCCGGCCCATCGAGTTCGCCGAGCGGCATCACTTCGATGAAGGTCATGTCCATTCCGCTTTCATGCGCGAAGCGCGCGAGCGGGACAAACTCGTCTTCGTTGACGCCTTTCAGCGCCACCGCGTTGAGCTTCACCTTGAGACCGGCGGCGCGAGCGGCGGCGATCCCCGCCAGCACCTGTTCATGCGCGCCGGTTCGGGTCAGCGCCTTGAATCGGTCGGGATCGAGCGTGTCGAGCGAGATATTGACCCGCCGCACGCCGCAGTCGGCGAGTTCGGTCGCGAAACGCGAAAGCTGCGAGCCGTTGGTGGTGAGCGTCAGCTCCTCCAGCGCGCCGGATGCAAGATGGCGCGACAGAGCCCGAAACAGCTTCATCACGTCGTGGCGCACCAGCGGCTCGCCGCCGGTGATGCGCAGCTTCTTGGTTCCCCGCTCGACAAAGGCGGAGCAGAGTCGATCGAGCTCCTCGAGCGTCAGCAGATCGCGCCGCGGCAGGAACTGCATATGTTCGGACATGCAATAGACGCAGCGAAAATCGCACCGGTCGGTGACGGAGACGCGCAGATAGGAGATCGTCCGCCCGAAGGGGTCGACAAGCGGCGCCGGCGCGGCGACCGCGGGCGTCCTGGCGTGGGCGTTCATCCTGTCCTCGAACCGGCGGAAGTTTCGGCGTCTTCCATATATTGCCGGAATGCGGGCGCGTGAAGCCCACATGCCGACTCGGGACCAGGTTCGAGGTCCGCGGCGCGCCCTGCTATCGGGCGCCCCAGCCGAAATCCTTGTCGAGCAGCGCGTAGAGCTCTTCATTATAGGGCCGGAAAAACGCCGCCAAATCCTCCCGAGCCCCGACATCAAGCTCGCCGGAAGGCCCGGAATTGCGCTCCTCGATCAGGAGCGGCTCAACCTGGGGCAGTCCGAGAAACGCATAAATCTCCTTCGCCGTCGATCGCGGGCCTTGAAAAAATTTCGCCGCGTCGACGATGAAAACGCGATCTCTGCCGAATTGCTCGAAGAGCAAACGCATGAAGGGCGCGTAGATGCTGTGCCGCAAATAGCCGGCGCGCGCGCCCGAAAATGCGTGCGGCTCCATGCCGCCGCCGCGTATCGTCGCGATTTCGGTCTTAACCAGGGTTTCGAAATCTGGAAAACCCCTCCAGTGCGGATCCTGCATCTTGCGGCTGATGAACCGCTTCTGATCCCACCGCCAATGCGAAAACGCGCGATCAACCGGATCGCGCAGAACGCATATGATGCGCATATTCGGAAACATCGACTTCGCCAGAAATATCCATAGCGGATTGGGCATCACCGGCGTGCAGTATCCTGTGATCGCGCCGCCGTTGCGCCGCTCCGCCGCCCGTTGCGCTGCGAGCGTCGGAAAATGCGCCATGAGTTCGCGCATCGTATCCGTGAAGGAGATTTCCTTCGACAAGGGCAGGACCACGTGCGGATGCTGAAGAATATAAGAGGACAGGAAAGACGTGCCGGAGCGCACCGCGCCGATCGATGCGAAGGACGGCTCCATGCGTTGGCTTCGGCTCAGCGAACGCGCCCAGACTCTCCACTTCGGAGGATTGAAAAAATAGTAGGATCTGAATTGGCGCTTCGCCTGCAGAGGCAGGACTTCCAAAACGCCGCTGGCGCGCGAAATCCGGTTGAAGTCCTGGTATGGGGTCTGGATCGTTTCGAGCCTTTTCGGATCGACCGCCAGGACTCGTTCTGATTTGGGAGGCATGTGGAGTTCCGGCGAAAGGATGGACATTCGACCACTCTCCTTTGCGAAGACCTTCCTTGAGAGAGGAAGACGCGGTTACGCCGAGGTTGCGCCCGCGAGCGCGGTCTCGCGAATGCCGTTGGATTCGCGCGTTGCGAAGCCGCGCACGCGCGCAAAACTCTCTTCCAGAGTGGAAAGCGGACGGGGACTATGGCCTCGCGAACGCCAACAAATGAATCCATCGGGCCGCACGAGCAGCGCGCCTTCAGGCGAAACGCCGAGACGCGGCAGAAAAAGCCCTTCGGGATCGTCGACGTCAAATCCCAAGCGGCAGACGCCAAGCGGCGCGCCTGAACGAAGGCCGACATGCTGCGCCGCCTCGATCCAGTCGCTTCCCTGCGGCCCGGCGAAGAGCATGAAATCGCGTCCGACCAGATCGTGAGAGGAGATCGTCTCCTCGCCCCGCCTCAGCCAGACATGCACAAGGCGCGTTCCCGGCGCGCCGGTCGGGCGAAAAGGATCCTCGACCGGCGCCCCGTCGTCAGCGTCGTCGGCGATGATCGCGTCCGAGCGATATCGATAGCCCATCGCGGTTTCGAGAAGGCCGTATTCGTCTTCCCGAATGCGCAAGTCCTGACGATCGGGCAGGAGGCGCTCGACATAATTGGCGATGGCTCGCGCGATCGCGATCCGCGCCACCGGCTTTCGTTCGGCCTCATAACTGTCGAGCAGAACGGGCGCGGCATGGCCTTTGACCACAAGCGCCAGTTTCCAGGCCAAGTCCGCGGCGTCTTGAATTGCGGCCTGTCCGCCGAGCCCACCGACCGGCGGCGTGATGTGCGCGCAGTCGCCCGCAAGAAACACCCGTCCGAAGGACATGCGGTCGGCGACAAGCGCGGCCATCCGCCAGGGACGAATGTCGAGAATATTCACCGCTAAGTCGTGGACGCCAATCGATTGTCGAACGAGCTCTTTGCATCGTTCTTCGTCGAAATCGGATTCCTGATCGCGCGAGGACTCATATTCAATGTTGATCTGGCCGTGGTTGGGTTCGTCGCAGGTGACGAAGGCGCCGCTGAACGCCGCGTTGCGCAAATAATAGAGCACAAATCCATCGCTTGGCAGGATCGCGCTGAGATCGGCCTCAAACAGAACCGAGATCGTGTCGGCAAGAAATCCCGGCCCTTGCATCGACACGCCGCCGGCGTCGCGGATCGTTCCGCCAGCGCCGTCAGCGGCGATCATGTAGTCCGCCAATATGGTTGTCTCTTTGCCGGAAGCTTCGTCGCGCAAGATCGCTTCAACGCCGTCGCTTCGCTGCGAAAAGCGAGCTAGCGCCGTCGAAAACCTAATCTCGGCGCCGTTCTCGCGGGCGAAGCGCAGCAAGACCGGTTCGACCCGGTCCTGGCCCGCCGTGCATATTTTGCTCGGCGACACGCATGTCGCGTCAAGCGACATCTTGGTCACGAGCGTTTCGATCGGCGGACTTGTTACACTCTCGGCGATGATGAGCGTGGATTCATTGGCGCCCGTGCGGCTTGCCGCAAACAGGGCATCTTCCAGACCCTCGACGACACGCAAAACTTCCATGCTGCGCCGGTTGATCCCATGTGCTTTCGGCAGTCGCGACGTTGAGGGGCGTCGCTCCACCAGAAGACAGGGGACGCCGCGCCAGGCGAGCAGCGCCGCCGCCGACAAGCCAGCGTAGCCGGCGCCGACAATGAGAACAGGAACCCGCTCCACGCTCATCGGACATGTCCTTTCAAGGGCAACGAAACGCCAGCCGGCTCCTCTGGCGCGGATCGAAAACCGCGCCAGAGCAAGAAAACGGCGAGGACTTCGGGCCAGATCAGAGACTGATAGGCGATCTCCGGACAGTTGCCTGAAAGGCCAATTAGAATGAACAGCGGCGCGATGAGCCACTGCGAAAGCATATCCACGGAGGTCAGCTCTGCGAAGGACCTGCGAGCGAGCGTTAGGCCTCGGACGAGGCTTCCAACGAAGCGGATGGGCAAGGAAAGGGCGAGGCAAGCGACGAAGACGGACCACCAAGTTCCCTCTTGGCGGTAGAGATTAGCGCCGATCCAATCGCGCCCGAGCAGTAGCAAAATGGCCGCCGTCAGCGCGATTGGCGCGCCGACCCGGACGACTGGCGCGAGCGCGGGCGGCCAGTCGCCCTGAGATTTCGTCGGCAGGTGAATGGCGAGAAAGCGCGTCAACGTCAGCAACGGACCAAGAATGAACAGCATGAAGGTTTGGGCGGCGGCAAATGAGTCGAGACGATGACCATTGGCGCCGTTGGGCCAAGGAAGCGAGAAGAGCGTCAGCGTGAAGAGCATCGCCGCTTGCGGCGAGAGCACCCGCAGAGCTTCCCAGAAGGTTCCGCTCAGAAAGGAGCGTATGAAAGCGATTTCGGGAATGCGGATTCTTCGCGCGCCATGCGCTTGCAGTCGGCTCCACAACCAGAATGACGAAGCCGCCGCAACGAAGCAGCCAGCAAGAAAGCAGCCAGCGAATCCAAACCCAAGCGTCTGCATGAAGAGGATATTGGCCGCAGCTTTCACCGGAATTTCCGCGAGCTTCCAAGCGAGCACCGAGCCGCCGCGTCCGAGCGCATGCAACAAAAATCCTTGCGTATTCGAAAGAACGCGAAAGGGGGCGCCAGCGACAAGCCAAAGGATCGGCGCCCCGACATAGGGAGCGGCGGCCGCGTCGCCCATGAGCGCGCCGAGAAAAATCGGATAGGCGAAGAAGCCGAAAATCGCCGTCGCGGCGCCCAGCGCGAGGGCGAGCGCGCTGGTCTTCTCAATCGCGTCGGCCGTCTCCCCATTTTTCTGCGCATGTCCGAGCGCAATGGCGGCGACGGCGGCGCAAGCGATGGTGACCGCGACATCGAGGAGCGTGACGCGCATCAGAATCGCGTAGGCGCCCGACGCACGGCCGCCTAATCTCGCAACCATTGCGAGATCGATCTGCATGATGAAAGCGGCTGCGGAAGTGCTGGCGAATAGGAAGCAGTATCCGCGCCACAGCGGCGCGCCGGTCATCGCGCGAGGCCTTGCCACCCCGGAAAAATGTCGAGTTCAAAAGTCGGCAAGGTAAAGTAACCGAAAATATCCGGCGGCGCCGGCAAGGGCTCCTCGGGCTCGATAAGCTGCCTCCTGCCATGAGCAGCGCCTGGCCTTCACCGACGGAAGGCCGGTCGGCGTCGGCGCCACCGGCCAGCATACGCCGCGCAATTCTCCGAGCATCGCCAACGCCGCCTGGCGCGCCACGCTGACCTGGGCCAATCCGGCGATGGTGACGCTCGAAAAGCAGATGGAAGGGCCGCTGTTTGGCGAAGAGCCCATCGAAATGGGCGTCAATGACAACAACCGCAAAGAAATCGTCGCGCGCTTTGCGGGCGACGCGGGCTATCGTCGCGACTTCGCGGCGGCGTTTCCCGGCGAGGCCGACCCGATCAGCTTCGGCAACATCATCAAGGCGATCTCGGCCTTCGAGCGCGGCGTGGTGTCGGCCTCCTCGAAATATGATCTCTATCTTCTCGGCAAGGCGACGCTCACTCCCGAAGAGACTCGCGGCAAGGACCTCTTCTTCGGCGAAAAGGCGGAGTGCCACCACTGCCATGGCAGCGTGAATTTCGACGATCAGTTCTATCACGCGAAAACCCGCGAGATCGAGACGCCGTTTCATAATACCGGTCTTTACGATCTCGACGGCAAGGGCGCCTATCCGGAGCCCAATCGCGGGGTGTTCGAAAATACCCACAACCCCACCGAGATGGGCGCGTTTCGCGCGCCGAGCCTGCGCAACATCGCCGTCACCGCGCCCTATATGCACGACGGCAGCGTCGCGACGCTCGAGGACGTGATCGACATTTACGCGGCCGGCGGCCGCAACGTCGCCAGCGGTCCCCTGAAGGGCGACGGTCGCTACAATCCGAACAAGAGCGCGCTGATCGTCCCGATTGATCTGTCGCCCCAGGAAAAGAACGATCTGATCGCCTTTCTGAAAACGCTGACCGACGACTCCCTGCTGACTTCCCCCCGCTTCGCCGACCCGTGGAAACCGGCGTCGACCGCAAGCGGACCAACGCGTGCGCCTGCTCAATGAGTTTCAACCCCCAATAGGAAAGAAAAGAAGATGAACGCCCGGTCGAAATTGATGCATGGAGCGGCCCTCGGCGCTCTCGCTCTCCTGTCCTCCGCGTCCCTTGCGCAGGCGCAGCACGCGCTTCCGACGATCGACATCGGCGGCCGGCTTCGCACCGGCGCGGGCGTTCGAGCAGTTCCGCGGGGACCCACGGTCGGAACGCCGACTGAGACGACTCCGGCGGTGAGGGAGTCGACGGCGGGCGAAGCTGGATATGCGCCCGGCTTTAGCGCCGCCCGCGCGAAGCTGCCGATCTACCGCGATCCGCCTGGCGAGACGGTGACGATGATCGACACCAAATTCCTGTCGCCAACGCCGCTGGTCGACGTCCGAGGGGTGCTTA
Source organism: Methylocystis sp. (assembly GCA_022843405.1). Classification (GTDB taxonomy): domain Bacteria; phylum Pseudomonadota; class Alphaproteobacteria; order Rhizobiales; family Beijerinckiaceae; genus Methylocystis. The sequence continues at coordinate 7,465 of JALHNQ010000036.1, read as the reverse complement.
ATTACAGCCCCGGCGTCTCCATCCAACAGGGCAATAACGCGCGCGATCTGATGATCTCGATTCGCGGCTCGGGCAACCAGCTCGGCGTCGGGTTCCCATTCGGCGTCCGCAACATCATGCTGTGGGAAGACGGCTTTCCGATCATGACGGCGGACGGCAATGGCCGCACCGACCTGCTCGATCCGCACGCTTACGCCGCCGTCGACGTCTATCGCGGCCCCTCATCCGCTCTCTTTGGCAATTACGCCTATGGCGGCGCGATCAATTTTCGCAGCTTTACCGGCGCCCAAATCGACGGCGTCCACACAGGTTCGGAATTCGGCAGCTTCGGCTATGTCAACAATTACATTCGCGTCGGCAAGGCGGTGAAGGACAGCGTGCTCGGCGACTTCGATCTGTCGTTTTTCGCCTCCGACGCCAACAGCACCGGCTGGACCCGCAATTCCTTCTCAGGCAAGCAAGCCAAGCTTCTCGGCAGATGGGATGTGACGCCAACCGATCGAGTCATCGTGAAATATCTCGTCAACGACTTGCGAGCGGAGTTCATCAACCGAGAAAATTTTACGGTGTTCTACCTCAATCCGTTTCAAAAAAATTATGGCTGCTCTATCCCGGTCGCCCTGAATCTCAACTTGTGCAACAATCTGAACGTGCCGGCCAATGGCATCTCCGGCGCGACCGTTCGCCAAAGCGTCTGGCAGCTTGGCACTCACTCGCACGCGCTCAGACAGATCGGCGGCGTTCAGTTCGAACATGATTTTGACAGCAGCACCACGTGGCGATCGCAATTCACTTACGACTATCTCGATAACATCAATGGAGCTTGGCCGCCGCCGATCGTTGGCCCGGGCGGCCAGGGCGGCCCGGTGGCTTTGCGGGGCCCGACGGTGGGCATCACCGCGCAGACCGACATTACCAGTCATGCGCCGCTGTTCGGCTTCCCGGCGACGCATTTTCTCCAGTTCTTCTATAACAACGCCAAAACCACCAACCCGCTCTTTAACCAGATCGCGAATACTTGGTATAGCGGCGCAATCGGCGCGCAAATCGGCAAGATGGATTACTACACGTCAAACATCGGCTTGCGCGCGCGCGAAGAAATTGCGCTCGCGCCGGGCCTGACCGGCGTCGTCGGCTTCAGCGCCAACTGGAACCGGGTCTGGGGCGTCAATACCGCCTATAACTACCCGGCCAATCTGGCGCCCAGATTTCCCACTCAGATCGCCGTCGATAATGACTATTGGAACACGGCGCCGGAAGCGTCGCTCACCTATCGCTATAGTCCCGAGTGGCAGGTGAGAGCGCGCTATGCGACCGCCTACAGCACGCCGACATTCGTGTTTCTCACCAATACGCGAAATGGCATCGGACAAAATCCGCTGAAGGCGCAAACCAACATGGGCGTCGATCTCGGGATCGACTGGACGCCGCGCTCGGATCTCACGGTCAGCGTGACCGGCTTCAACGAATGGCATCGCAACGAGATTTTGAGGTTGAACAATGCGCTCGTCAGCTATTTCATAAACGCTCCCGCCTCTCTCCACCGCGGCGTCGAACTCAACGCCGATTGGCGGCCGTTTGAGGGATGGCGGCTGATCACGGCCTATACGTTCAACAATCAGTTCTTCACCAATTTTTGGGACGATCTCGGGACGATCGGGGGCGTTCCTGTTGTTTATAATCGTTCGGGCAACCGAATCCCCAATGTGCCGCCGCATACGGTGACGATGCGCTTGGGATATGATCAGCCGCACGGCGATCTCGCCGGTCTCGGCGCCTATGTCGAATATATTTTCAAGAGCGACTATACGATCGACAACGCCAATTACACCACTGTGCCGAGCTACAGCCTCGTCAATTTGAACGCTCACTATAAGCACGACCTGACAAACTTCTATATCAAGAATGTCGAGCTCTTTTTCGACGTCCAGAACGTCTTCAATCGGACCTATGCCTCCGGCGCATTCGTTCTCGGCAACACGCTCATCGCCGGAACTCCGTTTCAAACGCCGATCGTCTGGCCGACCGGCGGATTGGCGACGGCGCAGGGCGCGGGTCTCATCGCCGGCCAGCCGCTCAGTTTCACCGGAGGCGTCAAACTTCAGTTCTGACAAGATCGCGCGCCGCCCCCTCCTTGGGGCGGCGCGCGCCGGACGAGCGCCTTTACAGCGAAGCTTCGAGGACGCTTTCCGACAGGCATCCTCTTTGAACCGATCATGCGCCGCGCGAGCCGGCGATCGCGATCAGCAGTTTTTTTTAAATTGGAGATTGCCCGGGCCGAATAGTTTCAGTTCGCCGATCTGGCGAAGGAGGCGATCAATGCTTCACGCTGGCCACGCAATCGGACGCATGATCGCCGCCGCGCGTCTCGCGGCTTTGATCCAAGCCATCGCGTTCCTGCCATCAGTTTCGGCGCTAGCCGATAAGCCTTCGAGCGCTCCCGTCACGCATGGTCTCGCGCTCTATGGCGAACCTGCGCTGCCGAAGGATTTCGCTCATTTTCCCTACGCCTATCCCCGCGCGCCAAAAGGCGGCGCGCTGCGGCTCGGCAGGCGCGGGGGATTCGAAAGTCTCAATCCGTTCAACGCCAGATTCGGAGATGCGCCGCAACTCATCATCGGTAATGTCGTGGAAAGCCTGATGACCCGGTCGCAGGACGAGCCCTATTCGCTTTATCCGCTGATCGCCCAATCCGTCGATATCGACGACGCTCGCGAGATTCTCACCTTTCACATCGACCCACGGGCGCGATTTTCCGACAAGACGTCGATCATCGCCGCGGACGTTCTGTTTTCCTTCGAACTGCTGAAGTCGAAAGGTCGGCCGGCGTATCGCGCGGCTTTCGCCTCGGTCAAGTCTGCCGTTGCGCTCGACGATCGCACGGTGCGCTTCGACCTCACCGGCGTGACGGATCGTGAAGCGCCGCTCGTTCTCGCCGCCATGCCGGTTCTGTCAAAGCAGGCGACCAATGTGGCGCGATTTGACGATGTCGATATGACGATCCCGCTCGGCTCAGGCCCTTATGTGATTTCCGAAGTCAAGGTCGGCGCGCGTCTGGCTCTGCGCCGCGACCCGGACTATTGGGGCCGCGACATCCCGAGCCAACGCGGGCTGTATAACTTCGATGAGATCAACCTGGATTTCTATCGCGACGAGGGCGCGCTGTTTGAGGCGCTGAAAGCAGGACTGATCGACTATCGCGAGGAGACGAGCGCCGCGCGTTGGTCAACGGGCTATGATTTCCCCGCCGTTCGCAACGGCGCCGTCGTGAAGGAAGTCTTGCGGCCAGGCCGGCCGACGGGAATGGAAGGCTTTGTTTTCAACTTGCGTAAACCGATTTTTCGCGATGCGCGGCTGCGCGAAGCGATTGCGATGATGTATGACTTCGAGTGGATCAACGCCAATTTCTACAGCGGACAATATGTCCGCACGGAAAGCTATTTCGGCGAGTCGGACTATGCCTCGACGGGGCGTCCGGCGAGCGCCGCCGAGCGCGCCTTTCTTGCGAATTTTCCCGGCGTCGTTCGCGACGACATTCTCGAAGGCCGCTGGAGACCGGTTCAGCACGACGGTTCGGGGCGCGATCGCACGGTCGCAAAGCGCGCGCAAGCGCTTCTCGCCGACGCCGGCTACGTCCTCGTCGATGGGCGTCTGCAAAAGGATGGCGTTCCGGTCGCGTTGGAAATCATGATTCGCGATCGCGACGAAGAGCGGCTTGCGCTCAATTTCGCCTCTTCATCGAAACGCATCGGCATCGAAGCCAATCCGCGCTTATTCGACGAAGTCCAGTACCAGCGGCGGCGACTGCGATTCGAATACGATATGATGATCGGGCAATGGCTGCCCGCCGCGGTTCCCGGTCAGGAACAGTTGAATCGGTGGACGACGAAAAGTCTCAACCGGGAAAGCTCGGTTAATCTCGCCGGCGCCGCCTCGCCCGCGCTGGACGCCGCGATCGCCAATCTGCTCGCATCGCGAACCAATGAGGACAGCATTTGGGCGGCGCGCGCGCTCGATCGCATATTGCTTTCAGGATTCTATTTCGTGCCGCTCCAGCATACGAACGCCATCTGGTGCGCGCATACCGCCGCCATCCGCCATCCTGAGCGCGCCCCGCTCTTTCCGATGTTCCCGTTCGGCTTCACTTTGGAGACTTGGTGGATGCAGGGCGCTCAACCTCGTTAAGCGTCGCGTTGGCGGCCCGCGCCCGAAAGCGATAGAGATATTCCTCAACCTCTCGCGCGGCGCAGGAGACGCATCATGGGGCATGAGCCCTGGCCGACTGAACTCCGCCTCTTGGAGCGCGGACGCCTGCTGAGCGTCGCTTTCGACGACGGCGCGCGATTCGCGCTCAGCGCCGAACTGCTGCGCACGCAAAGCCCGAGCGCGGAAGTTCAAGGCCATTCGGCGCGAGAATGCAAGACCGTCGGCGGCAAGCGCAATGTCGCGATCATCGCCGTCGCGCCGGTCGGCAATTACGCCGTGAGGCTCGATTTCGACGACATGCATCGCACCGGTATCTTCACTTGGCGCTATTTGCGCGAACTCGGAGAGACGGCGACGGCGCGATTCGACGCCTATCTCGAAGAACTTGCGGCGAAGGGGCTCGATCGCGATCGGCCTGGAGAAAAATAATCAAGATAGCAACGGCCGACGCGCGCGCCGGCCGCTTAACATGCGCTGCCGAGGCTTTACCGCGTCACGACCACGCGGGTGCCGACCTTGACCCGGCTATAGAGGTCGACCACGTCGTCATTGGTCATGCGAATGCAGCCCGACGACACAGCCTGGCCGATCGTCCAAGGCTCGTTGGAGCCGTGAATGCGGTAAAGCGTGCCGGACAGATACATGGCGCGCGCGCCGAGCGGGTTGCTCAATCCGCCCTCCATATGCCTTGGCAGGTCGGGGCGGCGGCGCAACATCTGCGCCGGCGGCGTCCAGTCCGGCCACTCGCGCTTATGGGAGATGTAGCGCGTGCCGGCCCATTCGAATCCCGGGCGGCCGACGCCGACGCCGTAGCGAATGGCCTGGCCATTGCCGAGCGTGTAGTAAAGACGCCGCTCATTAGTGGCGATGATCACCGTGCCCGGCGCGTATTTCGCGTCAAAGGCGACGATCTCGCGCGGAACGGCGACCGCCTGGGGCCGGCCGTCGCTGGTCTGAGGCGCGAAACCGCCGCCGAAAAGCGCGCCGAAAGGGTCGAACGCCGGCGCGGGCGCCGGCTGCGGCGGCGCCGGGCTGCGCGCAAATCCCTCGGAAGAAACGCCGCAAAGCGCGCCGACCGCGCAAATCAATGCAAGTGCAAGACGCCGCATGATGATCCCTTTTTTAAAGAGTGGGCGTACGCCGCGTCGATTCAGAAAATCGGCGCGATCGCTGGCGACGATTAGTCTCGCAGCACGTTCGCGCAAGCAAGCGGGGAAGGCCCGCGAGGCGGCGTTTCTCCAGCGGATGTGGCAGAGTTGCAACAGTAAGATTGAGCGCAAGCGCGACAATAGGCTCAGAATTTCAAAGTGGTCGCCTGTTTGACGCCTGGCAGGTTCTTTAAGGCGGCAAGCGCGCGCGCCGGCAACTCGCCGTCAATGGCGACGAGCGCGACGGCCACGCCTCCGGGACTGTCCCGGCCCAGCGCAAAGGTGGCGATATTGACCTCGGCGTCGCCCAGCGCGCCGGCGAATCTGCCGATAAAGCCGGGCCGGTCCTCATTCGTCACATAGATCATCGAGGGCGAGAATTCGGCGTCGACGCCAATCTCGCCGATGCCGATGATGCGCGGCTTGCCGTCATGGAAGACGGTGCCGGAAACGCGGATTTCGCCTTGCGCCGTATGGGCGCTGAGCGTGACGAGCGATTCATAATCGCCTTGCGCCTCGCGGGTGATTTCCTCGATCGCCAAGCCGCGCTCCTTGGCAAGGATTGGCGCCGAGACCGGATTGACGTCTTCCAGAATCGGCCGAAGCAATCCCGAAATGGCCGCAGAAGTAATCGCGCGGGTCTTTTGGAAGGCGACGACGCCTTCATAGACGATCGACAATTTGTCGACGCCGGCGCGCGCGACCTGGCCGACGAAGAGGCCGAGTTTTTCGGCAAGTTCGACGAAGGGTTTGAGTCGCGGCGCCTCTTCGGGGCTGATCGAGGGGAAGTTCACGGCGTTGGCGATCGCGCCGCGCGTCAGATAGTCCGCCATCTGTTCGGCGATCTGCAGCGCGACCTTTTCCTGCGCCTCGCTCGTCGAAGCGCCGAGATGCGGCGTGCAGACCACATGCGGATGGCCGAACAGCGGATTTTCGGTCGCCGGCTCCTGCGCGAAGACATCGAAAGCGGCGCCGGCGACATGCCCCTCATCGAGGGCCTTACGCAGCGCCTCTTCATCAACGAGACCGCCGCGCGCGCAATTGACGATGCGCACGCCTTTGCATGTCTTGGAGATGTTTTCCGCCGAGAGAATATTCTTCGTCTGCGTCGTCAGCGGCGTATGCAGCGTGATGAAATCAGCGCGCGCCAGGAGTTCGTCGAGCTCGACCTTTTCGACGCCGAGCTCCTCGGCGCGCTCTTGGGTGAGATAGGGGTCAAAAGCGATGACGCGCATCTTGAGCCCGAGCGCGCGTTCGGCGACATTCGCGCCGACATTGCCGCAGCCGAGAACGCCGAGAGTCTTGCCGGTGATCTCGACGCCCATAAAACGGTTCTTTTCCCATTTGCCGGCCTGGGTCGAGGCGTCGGCCGCCGGAATTTCGCGCGCCAGAGCGAACATCAGGGCGATGGCGTGTTCGGCGGTGGTGATGGAATTGCCAAAGGGCGTGTTCATGACGATGACGCCGCGCGCCGTGGCGGCGGGCACGTCGACATTGTCGACGCCGATGCCGGCGCGGCCGACGACCTTGAGCCGCAGCGCGCGCTCCAAGATATCGGCAGTGACCTTGGTCGCCGAGCGGATGGCGAGTCCGTCATAGTCGCCGATCGCGGCGGCGAGCTTGTCCTTGTCCTTGCCGAGCGTCGGTTCGAAATCGACGTCGAGGCCGCGCAGGCGAAAAATCTGCGCGGCGGCGGGCGAAAGAGAATCAGAGATGAGAACGCGCGGCGGCATGTGTTCATCCTATGACGAGAGGAGCCGCCGGCGTAGCCTTCTTGGAGGGCCGCCGAGCGTTCAGCTTAATCAAATTTTACAGGCGCGGTATGACGCGGGGCTCACTTAAATCATCGCCGGTGGACAGTGGTCCAAAATCTGATATCTACCATGAATAGATATCATAAGAGGCCGCATGACCGCCACCGCGAAATTATTCAAGCATGGCCGCAGCCAAGCCGTTCGGCTTCCAAAGGAATTTCGGATGCCGGGCACGGAGGTGCGCGTCAGCAAAGTCGGCGACAAGATCATTTTGGAGCCGTTGGAAAAGCCGCCCTTCGACGTCGAGGCGTGGCGTGCAAAGCTCGACACCTATCTCGACGTGGACTTTCCGGAGTT
>JALHNQ010000035.1 GCA_022843405.1 Methylocystis sp. | reverse complement strand
ACGCAGCCTGTTCCTGAGGCAGGGCCTCTCGTTGTCGCTGCTGTCGTATCCCAGGGGCGACTGGGAAAATCAGGGCTACGACTGGTTCAGCGGCGCGTCGGCCCATTCCAGAGAACGACCGCCGACAGCGCTCGCACCAAGGAAACCGCTATTTTCCTGCGACGTTGAGCTTCTCGGTCAGGCTCTTGATCTCCTCCTGGGCGCGCACCTGTTCGGTGATGTCATATTGAACGCCCAGGAAATAAACGACATTGCCCCGTTCGTCGAAGAGCGGCTTGACGACAAGCCTGTTGTAGAACAGATCGCCATTCTTTCTGTAGTTGCGCAGCGTTACTTCAACAGGCTCGGCCTTCTTAATCGCAGCGCGGAGCGGATCCAGTTCAGGCTGGTCGCGGTCTTTCCCCTGCAGGAAGCGGCAATTGCGGCCAACAATCTCTTCCTGCGGGTAGCCGCACATGTCTTCGAACGCTTTGTTGGCGTAGACGATCGGCGAGTCCTCAAGGTCGGGGTCCGTCAGCGTCACGCCGTTCACGCATGAATCCAGGATCTGGGTCAACACGCGCGGGATGACGCCGCTGTCCTTTTGGACGATGAACATATGTTTTCTCCCTGGTTCTTTTTCTTTCCTGACGCGTTCGTCGCGCGTCGTTTAGGCGGGCGTTCCTTCGAGAAGAGCCTTGATGTTTTCGATGGTCTGAATCGCGCCATCCTGTAGCGCAGTCCGAATTAGTTTTTGGAACGGCCGCATCGCCAGATCGAGTTGCAGAAGTTCGAAGGTGAAACTGACACGAGTTGCGCCGTCTCCCGCGTTGGCGAATTCGTAGACCGATCGAAACGGCTCCGAGACGCCTTTGATCTCGAACTTGCTGGTCGGCGCGAATGCCGAGACTTCAAAGGTTGATTCGCTTTCAAGCCCTCTGTCTCTCGTCACCTGCCTCCCTCTTGTCCCGAGATGCACAGGCGGCTCTGAAAGTTCCTCCAACCCGACCACTTGAGGGCACCATTTGCGATAGTTTGCGAAAAACCCCCAGCCTATGTAATCATAAGCCTTCTCTGCAGAGCATTTGACCACGTCGTCGGACTGTCCGGCGACCGGCTGAGCTCCCCCGATTCCGAGCACGTCAAACTCCTTGATTGGCAGTTCATCGTCTCTATCTACCGCATCATATAAGACCCCGCTAAAGGGTTTTGACCGTCGATCCTAGCCATTCTCCGTTGAGTTAAGCCGCGGCGCGACGTTGACGCTTTGGGAACCGAGAGCTTGAGCGGAAGCCATTCGACAACTGGGGGCGCTCGCCGGCATTCGAGCCGAACGCGATGCTTCTCTCCCTGCCCGGGGCTGCGCCACTTGGGAGTTCAGTAATGAGCACGTCGGGAATCGAAGCCTATCTTTTTGGCGGGGCCGTCATTCTTTTTGCGGTCCTGCTCATCGTGGAAAAACGCTATCCATACATGAAGCTTTCCAAGGACGAGCTGAAGAAATCTTTCAAGACAAATACGGGCGCCTTTTTGGTCAACAACATCATCATGAGCGTGTTGTCGATCTCGAGCCTAATAATTGTCGCTTCAAATTATTCCCATTATGGCGTTCTCGGAAAAATGGACGACGGGCCGCTCAAATGGGTGTTGAGCTTCATCCTATTTGATTTTGCGGTCTATGTTTGGCATCGACTCGGGCACAAATACGAGTTCCTGTGGCGGTTTCATAAGATTCATCACAGCGATAAGAGTTATCACGTCACCACGGGGCTGCGGTTCCACGTCCTCGACCAGCTTCTAGAGGTGGTCGTGAAATGCTTTTGCGTCATCCTCTTCGGAGTCCCCGCGAGCATCGTTGTGGTGTGCGAAGTGGTTCGGATGTTTTTCGTGCTGTTCCATCACGGGAATTTCACCTTCCCCGGCGAGAAATCCTTGTCTTACGCGATTATCACGCCCTCTCTGCACCGCGCGCACCATTCGACTCTGCGCGAAGAGCACGACAGCAACTACGGGATTGTCCTTTCGATCTGGGACATGATTTTCGGCACGAGGAAAGAACTCGTCCCCGCCAACATCGGCCTGGAGTTGATCGAAGCCGAAAATCTCGTTCAGCTCTTCAGCCTCGCCTTCCTGACGGAACGACGCCTGGCGCAATTGCTGCACCTCGTGCCGCGTCGCAAGAGTGGGTAGCTCCGCACGTCGCCCATAGCGGAATAGTCGAAACCCATTGGATTTTTCAGGTTTTGAATGCGCAAGTTCGTGCGCCGTTCTGCGTGGTCTCAGACACGCAAAGAATCAAATTTAAACAATTTCAACTGCTTAATGGTGGGCGGCACAGGGATTGAACCTGTGACCCCTCCCGTGTGAAGGGAGTGCTCTCCCGCTGAGCTAGCCGCCCGTCGCCATTGGCGATCGATCATTCCCCTGTAGGAGAGGCCGGCACCTTCCGTCAAGATCGCAGATCGATCCCGCCGCGCCGGGGCTCAAGCCTGCGCGCCGCCTCACGGCGGGGTCCAGTCCTTCGCCAGGACTCGGCGCACCATCGGCTCAAAAGTCGAGAGCGGCTCGTTCTGATAGTCGGGATCGAAGGAGATTTCGTCATATTTGGCGCAGAACTCGACCGTTTGCTCATAGGCCGGGTCGGATTTGAACTTGTCGCGGGCGTTGGGATCGAGCCCCAGATGCGCGGCGTAGAAATAGGTCTGGAACAGGCCGTGCTGGACCAGCATAAAATAATTGTCGCGGCTGATGAACGGCTTCAGAATCGCGGCGATCACCTCGCCATGATTGAAGGGCCCGAGCGTCTCGCAGGAATCGTGCAGCAGCGCGACGACGACATATTCCTCGTCCTTGCCGTCGCGCAGCGCGCGGGTCGCCGATTGCAGACAATGGTCGTAGCGTGTGATGTTATAGGCGGTGTCCTTGCTCAGATCGCGCAGCAGTCCAAAGAGCCGGTCCGGCAGTTCGTTGAGCGTGTGCTCGTGAACCTGTTTGAGGATCGCGAAATCTGCGTCCGTGCCCTGGTCCATCCGGGTGAAATGCATTTTCTCCATGGCGTAGACCTGTCTCCAAACGCGCGCCGCTAGAACGAAGGCGGCCCGGCGGCCGTATCTTACGTCGATTGGGGCGACGCTGCGAACAGCGCGGCGTCCAGCGAAGCGACCGCGTCCCACAGCTCGTCGAAATGAGAGATGACGCGATCGGGCGAGAACGCTGCGACCGGCATGTCGGTATAGCCGAAATCCACCGCCACCGACGGCGTTCCGGCGGCGCGGGCGGTGTCGATGTCGGTCTTCGAATCCCCGACCATCACCGCGCGGCGCAGATCGCCGTCGGCCGCCTCGATCGTCAGCCATAGCGTGCGCGGATCGGGCTTGTGCATGGGAAAACTGCCGCGCCCGCAGATCGCCGCGAAACGGTCCGCCGCCGCGAGCTTTTCCAAAAGCAGGCGCGCCATGGCCTCGGGCTTATTGGTGCAGACGGCGAGACGAAAGCCCGCCGCCTTGAACCGGTCGAGAGCTGCGAGCGCGCCGGGAAAGAGGCGGCTTTCGTCGGCGATATGCGCTTCGTAATGGACGAGAAAGTCGCGCACCAGCGCGTCCGTGCGCACTGAATCGAGCGGCGCGCCTTGAGAGGCGAAGCCGCGCTCGATCAGCGCCCGCGCCCCGGCGCCGACGAGCGGCCGGGCCGCCCCAAGAGCGAGTGGCGTCAGTCCCTCGCGCAGGAGCAGCACATTGAGCGCGCCGATGAGATCATGGGCGGTGTCGGCCAATGTGCCGTCGAGATCGAAAACCAGAACTGGGGGGCGGATCGTCATGGGCGGATCGTCATGGGGCGCTCGTCATGGCGTCAGGGCGTAGCCGCGCCGCCGCTCAGGATCAAGCGGCGCCGGACGACGAGCCAAATTTTACCCGCTCCGCGCGCAGGCTCTGCGTGTAAACTGCGCCCACCGATTCGCGACAGGGAGCGCAAACATGCGTGGAACGCGCCATTTCCATACGCGTCGACGTTCAGCTTTGACGGCCAGCGCGCTTGTCTTAGCAGGCCCTTTCTTGGCCGGGCTTGGCGCGCCGGCGTCGGCGGCGGGGGGCGGCAATTACGAGTTTCTCGCCGCGCCGCAGACCGACCTCAATCGCGTGTTTCGCCTGGACCGGTCCAACGGCGAGGTCGGCGCCTGCCAATATGGGTTGAAGGAAGGCGCGGCGATCGGCGTGACGCTCTGCTACCCGCCGGGCGAAGGCGCAAGGGCGGGCGCCTTCAGCGAATATGCGCTGGTCGCATCGCGCCATACCGGCGAGGGCGGCGTGTTCCGCGTGGATCTGCGCTCGGGCATGATGTCGATTTGCTTCGTCCTCAACGAAACCTCGGTGGTCTGCACGCCGTCGGCGAAATAGACGGGCGGCGCAGAAAAGCGAATGTCGGCATGAGCGCATTTTCCGCCGAGGCCATGAAGCGCGCCGCCGCGCGCGCGGCGCTCGACTCCGTGACGCATGGCATGCGGCTCGGGCTCGGCACCGGATCGACGGCGGCGCATTTCGTCGATCTTCTCGGCGCCCGCGTCAAAGACGGCCTCGACGTCCTGTGCGTGCCGACCTCCGAGCGCACCCGCGCGCAGGCGGAAAGCCTGGGGATAGCGCTTTCGACTCTCGACGAGACGCCGCAACTCGATCTGACCGTCGACGGCGCGGACGAATTCGATTCGAGGCTTCGCCTGATTAAGGGCGGCGGCGGCGCGCTTCTGCGCGAAAAGATCGTGGCGGCGGCGTCGACGCGAATGTTCGTCATCGCCGACGCGACGAAAGAGGCGCAAACGCTTGGCGCCTTCCCGCTGCCGGTCGAAATCGATCGGTTCGGCGCGCGCTCCACCATTCTGCATATCGAACGGGCGGGGCGGGGACTCGGACTTGTCGGACCGCTGACGGTGCGGGAAGCGGCGCCAGGGGAGCGCTTCATCACCGACGGCGGCCATTACATCGTCGACTGCGCGTTTGGCGCCATCGACGATCCCGAAGCGCTGTCCGCCCGGCTGTCGGCGATACCCGGAGTGATGGATCACGGATTGTTCATCGGACTCGCCACCGCGATCTTCATCGCCGGCGCCGAGGGCGTGCGCATCATCGGCAACATATCGGGCGACAGCATATGAACTTCGACTATGACCTTATCGTCGTCGGCGCCGGGTCCGGCGGCGTCCGCGCGGCGCGCGTCGCGGCCAGCCATGGCGCGAAAGTCGCGATCGCCGAAGAGTTTCGCGTCGGCGGCACTTGCGTCATCCGCGGCTGCGTTCCCAAGAAGCTTTACGTGCTGGCGAGCCGCTTCCGTGACGAATTCGAGGACGCCGCCGGTTTTGGCTGGCGCGTCGGCGACGTCTCATTCGACTGGTCTGCGCTTGTCGCCGCCAAGGAAAAAGAGATCACGCGCCTCTCAGACATTTACGCCGAAACGCTCGCGAGTTCGGGCGTTGAGCTGATCCGCGCGCGGGCGACGCTCACCGATCCAAACGGCGTGCGTTTTTCCAACGGCCGTTCCGCCCGCGCCCGTTACATTCTCATCGCCACCGGCGGCGCGCCGGTGCTCGCCCCGCATATTCCGGGCATCGAATTCGGCATTTCCTCGAACGAGATTTTCGATCTGCCGAAATTTCCGCAACGGCTGCTGATCGTCGGCGCGGGATATATCGCCGTCGAATTCGCCAGCGTCTTCGCGCGGCTCGGCGCGAAGGTCGATCTCGCCTATCGCGCCGATCTGCCGCTGCGCGGTTTCGATGACGATCTCCGTGCGTGCCTTGCCGACGCGCTCAAGTCGGCGGGCGTCGAACATCGCGCCGGGGTCCTGCCGACGCGCGTGACGAAATGCGTCGGCGGTCTTGAGGTCGAGATGAGCGACGGCGCGCCGCTGACGGTCGACTGCCTGCTGGTCGCGACCGGGCGCCGGCCATTGACGCAGAATCTCGGGCTGGAGGCGGCGGGCGTCGCCTTGCGCGAAAATGGCGCCGTCGCGGTCGACGCGCATTCGCGCACGAATGTTGAATCCATTTACGCGGTCGGCGACGTCACCGATCGGCTCAACCTGACGCCGGTCGCCATTCGCGAAGGACAGGCTTTCGCCGACAGCGTCTTCGGCGCGACGCCGACGGCGATCAATTATGAACACACGCCGAGCGCGGTGTTCACGACGCCCGAAATCGGAACCGTCGGACTGACCGAATCCGAGGCGCTGGCGCGGCATGGTGGGGTCGATATCTATGAGACGCAGTTTCGGCCGATGCGCGCGACGCTCTCGGGACGAGGCGAGCGCGTCTATTTGAAGCTCGTCGTCGACGTCGCGAGTCAGCGCGTCGTCGGCGCGCATATTCTTGGCCCCGAGGCGGGCGAGATGGCGCAGCTCGTCGCCATCGCCCTGCGCATGGGGGCGACGAAGAGCGATTTCGACGCGACCATGGCGGTGCATCCGACCATGGCGGAAGAGCTTGTGACGATGCGCGCGCCGGCGCGGCGGCTTGGGCCTCCGGCCTAAGCTTCGATCCGCTGGCGCGGCGGCTGCGCCGGAGCCGCCTGCGGCGCCGGAACAGGTCGGGCCGGGGCCGGAGCCCATCTGTCGAGAAGCGCGCGAAGCTTGCGCCGCGCCGCGCCGGTCTTCGCCTCGGTGACTCGCGAGAAGAGATAGCCGGAGACGATGGCGATCCCCATCACCGAAAAGCCCACGGCGTAATTTCCCGGCGTCGCCAGTTGCGTCGCCCAATCGTTCCCCATCGTGCTGCCGACCGCCGCGCGCGCGAAAATCAGGATCGGCATGTGGATGCTGTAGAGCGAGAAGGAAAAATCGGCGAGCGTCTTGTGGAATTTGAACCGCAGCAGCGAGAAGCCCTCGGACGGCCCATAGCGGAAGGCCATCAGGACAATGATGAACAGGGCGGACGCGAGGAGGTCGGCCGCATCGGCCATCCAGGGATGCGCCTCCAGAAGATGACCGCGCACGACCAGCCGAATGACCACGACGACGGCGGCATAGAGGAGAAGCGCCCCCCAGCGCGAGCGAATGATCGGCCGGGGAATCAGCGTCGCGAAGGCGCCGCCAGCCCATAGAATATAGCCGAATTTGAACCAGCTCGGCGGCGTGGAAATCGCCAGGAAGAGCGCCGCGCCGAGCGCGAAACCCAAGAAGCGCAGCGCCAGCGGATAATTGCGCGCGAAGGGCAGCAGCAGCAGCGGAAAGGTGATGTAGTACCAAAACTCGCAGGCGAGCGACCATAGCGGGCCGTTGGTGCCGAAATAGTCGAAGCCGATGCCCTGCAGATTGAGAAAGCTCATAAGAAACAGAAGCGCGGAAAAATGGCCCTTGAACAGCGGCCAGTCATAGACGCCGCTGCTGGCGAACAGCCATCCGCCGAGCGAATCGAGGACGAGCGTGAGCACGACGGCCGGGCCGACCACGAGATAGATTCGCGAGACGCGATGGATGAAATATTCGCGCAGGAATTCCTGGTTCTTGCGCATATGCGCCAGCACGGCGCCGCCGACGAGATAGCCCGACATCACGAAGAAGGCGAGCACGGCCTGGTGCCCGAGTTCGAAGGCGGAGTAGAACCACCAGACATAGACGAGCGGGGCGTGCGGCGCGCTCATAATGTCGGCGATGTTGATGAAGAGGTTGGAGGTGTGGACGGCGAGCACCACGAGCGCGCCGAGCCAGCGGCTCGCCTCGATGAACTGCGATAGAATAAACGGCATCGCCCCGGTTCGTCCCCTCGCTCGGCCACGCCCGCGTGTTGGTGTTATAGCCGCTCGCTGCGGTCTTCGCCAAATCTCGACGGACGGGCGGAAGGGTCGCATTCGCCGTCATAATCCTCTATAAGCGCCGCTGGCGTCGTGTCGAGACGGCCCCATGCGCCCGTTGAGGCGTTGATTTTGCGGAGTTTTACGAAGTGGAACGGTGGTCGCCGAGCAGCTGGAGGAATTTGCCGATCGAGCAGACGCCGGTCTATCGCGACCAGGCGGCGCTCGCCGACGTCGAGCGCCAGCTCGCCGGCTTCCCGCCGCTGGTTTTCGCCGGCGAAGCGCGCAATCTGAAGCGCCATTTGGCCGAGGTCGCCGCCGGCAAGGCGTTCCTGCTCCAGGGCGGCGACTGCGCGGAGAGTTTCTCGGAACATTCGGCGGATAACATCCGCGACTTCTTCCGGGTATTTCTGCAGATGGCGGTGGTGCTGACCTATGCGGCCGCCTCGCCGGTGGTGAAGGTCGGGCGCATCGCCGGCCAGTTCGCGAAGCCCCGCTCCGCGCCGCTCGAAAAGCAGGGCGACGTCGAGCTGCCGAGCTACCGCGGCGACATCATCAACGATCTCGCCTTCACGACAAATGCGCGCGAGCCCGATCCGCAGCGCCAGTTGCTCGCCTACCGGCAATCCGCGGCGACGCTGAACCTCATCCGCGCCTTTGCGGCGGGCGGTTTCGCCAATCTCGAAAACGTCCATCGCTGGATGCTCGGCTTCGTCAAGAACAGCCCCCAGTCCGAGCGCTATCAAAAGCTCGCCGATCAGATCACCGAGACGCTCTCCTTCATGCGCGCCATCGGTCTCGATCCGGAGCATCATCCGGAATTGCGCGGCACCGATTTCTACACCTCGCATGAGGCGCTGCTGCTCTGCTACGAACAGGCGCTGACCCGCATCGATTCGACGACTGGCGACTATTACGCCACCTCCGGCCATATGCTCTGGGTCGGCGACCGCACCCGCCAGGAGAACGGCGCGCATATTGAATTTGTGCGCGGCGTCAAAAACCCTCTAGGACTGAAATGCGGCCCCAGCCTCAAGCCCGATGCGCTTCTGCGTCTCATCGACGTCCTCGACCCGGAGAACGAACCTGGCAGGCTCACGCTGATCTGCCGCTTCGGCGCCGACAAAATCCAGGATGCGCTGCCGGCGCTGGTGCGGCCGGTGCTGCGCGAAGGCCGCAACATCGTCTGGTCCTGCGATCCGATGCATGGCAACACGATCAGCGCCGCAGGCTACAAGACGCGGCCGTTTGATCGGATCATGTCGGAAATCAGCAGTTTCTTCGCCGTGCATCAGGCCGAAGGCTCCTATGCCGGCGGCATCCATCTCGAGATGACCGGCAAGGACGTGACCGAATGCACCGGCGGCGCGCGCGCCATTTCGGAGAGCGATCTGCGAGATCGCTATCACACCTATTGCGATCCGCGCCTCAACGCGGAACAGGCGATCGAAGTAGCGTTCCTCGTCGCTGAGCTGCTGAAGCGGGAAAGGCTCGCGCGAGGCCTGCAGGAACAGCACGCCGCGGAGTGACGCGCGGCGATCGCGCAACCCATGCTTTCAGGCGCCGCGGCCAAGCGGTCGGCGCCGAAAACCATTCGACCACCAAGTTTGACGATGCGCCGCGCCGCTGCGATCAAAGCAGCGGGCGCGGGCCTCGACGGCTGCGCTCGGTCCTGGCGAACTCAAGGTCTCGTTGGAGAGTCGAATGATCGTTTCTTCGGCTTCGGACTATCGAAAGGCCGCGCAGCGCAGGCTGCCGCGCTTCTTGTTTGATTATATCGACGGCGGGGCGAGCGCCGAGGACACGTTGCAAGCCAATGTCGCGGATCTGAGAGCCGTGAATTTAAGGCAGCGCGTGCTGAAAAATGTTTCCGGCCTCGATCTTTCGACGGAGTGGTTCGGTCAACGTTCCGACCTTCCAGTGATTTTGGGGCCGGTAGGGCTCAGCGGAATGTTCGCCCGTCGCGGCGAGGTCCAGGCGGCGCGCGCCGCGGCCAAACGCGGCGTTCCCTATGTGCTGTCGACGCTTTCCGTCTGTTCGCTTGAAGAAGTTGCCGCGAGTTGCCCGAGCCCGATCTGGTTCCAGCTCTATGTTCTCAAGGACCGCGGGTTCATGCAGTCCATGCTGGAGCGCGCTCAGGGCGCCGGCGTAGAAATCCTTGTGTTTACGGTCGACCTTCCCGTGCATGGATCGCGCTACCGCGACGCGCAGTCAGGCATGTCGGGGCCGTTTGCGCGAACGCGGCGCATGCTTCAGGCGATGACGAAGCCGCACTGGAGCTTTAATGTCGGCCTCAGGGGCCGGCCGCATGATCTCGGCAATGTCTCCAAATATCTCGGCAAGGCGACCGGACTAGAGGATTACATCGGTTGGCTTGGCAAGAACATCGATCCGTCGATCAGCTGGTCCGAACTTGAATGGATCCGCGAGTTCTGGAAAGGCCCACTGATCCTCAAGGGCATATTGGATCCCGAAGACGCAAAGGACGCGGTGCGGTTCGGCGCGGACGGGATCGTCGTTTCGAATCATGGCGGACGGCAACTCGATGGCGCGCTGTCGACGGTCAAGGCCTTGCCGTCAATCGCCGACTCGGTCGGAAACGATCTTGAGGTTTTTGTCGATTCCGGCGTGCGGACCGGACTGGACGTCGTGCGCATGCTGGCGCTTGGCGCGAAAGGCGTCCTGCTCGGGCGCGCCGCCGCCTATGCCCTGGCGGCGGCCGGCGAAGCGGGCGTCGAGAATATGCTGGAGATTTTCGCCAAGGACATGCGCGTGGCGATGACCTTGACCGGCGTCAGTTCGATCGATCAAATCGACCGGCGGATTCTTGCTTGAGCTGGCGTGCGCGCCTTGGGGAGAGAAATATGTGCAACGATCATTCGCGGCATTTGTCGAGGCGATCATTGATCGCCTCGGGCGCGACGACGGTCCTGATGGGCGGCTTGGCCGACGCCTACGCCCAAACTTCGCCCGGCGCGGCCGCCCCAGCGCCAGTCTCGCCGGACGACGCGCTTAAGCGGTTAGTGGACGGCAATGCGCGATATGCGAGCAATACGGCAATCAACCGCGACATGTCGGTTGGACGGGCTGAGCGTGCGCAGGCGCAATATCCTTTCGCCGCTCTGGTAAGCTGTTCGGATTCGCGCGTCGCGCCGGAACTCGCCTTCGATCAAGGTCCGGGCGATCTCTTCGTCGTTCGCGTCGCCGGCAATTTCGTCAATACCGACGGACTTGCGAGCCTGGAATATGGCGTGAAGATTCTTGGGATTCCGCTCATTGTCGTGCTCGGCCATTCCAATTGCGGCGCCGTCGCCGCGACGATCAAAGTGTTAAAGGAAAAGACCAAACTGCCGGGCCACCTTCCGCAGCTCGTGAATGCGATCAAGCCTTCGATCGATCTGGTCGAAAAGCAAAAGGCCGCCGACCCGCTCGCGGCGGCGATCGCACAGAACGTGCGCTACAACGTTGGGCGTTTACGGTCGGCAAAGCCGATTGTCGCCAAGGCTGTCGCCGCGCAACAAGTGAAGCTCGCTGGCGCGGTCTATGACATCGGTACGGGAAAGGTGTCGTGGATTTAGGCGATCGGAGCGGTCTCGGCGCATGAACAGATTCGCCGAGGCAGAACGGCCGTGATGACGCCCCAGCAAGTCATGACGATTCCGCCTGATCCGTTCGCTTGGACCATTGTCATTCCCGGCAGGCCGAAGGCCTGACCGGGAATCCAGAGCCAATTCAACGACTCATGGTGTGACTCTGGATTCCCGATTGCGCTTCGCGCGTCGGGCATGACATCCAAATCGTTTCGCGCGGACTTCTAAATCGCCGCTTCCGTCACATCGACGCTCACGTCCAAATCCTGATTGCCGGCGCCCAGAATCACGCCGTCGATCGGCGAGACGTCCGCATAATCGCGCCCGATCGCGATCGCGATATGATCATTGCCCACCGCCATGGCGTTCGTGGGATCAAGATCGAAGAACCCAAATTCGGGTCCGCACCAGACAGAGACCCACGCATGGGTTGAATCGGCCCCTTCCAGTCGCGCCTGCCCTGGAGCTGCGTAAGTTCGAAGATAGCCGCTGACATAGGACGCCGCCAAGCCGAGGCCACGTAGCGCGGCGATCATGATATGGGCGAAATCCTGGCAGACTCCCCGGCGGCTCTCGAAGACCTGGACGATGGGCGTCGCAATATGCGTCGCATCCGGATCATAGGCGAAATCGGCGTGGATGCGGTTGGTCAGCTCCATCGCGCCTTCGAGGATGGGCCGTCCGGGCGCAAAGCTTTCGCGCGCGTAGTCCGTCGCCGCGTCGAACAGCGGCGCATGACGGCTCGCATAGATGTAATGGGCGGGTGAGGACGCGGCGAGCGAGTCGGACGCATAGGCGGCGTTCCTCACGATCTCCCAAGCCGGCGTCAGCGCCGGCGCAGGCGGCGGCATCCGTTCCACCGCGACGCGCGCCGCGAGGGCGATGCGCAGTCTGGTGTGAGGCTCCAGGATGCGCGCCTCGCAAACGCGATTTCCGTGAAAGTCGATCCTGTCGCTGATGACCTCGGCCGACGGCGAGAGTTCGATCTTACTAGACAGCACGGTCTGACCGCGATCGTTGCGCGGCAGCAGTCGCATGGCGCAGCGCGCCGAAGCGACGGGCGCGTCATATTTGTAGGTCGTGCGATGAGCGATATCGTAGATCACGCGATCCGCGACGGCTGAGAGTTTGCTGCGCCGTCGGCGCCATGCGCGAAATAACGCTCGGCGATCTTGTCGGCGAGAGACATCAGGCGTTGTTCAATCGCAAGAATGATCGACGCGTCCAAACGGCGCGCATCCTCCGACTCGAGTTCCGCGCGCAGCTTGACGGAGACTCGCCGAGGCGGCTCCATCACGCCGTCGTGACGCAGAGAAGGCAGCGCGGCGAGATGTTCGTCAATGCGCATCGCTTGAAAGGCGACCGATCGCGGATTGAACGGATCGAGCATGGCGATGTCGAGGACGGGCGCCAGCGCCGCGCCGGCGATGTAGCGGGAGCGATAGGTGATCTGCGAATCGAGCAGATCGAGCAATGCGTCGAGCGTCTCGACTGTCGCCTCGTCGCCGGCAAATTGACGGGCGAAGCGACAGGTCCCGATGGCGCGTTCGATCCTTCGGCCAAGATCGATAAAGCTCCAGCCGGCCACGCGATTGAAATTTTCGTCGATCAGCCCGGACAAAGCCGCCAGCGTATGCAGCGAACGTTCGATGATTTCCAGCGTCTCGGGCTCCGTAATGGCGCCCGCGCCGGCGCGCGTCAGACGCGTTTCGATGCGTCCGACAAGCTGCCAGACATCGTAAGAGAGGCGTTCGCGCACGATCGACGCCGCACGTTTTGCGCTGCGCAGGACCGACAGCGCCGAACCGTAAGCGTCGGCGTCGACGGTCGCCGCCAGCGCGATCTGCGTCGGGTCGATGTCCGCCAATTCTTCCGGCGCCGCGCCCCAGGCGATCAGCAATCGCGCGAGCCGTTCGATCGACTGGCGCCCTTGCGGATCGATGTGTTGCGGCTGGCCCAGCCGCGCGGCGAGAGTCCGCACGACGCGCAATGTCGCTTCGGCGCGCTCGAGATAGCGTCCCATCCAGAAGAGATTGTCGGCGGCGCGGCTTGGCAGATTGCCGAGCGCGCGCACGATCGGCGGGTCCTCGTCGGACGGCAGCAGCGTCGACCATTTGATCGGACTGTTCGACAACACCCAGACGTCGCTCGATTGGGCGCCGGCGTCCATCGAGACGGCGCGCGCACCCGGCTGGTTGGAGATGCGGCAGAAGCCGCCGGGCATGACGGTCCATCCCTCTGGCGTCGCGGCGGCGAAAACCCGCAAGACGAAAGGTCGCGGCGACAGCCGGCCCTCGATCCAGGCCGGAGTCGTGGAGAGCCTTGTCGGTTCTTGAGCGACATAGTCGACGCCGCGCTGATGCATCGCGTCGATCAGTCGCGCGCGCTCCGCGTCGGTGAGTGCGCCGCCGAGCGCCTCGCGCCGTTCGCCAAAACCGGGGAGTCGGTCGGCGAAGGCGCTGACGACGGCAAATTCGCTCAACGCGTCGATAACCTGCCTGCGTTCCTTTTCCCGGCCGCACCAGATGGTTTCGATCGTCGAAAGTTTCAGGCTCTCGCCGAGCACGCGTTGCGACAATTCCGGCGTCAGGCTCATCAGCGCCCGCGATTCGATCACGCCCGCGCCCGGCATGTTTGCGACGACGACAGCGCCTTTGCGAATGGCGTCGAACATGCCGGCGACCCCGAGCCGCGATGATGCGTTCTGCTCCAGCGGATCGCACCAGTCGGCGTCGACGCGGCGCCAGATGACGTCGGCGCGCTTCAAGCCGGCGATGGTGCGGACATGCAACTTGCCGTCGCTCGCCACGAGATCTTCGCCTTCAACCAGCGCAAGACCAAGATAGCGGGCGAGATGCGCCTGTTCGGAATAGGTTTCGCTCCAAGGGCCTGGCGTCAGCAGGCAGATGCGCGGATCGACGCGCTGCGCAACGCGGGAAATGCTCGCGCGAAAGTCTCGAAAGAACGGCGCGAGGCGCTCGACGTTCATATCCCGATAGAGGCTTGGCAGCGCGCGCGACAGGACGAGCCGATTTTCCAGGGCGTAGCCGGCGCCGGAGGGCGCCTGCGCGCGATCGCCAAGCACCCGCCAATTGCCGTCAGGACCTCGCCCGAGGTCGGCGGCGTAAAAGCGAAGCCAACGTCCGCCCGGCGGCGCGACTCCGCACATCGGCCGGATGAAGTTTTGCGAACCCGCAACCGCCGCGGCCGGGAGGACGCCTTCGGCGATCAGCCGCGCATCGCCATAGATGTCGTGCAGGATCTGATCGAGAAGCTCCGCGCGCTGGGCGACTCCCGCCGCGATGTCGCGCCATTCCGCCTCCGGAATCAGGAGCGGCAAGCGCCCGAGCGGCCAGCTGCGCTCCTTGGCCTCTCCATGGACCCGGTAGGAAATCCCCATGTCGTCGATGCGCCGGGCGGCGGCGGCGAAGCGCTGCTCCAGGCCGGCATCGCCTAAGGCCGCGAGCGAGTGGAGGAACTGACGCCAGCGCTCCCGCGGACGGCCGTCGCCATCAAGCAGTTCGTCAGGCGCGTCGTGCGACGGCGCGTAATCGGCGATCCAGGCCGCGACGCGCTGGGCGGCTTCGTCCGATTCAATGTCGCGCTCAGCGAACAACGCTCCTCCGCAGGTCGAGAGTCAGCGGAAACTCCTGGCTTGGCTCTTCGCGCGGCGGGTCGACCGGCCCGGGCGTATGGCCGTGACCCTCAAATCGCGCCAGTCGCCGCGCTTCGGCCTCGTTACTGTTGACCGGGAAGGCGTCGTAATTGCGGCCTCCGGGATGGGTCGCGTGGTAGACGCAGCCGCCCAGCGAACGCCTGCTCCAGCAGTCGATCACGTCGAAGGTCAGAGGCGCATGGACCGGAAGCGTCGGATGCAGGCCGGAAGGCGGCTGCCAGGCCTTGAAGCGCACGCCCGCGACCGCCTCTCCAGAGACGCCAATGCCCGTCATCGGAACGCGGCGTCCGTTACAGGCGATCACATGTCGGCCAGGAACGAGGCCCTTCGCCTTGACCTGCAGGCGTTCGAGCGAAGAGTCGACATAGCGCACCGCGCCGCCATTGCCGGTTTCTTCGCCCATCACATGCCAGGGCTCGAGCGCGCCGCGAATTTCGAGGCGAACGCCGCCATGTTCGACGTCGCCCGCCAGCGGGAAGCGGAATTCGCGCTGCGCTTCGAACCATTCCGGCTCGAAGGCGTAACCGGCGCGGCGCAGATCATCGAGCACGCAGAGGAAATCCTGCCAGACGAAGTGCGGCAGCATGAATTTGTCGTGCAGCGCCGTTCCCCAGCGCACCAGATCGCCGTGCTGCGGCTCGCGCCAGAACCATGCGACGAGCGCGCGAAGCAATAATTGCTGGGCCAGACTCATGCGCGCGTCGGGCGGCATTTCGAAAGCGCGGAATTCGACGAGGCCGAGACGCCCGGTCGGACCGTCCGGCGAATAGAGCTTGTCGATGCAGATTTCGGCGCGATGAGTGTTGCCGGCGACATCCACCAGCAGATTGCGAAACAGCCGATCGACGAGCCATGGCGGCACATAGCCTTCGCCGGGCGACGGGACCTGCGCCAGCGCGATTTCCAGTTCGTAAAGCGAGTCATGCCGCGCCTCGTCGACCCGCGGCGACTGGCTCGTCGGACCGATGAACAAGCCGGAGAACAGATAGGAGAGCGCGGGATGGCGCTGCCAATAGAGAACGAGACTCTTCAAGAGATCGGGGCGGCGCAGGAAGGGCGAGTCGGCCGGCGTCGCGCCGCCGAGCACGACATGATTGCCGCCGCCCGAACCGATCTGTCGGCCGTCGATCATGAATTTCGCGGTCGTCAATCGCGCCTGCCGGGCGTCCTCATAAAGCGCCGTCGTCGTGTCGACGGCCTGTCGCCATGTGGCGGCCGGGTGAATATTGACCTCGATGACGCCGGGATCGGGCGTCACCTTGATCACCTCGAGACGTGGATCGTCTGGCGGCGGATAGCCTTCGATATGGAGCGGCAGGCCTGTGGCTTTGGCGCTCTCCTCGACCGCCTCGAGCAGTTCGAGATAGTCCTCGAGCGTCGCGACAGGGGGCATGAATACGCACAGATTCCCGTCGCGCGGCTCGATGGTGAAGGCGGTCCGCACGGCGCCTTCGACAATCGATTGTTCATGCACGTCCTGACGCGCATGTCCGCCCGCCATCTGGCCGCCGACCTGAATGCGCCGAAAATGGCCAGGCTCGGGGAGCGGTTCGCGCGGGGCGAAGGGGTCCTGCGGATGAATGTAAGGATATTCGTCGTCGGACAGCTTGGGCAGAGAGGCCACCGGGAGCCGCAGTCCGATCGGAGAATCGCCCGGCGCCAGGAACAGCTTTCCGCGACGCAGTGTCCACTTCTCTGACGTCCACCGCGACTGAGATTCGGCGCGCGCATTCCAGCGCTGGATCGGCAGGACAAAGCCCGTCGGTTTGCTCAGCCCGCGTTCGAAGACGCGCATCATCCGTGAGCGCTCCTCCGCATCGTCGATCTTGGGATCGGAAGGATCGACATTGATCGGAAGCGCGCCCTCCTTGACCATCCAATGCGCCGGATCCTCGTAAGCGGGCAGGGCATGTTCGGGGCCGACGCCCAGTCGCTCTGCGAGCGCATGCACGAAAACTTCCGCATCCGCAGCGGTCGCGCCTTTCGATTTCGTAACATCGGCGATGAGTTGCGGCGTCGACCAAATCGGCTTGCCGTCGCGTCGCCAATAAAGCCCGAACGCCCAGCGCGGCAAGCTTTCGCCGGGATACCATTTGCCCTGGCCGTAATGCAGAAAGCCCTCCGGCGCGAAGCGCTCGCGCAACTTGCGGATAAGATCGTCGGCCCGTTCGCGCTTGCTGGGCCCGGTCGCCGCCACGTTCCATTCGGGGGATTCGAAATCATCGATCGAGACGAATGTCGGTTCGCCGCCCATGGTGAGGCGAACGTCCAGCGCATCGAGATCGGCGTCGACTTTTTCGCCCAGCGCATCGAGCCGGCGCCAAGCGTCATCGGAGAAGGGCGCGGTGATGCGCGGCGCCTCATTGATGCGATCGATGCGCATCTCGAAATTGAAATCGACCTGAGCGGGCTCGACGAAGCCCGACAAAGGCGCCGCGGAACGATAATGCGGCGCGCCGCAGAGCGGCAAATGACCTTCGCCGCAGAAGAGTCCGGAAGTCGCGTCGAGACCGATCCAACCGGCGCCGGGCAGGAAAACTTCGGCCCAGGCGTGCAGATCGGTGAAGTCGTGATCGGTTCCCTTCGGGCCTTCGATCGGATCGATGTCGGCCTTGAGCTGAATGAGATAGCCGGAGACGAAACGCGCGGCGAGACCAAGCTTGCGCAGAATCTGCACGAGAAGCCATGCGGAATCGCGGCAGGAGCCCGACCCCAGCGCGAGCGTTTCTTCCGGCGCTTGCACGCCGGGCTCCATCCTTATGACGTAGCGAATGGCGTTGCTCAGTCGCGCGTTGAGCTCGACGAGAAAATCGATGGTGCGCGTCTTTTCCTTCGGCAGGCTTTGGAGGAAGCCTTCCGTCAGCGGGCCGACGTCTTCGGGCTCGAGATAGGCCGCAAGCTCGATTTTCTGCTCCTCCGGATAAGTGAAGGGGAAGTCTTCGGCGTAGGGCTCGACAAAAAAATCGAAGGGGTTGTAGACGGCGAGCTCCGCCAGCACGTCGACTTCGATCTTGAATTCGTTCGCCTTGTCAGGGAACACCAGACGCGCGAGCCAATTGCCGTGCGGGTCCTGCTGCCAGTTGATGAAGTGGCCCGACGGCGCAATCTTGAGCGAGTAGCTGGAGATTTTCGTACGACAATGGGGCGCTGGGCGCAGCCGGACGATCTGCGGGCCGAGCTCAACCGGGCGATCATATTTATAGTGGGTGACGTGATGAAGGGCGATCTGGATCGACACGTTGGTGAGCGTCTCGTTTCAGCGCCATTCGCGCTCGGAGCGGCGCAAAGCCAGTGTGAGAGTTTAGCGGGGCCGAGGCATGAAGAGTCAATCTGATGCGCCGCGAAAATCGCGGCATTGTCCGAAATTGCGGCAATGAGCTTAGCGGCTGGATAGGTTCTGCGCAAAGCGCCGGCGCCGGAGGCGCTGCGCGGCGGAAGAGATTGGGCCTCCTCCGGACCAGGAACATTCCCCCTGCCGCGCAGTTAAGGCCGCAGGCGTGTCCAGAAAGATCCTCCATGAAAGCCTTTCGCTGCCAGGTTTGCCGCCAGAGCATACTTTTTGAGAACACCAAATGCGAAAGTTGCGGGCACATGCTCGGCTATCTGCCGGGACATGGCGAGATGACCGCAGTCGAAGCCGTCGGTAATGGATGGCGCGCGCTGGCTGACGGGACTCGCGAATATCGGTTCTGCAAGAACTGGGAGCTGCATGGCTGTAATTGGATGGTCGAAAAGGGAGGCTCTTCGGAGTATTGCCTTGCCTGCCGACACAATCGAACTGTGCCCGATTTAACGGACGACAAGCGCCACGCTGCTTGGCAGAAAATCGAAGCCGCGAAACGACGGCTGTTTTACAGCCTGATCAAATTAAATCTTCCGACGCCGACCGCTTCTGAGAATGACAGCGAACCGCTCGTCTTCGATTTTCTGGCGGAGGAGCCCTCGCAAAGCCCTGTACTAACCGGCCATGACTCTGGCTTGATTACGATCGCCTTGAAGGAAGCTGACGATCCTGTCCGCGAAAAAATGCGCCACGAAATGGGAGAGCCCTATCGCACCCTGCTCGGGCATTTCCGGCACGAGATCGGCCATTATTATTGGGACCGCATCGTGCCTCACTCGCGTCACCTCCGGCCATTTCGAAAGCTCTTCGGAGACGAGCGCGAAGATTATTCGAGCTCCCTGCAGAGACATTACGAAGAAGGGCCTCCAGCCGACTGGCGACAGAATCACATAAGCGCATACGCCTCATGCCACCCGTGGGAAGACTTCGCTGAAACCTTCGCGCATTATCTCCACATCGTCGATACGCTCGAAACTGGCCGTAGCGCCGGGCTCGTGGTGCGACGCGACGACGGCTCTCCGGCGCGGGTCGATTTCGATCCCTACGCCTATCCCGACATCAACGATATGGTCGATAATTGGCTCGATATTTCATTCGCATTGAACAACATCAATCGATCGATGGGACAGCCCGATATCTATCCCTTCGTCATCTCGCCGGTCGTCAAAGACAAGCTGGGCTTCGTCCAAACTCTTCTCAAGGCGCATGCGCAGCTTGCCGCCGGCCGCTGTTTAAGACCTGAATTGATGTCTATGCAGCCCGGGTGCTGATATCCGCATCGCCAGTTACCCCAGCGCCTTGAG
This sequence comes from Methylocystis sp., assembly GCA_022843405.1. GTDB lineage: Bacteria > Pseudomonadota > Alphaproteobacteria > Rhizobiales > Beijerinckiaceae > Methylocystis. The sequence goes on along the minus strand of JALHNQ010000035.1, from coordinate 15,995 downwards.
CGCGCCCTTGCCGGCGTAAATCGCCGAATCGCCGAGCTCCTCCTCGATGCGGATGAGCTGGTTGTATTTGGCGGTGCGATCCGAGCGCGCGAGCGAGCCGGTCTTGATCTGGCCGCTGTTCGTCGCGACGACGAGATCGGCGATGGTCGAATCCTCGGTCTCGCCGGAGCGGTGCGAAAATACGGTGGTGTAGCCGGCGCGATGCGCGGTCTCGACCGATGCGAGCGTTTCAGTCAGCGTGCCGATCTGATTGACCTTCACCAGCAGCGAATTGGCGACGCCCTTTTTGATGCCCTCATTGAGGCGCACGACATTGGTGACGAAAAGATCGTCGCCGACGAGCTGAACTTTGTCGCCGATCGCGTCGGTGAGCTTCTTCCAGCCCTCCCAATCGTCCTCGGCCATGCCGTCCTCGATCGAAACGATCGGATAGGCGCCGGCGAGCTTGGCGAGATAGGCGACCTGGTCGTCGATCGAGCGCGTCACGCCCTCGCCTTCATAGACATATTTGCCGTCCTTGAAGAACTCCGTCGCCGCGCAGTCGGAGGCGAGATGCACGTCGACGCCGGGTTTGAAACCCGCCGTTTCGATCGCCTTCATGATGAAGTCGAGCGCCGCTTCGGCGGAGGGAAGATTGGGGGCGAAGCCGCCTTCGTCGCCGACCGAGGTGCTGAGGCCGGCTTTCTTGAGCGCCGCCTTGAGCGTGTGGAAAATCTCCGCGCCCCAGCGGATGGCGTCGCGCACATTCGGCGCGCCGGTCGGCATGATCATGAATTCCTGAAAGTCGATCGGATTGTCGGCATGCACGCCGCCATTGACGATGTTCATCATCGGCGTCGGCAGAACCCGCGCCTGCACGCCGCCAACGTAGCGATAGAGCGGCAGAGCGGTCGCTTCGGCCGCTGCCTTGGCGACGGCGAGCGACACGCCGAGAATGGCGTTGGCGCCGAGCCGCGCCTTGTTTGGCGTATCGTCGAGCTTGATCATCGCCTCGTCGATGGCGACCTGATCCTCAGCCTCAAACCCGAGCAGCGCCCCGGTGATTTCGTCATTGACGTTGTCGACCGCCGCGAGCACGCCCTTGCCGAGATAGCGCGCCTTATCGCCGTCGCGCTTCTCTGCCGCCTCATGCGCGCCGGTCGAGGCGCCGGACGGAACGGCCGCCCGGCCGGAGGAGCCGTCCTCCAGCGTAACTTCGACCTCGACTGTTGGATTCCCGCGGGAATCAAGGATTTCGCGGGCGTGGATGTCGATGATCTCGGTCATTTCAGGCCTCTTATGATGCAGCGCGGAGCGGCGCGACTTCTTAGCCCTATTGAGGCTTGCGGAAAAGCCTCAGCCGCAAAAAGCTTCCGCGTCGGGCGCGCGCTTTTGACGCGACGATGCTGCACCGCCGCGTCGCCAGGCCCGCCAATTCCATTGACTGGCGAGGGCCCCAGCCTATCCTTGAGCTTACTCAATGGTGCGGGCCGTCGTCGCCAAGCGCGACGATCCGCCGGGAGGGTGGCATGGCGCGCATCAATAGGCGATTGGGTCGGGGCGTCGCCGTCTTCGCTCTTTGTTTTGGGCTTTCCCTTCCGGCCCCAGCGCCGGCCCAGTCGCCGGAGCATGTCGCCGCCGCCAAGGCGATTTTGGAAAAATCCCCCGTCCGCGGAAATTGCGCGCCGGCGCAGGAGGATTTTCTCGGCTGGCCGGCGAATCTCGTTCTAAGATGCGAATATCAATATGAGGATATGCCGGGCCTCGCCTATGTGCTTGACATAAAGCCGGAAACCCTGGCGCGCTGGGTCGAGGCCGGATGCAGCGCGCTCATGGTCGGCGCCAGCCATTGCTTCGATCGCACATTGAAATGCGCGTTCGACAGCACGGGCGTCGCCTTTGTCGTCGGCGGCAATCTGATCGCGACGCGCAAGGGGGTGAAGCAGAACCGCTTCTATCGCAACGGCGTCGCGATCGTCGCGCCGCACAGCGGGGCGCCCGGCGCCGTGCCGATCGCGGAGCAGGAGCAGATCGCGCATATTGCGGAAAAAGACGTGTCGGGGATGCTCGAGCGCGGCGGCGTCGCCTTCTGGAACACGATGCCCTATCACTTCGCGGTCAAGGCCATCGACCTTGGCGTGCCGGCGGAGATGAATACGTCGGACAGGCGCGAGAAATGGCTCGAAATCGTGCGCGTCGAAATGCTCAAGGCGCTGGAGAGCCCCGAGAACCGCTTTCTTTCGGGCTGGATGTCGGCCCATCCGATCACGCTGCGCGCCGGAGAATGCCCGGATTCGCGTGATCCGTGAGCGGCTTGCCGCTTGACGCCGCCGGCGCGGCGCCTTTGTTACGCGCATGAGCAAAACGCATAAGGGCGCGGCGCTGCTTGGCCGCCAGGCGGCGCTGCCGGCTTCGCCGGACGAGGCGGAGCTCGACCTGGTGCCCAACCCACATAGGGATGCGGCCTATCTGGTGCGCTTCACCGCGCCGGAGTTCACCGCGCTCTGCCCGGTGACGGGCCAGCCAGATTTCGCGCATATCGTCATCGACTATGTCCCTGCCGAATGGCTGGTCGAGTCGAAGGCGTTGAAGCTTTATCTCGGGAGCTTTCGTAACCACGGCGCCTTTCACGAAGACTGCACGCTGCGGATCGCGCGCGATCTCGTCGCGGCGCTGGAGCCCAAATGGCTGCGCATCGGCGGCTATTGGTATCCGCGCGGCGGCATGCCGATCGATGTTTTCTGGCAGACCGGCGCGCCGCCCGAAGGACTGTGGCTCCCGGATCAGGGAGTCCCGCCCTATCGTGGGCGAGGCTAGGCGATTGCGGGTCCAAACTTCGCGCCCTTGTGCGCCTGCCAATAAATCACCTACCTATGCGCCGCTGCGGTCTCCCGATACGGAGGCCCGCCTATCGCGAGGCGAGAGACGATGAAGCTTCGGACGTTTTTTTCGATCTTCTTCCTGTTGCTCGCCGCTTTGGCGGGCGCCAATTTGGCGTTAGGCGTTTTTCTGGAAAAGGCTCAGCGGGATCTGGAGACCTCGCATCGCGAGTTGCAATCCCTGACCACACTTGCTGAGGATTTGGTTTTTTCCTCGCAGTGGCAGACGCGCTTTGCGAGAGGCTACATCTCCAACAATGACCCGAGAAGAGTCGAGTGGTACAACATTATCGAAGGCATTCTGAACGGCGAAATCGCTCGTCCGAAAGACTATAATTTTGGCTATTGGGATCTCGTGAACGGCGGAATCATTCCGCCGCCCGAGAAGAAAAGCGACGGCGCAGTTTCCATCGAAGACCGCTTCCTCAGCCAAAACATCACGGCGCATGAATTGAACAAGCTGAAGGAAGCGCGAAGCTTCCTCGACAAAGTGGTGGCGATCGAACGTACCGCAATGCATGCGGTCGATGGCGAATATGACGACGGCGCGGGGATCTTTTCGCGCAAGGGCAAGCCGGATCGCGCCCTGGCGACAAAGCTGTTGTTTAGCGACGAATACCGCAAGCTCAACGGAGATTTAGCTCTGAAAGTCGGGCAGATGCAGGACTTGATCCGGCAGAGATACGCTGAGCGGATTTCACAGGAACAGGCCTTCGCCAGCCAGTTGTTTGAAGCCAATTCCTATTTGAATATTGGCTTGTTTGGACTGGTTGTCTTGTCTTTCATTTTCTTGCGCAACCGCTTCGCAGTTCGAGCGTCGCAGCTCATGGCGGTCGTTCGCGAGATTGGCTCGGGAAATCTGGCGGCTCAAGCCTCGGTCTCCGGCAGCGACGAAATCAGCGAACTCGCCGCGACAATCAACAAGATGGCGAACGATCTGAACGTCGCTTTCGACAGGCTCGAACACAAGATAAGGCTTTCGGGCAAAGCCTTGTCGGACCTCGAGATCGAACGCTCCCGCTCCGAAAAGCTGCTGCACAACATTCTTCCTGCCGCCATCGCCGAAAGGCTGCGTGGCGGCGAAGAGACGATCGCGGAAGTTTTCCCTGAAGTTACGGTATTTTTCTCCGACATTGTCGGATTCACCGAACTCTCGGCGAAGCTTGGACCGCACGCGACCGTCAGTATGCTCAACGCCATATTCGAAAAATTCGACGAATTGGTCGAAAAGCACGGAGTCGAAAAAATCAAGACGATCGGCGACAGCTACATGGTGGTCGGCGGCGTTCCGAACCGGGACCCGTTGCATTGTCAGCATATCGCTGACTTCGCTTTAGAAGCGCAAGCGTTCATCGTCAGCTATGCGGAAGGGGTTCCTTACCCGCTGCAAATGCGAACGGGCATCCATACCGGCACGGTGGCCGCCGGCATCGTGGGCAGAAAGCGATTTTCCTATGATCTTTGGGGCGACGTCGTGAATGTCGCCAGCCGCTTTGAATCGACCTCTCAGCCCGACAAGATCCACGTGTCCGAAGCGGTCAAGGTGCGCCTCCACGACGATTATGTGTTCTTGGATGGCGGAACCGTTGAATTAAAAGGCAAGGAGGCGACGCGCTCTTTCTTCCTGATCGGCAAAAAGACGCTCATGCCTGGAATTTTGGAGTTCGCGACTCCTCGCGCCGCGACCGCCAGTCCAACCTGACTGCGCCCGGGATAGGCCTTCGTCGGCTCTTTGGTCCGATAGACGAATGCGGAAATGATCCAGCTCGCGATCAGGATCGCGACGATTGCAATGCCGAAATCGGCGAGATTGTCATTTAGGCGCTGAATGACGCCCCAAAAGCCGCCCTCGACGCCGAGCTTGTCGCCGATCAACCCAAGCGTTTCAACCCCGCCGATGAAAATGGCGACGACGACGGACATCGCGGTCATGACCAGATTGTACCAAAGCTTCTTCAGCGGATCGTCGAAAGCCCAGCCATAGGCGCCGGTCATCACGACGCTGTCAGTGGTGTCCACCAAGGACATGCCGGCGGTGAACAGGGCGGGAAACACCAGCATCGTGGAAAATGACATGCCTTGCGCGGCCGAAATGCCGAGCAGGCCAATCTGCGTCGCGGTGTCGAAGCCCAGTCCGAACAGGAAGCCGACGAGATACATGTGCGATGACCGCGAAACGAAGCGAAACAGCGGGCGCAAGAATCTCGCAAGCAAGCCGCGCCCGTCGAGCAGATGATTGAGGTCTTCCTCACGGACCGGGTCGCCTTGTCTGGCGCGGTTATATGCCGACCAAATGCCTCCAAGCAGGAAGAGGTTTCCAAGGCCGATGCCAATGAGAAACAGAGCGGAGATCGAAGCGCCGACGGCGCTGCTCAGGGTTGTGAACGTGTCGACCTGACCTTGCATCGCGACGGCGGCTGCGGCCATCGCGATCGAAGCGATAGCGACGAAGGTGCAATGGCCGAGCGAGAAGAAAAATCCGACCGAAAAGGGCGCTTTGCCGTCCTGCATAAGCTTCCGCACAACATTGTCGATGGCGGCGATATGGTCGGCGTCGAACGCGCGCCCCAGTCCGAACATGAAGGCGAGGACGGCGGCTCCCATCAAGCCCGGCCGTTCGGAAAAGGCGGTCCAAGCCCATGTCCAGGCGATGATATTGGCGGCGATGATGACAACATATGTCGCCGCGGCCTTGGCTTTGACGTTCTCTCTTCGGTCGTCGAAAGGATTGAGCGCCATGTTCCCCGCCGGGCTGTGCAATGGGCAATTCTATCCGTAATCGCTTATTTATGAAAGTTCATACTGAAGACGAGCGGGAGAGCGCGAGAGAGCCGAGGGTTGAGCGCGCGCTTCTCGAATATCCGCTGAATGATACGATTCGCGCTTGGCCTGCGTGAATCGGCGTCCTTGAGCGAAATCCTGCGCGCGCCTTCGAATTTGATAGGATGCCCAGTCATCGGAAATGCCGGGCGACGACATGCTATCGGAGAAGAATATCGCCGAGTGGCGGCGCTGCGCGCCTTCGTTGCGGGAGGCGGAAGTCGCCGACGGCGAAACGCTCTATCGGCAAGGAGAAGCGCCGGGTTTTCTCTATTGCTTGACGCGGGGCGTGGTCAGGCTTTCGCATGTCGCCGAGAACGGCGCGCAGATGACGCTCGCCGTGGCGGGAGCCGGCGATCTCTTTGGCGGCGCCTCGCCGGGAAGGGCTTCGGCGCATGCCGCTAGCGCCATCGGCGACGCGCGTGTCCTCGCCTTCTCCCCTTCGGACGTGGCCCTTCTCGTCGCCCAAAGCCGGAGTTTCTCATCCTTCCTCAGCGCCGGGCTGGAGGCGTCGCGGGACCTGGCCGAGCGCAGGCTGATCGACCGTCAGACCAAAACGGTCTCCGTGCGGCTGATCGAAACGCTAGGCGAGCTTGCGCTCGCTTTCGGCGCGCCTTGCCCGCACGGCTATTCGCTCGAGATCAGGCTGACGCAGCAGGACATCGCGGATCTCGTTCACGCGAGCCGTCCGGTCGTGACGCGGATCATGAATGAGTTGAGGCGCGGGGGCGCGCTCGACTATCGGCGCGACCTCATCTGCGTCAATCACCTCGCACTGCGATCGCTCGCGAAGGAAAAGCCCGCCGATCTGTAATGCGCATGACAGACCGCCTCCGCCCTGCACGCTAATGAGGGCGCTGCGGCGATCCACGCCGCCGGCGAGGGAGGAGCGAAGATGGCATTCATCGCGGCGCGCCTGCATGGCTACATCGACTATCTGACGGTTTTGATTTTCCTCGCCGCGCCAACCGTTCTCGGTTTCGGCGGCGTTCCGGCGCAGCTTTCCTGGCTGCTCGCGGGGGTGCATTTGGCGATGACGCTCGCGACGCGATTTCCGCTTGGACTCTTTCGGCGGCTGGCGTTCACGCTCCATGGCTGGGTCGAAAGAATCGTCGGCCCCGCGCTCATCGCCATCGCCTTTCTTCCCGCGATTTCCGCCGAAAGGCCGGCCTTCGCTTTTTTCGCCGGCATGGGCCTTGTCATTATCGCGGTCGGCTGGCTGACGGACTACGCGGAGGGGCGTTAGGCTCGCTCTCCTTCATTGCCGCCGTGGCGCGGCCGACAGGTCGTTGACGTTATGGCTACAAGTAGCTACTTATTTAGCTATGACCACGGTCTCGATCAAAGACGCAAAAAACCGGCTTACCGAACTCGCTCGCCGGGTTGAGAAGGGCGAGACGATCGTCGTGACGCGCAATGGGCGGCCGGTCTTCGATCTTGTCCCGCATCGGCGCAAGACCGGGCTGCGGCTTGAGGCCGTGGACGAATTCAAGAAGCGCCACGGCCTTAAATCCCTCGTCACTTTCGTCGCCGAGGATTTCGACGCGCCTTTGCCGGAAGATTTTCTGCTCCGACAATTGCCCGACGACGCATGAGGCTGTTGCTCGACACGCATATTCTTCTCGCTTTAGTCGAGAGACGCATCGCCGCTTTCAACGCGGGAGTCAGGGCGCTGCTGGAAAATCCAGAAGGGGAGTTTGTGGCGAGCGTCGCCAGCCTCTGGGAGATCGCCATCAAATGGCGGCTGGGAAAGCTCGAACTGGCGTTCGATCTCGATGCCTTTCCTGAACTGCTCGAAACGATGGGCGTCGAACTTATTTCAATCAACGCGCGGCACGCGCTCTGCTCCGTCGAACCAGAGGCGCGCACGCGCGATCCGTTCGATCGTTTGTTGCTTGCGCAATGCAAAATCGAAGCGTTACGACTCGTCACGATCGATCGCGCGCTTGTCGATCATCCGCTGGCTGCAAGAACCACTTAGTGACTTAGCGTTGAGACTTCGCCAGCCTATCGAATTCGAGCAGTTCCTCCATCAGGGCGCCAAGCTCGGCGAGCGGAACCTGCGTCGTGCGGTCCGAGATCGCCGCGCCCGGATCGGGATGCGTCTCGATGAAAAGACCGGCGACGCCGACGGCGACGGCGGCGCGGGCGAGAGTCGCAACGAAACGCAGCTCGCCGCCCGATGACGTCCCAAGTCCTCCCGGCTGCTGTACGGCATGGGTCGCGTCGAAGACGACAGGCGCGCCGGTCTCCTTCAAGATCGGCAGGGCCCGCATGTCGGCGACAAGCGCATTATAGCCGAAGCTCGTGCCGCGCTCGGTGACGAGGACGCCAGCGGCGCCAGTGTCGCGCGCCTTCTCGACGGCATGGACCATGTCCCAGGGCGCGAGAAACTGCCCCTTCTTGATGTTGACCGGACGGCCGGTCTTTGCCGCCGCGACGATGAGATCGGTCTGGCGGCAGAGAAAGGCGGGGATCTGCAAGAGGTCGACGACTTCGGCGACGCGCGCGCATTGCCATATCTCATGCACGTCGGTCGTCACCGGCAAGCCGGTCTTCTCTCTGATTTCAGCAAAGATCGGCAGAGCGGCGTCGAGACCGACGCCGCGCGCCGCATCGCCGCTGGTGCGGTTCGCCTTGTCAAAGGACGCCTTGAAGACGATCCCGATGTTGAGTCGCTCGCCGATCGCGGCGAGTTCGCCGGCGACCTTGAGCGCCAGATCGCGGCTCTCCAGCGCGCAAGGGCCGGCGATCAAAGTCAGCGCCAATTCATTGCCGATTTCGACGCGGCGCGGGCCGTCTCCAATGATTACGCTTTTCACGCGGCCTTGTCTCACGTTTTGACGAGCCGCGCGACTTCGGTGCGCAGCGCCGGCAGAACCTCGGCCTCGAACCACGGATGGCGCTTCAGCCAACCGCTGTTACGCCAGGACGGATGGGGCAGGGGAAAGATGAGCGGGCGCGCATTCTGGAACTCGCGCCAGCGCCCGACGATCTCCGAGACTCCCGCGCCTTTCGGCAGCGCATGGCCGAGACGGGCGAAATGATAGTCCTGCGCATATCTGCCGATGGCGATGACCGTCTCGATCTGGGGCAGCGCCGCGAAGAGTTCGTCGTGCCAGCGGGCGCGACACTCCGGGCGCGGCGGGAGGTCGCCGCCTGCAGCGTCATTGCCGGGAAAGCAAAAGCCCATCGGCGCGATGGCGATGCGCGAGACGTCGTAGAAGGTTTCGCGGTCGACGCCCATCCAGTCGCGCAGCCGATTACCGGAAGGATCGTTGAACGGAATGCCAGTCTGATTGACGAGATTGCCGGGCGCCTGGCTCGCCAACAGAAGCCGCGCAGTAGGCGAGACGCGAAACACCGGCCGCGGTTCATGCGGCAGTTTTGCGCCCTTGGGCGTCTCGACGCAGACGCGACAGGCGCGTATGCGCGCCGCGACTTCGTCGAGCGTCAGAGCTGAGACGCGCCGGCTCATTTAGGGAACGACGCATGGACGCGCCGAGACTTCCGCCCGCCAGCGCGAGAGATGCGGCAGATCTTGAGGAATCTCGACTCGCGCCAGCTTCGTCAGATCCATCGCGACGATGGCGGTGATGTCGGCGATGGTGAAATCGTCGGTGGCCATGAAGCGGCGCGAGGCGAGTTCCTGGTCGAGAAAGCGCATCATCTGCTGCGCGCGCGGCCGCTGAAGCTCGGCGAATTCCGGTCTCTGCGGCGATTCAAGCCGCGCCAGCGCCGGATGGCTGTGACGAAAGGCGATTGCAACCGGTATGAACAGGCGGAATTCCACCCGACGCTGCCACATTTCGACGAAGGCCTGTTCGCGTCCGTCCCGCCCGAAGAGCGGCGGCTCCGGATAAAGCGATTCGATATAGCGGCAGATGGCGACCGACTCGGTAAGCGTCGCTCCGTCGTCGAGAACGAGCGCCGGGACTTCCTCAAGCGCATTGACGGCCGAATAGGGCTCCTGCTTGTGCTCATGCGCCATGAGATTGACGTCGCGTGTGGGAATCGTGACGTTCTTTTCAGCCAGAAAAATGCGGACCCGCCTCGGATTGGGCGCGAGCGGCGTGTTATAGAGCAGCATATCGGTCTCGTTCCTGCTTCGGATCGGGGTGGAATTGTTGCGACTGGCGAGGCGTCGTCAAACTTTCCGCAGATGACTTAAGTTAGGCGCGATGACGAACGACCTCCCGATCCAATCCGCCGCCGCGCTCGTGCTCTTCTCCGGCGGCCAGGATTCCACCACCTGCCTCGCCTGGGCGCTGTCGCGCTTCGACCGGGTCGAGACGGTCGGATTCGACTATGGCCAGCGCCATCGCGTCGAACTCTCGCGCCGGGCGGGGCTGCGCGAAGGGCTCGCGCTTCTGTCGCCCATTTGGGCCGAGCGCCTTGGCGAAGATCGCATAATTTCGATCGAAGCGCTCGGCGCCATTTCCGAGACGGCGCTGACGCGCGACGCCGAAATCGCCTTCGCCGCCGACGGGCTTCCCAATACTTTCGTTCCGGGGCGCAATCTGCTGTTTCTGACCTTCGCCGGCGCGCTCGCCTATCGGCGCGGGATCGCCGATCTCGTCGGCGGCATGTGCGAGACCGACTATTCCGGCTATCCCGACTGCCGCGACCAGACCATCCGCGCCATGGCGCAGGCGCTCAGTCTCGGCATGGACCGCAGCGTCGCCATTCATACGCCGCTGATGTGGATCGATAAGGCGGCGACTTGGCGGCTGGCTGAATCGCTCGGGGGCGAGGCGTTGGTGCGGCTCATCGTCGAGGAAACCCATACCTGCTATCTCGGCGAGAGGGGCCGCCGCTTCGATTGGGGCTATGGCTGCGGCGAATGCCCGGCCTGCAAGCTGCGTGCGCATGGCTGGGAGAACTATCGCTCTGGAAAAGTCCGCGCGACCGTTTGAGACCTGTCTGACTGCTCAACTGTGGCATGAGGGCAACAGTTGGCGTTGACGTCATCACGCCGAACGAAGGCGCATTGACAGGCTTCGGCCAGCTCTTGATATGTTATGTTATAACATAGTCGAACAGAGAGCGGGCCTCGATGAGGAGAAGCGTTTTTGCCGGTGCGGCGGTGTTTCTTTTCAGCGCGAGCGCCTCGGCTCAGCAGTCCTTGCCGACCATCGAAGTCGGCGCCGTAAGCCCAATCAAGCGCGGCAAGATCGCCGCCCCTCCACAGACTCCCCCAGCGCCCGGCGGGCGCAGCCGCAGCGTCGCGGGCTCGAGCGGACCCGAGCCGCGTGAACCGGCCGTGGCGCCGCAAGGCGTTCTCCCCATCGTCGCCGATCAGTTCGCGACGGTGACGGTCGTCACCAATGAGGAACTGCGGCGCTCGCCGGGCGCGACCCTTGGCGACGTGCTCTTCGCCAAGCCGGGCGTCACCGGATCGAGTTTCGCGCCCGGGGCGGCGAGCCGTCCGATCGTGCGCGGTCTCGATAATTACAGGGTGCGAATCCAGGAAAACGGCATCAGCAACAGCGGCGTTTCGGAACTTGGCGAGGACCACGCCGTCCCGCTCGATCCCGTCGCCGCGAGCCAGGTCGAGGTGGTGCGCGGCCCTGCCACGCTGCGCTGGGGGTCGCAGGCGATCGGCGGCGTCGTCAATGTCGAAAATAACCGCATCCCTTCGGCCTTACCCTGCCGTGTGGCGCTCCTCCCCACCGCCGACATGGAGGGCTGCTCGATCGTCGAGTCGCGCGGGGCGGTCATGACTGTCGACAACGGGTTGGAGACCGCGACGCTGCTCGACGCCGGCCGCGGCAATGTCGCCGTCCACGTCGATGTGCATGGCCGTCGCAGCAGCGACTACCTCATTCCCGGCTATCCCTATCTTTTTCCGCCGGACCCGCCGCCGCCCGTTTTCGGACGCCAGCCCAATTCGTCAATGCGTTCGGCCGGCGGCTCGGCCGGCGCCACCTATTTCTTCGACGGCGGCTTTGTCGGCTTCGCGCTGACTCAGTTCAACTCGCGCTACCACATCCCCGGCATTGAGCCGACGGAGACCAATACGCGCATCGAGTTGCGCCAGACGCGCGCGACGACCAAGGGCGAGTTCCGTCCGCCGTCGGCCTATATCGAAGCGGTCCGCTTCTGGGCGGGGCTCACCGACTACAAGCACCACGAACTCGCCAATGAGGAGGGGTTCAACGGCGTCCAACAGACCTTCACCAACAAGGATCTCGAGGTGCGCGTCGAGACGCAGCTTCGTCCCATTGACCTCTCCTTCGCGACTCTGACGAGCGCCTTCGGCATTCAGGGCATGCATCAGATCTTGACCGCGCCCGGCCGCGAGGGCGGACTCTTCGACCCCAATCGGACGCGAAGCGTCGCCGGCTACTGGTTCAATGAATTCAGATTGACCGACACATCGAGAATGCAGCTTGCGGGGCGCATCGAACAGGCGACCGTCTCTGGCGCATTTCCCGACCTCCTGATCACCGGCGAATCTCCAGAATTCCTGATCGAGCCTGGGATGCAAGTCGCCCGCGTGCGAAATTTCACGCCAAAGAGCGGCGCCTTCGGCTTTCTGCAGGACTTGCCGGTAGGCGTCGTCGCCAGCCTGACCGCGCAATATGTCGAACGCGCGCCGCGCGCGCCCGAGCTTTTTTCGCGCGGCGTCCATGAAGCGACGGGAACTTTCGACATCGGCAATCCCAATCTCGGAATCGAAGGGGCGAAGACCATCGAAATCGGCCTGCGCCGCCCGCTCGGCCCCTTCCGCTTCGAGGCGACGGCCTACCTCACGCGGTTCGACGGCTTTATCTTCCGAAACCTCACCGGCGCGGTCTGCGAAGGCGACATCGCGAGCTGCGCCTTCGAAGGCGAGGGCGATCTTCGTCAGGCGGTCTATTCGCAGCGCAATGCGGTCTTTCGCGGCGGCGAGTTTCAGAGTCAGCTCGACGTTGCGCCTCTGTTCGACGGCGTTTTTGGCGTGGAACATCAATTCGATGTGGTGCGTGCGACCTTCGTGGGCGGCGGCAACGTCCCCCGCATCCCGCCGGTGCGGCTCGGCGGCGGATTGTTCTGGCGGGACATCAACTGGTTGGCGCGGGTCAATCTTCTGCACGCCTTCGCGCAGCGCGACATCGACCCGACCAATGAAACGCCGACGAAGGGCTATAATCTGCTGAGGGCCGAAGTCAGCTACCGAATGCTGTTCGATCCCGGCGATCCGCTGGGCCGCGAGCTGAGGCTGGGTCTCGTCGGCGACAATCTCCTCAATGAGGATATCCGCAACAGCGTCTCCTTCCGGAAGGACGAAGTGCTGCTGCCGGGTGCCAATCTGCGGGTCTTCGTCAATGCCCGGTTTTGAGCGCGTACCGGGCGTTCCGGCTTGATCGCCGGGACGAAATAGGGCATAGGCGGGGCCAACGAAGCGCTGGGCGTATCCCGGCTAGTTCACCATTGCCGGGGATAGACCGATGAAAGTCCGCAACTCTTTGAAATCTCTGCGTTCGCGTCATCGCGCCAACCAGATCGTGCGCCGCAGGGGCCGCGTGTATATCATCAACAAGGTCCAGCGCCGCTACAAGGCCCGCCAGGGCTGAGTTTTTGCCCGGCGCGCTGCGCGCGCCGGTCTTAGCCGCCCGTCAGCGCCAGCACATGGGCGTTGACGCAGAGGCTGAGGGCGTCGACGTCATAGCCCCCTTCCAGCATCGAGACGATTCGGCCGCCGCAGCGCCGGTCGGCGATCTCCATGAGCCGCTTGGTCGCGTCGCCGAAATCGGCCTCGCGCAGCCGCAGGCCGCCGAGCGGATCGCGCTCATGGGCGTCGAAGCCGGCTGAAATCAGGATCAGATCGGGCGAAAAATCCCGCAGCCGCGGCAGGATCCGATCGTCCAGCGCCTCACGAAAGGCGTCGCCGGTCGAACCGGCGAAGAGCGGCGCGTTGACGATATTGTCATGGTCGCCCGTCTCATTGCGCCCGCCGGTGCCCGGATAGAAGGGCGCCTGATGCGTGGAACAGAACAGCGCCGTCTCGTCGGCCCAGAAAATCTCTTGCGTGCCATTGCCGTGATGCACGTCGAAATCGACGATCGCGACGCGTTCCGCCCCATGCGCCGCTTGGGCGTGGCGCGCGGCGACAGCGACATTGTTTATAAAGCAAAACCCCATCGGATTATGCGCGCCGGCATGGTGACCGGGCGGGCGGGCGGCGACGAAGGCGTTGTCGGCTCTTCCCGACATCACTTCGTCCACCGCCGCGACAGCGCCGCCGGCGGCGCGCCAAATCGCCTCGATCGTGTCCGGACACATGAGCGTGTCGCTGTCGAGCGCCGAATAGCCTTCCCGCGGCGCGGCCTGTTCGAGGGCGACGAGATAGGATGGCGGGTGAACGCGGCGCAGCGCCTCCGATTCGGCTCTGGGCGCGCTCATCCGCGCAAGGCGGGCGAATCGCGCCTCCTCCAGACCGCGCTCGATCGCGCGCAGCCGTTCGGGCCGCTCGGGGTGGCCGGGTCCCATCTCATGACGGAGACCGCTCTCATGCGTGACGAAAAGGGTTTTCAATGCTGCGACGCACTCCGCGCGGGCGACGCTATGCTAATCGAAACATTAGTTTTCGGCCTTCCTTGGCTTTCTGTCCATGAAAAAGAAACGGTAAAGCTCAAGGGGCGCCTCGCCCCGGTTCGCGTGGCGCCGGCGCAACAGTAGGGGAATAATTCCGAAGACGTGATCCCAGCGCCAAAGTTCATGATAAGAAAATCGTAACGACAGTTTTGCGGCGGGAAAGGAGTGCCCCAAATGAATTTCAGATATGTGACGGCGTCAGCGCTTGTCGCCGTCTTGCTCGCAGGATGCAACGGCGGAACGGCCCTTCCAGATCCGAGGCTGAGCGGCCGAGACGCCGAATTCATGGCGCTCGCCCCGAAAGCCTCGGTGAGTTCGCAATACGAACGCTACCTCGTCGATTACAAGACGAACGAGCCCGTGGGCTCGATCATCGTCGATAATCGCTCGAAGTTCCTTTACTATGTCATGCCGGGCGGCAAGGCGGTGCGCTACGGCGTCGCCACCGGCCAGGACGCGATGGCGTTCACCGGACGGGCCTATGTCGGCGCCATGCAGGAATGGCCGCGGTGGATTCCGCCGAAAGACATGCTTGAGCGCTGGCCGCATCTTCAGCCGACGGCGGACGCCGGCGGCCTGCCTGGCGGTCCCGACAATCCGCTCGGCTCCCGCGCGCTCTACCTCTATCAGAACGGCAAGGACACGCTGTATCGCATCCACGGCACCAATGAGCCGGACAAAATCGGACAGGCCGTTTCCTCCGGCTGCATCCGCATGCGCGACATCGATGCGATCGATCTTTACCAGCGCGTGAAGGTTGGCACGAAAGTCAGCGTGCTCTAAGTCCTTTGCCAAATTACAGACTTCGGTTGACGCCCTCCGCGCATCGCGAGAGGGCGTCATCCATTTTGATGACCCGCTGTCTTTGCTCGGCGGCGCTCCTCGACGCATAGCCGCAGCAGAACTCACCCAGCCAAACGCGAGCTTGCTAAACCAGATGGTTGCCACCATGCGCGCGAACATGTGCGCCGTCGCACTGCGTTAGGGCGACGCCGCTCCTAAAGTCGCCATGCTCGCAGGGTGCGGGCGACGGAGGAGGTGAAATCATGATGCGTCCGACGACAAGCATGGGCTGGCTAGGCCTGGTAGTGTGCGTTCTCTTTTTGGAATTCGCCGGCGCCGGCGCTTATCTCGCGTCGTCAGCCAAAGCTAATCCTTCCGACGCTTGTTATGGTTATGCGATTTGCCAATAAATTTTCATGCTTTGCGCAAGTTCCGTGGAACGCGCGCGCCCATCATTGCGTTTACTTCATGGAAGGCCGACGCGTCCCATGTCAAAGCTCGAAAGAGCAGAGACGAGGAACGCCGCGCCTTTCAAATTTTCAGCGATAGGCGGTAGGTGGGGCCCGTCATGCGCAATTTGGTTTTGTATGTGCTGATGCTATTCATGTTCGCCGCAAGCGTTGCGAGCGCGACGACCATGCTCTCGCGTCCGTCGCCTAGCGGCGATGACTTTTGCTTCGGATACGCAATCTGCGAGTAATTTCGTCCGTTGCCATGTCCTTGGCGTCTTTCGTGGCCTCGATCGTGTTGAACGATGTTGAAGCCGTCTGGGACCGCCGCAGACAGGCGATGGGCGCAGGAGCGCGCTGCAGAAAAGTCTAACCCGAATTTTGGCTTAGAGCGGATTCGTCTTAAATCGGTTCGTATCCAGCGGCGGCGAAGAAGTTTGCGCATTCGGTTGGCGAGAACTCCAGCAGCAAGGCGCCGATCCTGTCCCAGAGGGCGTCGACGGTT
>JALHNQ010000034.1 GCA_022843405.1 Methylocystis sp. | reverse complement strand
GGACAGGCTTCCATGGACAGACGAGCCGATCCTTCCCAAAGGCGCCAAGAGCGTTCTGCTCGTCGGCGATCCAAGCAAAGCTGGCGTGTTTATCGCCTATCTGAAGTTTCCGCCGAACTATAAAATCCCACCTCACTCGCATCCCTTCGCTGAGGTCATCACCATACTGAGTGGGAAATTAGGGAATGGCATGGGTGAAAAATTCGATGCGCAAAAAGGCGGCGTGCTGAATGCGGGCGCCAGTTTCGCCTTGCCGGCCGGTCATGCGCATTTTGTCTGGACGACAGATGAGGAAACGCTCGTTGAGTTGTTCGCGACCGGGCCATGGGGCATCGCCTATATCGATCCCAAGGAAGATCCGCGCAAGGAGAACAAGTAAGCGCCTCCTTTAACCCTGAATCCCGTCTCGCTCCCGCGCCCATTCGCTCAGGCGGCGCTCCTGCTATTATCGGTTTGGAGGTCGTCATGTGCGGCATTGTAGGCATTCTTGGAACGGGTCCGGTCGCGGGCAAGATCGTCGAGTCGCTCAAGCGTCTGGAATATCGCGGCTATGATTCCGCCGGGCTCGCCACGTTGGAGAACGGCCGGCTGACCCGACTGCGCGCCAGCGGCAAGCTGAAAAACCTCGAGGAAAAACTTGCGGCTGCGCCGCTTTCCGGCGCCGTCGGCATCGGCCACACGCGCTGGGCGACGCACGGCAAGCCTAATGAGACCAACGCCCACCCGCACGCCAACGACCGTGTCGCCGTGGTCCATAACGGCATCATCGAGAATTTCCGCGAATTGCGCGCCGAACTGACGGCCAAGGGCCATGTCTTTTCGACTGAAACTGATTCCGAGGCCGTCGCCCATCTCGTCGCCGACGAAATGCGCAACGGCGCGACGCCGGAGAAAGCCGTCGCGGCGACGTTGAAGCGGCTCAAGGGCGCTTTCGCTCTCGCTTTTCTTTTCGAGGGCGAGAATGATCTCCTGATCGGCGCGAGACGCGGGTCGCCGCTGGCCGTCGGCAGGAGCGACGAGGGCGTCTATCTCGGCTCCGACGCTCTTGCGCTCGCGCCATTCGCCACCTCGATCGCCTATCTCGACGAGGGCGACTGGGTGACGCTGACGCGCGAAGGCGTGCGCTTCCATGACGCCAACGACGCGCCCGTCGAGCGGCGCTTCCAGCCGCTCGTCGCCGGCTCCTTCATGGTCGACAAGGGCAACTACCGCCATTTCATGGCCAAGGAAATCCATGAGCAGCCGGAGGTCGTCGGCCGCACGCTGGCGCATTATCTCGATCTCGCCGAGGGCGTCGTACGCCTGCCGTTCGACCTCAACTTTGATCCGCAGTCGCTGTCGCGTGTGACCATTTCAGCCTGCGGCACCGCCTATTACGCCGGGCTGGTGGCGCGCTACTGGCTGGAGCGCTTCGCCCGCCTGTCGGTCGAAATCGACATCGCTTCCGAATTTCGTTACCGCGAAGCGCCGCTGCCCGAGAACGGGCTAACCATTCTCGTCTCCCAGTCGGGGGAAACGGCCGATACGCTCGCCGCGCTGCGCTATGCCCGCGAACATGGCCAGCACATTCTCTCGATCGTCAACGTCGAAACATCGACGATCGCCCGAGAGAGCGACACGGTGGCCCAGACATTGGCGGGACCCGAGATCGGCGTCGCCTCGACCAAGGCCTTCACCTGTCAGCTCGCGGTCTTCGCCTGTCTGGCGCTGGCGCTGGGCCGCGCGCGCGGCGTGCTGAGCCGGGAGCGCGAACGCGAACTCGTC
The DNA here is from genome assembly GCA_022843405.1 of Methylocystis sp. Lineage (GTDB taxonomy): Bacteria > Pseudomonadota > Alphaproteobacteria > Rhizobiales > Beijerinckiaceae > Methylocystis. The sequence goes on along the minus strand of JALHNQ010000034.1, from coordinate 33,926 downwards.
GCGGAACTCGTCGCTGCGCCAGGCCAGATGGCGCAGGCGCTGGCGCGCGAGGCGCAAATCGAACCGGTGGCGCGCGACGTGGCGCGGGCGTCGAGCGTGCTTTATCTCGGGCGCGGTCCGGCTTTTCCTCTGGCCCTGGAAGGCGCGCTGAAGCTTAAGGAGCTTTCCTACATCCATGCAGAAGGCTACGCGGCGGGCGAATTGAAACATGGGCCGATCGCGCTCATCGACTACGCTATTCCGGTGATCGTGCTGGCGCCCCCGGACGCGAGTCTTGAGAAGACCGTCTCCAATCTCCAGGAGGTCGCCGCGCGCGGCGGACATCTGATCCTGATCGGATCGCCGCATGCGCGGGACGCCGCGGCCGCGGAACTCGCCGGCTTTATCGAAATGGCGGAGAGCGTCGCGGGCCCGTTCGCGGTCATCGCTTACGCCGTTCCCGCGCAACTGCTCGCCTATCATGTCGCCACCTTCATGGGCAAAGATGTGGATCAGCCGCGCAATCTCGCAAAGAGCGTGACGGTGGAGTAGGGCTCAGCCCTTTTTGATGATCTCGACGGCGCTAAGCGCCTCGACAAGCGCGCTTTCGACCGCCGGCATCCCCTGTCCGTCCGAATGCGCGAGCAGCACATTGCCGATGCGCTTGGGCAAAGCGCGCATCGTCGCGACGATACCCGGCGCCGCGATGAGGTGATGGTGCCCCCAGCGGGTCAGCCGCGCTTCGACAAGTCGGGCGGCGCCGAGCGCCTCAGGCAGAAAGCGTCGCAATTCTTCGACGATCGGCGCGGCGAGGGCGGCGCGGTCGCCCGCGAGCAGGCGCAAGCGGCCCGCATGCGGGTCGCGAAACGGCGCGTAGACGGTGAGCACGCTGTGATTCTTGGGCCGCTCGGCGGCGGGAAGGACGGCGGTGGCGCTGATCGCGTCGCTGAAGCTTTGCGCGCCCAGCGCCCAGCTGTCGTAACGCAGTTCCGGCGGAGGCCCCTCGAAACAGCAATTGGCGACGAGATAGCTTCCCTGTTTCTGCGAGGTCATTGTGGCCGTCGTGGCAGGATCGACCCCGCGCAGGACGCGGCCCGCGAAGAAGTAGGGGGCCGCGACGACCGCCCATCGCGCCTCAAGGCAGCGGGGCTCGCCGGGATGAAGCGCGTCGAACCAGCCGATGCGGGCGTAGCCGCCCTCCGCCGGCTCGATCGCATAGACGGCGGCGCCGGTGACGATGCGCCCTTCGCCAGCGCGAGAAATCCGGGCCGCCATTGCGCGGGCGATCGCGGCGTTGCCGCCCGGGAAGGCATAGATCGGCGAGTTGATTTCCGAGAGGAAATTGACGCCGGCATAGGCTGAAATCTCGGCCGCAGGCGCGCCGAGGGCCGACAGGCAAAAGGCGTCGAGGAACCTGAAGAGTTCGGCGTCGATATGCTCGCTGCGCAGGAAATCGAACAGGGACAGCCTGTCCAGCGCCAGCGCCGGCGCCGACGCCTGGGAGATCGGCATCCCTGGGAAGTCCGGACTATCGTGGAGCCGGCGCAAGAGCGCTTTGAGGTCGTCATAGGCGCTTCGCCATTTCCCGTCCCGTGGATCGCCTTCGCCGGCGACGCCTGTCAGCGCCGTGTCTACTGGCGCGCTGACCGGTCGCGGCGCGAGACCGAGCGTCTCATAGAATCCGCCGAAAGGCTCTGAAAGATCAATGATATATGCTGAACCAAGGGCATAGTCGACATCGCGCCAGCGCTTCGATTTGGCGACGCCGCCGGGCTCTGACTCGCGCTCCAGGACGATGAGGTCGCGATCTTGCAGGAGCGAGGCGACGGCGAGGCCCGCGAGGCCACCGCCAATCACGGCGATGTCGACGCGCCGCTCCGGGGGCGGCAGCGGCGCGCGCGACAGCCCATCGCGGATCGCATGCATGGGCGCGAAACTGTCGCCGGTCCATTCGCCCAGCAGGTAAGGCGGCTCTTGCGCCGCTCCGCCGCCTGGCAGGATTATCAGAGCCCCGAGAGATCCCAGCCCGGCGATCGCCTCCCGACGAGTCACCATGGCCGACTGCGAAGACATTGCGTGCGAAAATCCATGCCTGTCCCCCCTTAAGGGTTGAGCGCCGCCATTGACATGAGGCAGGCTGAACTGGTCTATGCGGGCGACGCCGTGCCGGTCACGCCGGCGCCCAACCGGCGCGTGATCGTGATAAGCGGACGCGCTGCGCTTTTCGAGATCACGGTCCAAGCCTGAAAGGATGCGCCGACACTTGCTCGCCTCGATTCCTCCTGTCTATGTCGCGCCCTTCGAACGGGCTTGGCGCAATCGGGAGCTTATCCGCGCCGTCGTGCGGCGGGAATTCATTTCCAGGTTTCGCGGCTCGGCGCTCGGACCGCTCTGGGCGGTGATCTCGCCGCTTTTCATGCTGCTCACCTATACGGCGCTGTTCTCGCTCACCGTTCCGCAGCTTTCCGCCGGCATGAGCGTCACCGAATATGCAAGCTCGATCTTCATCGGGCTGATCGTTTTCAATCTGTTCAGCGAACTCGCCTATCGCGCGCCGATGCTTCTGCACGAGCATGTCAACTTCGTTAAGAAATCGATTTTCCCCAGCGAAACCATCGCCTGGACGGCGACCATCCGCGCCTTCACATACGCCGGCGTGGCCTTCGCCGTTTACATCGTCTTTCGATTGCTGACGGCCGGTACGCTTCCCTTAACAATCGTGCTGACGCCGTTACTCGTTGCGCCCTTCTTCCTTTTCATTTTGGGCGTCGTGTGGTTTCTGATGGCGCTCGGGGCGTTCACCCGCGATGTCGCCCATATCATGGCTTCGATCGTGCCGGTGCTGATGTTCGCGACGCCGATCTTTTATCGCCTGGACCAGATCGCCGCCATGTCCGGATCGGTGGCGCTCTGGCTGCGACTGAATATCGTCGGCGATTATATCGAGATGCTGCGGAGCGTCGCGCTCGACGGGACCGTGCCGAACATATTCGGCTATCTCGCGCTCGTCGCGATCTCCTACGCCGTATTCATAGGCGGCTATCAATTCTTCATGCGCTACAAATCGGTCATCGTCGATGTCATCTGAGCCCTCTATCCTCTGCGCGGGCGTCGGCAAGGCTTTCCAGCTCTATGCGCATCAGAACGACCAGCTCAAGCAGATCCTGTTTGGCCTGTGGAAGAAGTTCTACAGGGACAAATGGGTGCTCCATGACGTCAATTTCACGGTGGAGAAGGGCGAGCGCGTCGGCATCGTCGGACGCAACGGCGCCGGCAAGACAACGCTTTTGCAAATTCTGTGCGGCATCACCCAACCAACCAAGGGCGAGTTCAGGGTCGCCGGCCGAATTGCGCCGATTCTGGCGCTTGGCTCCGGATTTGACGGTCTGCTGACCGGGCGCGAAAACGCCCGCATCGGCGCGGCGATTCTGGGGCTGTCGCGCAAGGAGGTCGACGCCTGCATCGACGACATCGCCGCCTTCGCCGACATCGGGTCTTTCTTTGAACAGCCGATGCGCACCTATTCGATGGGCATGATTGCGCGCGTCGCTTTCGCGATCTGCGCTTACGCCAAGGCCGACGTGCTCATCGTCGACGAAGCGCTATCGGTCGGCGACGAAATATTCCAGCGCAAATGCGAGAAATACATCGCCGACTTCGCCAAGACCGGCACCATTTTGATGGTGTCGCACGACCTCAACTTTCTTGCCACGCTCTGCGACCGCGTGCTGTGGCTTGAGGGTGGCGTCGTGCGCGAGATGGGCGATCCAGCGAAAGTGATCGGCGACTACCGTAAGGCAATGCACGCCGAAGAGGGTCAGGCGAGCGGCGTCGCGTAGGCGTCTCGCGCGGCGGATGACGCGCGCCCGCCGAACAGGCGCTTTGGTTTCGGGCTCCAATTGAGCCGCGCGATGAGCCAGAGGGACACGCCGACTTCGGCGATGGCCAGCGCGGCAAGCAGCAAGACGAACAATCCGTTGATGCGCAGCAGCGATTCAAGCGCGACCAGAAAGCCGATGTGCACGACTGGAATCGCGATCGTGGCGAGGCCGCCCGCCGCGCCGCGCCGGCCGGTAATGTTCCCGAAGGACAGGACGAGCGCCATGGCGAGGAGCGTATGGGCGATGGCGAGCGTCGGCACGCCGAAGCGCTTCGCCGCCTCGGCCGTCCACTCTCCGAGTTGGCGCGGATCGCGCTTCGCGGCGGCGTAATTGGCGAGAAAATCGCCGGCGGAGAGTTCATAGACCCCCCGCCAGCCGCGGTCGGGCAGCGACGCGCTGCCTTGCATCGGCAAGGCCATGGCGTATTCGTCGAAACTGGCGATGCGCACGTCGTTAGTGGTCAGCGAGCGCGTCTGGATACTGCCGTTGGAGAGCGCGACGATGACGCCTGATTCATTGCGGCGAAACTCGGCGCGCGCCGCTGTCACCGTCTCTTCCTGCATCTTTTCGATTGAAAGCTGGCGAACGAACAGATTGACCGCGAGGTCGGGCGTCTCCCAGCGCTCGATATAGAGCGTCTTCACGCCATTATCGAAAGTGTAGAAATGCGCGGCGTCGAGCATGCGGTGGTTGAGCGAATTGCGCACGACATTGAGCACGTCCTGCATTTCGCTCGAATAGTGCGGCGCCGCGAAATTGGCGAGCAGATAGCCGAGCACGACGATGCCGGCCGCCAGCGCCAGCGCCGGGCGACAGATGGCCCAGACCGAAAGGCGCAACGCGTAGAGAACGGCGATCATGCCTTCGCTCGCCATACGGCCGAATTCGAGCGCGGTGGCGACGCCGACCGCCATCGGGAGCGTCACATAGGCCACCGTCGGCGTCACGCCGATCAGGGCAGGGATGACGAGGCCGCCGCGCACCGCAGCGGGCGGCAGTTGATAAAGCAGATAGGACAGGACGACGGGAATCGAGAGCGCAAACTGCACGACGAGCACGCCAAACCCGATGCGCTTGAACAGATAAAGGAACAACAGGCGCGGCATGCCGGGCGTCCGCATTATCGTTCGTGGTTTCGCGCGGAACAGAACCTCCGCGTCGCAGGGCGCAAAGGGATAAGCGACGCTTTGGCGGGAAACCGACCGCGATGCAAGGCTCCAGGCGTCACTGCTTGAACCTCGCCCAGGCGGCCTTCGAATATCGGGTCCACGCCTCGTCGAAGACGCCGTTTTTCGGCAGGGCGGTCGCGCCCGCCCAATGCGCGAAATAGATTTCCTTGCCCTCGTAATCGACGGGCTTGCCGTTCTTGAATTCAACGCCCGGCGCCTTGTAGTAGCTTTCGTGCGAGGCGCCAGAGATCACATTGGGCAAGAGCTCGATTTTGACGCCGCGGCGGTGGGTGACGAAATTGACCAGCGGCTGGGCGAACAGCTGGCCGCGTTTGCGCACATCGTGAAAGATTGCGGCGTCGTCGCGGATTGTCTCGATGAAATCCGAGAGCTTCAGATATTGGTTCGAGGTGACCCAGAAGCCGTCGTTGAAGAGAAGCGCATCCTTGAGAAAGGGATAGCGGTCGCGCCTGTCGTTGTAGACATATTCGAAGCTTGGCGAGGCGACGATGAACTCCGTCCTGCCGCTCTCAAGACGGCCGAATAGGGGCGTAAAATCGCGAAACAGAATGACGTCGACGTCGACATAGGCGACTTCGTCGAGCGGCAGAGCGAGCGCCTGCAGTTTTCTCAGCCGCCGGCGGTTGCTGTTGAAGACGCCCGGGTAAAGTTCATGCGAGAGCTTATCAATTTCGGTCGGTTCTTCGCCGACGTAATGTACGTCATAAATCTCCGCGGCGCGGCGCGTCATGGCGACATTGTCGTCATAGGGAATGAGATACAGCGGCAATGAGGAATTGGTGTCTCGGTAGCTTTCGAGGAAAGGCAGCAGCCAGTCGATGATCTTGTCATTGCCGACGATGGCGACCCCGTACCGCCTGACCGGGACGCCGCTTGGCGCCGCCGCGCTCTCGGGCGATAAGACTGGATGCGGGAAGCGAAGCCTCATATAGGGGATGTATTTGAAAACGGCGGGCAAATGCAAGAGGCCTCCCGGAATCGGGCGACGAGCCGGTTGGGGGCGCCCCTAGCGGCGCGGCCATGCGCGCGAATTTGGTAAGGAATTTGAAACGACCGCCATGTTGCAACACCATGTCTGATACGATGAATCAAATCTCTTCATCCGCGACAGGTCGGGCAGCGTCCCTGGGCGCAAAGCCGCGCCCTTTCGCCGGCCAGACCGTCGCCGTCGTTCACGCCGCCTGGCACAGTTGCGGCAGCTATCAGGTGAACGTCAGTCAGATCGCCGCTTATAAGGCGCTCGGCGCGCGCGTCATTTCCGTGGCGATGATGGACGATCTCGCGCCTCGCCCGCCGCGCGGCGCGCGCTGGCCGACCTATATCGAAGCCTCGCAGGACATTGGCGCCGACCGCCGCTATTATTCGGGCGCTCCGTTTTCCGCCCTGGCGTCGCGGCTTCTCGTCGACGGCTGGTGGCGACTGATCCATGGCGATCAGGCGTCGTGGCTGATCGAACTCGCCAAGCGCACGCCGCTGCCCGAAGGATTCGAGAGCGAAACGCTCGACTTTGTTCACGCCAATCATTATTTCACGCTGCCTTTCGTCGAGACGCTGATGCGCGGACGTAAAGTTCCTGTCGTTCTGGAGACGCAGGACATTCAGGCGCGTCAATATATTCTGCGCAACAAGGGCGGCTTCTTCATTCCGCCCTATGCGACTTACGACGACATGCTTGAGGTCGAACTCTCATGGATGCGACGCGCCGATCTCTGCGCGCATCTCAATGAAGAGGAGCATCGCGATTTCCAAAAGCTGTTGCCGGAGCTTCGGCACGCGCTGATCTATCCGGCCGTGCTGTCGGCCCCATTGGCGCGCGGACGCGACATCATCATCGTCGCGAGCGACAATTACGGCAATTACGTGAGCCTGCGCTGGTTCCTGGAAGAGGTCGTCCCATTGGCGGGCGACGCGCGCGTCGCGATTTACGGCAATATCGACGGCGGCGTGAAGCGGCGCGACGCCGATCTCTACGAGGCGCACCGCGGCTTGTTCAAAGGCCGTGTCGACGACATTGGCGCGATTTACGCCAACGCCGGCGGCGTGCTGCTGCCCACCGTCGAAGGCCATGGCCTCTCCATCAAGGCGGTCGAGGCGCTGTCCTGCGGCGCGCCGCTTGTCGCGACGCCGCTGGCGTTTCGCGGCATGCAGGTCGATCCGGCGAAATTGGGCAATGTCGCGCTCGCTGAAAACGCCCAGCAATTTGCGGAGCTTTGGCGCGACGCTGAGGCGCGGGCCGAAGGCGGCGAGGCGGCGGCGCCGGAGCAGAGCGACACCCACCGCCTGTATCAAGACGCGTTCAGCCGGGAGGCGTATGCGCGCGCCCTGGCGACGGCCGCCGCCGAGCTCTGAACATCTCGGCATTTGAGGGTCGTTCAAACGCGCGGAGGAAGATTGTCGGAACGGTCGAAGTCTGATTAGGCTGCGGCGTGCGCCAGCTGGAGGATCGGGTTGACCGCTTCATCGAGTGACTGCTCGGCGTGCGCCGAGCGTCCGCTTCGCGGCCGGCGCGTCGCGCTCATCCATCCGGCTTGGCACTCCTGCGGCACCTATCGCGTCGTCCTTGGCCAGATCGCCGCCTATCGCGCGCTGGGCGCCGAGGTTTTTCCGATCGCAATCAGTTCCGATCCGGGCTTCGTTCCAGGCCGGGACTGGATATGGAAGGCGTTCAAGCAGGCGACCCCGGAGCTTGACGACGGTCCCCGCTATTATGGCGGCGCGCCGGTTTCCGTGGTGTTCGCGCCGCACTTTCTGCGCAAGGTGCTGTGGCCCTATATCCACGGCGATCAGGCGGCGGTGCGTCTCGGCATGGCCGAGCGCACGCTTCTGTCGCCAGGCCTCGAAGGCGCGCGTTTCGATCTCGTTCATTGCAATCATTTTTTTCTGATGCCGATCGCGCGCCGGCTTTCATGCGCGACTGCTCCGATCCTGCTCGACACGCATGATCTGCAGGCGCGCCAATTCGCGCTGATCAACGAAACCATGCCCTGGCTTTCGCCCCGCGCCACCTATGAGTCGATGCTGGCGCGAGAACTCGAAGCGATGCGCGGCGCCGATTTGCTGCTGCATCTCAACGCGCAGGAGGCGGAAACCTTTCGCGCGCTGCTGCCCGAGAAGGCCCATGCGCTGCTGTATCCCGCCATTCCCGAGGCGCCGACCGGTCCTGGCGGGCCTGACATCGTTCTCGTCGCGAGCAACAATACCGCCAATGTCGAAAGCGTGATCTGGTTCCTGCGAGACGTCGCGCCTAAGACGCAAGGCGTCGCGGTGAAGATCGTCGGCAATGTCGACGCCGCCATTCGCTCACAGGCGCCGGAGCAATACGCCGCGTATAAAGACTGGTTCCTGGGCCGGGTCGACGATCCCCGCGCCGTCTACGCAAACGCGCGCATCGCGCTGCTGCCGACGATCAGCGGCACCGGGCTTTCGATCAAGTCGGTCGAAGCGCTGTCGAGCGGTCTGCCGCTGATCGCCACCGCGCAGGCGATGCGGGGGATGGATGAGGAAGCGTTGCGCCTGCCGGGCGTCGTCATTGCCGATTCCGCCGTGGAATTCGTCAATGCGCTGAGCCGGGCTGCCGCGATCGCGCCTTTGGACGAATCCGCGCGGCGCGTCAGTCCGGCGCGCCGATATTACGAGTCGCGCTTCTCGCATTCCGCCTACAAGGCGAGCCTTGGCGTGCTGACGGCCGCGCTGATTAGCAGCTGCATCGCGAATAGTGATTGAAAAACAGAGTATTGCTGGAGAGTGTGGCCCATCGGCAACGGCGCCGGAAAAACGCCGTTTCGCGCCGGTGCGCTCATTACGTCTTAGGATTGAAGATGTTACTTTGCCTTTGAAACTGCCGTTCGTCCTGAGAGGACGGGCTTAGTGGAGGCGCCATCAGATGTCTTTCAGAACCATTATTGTTGGCGCCTTTGCGTCAGTGTTGGCGGTCAGCGCTGTTTCGGCGGCTGACCTTCCGAGCTACAAGGCTCCGCCGCCTCCCCCGCCGCCGACCTTCAGCTGGGAAGGTTTCCACATCGGCATCAGCGGCTCCTATGCCGGCGGCGTGTCCAGCCATTATTCGCAAACATACCTGTTCGCGCCCACAGCCTTCCTGGGGATTCCGACCTCGAGCTCGATCGGCACGAGCGGTTATTTGATCGGTTACCAGAACGGCTATAATTGGGTGTTCGCCAACCGCCTCGTCGCCGGTTACGAAAGCGAATTCAACTACGCCGACGTTCGCGCGACGAATGCGGGGACGTTTTTTGGAGGGGCCGGCGCCAGCACCCGTCTGCAGTGGTTTGGCATGGAGCGCCTGCGCTTCGGCTATGCCTATGGCCGGTTTCTGCCCTACATCACCGGCGGCTTGGCCTATGGCAAGGTGCTTCCCTACGGCCAGCAGTGGGGGGGGCTGTTCCCCGTCAGCCAGTCCGCTTGGCAGGGCGGATTCGCCATCGGCGCCGGCATCGAATACGCCTTCCTCGATAATTGGACGATCAAGGCGGAGTATATTTTCACCCGTATGAAGGGAGCCTCGAGCGCGAACCTCGTCTTCCCTCTCGCTTACCGCACCGGCACCGGCAACTACCTGGATACGAACATCGCCCGCATCGGCGTGAACTATCAGCTCAAGAGCTTCGGCGCGCTGATCGGCATGCCTAATCTCGGCCTCTGATCGACCGTCCTCCCCGACGTCGACAAAGCCCGGCCTCGCGGCCGGGCTTTGTCGTTTTGGGGGCCGGATGCGATAGTGTTGGCGAATGATCCGCAACCCCCCGCTTGCCCATCCTTCGGCGATGAGCCTCTCGCAACTCAGCGAGCGCGCCCGCGAAATTTTCCGGCAGATCGTCGACAGCTATCTCGCCTCCGGCGATCCTGTCGGCTCAAGAAACCTCGCCAGGCTTCTGCCGATGACTCTGTCGCCCGCCTCGGTGCGCAACGTCATGCAAGATCTTGAGGAACTCGGCCTCATCTACGCGCCCCACACCAGTGCCGGACGGCTCCCGACCGAGCTGGGTCTACGCTTCTTCGTCGATTCCATGCTGCAGATCGGCGATCTCGAGGAAAATGAGCGCGCGCGCATCGCCGCCGAGGTCGAAGCGGCTTCCAAAGACCATGATTTCGCTGGCGTTCTCGCGGAAGCGACGAGTCTGCTGTCGGGCCTGACGCGCGTCGCCGGCGTCGTCGTCGCCTCCAAGGACAATGTGCGCTTGAAGCAGATCGATTTCGTTCGGCTCGAGCCCGAGCGGGCGCTGGTGATTTTGGTCGCCGACGATGGATCGGTCGAGAACCGGGTGATTCCCGTCCCGCGCGATCTTCCGGCCTCGGCGCTGACTGAAGCCGCCAACTATCTGAACGCGCGTGTCTGCGGACGGACAATCGCTGAAGCGCGAGAAAGCATCGAAAGCTCGCGCAGAGCCGCGCAAAATGAGCTCGATGAACTCGCCGCCCGGCTTGTCGAAGCGGGGCTCGCGACTTGGGCGGGCGCGATGGGTGAATCACGACAGCTGATCGTGCGCGGTCAGGCGCATCTTCTCGAAGATCTGACCGCCGCCGCCGACCTTGAGCGCGTTCGGCTCCTGTTCGCCGATCTGGAGACGAAGACGGAGGTCATCGACCTCTTGGAGCGCGCCGAACAGGGCGAAGGGGTGCGCATTTTCATCGGCTCGGAGAACAAGCTCTTCTCGCTTTCCGGCTCGTCGATGATCGCCGCGCCGCTGCGCGACAGCGAACGCCGGATCATCGGCGCGCTCGGCGTCATCGGCCCGACAAGGATCAACTACGCGCGGATCGTTCCGATGGTGGATTATACGGCGAGGATCGTCGCCCGCGTCGTCGGCGGCTGAATCGCCAAAGTTCGTTATGTTCGCTACGAGAAGCTCTGCGGGTCGACATCAATCTGAACCCGCACGCCGCCTCTCTCTTTTGGTCCGGCGGCGAGCATGTCTCGCAAGAACGCCTGCATGTCGGCGTTCCGCGGTCCTTTGGCGAGCAAGCGGAATCGGTAACGGCCGCGGATGAGCGCAATCGGCGCCTCCGCCGGACCGAGCAACGCGATCTCATTTTCTTCCGGCCAGGCGCCGGGCGCGGCGACTCGGTAGCGCGGCGATGACGGCAGTTCATGCGCCGCGCGCGCCAGCGCGCGCGCATGCGATTCGGCCGTGGCGGCGTCCTTGGCGGAAACGATCAGCGCGGCGAGACGGCCGAAGGGCGGCAATCCCGCGCGCTCGCGCACCGCGATCTCCTGCGCATAGAAACGCTCTGCGTCGCCCGAGAGCAGCGCCTCGATCACCGGATGCGACGGGTGAAAGCTCTGGATCAGTGCGCGCCCAGGGTTGTCGCCGCGCCCGGCGCGTCCCGTCACTTGATTGAGCAGCTGGAACGTGCGCTCGGCGGCCCGTGGGTCGCCGCTTCCCAAGCCCAGATCCGCGTCGATCACGCCGACGAGCGTGAGAAAAGGAAAATTATGGCCCTTGGCGACGAGTTGCGTGCCGATGACGATGTCGAAGGCGCCCTTCGCAATCTCCTCCAATTCGCGCCGCAGCCGGTCGGCGCCGCCTGGAAAATCCGACGAGAGAACGAGTATGCGGGCGTTTGGAAAGAGCGTCGCCGCCTCTTCGGCCAGTCGCTCGACGCCAGGTCCGCAGGCGGCCAGCGAATCCTCGCTGCCGCATTCCGGGCAGACGTCCGGACGACGCTCGACATGGCCGCAATGATGGCACATCAGCGCGCGGCGGAAGCGATGTTCGACCAGCCAGGCGTCGCATTGTGTGCAGCGGAAGCGGTGGCCGCATGTGCGGCAGACCGTCAGCGGCGCATAGCCGCGGCGATTGAGAAAGAGCAGCGCCTGCTCGCCACGCGCGATCGTTTCGCCGACCGCCAGAGCGAGCCGCGGCGCGATCCATCGGCCGCGCGGCGGGCCTTCCTTGCGCATGTCGATCGCTTCGAGCGTCGGCATCAGCCGCGCCCGCGCCCGTGAATCGAGTTTGAGATAGCCGTAGCGCCCGCTCATGGCGTTGACGCGGGTTTCGATCGACGGCGTGGCCGAGGCGAGAACGATCGCCGCCTGCTCCATTCGCGCGCGCACCACCGCCATGTCGCGCGCGTGATAGCTGACGCCGTCGTCCTGCTTGTAGGCGCCTTCGTGCTCCTCATCGACGACGATCAGCCGCAACTTCGAAAAGGGCAGGAACAGCGCCGACCGCGCGCCGACGACCACGCGCACGTCGCCGGTCGCGCAGCCGCGCCAGATACGCGCGCGTTTGCGGGCGCTGACGCCTGAATGCCATTCGGCCGGCTTTTCGCCGAAACGCGCGGCGAAACGCTCGAGAAATTGCGTCGTAAGCGCAATTTCCGGCATCATGACCAGCGCCTGTCCGCCAGCCTGTAGGGCCGCGGCGATCGCCTCGAAATAAACTTCGGTCTTGCCCGAGCCGGTGACGCCTTCGAGCAGGAAGGGCTTGAACGCAGGCGAGGCGAGCGCCGCCTTCAGCGCCTCGGCGGCTTCCCGCTGCGCGGGCTCCAAAACCGGCCTCGCGAACGAGGGATCGAGCTTTGGCGCGATCGGCTCCGGCGGCGCGGCGATCGCCTCCAGCGCGCCCTCGTCGACGAGCGCGTCGATGACGCCCGTCGAGCAGGCGGCGGCTTCGGCGAGCGCTTTCTTCGAAAAAGCGACGCCGCCTTCCGCGGCCTTGAGGACGCGTGCGCGCGTCGGCGTCAATCTTTCGGGCGCAGCCCCGCTCGCGCGATAGAGCGTGCGCGGCGCTTCCGGTCCGGCGTCTTCCGCGGCCCGCGTCGCGAGCCGCAGCGCCATGCCGCGAGGCGTGAGCGTATAGCGCGCGAGCCAGTCGATGAAGCCGCGCAATGTTTGTGACAGCGGCGGCCGGTCGAGGCGGGCGCTGACCGTCTTGAGATTGCTCCCCGGAGCGGCGCCGCCGTCGACGGACCAGACGACGCCATAGGCCTCCCGCTTGCCGAGCGGCGCGATGACGCTGTCGCCAGGTTGAAGCCGCATCGCCGCCGGCGCCAGATAGGAATAGGTCGAATCGACGGCGACGGGCGCGAGAATCTCGACGACTCGCGCTCTTTCTTCCTCGTCCTGCGCCGCGTTCATGCCGAGGACATAATCCATTCCGATCTCAAGCGAAAATCTGGCGGCGCCGCGATGGAGCGCGTCCGACGGCGTTATCGCCGCCAAGCGTGCGCGCTCTTAGCGCGCAATCAGCCGGGCGCCGCGATTGCTCGTCAGATAGGTCGCGATCCAACTCATCGCCACGAAGATACGGCTGCGCAAATTCACGAGAAAATAGATATGCACGACGCTCCAGAAGAGCCAACCCGGAAAGCCGGTCAATTCCAGTCGCCCGAGCTTGACGATCGCCGAGTTGCGGCCGATCGTCGCCAGACTGCCATAGTCGCGATAGCGGAAGGGTTTGCGCGGCGAGCGTCCCTTGAGACGCAGCCGGATGACGCGGCCGGCGTATTTGCCCATTTGCTTGGCGGAAGCGGCGAGCGCCGGAACCGGCGCCCCGTCGGGACGGGTCAGAAACGCCAGATCCCCGATCACATAGACGTCGGGCAGGCCGGGAACCGTTAGGTCCCCATTCACCGCAATGCGCCCGCTTGGATCGCCGTCGACGCCCAGCCAATTCGCCGCGGGCGACGCCTGCACGCCTGCGGCCCAGAGAATCACGCTCGCGGCGATCTCTTTCTCTCCCGCGACAATTCTGTCTTCAAAAATGTGATCGACGGGCGTGTCCGTCAGCACGTCAACGCCGTTTCTTTCGAGCGAATCGCGCGCATATTGCGAAAGCCGTTCGGGGAAGCTTGCAAGAATGCGAGGTCCCGCTTCGAGCAGGATGATGCGCGCCTTGCTTGGATCGGCGCGGCGAAACTCCGGCGGAAGCGTTCGCCTGGCGAGTTCTGAGATCGCGCCGGCGAGTTCGACGCCGGTCGGACCGCCGCCGACAATGACGATGGTGAGCAGCCGCTCGCGTTCGACCGGATCGACACTGACTTCGGCGCGTTCGAAGGCGAGAAGCAGCCTGCGGCGGATGTGCGCGGCGTCGGCGATGGTCTTCAACCCCGGCGCCGAACGCTCCCAGTCGTGGCCGAAATAGGAATGGGTAGCCCCGGTCGCTACGATGAGGACGTCATAGCCGATCTCGCATGTTTCCGTCTTGACGACTTTGCGCGCCGTATCGACGCCCCTGACCGTGAGCATCAGCACGGTCGCGTCCTTTTGGCGGCGCACGATGTGACGGATCGGCCAGGCCACTTCCGGCGCGGCGAGGGCTGCGGTCGCGACCTGATAGAGCAGAGGCTGGAAGCAATGATGATTGTTGCTGTCCAGTATCGCTATATGCGCGCCGGAGCCTGCGAGCGCCTGCGCCGCCGCGATGCCGGCGAAACCGCCGCCGATGATGACGACGCGAGGCTTACGCGATTCGGCGCTGCTTTGCTCCATGAGGAAATCCATCCCAGGCGCGCCGTTTCTAGGAAGCGCTGATCGCCGCTTCGGGCTTCAAGCCGTGAAACGCTTACAATGTTCCAACCCGGCTCGCCAGCTCATCGCCGACATTGGCGGCGGAGAGCGACTGGATGGAGACGACGATCGCTGAAAGATTTCGAAGGATTGTCCGCTACAGCAGGAGAGAGCCGCGACGCGCAGGAGGCGGATCGCGGCTCGCCGCTTTATTGATTTGCCGCCTTCAGATGAATGAGCGCGGTTTCGGCATGATGCACGCCTTTGTCAATCCGGCTCGCGTGATGGGTGCGTTTTGCGGTCTTGAGCGCCTGACTGAGATGCTTCATCGCCGTCTTGATATGGCCCTTCGGGTCTTCGCTGCTGGCCGCTTTGGCGTGATCCCAGGCGTTATGCGCATGCTCGGCGAAGGAGGAGGCCATATGCTGCTTGCCCTCCTTGATCGCCTCATTTGTTTCCTCGATCGCCTGCGTCAGGTGCTCGCTTCGGCTTTGCGCGAACGCCATATGCGGGGTCACGAGCATGACCGCGGTCATGGCCAGAGCGGCGAAAACTGAACGACGTGCCAGCATTATTGTCACTCCCCTAGAGCTTTTTCGAATTCGGCTTCGCTCGGCGTTTCCCGAGCGAGAACCAAGCTATGAAGTGGCGGTTCCTGAACAGCTTTCCAACGTGACGTTTTGACGCCTTCTTGCATTCCATCGCCGGGGCGCCTATCCCTCTTTATGCCAGTCGGCTGGACGGCCGCTGCGTTAAGCAGAGGAAAGTCCGGGCTCCACGGAGACACGGCGCCGGATAAGGTCCGGCGGGGGCGACCCCAGGGACAGCGCCACAGAAAGCAAACCGCCGCGCAAGCGGTAAGGGTGAAAGGGTGCGGTAAGAGCGCACCGCCCGAGCGGCGACGTTCGGGGCACGGCAAGCCCCGCCGGGAGCAAGACCGAATAGGGGCGACGGAAGGCCTTAAGCGCGAGCTTTTTGCCTTCAACCCGTCTCCGGGACTGTCGCCCGGGTTGGTTGCTAGAGGCGGGCGGCAACGCCCGTCCCAGAGGAATGGTCGTCACGTTCTGCAAAGGACGTACAGAACCCGGCTTACAGGCCGACTGGCGCTCAAACAGCCTGTTTCGTCGTCAATCAAACCTAGCGGCAGGGAAGCTCGCGCCGCCTTAAGGCCGCCAAATTCGAGGCCGCCGTAACGCTCCCTTAACGATAACAAAGCCTAATGAAGGCGGTCGCCAAGATTGGCGCGTGGCGACCAGCCTGCTTACGACGCCCCGCGGTGCCATGTCGATCAAGACCGCCCAGCCCCAATTAAGGCGTTTCGACGAGCCAGCGCTCGCCGGGCGAATAGAATCGTCGCGCCGCTGGCCGCCTCGAGTCGCACGCCGCCGGATGAGGAACATGATCATGACGTCGGCACCGCATATTCCGGTGCTGCGCGATGAGGCGATGGCGGCTCTCTCCGTTCGTCCGGGGGGCCGCTATATCGACGCGACCTTCGGCGCCGGCGGCTATACGCGGGCCTTGCTCGCGCAGCCGGATACGCGCGTGCTTGCGCTCGATCGCGATCGGACCGCGTTGAAGGCCGGCGGTTCGCTGGTCGACGAGATGCGCGGACGGCTCACGCTCGTCGAGGCGCGCTTTTCGCAGCTCGAAGACATCGCGCGCGCGCAAGGTTTCGCGCCGGTCGACGGGGTTGTCTTCGACATCGGCGTCTCGTCGATGCAGTTCGATGAGGCGGCGCGCGGCTTTTCCTTCCGCGCCGACGGTCCGCTCGACATGCGCATGGAAGGGAGGGGCCGCAGCGCCGCCGACATTGTTAATGGAGCGGATGAAGAGACGCTTGCCGACATCTTCTATTTCTACGGCGAAGAGCGCGCCGCGCGGCGTATCGCCCGCGCCATCGTCCACGATCGAGAGATTGCGCCCTTTGAAACGACCAGAGCGCTGGCCGAAATGATCGCTCGCGTCGCTCCCAACCGCGCCATTGACATTCATCCGGCGACGAAAAGTTTCCAGGCGTTGCGCATCGCCGTCAACGACGAGCTTCAGGAATTGCTGAACGGCCTCATCGGCGCCGAACGGCTTCTCGCCGCAGGCGGTCGTCTCGTCGTCGTGACGTTTCATTCGCTGGAGGATCGCATCGTCAAACAGTTTCTCGCCGAAAGGAGCGGGCGCGGCGAAACCGGATCGCGCCGCTTGCCCGGCGAAGCGGTTCCGCCGGCGCCGAGTTTCGTCTGCGAGGGCCGCCAGCCGATCACGCCCACGCACGCCGAGACGGCGGCCAATCCGCGGGCGCGCTCGGCCAAACTGCGCTACGCGACGCGCACGGCGTCGGCGCCCTATCCGCTTGATGAAAGGCTGGCGCGCCTTGTCCGCCTGCCCGATCGCGACAAGGGGAAGGCCTGATGCTGCGGTTCCTCAACATCGTCGCGATTCTCGCCCTGGTCGGTTCGGCGGTCTACGCCTATTCGATCAAATATCAGACGAGCTATCGCGCCGAGCAGATTACAAAAACCAAGATCGAGATCAGGCAGGAGCGCGACGCGATTGCGGTGTTGCGCGCGGAATGGGCCTATATGACGAGGCCTGAGCGCATTCAACAGCTCGCCGACGCCTATCTGCCGGGCATGAAACAGCTCGACGCTACCCAAATCGTCGCCGCCCAATCGCTTCCCGAAAGAGCGCCGCGCGTCGATTCCATCGGCCAGAAGCTCGACTCGCTCGGATTGAGCATGCCGGCGACGCCGCCCGTCCCTGGCGGCGCGTCGACAACGACGCCCAAAACGCAGGGGCAAGAGCGACGCAAGCCATGACGCAGACCGTGCGCGATACGCAACCACCGCCTTCGCCAGCGCTGAGAATCCGGGCGCTGCTGCGCGCCATCTTTTCGACAAGTCTCGATTTGAGCGCGTCGCGCATGAGGCTCGCTGCCTTGGGCTTTCTCGCGCTCTATGGGGTGATCGCAATCAAGCTCGTTTATCTGGGCTTCAAGCCGGAAGCGGCGACGACGCGGCGCGCCGCGGCGGAGGCTGTCGCCGCGTCTCGCCCGGACATTCTCGATCGCAACGGCGAGGTGCTCGCCAGCGACGTGAAGGTGATGTCGGTTTTCGCCGAGCCGCGCCGCATCATCGACAAGGATGAAGCGACCGAGCTGTTGACCGCCGCTCTGCCGGGGCTCGACTCGCGCGAAATGCGTGAGCGGCTCGGGTCCAGAAAAGGCTTCGTTTGGGTGAAGCGCGAAGTCACGACGCATCAGCGCGACGAGGTTTTCCATCTCGGATTGCCGGGGGTCGGATTGATCGCCGAAAACAAGCGCGTCTACCCCAACGGGCCGATCGGCGCGCATGTGCTCGGCTTCGCCAATGTGGACAATCAGGGGATCGCCGGCATCGAAAAATACATCGACGGGCAGGGGCTCGCCGATCTGCACGGCGCCGGCTTTGGCGCGACGCCCGAGGAGCTGAAGCCCATTTCGCTTTCGCTCGACATACGCGCGACGCATGCGCTGCGCGACGAGCTCGAGAAAGGCGTGACCCACTTCAAGGCGAAGGCTGGCGCCGCGGCGATCATGGACGTCAATACCGGCGAAGTGATCGCGCTGGCGTCGCTCCCCGACTACGATCCCAACAAGCCGACGGAAGCGCTCGATCCGATCCACATCAACCGCATGAGCGTCGGCGTTTATGAGATGGGCTCGACGTTCAAGGCGCTGACCATCGCGATGGCGCTCGACTCCGGCAAGGTCAATCTCAATTCAAGGCTCGACGCGCGCGGCGTGCTATCGTTCGGTCGCTTCAAAATCCATGACTATCACGCGCAAAATCGCGCGCTGACCCTGCCGGAAGTCTTCACCTATTCCTCCAATGTCGGCACCGCGCGCATGGCGATGGGCCAGGGCGTCGAGCGGCACAAGGCGTTCCTGCGCAAGATGGGCCAGCTGACCCGCATGCGCACCGAATTGCCGGAGAGCGCCGAACCGATCGTGCCGAAAAACTGGGGCGAATTGAACACCATGACCATCGCCTTCGGACATGGTCTCGCGGTGGCGCCGCTGCAGGCGATGATGGCGGTCGGCGCGTTGATGAACGGCGGCTATCTGATCACGCCAACTTTCATCAAGCGCAGCGAGGAGGAAGCCAAGGACGGCGCCGAAAGCGTGATAAGGCCTGAGACGAGCGAGGCGATGCGCTATCTGATGCGCCTCAACGCCGAAATCGGCACGGCGCGAAAAGTCAACATCGCCGGCTATTACGTCGGCGGCAAGACCGGCACGGCGGAAAAGGTCGTCAACGGGCATTATTCGAAGACCAAGCTGTTTAACACCTTCATGGCCGTCGCCCCCTCGGACAAGCCGAAATATCTGTTCTTGACCATCATGGACGAACCGCAGGGATTGCCGGAAACCGGCGGCTACGCGACGGCGGCCTATAACGCAGGCCAAGTAACGGGCGAGATCATCGAGCGCGTCGGTCCGATCCTCGGTCTCGCACCGCGATTCGAGCCGCCGCACCAGCCTTTCCCGCTCCTCGCCAAATTGGGATATGGCTACGTCAATGTTCCCGCGCGCGGCGGGGGAGGACATTGATGCTGCTGTCCGAACTGCTCGCGACGCCTGACCTAGAGCCCGCCTTGCGCGGGCTCAAGATCGCCGGCCTGACGGCCGACAGTCGAATGGCGCGCGACGGCTTCGTATTTTTCGCAATACCCGGTCATGCCGGCGACGGCATGTCCTATGTCGCCGACGCCGCCGCGCGCGGCGCCGGCGTCGTCGTTGCGCAGCGCGCCGCGCAATGTCCGTTGCCGCTCATCGTCGTCGACGACGTTCGGCGCGCGCTGGCGCTTGCGGCAGCGCGTTTCTATCCGCGTCAGCCGTCGATGATCGCCGCCGTCACCGGAACGAGCGGCAAGACCTCGGTCGTCGCCTTCCTGCGTCAAATCTGGGCTACGCTTGGACATGAGGCGGCCTCGCTCGGCACGGTGGGGATCGTCGATTCGCGCGGCGCGCATTACGGGGCGCTGACCACGCCCGAGCCGGTCGAGTTGCAGAAGACGCTGGACGATCTTGCGGCACGCGGCGTCACCCATCTCGCGATGGAGGCGTCGTCGCTCGGGATCGATCAGCGGCGTCTTGACGGGATGCGGATTGACGTCGCCGGCTTCACTAATTTTTCGCGTGATCATCTCGACCATCACGCCGACATGGAGGACTATTTCGCCGCGAAGATGCGGCTCTTCGATACGCTGATGCGTCCGGGCCAGACGGTCGTGATCGACGCCGACAGCGACGTCGCGTCTCGCGTGATCGAAGTTTGCCGTGAGAGCGGCCTCACGATTTTCAGCGTCGGTTCCAAGGGAGAAGCGATCACGCTCCTCTCGGCGACGCCGAACGCGCTGGCGACGCCATTGCGGCTCGCTTACGAGGGCGCCGAATATGAAGTGAACCTGCCGCTCGCCGGCGCGTTTCAGGTCTCAAACGCGCTGGTCGCCGCCGGCCTCGCCATCGCGAGCGGCGATGACCCCTCTCGGTATTCGCGGCGCTCCAAGCGCTCAAAGGCGCGCCGGGCCGGCTCGAACTCGTCGGGCAATGCAAGGGCGCCCCCATTTTCGTCGATTACGCCCATAAGCCGGACGCGCTGGAGAAGGTGCTCGCCACTTTGCGGCCGCTGACAAAAAATCGCCTGATTGTCGTTTTCGGTTGCGGCGGCGATCGCGACCGTGGCAAACGGCCGCTGATGGGCGAAATCGTCGCCCGCGCCGCCGATGTCGCCATCGTCACCGACGATAATCCGCGCAGCGAGGACGCCGCCGCCATTCGCGCTGAAATTCTGGAAGGAACCCGCGGCGGCGCGGCGCATGTCATCGAGATCGGGGACCGGCGCGCGGCGATCGCCAGCGCCGTCGCCGAACTTCAAACAGGCGATGCGCTCGTCGTGGCGGGGAAAGGTCACGAGACCGGGCAGATCGTCGGCGGGCGCGTTTTGCCGTTTTCCGATCATGAGGCGATCGCGCAGGCGCTAAAGGAGCATTGCCCATGACCGGGAGGCCGCTATGGTCGGGATTGGCGCTGGTCGGCGCGTTGCGCGCGCGCGCCAGCGGCGGCCTTGCGCGCGAAGCCGCCGGCGTTTCCATCGACACGCGCACGCTTCTGCCCGGAGACCTGTTTTTCGCCATCAAGGGCGAAACGCGCGACGGCCATGACTTCGTGCGGACGGCGTTCGAAAAGGGCGCGGCGGCGGCGGTGGTCGACGAAGCGCATGCGGCCGAGCTTTCCGGCGCGGGTCCGTTGTTGGTCGTCAGGGACGTGCAACAGTCGCTCGAATCGCTCGGTCAGCGCGCGCGGGAACGGACCGAAGCTTTCATCACCGCCATCACCGGTTCGGTCGGCAAGACGTCGACAAAGGACATGACCCGGCTCATGCTGTCGCGCTTTGGCGACACGCATGCCTCGGCGGCGTCTTACAACAATCACTGGGGCGTGCCCTTGACGCTTGCGCGTATGCCGGCGGAGACGCGCTTTGGCGTGTTCGAACTCGGCATGAACCACGCGGGCGAAATCGCCGCGCTCGTCGCCCAGGTTCGACCGCACGTCGCCGTCGTCACCCGCATCGCGCCGGTTCATCTTGAATATTTCGGTTCGATCGAAAAGATCGCGGACGCCAAAGCCGAAATCTTTTCCGGGCTCGACGGCGGCGTCGCGATCATCAACCGCGACGATGGCTTTTACGAGCGTCTTGCCGCGGCGGCTGCGCCGAACGCCAGCCATGTCGTCAGTTTTGGCGAGACGGAAGGCGCCAACGCGCGGCTCCTGTCTTACGCGCCGGATGGCGAAGGCGCTCTCGTCGAAGCGCAGATTCTTGAGCGTCGACTGCGCTTCCGCGTCGGCGCGCCGGGCAGGCATCTCGCCGTCAACGCGCTGGCGGCGCTGCTCGTCGGCGCCATTTTCGACGTGGATCTGGAGGAGGCGGCGTCGGCGTTCGCCGAATTTAGGCCGCCGTCCGGACGCGGCCAACGCGAGAAAATATCGACGCCAGATGGCGAATTTACGCTCATCGACGAAAGCTACAACGCCAACCCAACCTCGATGCGCGCGGCGCTGGAACTGCTTAGCGGCGCGCCGACAGGACCCGGCGGCCGCCGGATCGCGGTCTTGGGCGACATGCTGGAGTTGGGGCCGCGGGCCGCCGAATTGCACGCCGCGCTCGCCGGAGACCTTATCGACGCCAGGGTTGATCTGCTATTCACCTCCGGACCGTTAATGTCGCGCCTGAGCTACGCTGCGCCTGATTCAATGCGCGCCGCGCATCGGGCGACGCCGCTGGAGTTGGAAGAGGCGGTTCTCTCCGCTGTTCGGCCCGGCGACGTGGTGATGGTGAAGGGCTCCAATGGTTCGCGGATGTCGCGGATCGTCTCGGCCTTGAAAACCGCATTCGCCGACGAAATGGCGAATTGAGGAGAGACGATGCTGACGCTGCTTGCGGACTTTTCCTATCTCTACAGTCCGCTCAACATCTTCCGTTACATCACGTTTCGCGCCGCCATGGGGGCGGCGACGG
Source organism: Methylocystis sp. (assembly GCA_022843405.1). Taxonomy (GTDB): domain Bacteria; phylum Pseudomonadota; class Alphaproteobacteria; order Rhizobiales; family Beijerinckiaceae; genus Methylocystis. The sequence goes on along the minus strand of JALHNQ010000034.1, from coordinate 11,854 downwards.
CGCTGTTCTTCGTCTTCTTTTTCGGACCGGGCGTGATCGCGGCGTTGCGCATCAAGCAGGGCAAGGGGCAGCCGATCCGCGAGGACGGGCCGGCCTCGCATCTCGTGAGCAAAAAAGGCACGCCGACGATGGGCGGCCTGATGATTCTATCGGGATTAGTCGCGGCGACGCTGCTCTGGGCGAATTTGCGCAATTCCTATGTGTGGATCGTGCTCTTCGTCACGGTCGGCTTCGGCCTCATCGGCTTTTATGACGACTATCTCAAGGTGACCAAGCAGTCGCACGCCGGCTTCTCCGGAAAGCTGCGGCTGGCGCTGGAGTTTTTGATCGCCGGCCTCGCTTGCTATGCGCTGATGCGTAGCGGCGGAGAGAACATGACCAAACTCGCCATTCCCATGGTGAGGGGCTATGTCGCGACGCTCGGCCCATTTTTCATCCTGTTTGGCGCATTCGTCATCGTCTCGGCGGGCAATTGCGTCAATCTCACCGACGGACTCGACGGACTCGCCATCGTGCCGTCGATGATCGCCGCCGGCGCCTTCGCGATCTTTGCTTATCTCGTCGGCAATTCGATCTTTTCGAACTATCTCGGCGTCAATTACGTGGCCGGCGTCGGCGAATTGACCATCGTCTGCTCGGCGTTCATCGGCGCCGGTCTGGGTTTTCTGTGGTTCAATGCGCCGCCTGCGCAAATCTTCATGGGCGACACCGGCTCGCTGGCGCTCGGCGGGCTTGTCGGCTCGGTGGCGGTCGCGGTAAAGCAGGAATTCATCCTCGTCATCGTCGGCGGACTCTTCGTCATCGAAGGCGCGTCGGTCATCATCCAGGTCGTCTATTACAAGCTCACCGGCAAGCGCATTTTCCTGATGGCGCCCATTCATCATCACTTCGAGCAGAAGGGGTGGAAGGAGCCGCAGATCGTCATTCGCTTTTGGATCATCGCCTTCGTGCTGGCCCTCATGGGCCTCTCGACCTTGAAGCTGAGGTGACGATGACGCCGGTCGAGACATTCAAGGGCAAGCGCGTCGCGCTTTTTGGCCTCGGCGGTTCGGGCCTGTCCACCGCCCGCGCGCTGATCGCGGGCGGGGCGCGGGTCGCCGCCTGGGACGACGGCGAGGCCGGTCGGCTCAAAGCGGTCGCGCAAGGCGTCGCGCTTGAGGATCTCGCGGTGGTCGATTGGCGCGGCTTTGAAGCGCTGGTCCTTTCTCCCGGCGTGCCGCTGACCCATCCCGAACCTCACTGGGTTGTGCAGGCGGCGAAGGCCGCCGGAGTACAGATCATCGGCGACGTCGAACTGTTCTGTCGCGAGCGCGAAGCGCGCGCCGGCGGCTCGCCTTTTGTCGCGATCACCGGCACCAACGGCAAATCGACGACGACGGCGCTGATCGCACATATCCTGCGCGAAGCTGGCCGCGACGTGCAGCTTGGCGGCAATATCGGGGTGCCGATTCTCGATCTCGAGCCGCCGTCGGATGAGCGCATTCACGTCATCGAATGTTCGTCATTCCAGATCGATCTCGCGCCGTCGCTGGCGCCGACCATCGGCGTGCTGATCAATATTACGCCGGACCATATCGACCGCCATGGAACGATCGAAAATTACGCCGCGATCAAGGAACGGCTGGTCGCGGCGGCGGAAGTGGCCTTGGTCGGCGTCGACGACCCCTATTGCCATGCGATCGGCGCGCGCCTAGCCGAAGCCGCGCCGCCTGAGAAGCGCGTCGTGCCCGTGTCGGCGAAGCGCGCGCTTGAGTGGGGATTTTACGTCGAGGATCGAAAGGTCTACTTCCGCGAGGAGGGGCACCCGCCCGACGAAGCCGAACTCATCGGTTCGCTCGAAGGCGCGCGCGCGCTGCGCGGCGCGCATAATGCGCAAAACGCCGCCTTTGCCGCCGCTGCCGTATGGGAGTGCGGACTGGACGACGACGAGATTGCGCGCGGATTGTTGAGCTTCCCCGGTCTTCCGCATCGCATGGAGGAAGTCGGACGCATCGAGCGCGCGCTGTTTATCAACGACTCGAAGGCGACCAACGCCGACGCTGCCGAAAAGGCGTTGACGAGCTTTACCGATATCTACTGGATTCTCGGCGGCCGATCGAAAGAGGGCGGCGTCGAGCCGCTGCGGCCGCATTTCTCGCGCATACGCAAAGCCTATTTGATCGGCGAGGCGACCGACGATTTCGCGCGCGCGCTGGAGGGGACGCTGCCTTTCGAACGTTGCGGAACGCTCGACATCGCGACGACTCGCGCGGCGCTCGACGCGCTTCGTGAAGGCGCGCCGGCGCCCGTCGTGCTGCTGTCGCCGGCCTGCGCGTCCTACGACCAATTCGCCAATTTCGAAGCGCGCGGCGACGCCTTTCGGGGACTCGTCGAGGGGCTTCCCGCCGTCATAGCGGCGCGAAAAGGAGGGCTGTCATGATCTCTCGCGCGCACCGAACGCCGTTCTCTGACTGGGCGTGGACGGTGGATCGCTGGCTGCTTGCAAGCCTCGCCTTGCTGATCGTCGCCGGACTGGTCTTCGCCATGGCCGGCAGTCCGCCCGTTGCTGAGCGGCTGCATCTGGCGACGTTCCACTTCGTCAATAAACAGGCGATTTATCTTGTGCCGGCGCTCGTCGTGATGATCGCGACCTCATTTCTTTCGCCGCGCCATGTGCGCCGGCTGGCGCTGGTGATTTTCGTTATCTCCCTGGCGCTTGTCTTCGCCACAATCTTCTATGGCCAGGAAGTGAAGGGCGCGAAGCGATGGATCTTGGGCGTTCAGCCCTCGGAATTCTTGAAGCCCGCCTTTGTCGTCCTGGTCGCCTGGGCGTTCTCCGAAGGGGCGCGGCGCAAGGATGTTCCAGGAAATCTGATCGCGCTTTTGCTGCTGCCGATCGCGATCGTGCCGCTGATGCTACAGCCCGATTTCGGACAGACGATGTTGATTTCGATCGTATGGGCGGCGCTGTTCTTCATGGCCGGTCTGCATTGGATATGGGTGGTCGGATTGGGCGGCCTTGGCGGCATTTCGGCGCTGCTCGCCTATAAGTTCGTGCCGCATGTTCATGCGCGCATCGAGACCTTCCTGGAGCCGCCGCCGCCGGTCGCCGGCGTGCCGGCCAATTTTCAGTCGGAGACGGCGCTCGAAAGCTTCATCGCCGGATCATGGTTCGGCAGGGGGCCCGGCGAGGGCGTGATCAAGCGCATCCTGCCCGACTCGCACACCGATTTCATCTTCGCGGTCATCGGCGAGGAATTCGGCGTTCTCGTCTGTATCGCGCTCGCCGCGGTCTTCGCCTTCGTCGTGGTGCGGGGGCTGTTCTCGGCGGCGCGCAACAGCGATCCCTTCTGCCGTTTTGCGACGGCGGGGCTGGTGATGCTGTTTGGTCTGCAGAGCTGCATCAATATGGCGGTCAACGTGCATCTCATGCCCGCCAAGGGCATGACGCTACCGTTTGTCTCTTACGGCGGCTCCTCGCTCATTTCGCTGTCGCTCGGCATGGGCTTTCTGCTCGCCGTCACCCGTAAGCGGCCGCGAGCCCGGGTGATGAGCGAACTCGCCGCCACGGGCGCTCCGGCGGCGGCGTGATAAAAGCCTCAGCATGATCGATTCGCCGATTCTCCTCGCCGCGGGCGGCACTGGCGGCCATCTCTTTCCGGCCGAGGCCCTCGCCCATGCGCTTGCCGCGCGCGGCCTGGCGGCGGAACTCGTCACTGAGGAGCGCGCGCTCCGCTATGGCGGGAGCTTTCCCGCGCGGGCGATGCATGTGATCTCCGCCGGGACCCCGCGCGGCGGCTCGCTCTTCGCCAAGGCGCAGGCGGTGGCGCGTCTCGCCATCGGGACGGCGCAGGCGGCGGCGCTGCTGCGGCATGTCAAGCCGGCCGCGGTGATCGGCTTTGGCGGCTATCCGACCGTGCCGCCCTTGCTTGCCGCCTCCTATCTCGGCGTGCCGAGCGCCTTGCATGAAGCGAATGGCGTGATGGGCAAGGCCAACCGCTTCCTCGCCGGCCGCGTCGACAGAATCGCCGCCGGCCTGCCGACTCTCGTCACGCCGCCAGCCCTGCAAAACAAGGTCGTCGTCACCGGCAATCCGGTGCGTCCCAATGTGCTTGAGGCCGCGAAGATTCCTTATCCTACATTCGATGATGGAATGTTTCGGCTGCTCGTCGCCGGCGGCTCGCAAGGCGCGCGCGTCATGGCGGACATTGTGCCGGCGGCGGTCGCGGCGCTCCCCGACGCGCTGCGGGCGAAAGTCGCCGTCGTGCAACAGGCGCGTCCCGAAGATATCGCGCGTGTCGAGGCGATCTACGCAGGCGCCGGGGTCGGCGCCGAGATTGCGCCCTTTTTCGCCGACTTCCCGGCGCGGGTCGCGGCGGCGCATTATGTCATCGCCCGCGCCGGCGCGTCGACGGTCTCTGAGCTTGCGGTCATTGGACGTCCGGCGATGCTGGTGCCGCTGCCGCATGCGCTCGACCAGGACCAGGCGGCGAACGCCGCTTTTCTGGAGCAGGCCGGCGGCGCGGAAACGGTGCGGCAGAGCGAATTCACGCCGGAATTTCTGGCGCGACGACTTACGGAACTCATAAACGCGCCGGTGCAGCTTGCCGCGAACGCCGAAGCCGCAAGGAGCGTCGGCGTCGCCGACGCCGCCGAACGGCTCGCCGATATGATCATCGACGTGGCGCGGAGAGGCGCCACGAAACGGAGTTAGGGATGAAACTGCCGAAAGAGTTGGGCCCGATTCATTTCGTCGGCATCGGCGGCATCGGCATGTCTGGAATCGCCGAAGTGCTGCTCAATCTCGGCTACAAGGTGCAGGGATCGGACGCCGCCGAAAACGCCAATGTCAAGCGTCTCGTCGAAAAGGGCGCGACTGTCAGCATCGGCCATGACGCCAAAAATCTTGGCGACGCCGCCGTCGTCGTCGTCTCGACCGCGATCAAGCGCGACAATCCCGAACTCGTCGCGGCGCGCGAAAAACGTTTGCCGGTCGTGCGTCGCGCCGAAATGCTCGCCGAGCTGATGCGCCTCAAGCAATGCGTCGCGATCGCCGGCACGCATGGCAAGACGACGACGACCTCGCTCGTCGCGACGCTGCTCGACGCCGGCGGCCTCGACCCGACCGTCATCAATGGCGGCATCATCAACGCCTATGGCACGAACGCGCGTCTTGGCGCGGGCGACTGGATGGTGGTCGAGGCCGACGAGAGCGACGGCACGTTTCTCAAACTGCCGGCGGACGTCGCCATCGTCACCAATATCGATCCCGAACATCTCGACCATTTCCATACATTCGACGCCATCAAGGAAGCCTTCCGCAATTTCATCGAGAACCTTCCCTTCTATGGTTTCGCGGTGATGTGCCTCGACCATCCGACCGTGCAGGAGCTCGTCGGCCGCATCGAGGACCGCCGCGTCATCACCTACGGCGAAAATCCGCAGGCCGACGTGCGGCTGCTCGACGTCGATCTCGAGGGCGGCGTGTCGAAGTTCAATGTGCTGCTGCGCGACCGCAAGACGTCGCAGGCGATCTATCTTGAAAATCTCGTCCTACCGATGCCAGGCCATCACAATGCGCTGAACGCGACGGCGGCGGTCGCCGTCGCCAATCAGCTCGGCCTTTCCCCCGAACAAATCCGCAAGGCGCTCGCTGGCTTTGGCGGCGTCAAGCGGCGCTTCACCAAGACCGGCGAATGGAATGGCGTGCAGATTTTCGACGACTACGGCCATCACCCGGTCGAAATCGCCGCTGTGCTGCGCGCCGCGCGCGCCTCGACCAAGGGCAAGGTCGTCGCGCTGATGCAGCCGCATCGCTATACGCGGCTGCAGTCGCTTTTTGATTCTTTCGCGACTTGTTTCAATGACGCCGACGTCGTCATCATCTCCGACGTCTATCCGGCCGGCGAGCAGCCGATACCGGGCGTCGACCGCGACGCGCTCGTCTCGGCGATCAAGGCGCACGGCCATCGCCGTGCGATGGGGCTGCCCTCGCCCGAAGTGCTGGCGGCGATGATCCGCGAAATCGTCGCGCCTGGCGATTACGTCGTGTGTCTTGGCGCTGGCAATATCACCCAATGGGCCTATGCGTTGCCGGAGCAACTCGCGGCGGGAGGGATGTAGCGGGGGCTTAATTTTCCTCGGCTTTCAAGCCCGCTCGACGGTATTTTCGACCGTGCACAGCGAATAATAGCCATAGAGCGGCGACGCCAACGGCTGATCCGGCCAGAAGGTTCGATGAAGATCGGCGAGCGTGACGCGATCAAGCACTTTCGCGCCGCATCGCGCGGCGAGATCAGGGAGATCGTTGATCCCGTAAGTCCAGGGCGCGCCCATCGCGGCGAATCTTGCGACGACGCTCGCGATTTCCGGATCGCCGGTTTCGTCTCTGATCACAGCCTCGGCGAAATAGTCGAAGGACGCCGAGCAGCGCTCGATTGCGCTCATGAGCTCCGTCAGAATGCGATGGACGGCGCCGTCATCCAAATACATGGTGTTGCCTTCCCAAATGACATGGGTGGGAAGGTTGGAATCAAATCCGTTTTGACGCAGGAGCTCAAGCATTCCATCGGTCACATAATCGGCGCCGATATATGTCGTGTTGGGATCGACGGAATTTTCTTCCAGTCTCGCCTTTTTGAACGCCTGAGTTTCCGGCGCGTCGATTTCAAAATAGGCGACGCCCTTAGCGGCGATCCGTTGCGGCCTTGTGTCGAGGCCGGCGCCAAGAATGAGGATCTGCCGGAATCTGTGGTCGATCTGGTGACGAAGCCAGTCGTCGAAGTAGCGTGTTCTTAAGCGCACATTGTTTCTGATCGGCGGGAAAGACTGCGAAATGCGATCCGCGGCCTTCTTTGATTCCTGATCGAGAAACAGGTGGACGAAAGGATCGTGATAGAGCGGATGGGCTTCGCTATTTTCGTCATTGCGAAACTCGGCGACGACGAAAGCAGTGCCGGCGACTTTTTGGATTTCGGTCATTTGCCGTTCACTTATGAGGATAGCGTTCGAGCAACTGCGCCACCGAGTCGGAAGATATTGCATTTGGCGGCGAATAGGGGTCATTCACCGATGCGACGAGCGATATCGGCACGATCGCCGCAGCAGCAAAAATCGCCTGTGCGAGGAGCTGCGGCTTCGGACGGTCGAGGTGCGTCGCGGCAAGCGCGATTTGAGTGATAAAGGCGATGATGAGCACCGCCGCCCATTTGCGATCGTCAGAAAACGCGCCCGCAATCGCGAGCCGCTGATCTCGCGCCGATCGCAGACCGATCACGGCGTCAATGAGCGCGCGCTGAAAGGACGGTCCAATTTTCGCGCCGTTCACCGCGGCGTTGAGCTTGTTGAGCGCCGCCTCGGTTTCGGGGGATTGGCTGCCGTCCTCCATAGCTTGCCATTCGAGGCCGACGACCGCCTCTACATACTCATGTATGGCGCTCAAGACGCCGTCGGAGTCGATTCCATTATTGCCGGAGAGCGCGGAGAGGGTCGCCAATTGTTCGCGCTCCAGCGCGACGGCTTGATGGGCGCGACGATTCGCATCCCAGACATCCTGCGAAAGGAAAGTCATCAACAGGGCGAACAGCGTCGCTGGAACGCCGACGAAGGGCGGCGTGACCCCTTTCCAGTCCTGCGCATGGGCCGCAAAGCGCGAGCCAAAACTCAGCCAGCATAGGAAAAGCGCGAGAATGGTCATGGCGCCAGCAAGCAGGAGCGCCATGACGGGCATCGTCTGCGACATCCAAAATTTTAAGAGCACTTGGTCCCTCGAAATGACGGCGATCGGACTACATCATAGCCGAGATTCGCCGCGTCATGACAGAGGGGCAAGTCGGCGTGTCCGAGCGAGCCGCGCCTTGAGCAACAGAGATGAGGCAATGACAAACGCCGCTTCTCGCCATTAACGCACAACGCCCCGCCGTGACGTCCACGGTCGGGGCGCTTCTCCAAATGAATGGCGTCAACGCAGGCTGCATCCCGGCCGCTCCGGCCGCCCAGATGAATAGCCCGCCGGTCGTCGGGCTGCCCTGAATTTACCTGCGGTCGCTTTGCCCGGCGGCGCCGGTTGCGTTTCGTAAGAGCCGCGGCCGCGGATGGCTCAACCATCCGCCTGACTGCGGCGCCGTGTCCTCACAGAAAGGCCGAGTATCGAGATTTTGAAGAAGCGTCCTGATGGCGTTTCTTCGTCGCTGAAGCTTTCTCGTGGTCATTGGGGATCTCCTTTTAGAGATGGACCACTGAACAACCGGAGCCAAGCGTCACCCCAACTACACGCGAAATCAAGCTGTGTTCCGGCATGCTTCGACGAATTTCGGCGAGCGTTGCAAATTTGTCGCGTCGGCTGTGGCTGCTTCTAAATCGTCTGGAAGAGTGTGCGCTTTGCTCTTCATGCTTCGTCCTTGCAAATGACCGAGTGAGGGCGGATGCGAGACTTGCGGCGTTTCGCAAAGGACGCCGCAAGATAGGACAAGCCTTTCGCTTCGGTGTTTCCTTTTTCCCCCGCGCCAGGAATGTTTCTGCTGAATCAGAACGCCAGTCGCTCATGAGTCCGACGGCCGTCCATACTCCGGCGCCCGCGCTTCCCTGAGACTCAGGCCGGCGCAAGTAGCAGGCTCGTCTCGCTTCTGGCGATTCCCTCGATCGTCCTGGCGCTCGACAGCACGCGATCGAATTCCTCCAGATTGGCGCATTCGATTTCCGCGATAAGGTCGAACGGCCCGTTGGTGCTATAGAGCGCCTGGACCTGCGGCAGCCCCCGCAATGCGTGGGCCACGCGACGGGAATTCTTGCCGGAGACCTCAACCATCATGATCGCGCGAATGCGATCTGGCGTCGTGGGGCTTTTCAGCCGAACGGTAAAGCCCAGGATCACATCGGACGCGATGAGCTTATCGAGTCGGTTCTGGACGGTGCCGCGCGACACGCCAAGCGCCTTGGCGAGCTGCGACAGAGAGGCCCGCGCATTGGTGCGCAGCAGTGCGATCAATCGATGGTCGAGGTCATCCATGGCTGTTCGCCTCTGTCGAATTGATCAATATATATGACAGATTTCACAATATTTCAGGCATAGCGATAACTTATCGCCATTTTGATTAGCGTCGTCGCGCTTTAGGCTTTTTGCGTCGCGGATCAATCGGAGATGGCATGGCGACGTTTCTCACCGCGCGCCGCATCGCGCGCATCATCGAAGAAATTGGCGCGCGATGCTTTTGGCCGTAGTTCGCATGACCGACCTTCGCTCAACGCAAAAGGAGTCGCTGATGGACGCCGACGTCGCAGTGTGTGGCGACCCGCCCCGGGCGCGAGTTCGAGACGTTGCCGTGCCGCCGTCGGCGGCCAGCCGCGGCGCCATTCTCATGTGCGCCCCAGACTATTTCGGCGTCGACTACATCATCAACCCTTGGATGGAGAATCAGATCGGCCGAGCGACGCCGTCTCGCGCCCTGTCGCAATGGGAGAATTTGCGCAGCAAGCTGGCGGCGCACGGCGATATCGCCTTCGTCGCGCCGACGCCTGGCTTGCCGGACATGGTCTTCACCGCCAATGCCGGGCTTGCAATCGATGACAAGGCGGTGGTGAGCCGATTTCACGCCAGGGAGCGGCGCCCGGAGGAGCGTCTGTTTTGCGATTGGTTCGAGGCGCAAGGCTTTGCGATCGCGCCTTGGCCGGAGAATGTTCCATTTGAAGGCGCCGGCGACGCGCTCGTCGACCATGCGCGCGACATCGTCTGGTGCGGCCATGGCTGGCGCTCGGGAGCAGAGGCGTCCAAACATCTGGAAAGGATTTTCTCACGAAGGACGATCGCGCTGAAGCTCGTTGATCCGCGCTTCTATCACCTCGACACATGTTTCTGTCCGCTGAGCGGCGGCTGGTTGATGTATTATCCGGCGGCTTTCGACAGTGCGTCTCAGGAAGCGATCCGAGCGATTGTCCCCGCCGAGAAGCAAATCGACGTCGGCGAGAAGGACGCGCTTGCTTTCGCCTGCAACGCCGTCGAACGCGCCAGACGCATTTTTCTCAACGCCTGTTCGGACGATCTTCGCGCGCGCCTAATTGACGCCGGCTTCACGCCGGTCGTGACGCCGCTTTCCGAATTCATGAAGGCCGGCGGCGCGGCGAAATGCTTGACCCTGCGATTGCCCGCCGCCGCCGGCAAGGTCACGCAGCCGGGCTGAGCGTTTCGCCACCCAACGGCCTGTTGCAAGGGCAGAGCGCGCCGGTTTGCAGCGCATCGAGGACGCGCAACGTGTCTTCCGGCGAGCGGCCGACATCGAGATTTGTCGCATAGACATGCTGAATGACATTGTCGGGATCGACGATGAAAGTGACGCGATGGGCGACGCCGGAAGGCGCGCGCACGCCGAGGCCATCGACCAGTTCGCCCTTGCAATCGGCGAATTGCCAGATCGGCAAATTCTTCAAATCGCCATGGTCGCGCCGCCAGGCGAGCTTGACGAATTCATTGTCCGTCGAGCCGCCGAGAACGACGGCGCCGCGCTCGGCGAAATCCTGCGACAGCCCGGCGAAGCCGGCGATTTCGGTCGGGCAAACGAAGGTGAAATCCTTCGGATAGAAAAAGATCACCTTCCACTTTCCCGGAAAGCTCGTCTCGTTCAACGTTTCGAACGCCGTCTCGCCGTTTTCTTCGATCTCGTTGAACCCGGGCTTCACGCCCGTCACCATAAAATTCGGCAGTCTGTCGCCAATTCCCAACATGTCATTCTCCCCGAAGACGCCGTCGGCGCCCTATTGCGGATTGCTTCTCGAGACGGCGGCGTCGAACTCTTCGAGCCGAGAGGCGCTGCGCGGTCCGATGCTTGGCGTCCCATAAAGTTCGGCGCGCCTCCAATCGATAAAGCGCTCTTCCGTCTCCCACATGGTGACCGAGAAATAGAGCACATGGGGGCCGATCTCCCGTCCCTTGTGAAAGCGGAAGCCGATCAGGCCCGTCGCTTCTTTGAGCCGGACGCTGGTTTCTCTCCAAGCCGTTTCGAATGTTTCCTCGCAGCCCTTGACGACCCTGAACTGATTCGACGCCATGAACATCGCGCGTTCCTTCTCCTGTTCATCGAGCCGCTCAAGCCGGCTGACGTGCGCGCTGCGCGCGACGCGACAGCGCAACGAGCGCGGCGAATTCGTCGCACCTCTTGCGCATGCATTCGTCCGGACAGGACAGCGCATAATGGCTGCGCAGCGCCGTAAGCCCGTAACCGGCGAGTTCGATTTCGTCGATCGACGTTCGAACCGGACTCTGGTTCATCGCTTCGGCAAGAATCGAATCAATGCGTTTTCTTTCATTCGCAAGATCGCACAATCGTTGTCTCCTTCAGCGACCGGCGCGCCTCAGGCGGCGTCACAGGCTGGTCCCTGTCGCTTGAGGGCGAACATTCAGCTCGAAGCTGGATGTTCGGTTATCGCAAAGAGTCGTTGCCGCCGCCTGCATCGCTCAAAGATTTAGCAAGCAATTCATTGCGTCAATACGAGAGACCTTTCCTCGGAAATCTTTCAAGAATCGTCTTTCTAAATATTCCTATTTGAAAGAGCGATGAATCATAAGATTTGCGTGTGTTTGTCGGCCCGCAGGGGGCCCTTCGGCGCAAGGCCATCGTTCTGGCGCAAATCTGAGTTCATTCGGCGAGGGGGGAGGCGTCGGCGGCGCGCCAGTAAAAACCGCGAACGGCATGAATGAGGGAATGAATATGCACAGCATCGCCACGGCACGCCGGGCCAAGAAAGCTCTCCTTTTTGCGACGCTCCTGGCGGCTTCCACGCCGCTTTATGGCTGCTATACGCCAGGCGAACGCGCGCTCGGCGGCGGCATTATCGGCGGCCTGGGCGGCGCCGGAATCGGCGCGCTCGCGTCGGGCGGCCTCGC
>JALHNQ010000033.1 GCA_022843405.1 Methylocystis sp. | reverse complement strand
ACCGTCGACGCCCTCTGGGACAGGATCGGCGCCTTGCTGCTGGAGTTCTCGCCAACCGAATGCGCAAACTTCTTCGCCGCCGCTGGATACGAACCGATTTAAGACGAATCCGCTCTAAACACTGATTTAGCAAATCGTTACCGGGATTTTTGGAGCATCCCCGATATCTTTGCGAGGCTAGGCGATCCCGCTCCAGGTTTTGCAACGCAACATGATGATTTTGCAATTTCTCACTCGCGGCTTGAATCGATAGGCAAAGTTAAACTTTTCCTGCGTTGTCACGATGAAAAAGACGCGCGTGAAAAGTTTGCATTATGCGCTCAGAGCCAATGGCGATACGACCGAGCGAAGTCCGAGTTATCCGCGCTAGATGTTAATGCACATGCGCTAGAAATCACTTATCGGCCGTTTGACAATCGGTGGACGATTTGGGATCGAAATGTCGCAGTTCACCGTCGACTGCGCGTGACGAACCATCTCTTACATGAAAATGTCGCCCTCGTTATTGCCAAGAACTGGGCCGCCATCGGCTCGCCAACATACGATGGCGCATCTGTCTCTGCGAAGCCGGTCGAACTAAATTACTTTCGTCGCGGAGGAGAGTTCCTGTTTCCCCTCTATATCTACAATAAAGACATCTGTTCCCCAGCCGAAAGCTTGTCCCTCGCATTCCGCGACTTTATCGATCAACACTATCAAGGCCACCACTACAACGCCGAACAAATCCTCGGCTATATCTATGCGATCCTTCACGCCCCAACCTACCGGCGCCGCTACGCAGAATTTCTGCGCATCGACTTCCCCCGCATTCCCTTCGCGGAAAAGCGCGGGGATTTCGAAATACTATCCAGACTTGGAACCGAATTGATCGAAGCGCATCTCTTGCGCGGCTTCCCCCGGCGCGGCCTCGCCGACTATCATGGGCGCGGCGATAATAGCGTCGAGAAGCCGCGTTACGTCGAAGCCGAAGAGCGCGTCTTCATCAACGACGCGCAATCCTTCGCGCCTGTTCCGAAGGCCGTGTGGGAATTCCATATCGGCGGCTATCAGGTTCTCGACAAATATCTGAAATCAAGAAAAGGCCGCAGGCTCTCGCTCGACGAGATCAACCATATCGCCGCCGTCGCCGATACGCTCGCCTTCACCATCGAGCAGATGGCGCAGATCGACGACGCATGGGCGAAGGCCTTCCCCGACAGGGGATAACTTCCCCGCGGCGCGAGACCACGCCGCAGGACGGCTCTATAATCGGGCCATGTCGAGTCGCGCCGTCCGTCAATCATATGACCAGCCGGGACTGTTCCCGCCCGATCAGCCGGACCTCTTTGGCGAGGCGCCGGCGCCGCGTCGGGACGTGTATATCCCCAAGCCTGAGGCCGTTCGAAGCGGCGCCCAGAGCGCCCTCGAAAAATTTAAGGCGCTCAAGGCCTGGACCGATGAACACGCCTGGGCGCGCCTTCGCCTGATCGAAAGCGCCGAATATTACTATGGCCTCATCGCCGACGACGCCGAGGCCGAGGAATGGCGCCGTCTCTATGAGGCGGAAATGTCCCGGCTCGACGCCGCCGGCCCGCGCGCGCCGCAGGAAGAGCGCGCCGACTATTACAAATATCCGACGCGCGAATTCGCCCCCCACTGGGTCCGCCGCCCGCCCGGCCGCTGATCACTCCGCCGTTTCGCACGTCTCCAGCACGAAGCGGGTCAGCTCGTCGGCCGACGCATAGCTGATCCATTTTCCGGACGGATAGGCGACGGCGACCGGTCCATGCTCGCACTGGCCGAGGCAGCCCGATTGCGACAGGCGCACGCCGTCGCGCTTGGCGAAGGGCCGCGCCTTCATCGCCTCCTTCGCCTTGGCGAGCGCCGCCTTGGCGCCGTGGTCCTCGCAGGCCGGCTTGCCGTCGCGCTGGTTGACGCAGACGAAGATGTGGCGGCGGAAAGGTTTGATCGCTGGCTGGGCCATTCAATATCCGAATTGTTCGCGCAGGATTCGCTCTTCCAGCGAATGGCCGGGATCGTGGAGCAGGATCAGCGCGGTTGCGTGATCCATCTCGACGTCCACATAAGCGAGGTCGCGGAATTCGTCATGGTCGGCGACGACCGAGACGGCGCGCTTGCCCGCCTCCAGCACTTCGATGCGCACCTTGGCCGCGTCCGGCAGCAGCGCGCCATGCCAGCGGCGCGGGCGGAAGGCCGAGATCGGCGTTAGCGCCATCAGCGGCGCGTCGAGCGGCAGGATCGGGCCGTTGGCGGAAAGATTATAGGCGGTGGAGCCGGCGGGCGTCGACACCAGCACGCCGTCGGTCACGAGCTCGGCCATGCGCTCCTGTCCATTCACCAATATTCGCAGCTTGGCGATCTGCGAGGTTTGGCGCAGCAGCGACACCTCATTGATCGCATGCGCCGAAAACTCATCGCCGCGCACATTGACGGCATGCATCAGCAGCGGATGGACAATCGAGGGTTTGGCTTCGGCGATCCGCTTGCGCAACCCGCTTTCGCGATACTGATTCATCAGAAAGCCGACCGAGCCGCGATTCATGCCGTAGATCGGCTTGCCGGCGTCCATGAAGCGATGCAGCGTGCGCAGCATCAGGCCGTCGCCGCCGAGCGCGACGATGCAATCAGCTTCTTCAGGCGGGCAGTCGCCGTATTTTTCGACGAGGCGCTGTCGCGCGTCTTCCGCCTCCGGCGCGCCCGAGGCGAGAAAGGCCAGCTTGGCGAGGGGCTTCTTCCCGTTACTCGACTGCTCTCCGGCGGCGCCCATCGCTACTCCCCTCGCGCTCGTCCGCAGCCGCCGCGCTGCTTTCGCATACACCGGCGCGCGCCCGGAGGGAACGGCGCCGGCGCCGCGACCTCCGCTCAGCCGGCCTCCCCTTCGCGCCACAGCCATGCCGCGCCGCGCACGCCGCTTGAATCGCCATGCGCATTGGGCAGGATTTTCGTGTCGAAAGCGTCGGTAAAGGCGTTCTCGCCCACGCGCGCCGCAAGCCCATCATAGAGCCGCGAGATATTCGACAGACCGCCGCCGAGCACGATCACGTCGGGATCGATGAGATCGACCACCATCGCCAGCGCCCGCGCCAGACGGTCCTGATAGCGTTCAAGGGTTTCGCGCGCGGTCGGCTCCCCCGCGTCGGCCAGCGCGGCGATTTCGATCGCAGGGCGCCGCGCGCCGGAGCGCCGCTCATGGTCGCGCGATAGGCCGGCGCCGCAAAGAAACGTCTCGATGCAACCCTTATGTCCACAAAAGCAGAGCGCGCCCGGATATTCATCCTCAGTCATCCATGGCAGCGGCGCATGGCCCCATTCGCCGGCCACGCGATTGCGTCCCTCGACGATTCTGCCGTCGATGACGATTCCGCCGCCGACGCCAGAGCCGAGGATCACGCCAAAGACCACGCCGGCGCCGTCGATCGCCTCGGACAGCGCGAAACAATTGGCGTCATTGGCGACGCGCACCGGCCGTCCGAGCGCCTGCGCAAGATCGACGTCGAGCGGCTTGCCGTTGATGACGGCGGTATTCGAATTCTTCACCAGCCCGGTGTGGGTCGAGATCGCGCCGGGCGCGCCGACGCCGACGACGCCGCGCCGTCCGATGTCGGTTTCGACGTCGCCGACGAGTTTCGCGACCGCCGCCACGATCGCCGCATAATCATGCGCGGGCGTCGCGATACGGCGGCGCGCCAGCGTCTCGCCCTCGGCATTGAGCGCAATCGCCTCGATCTTGGCGCCGCCGAGATCGACGCCGATGCGCACAAGGTCGCGCGTCATTTCACGCGGGCGCGATCGAGGTTCTGTGCGCCCGAGAGCGCGGCCCGGGCGGCGAAATCGATCTCTGCGGAATCGAGGTCGAGGCCTTCGGTCTTGGCGCCGGTCCAGATCGCGCCGATGAAATCCGCGCCGGCGGCGTCGGCGCCCTTCAGATTTGCATTGGTGAAATCCGCGCGCGCCGCTTTCGCAAAGCGAAGGTCGGCGCTGGCGAGATTGGCGCCCTGAAAACGCGCGCCCTCCAGCACCGCCGAGCGCAGCACCGCGCGCATCAGGCCCATCGACTGGTTCTTCATGTCGGCGGAAAGATCGGCGTCGCTGAAATTGGCGCCGCGCGCCGAAGCGCCGGTGAGGTCTCCGGCGAGCCGCGCATGCGCGAAATCGGCGCCGTCGGCCCGCATCCGCTGCATTTGCGCAGCGAAGGCGTGCGCGCCTTTCAGCGATGCGCCGGAGAGGTCGGCTTCGATCAGCCAGGCCTGATCGAGAATCGCATCGTCGAGCCGCGCCCCGGCGAGACGCGTCTTATTCATGCGCGCCGCCCGAAAATCGACGCCGTGCAGATCGAGTCCGGAAAGATCAAGCCCGTTGAGGCTCTTCTGCGAGAGGTCGACTTTCCCGTTATTGCGTTGGTTCAGCGCTGCTTCGACGTCGGCGCGAGTCAATTCAGCCTTGGAATAGGCCGGCTGCGCAAGGTCGACGCCTTGCAGCATATCCTGAGCGCGAAGGTTCGCAGCCGACAGGAACGCGACGCATAGGAGGACGAAGCTTGCAACCTGACGCATACGCGCGAACTCGTCTCTCTCGCTCCGGCGCTACGCCGCGTCGGCGCTTCGATCGGCGCCTCCGCTGAGCGCTTGCGCCTGCTCGACCCAGCCGCTGCGCTTCACCCGGCCCGCCGCGCCGATCGATGAGTCGATCCATGTGACGTTGTCGTCGCTCCAGGCGGCGATTTGATCATAATGGAAAACGCCGAGCGCGTGCAGCTTCTCGACGCTCTTGGGCCCAAGCCCCTTGATCTTGGCGAGATCGTCCGCCGCGCCGCCGCGCGGCGCGGGAAGCGTCGCGGGACGCGACCCAGCGGCCTTCCCGCTGCTTGGCGCGCGCATTTGCGCGGCTTTTTCATTCAACGCCTTGGCGGCCGAGGCCGCCGCCGCCAACGCCGGCTCGACGCTCGTCGGCGTTACCGGCTCGACCGTTGCGGCGATCTCCTCTCGCGGCGAAGGCGCGGGCGCGACGACAGGTTCAAGGATTTCAGCCGTTGTGCTGCGAAGAACGATCGTCGGCCGCTTCGTCACATGGGCTGGCGCCGACGCCTGAACCTTCTTAAACGCGCCGCCGATCGGCAAACCGATGAGATAGGCGAAGGCGGCGATAAGAAATATGTCCAACGTCAGCGCGGCGCGGCCCTCAACGAGCCCAAGCCAGGACGCGACGGCGCCGCAAGCAAGCGCCACAGCGATCGCGACAATGTTCCAGCCGGGCGCCGAGGGCGCGTCCTTCGCCTGCGAGGTCGCGGCGTAGCCGATCAGCGCGCCAAGCGCGCAAGCGGCGGCGAACCAGGGCCAGCCAAGCGTCAGCAAATAAGCCATCTGCTTTCTCCTTCTCTGACGCTACTTGACGACGATATCGACGCGACGATTGCGCGCGCGATTTTCGTCGCTGTCATTGGGAGCGATCGGACGCTCGCCGCCATAGCCGACCGCCGTTATTTTGAACGGGTCGACGCCGGCCTTCGAAAGACGATCGACGATCGCCTGCGCGCGACGCTTGCTGCGTCCGACATTCACTTCCGCGATGCCGACATTGTCCGTATGCGCCGCGACTTCGAGAACGGCGCCCTGACAACGCAGCGCCGTTGCCGCGATCGCGTCGACGAGAGGCGCGGATTCGGGCGCGATCGTCGAATCGTCCGACGCGAAGACGATCGGCGATTTGGCGATCAGCCGGGCGAGCGCCGCGCCGCATGCGCCGGCGTCGAGCGGCGCGCCGACGATGCGCGTCGAGAGCTGCGCGTCGCCGCGGAAGCTCTGCGGGAGCCCCTCGTCCAACGCCGCTGAAATATCGGCGCGCGCGTTCTGATGACGCGCGACGCCAGCGAGCGAGACAGTCGAATCGCTGATCGAAAGCTTGCCTTCGTCGAGTCGCGCCAGCGCAGCGAGCGAATGATCGGTCGCTTCGGCGAAATTCTGCGGCGCGCCCTTCGCGATGACGAGCCGATCAATGACCGTCGCGTCGAAGAAACTTCTGCGCGCGGTCTCGACGAGACGATTGCGGACGGCTTCATCCGGCGCATAGCCCGTCAGCGTCACTTCTCCGCCGGCGCGCTGCGCGTCAAAGACATAAGGCGCGACCGGACCCGCCATGACGTCGAGCCGCGCGAGCTCGAATCTTGAAGGCAGCCGCGCTTTGGCGTCGGCCTCGATCGTCGCGGTCAATATGTTTTCGCGTCCCTGCCCTTCGATAAAAATCTTGCCGTCGGACACGACGACCTTGCCCTGCGACAGCTTGCCGAGTTGGCTGACGGCGAAGGCGAGCGCGCCGGCGAAGTCGCCTTCCGGCGCGCCAGCGCCAAGCTGCGTGGCGTCGCTGACCGCCGCCCCGGCGCCCGCCGAAGCCGCCATGGCGACGACCTGTTTGCGCAGATCGTCGCTCGGAAGGTGGCCCGACAGGCTGACGACGCCGTCGCGCAACGCCGCGGAAAACACATAAGGCGAAACGCGCGGCGGCGACACGGCGGCCTTTACGGCGGCCGCGTCGAACGGCGGCGTCTTGAGCGCCGCGAGCGCCTTGTCGTAATCGGCGGCGCTGCGCGCCTCGCCTGCAACCGCGAGCGTGGCGTCGGTGATCGTCGTCGTCGCGGGGTCGAGTTCGGCGAGACGGCGGACGGCGAAGGAGGCGAGATCGGCGAAGGATTGCGGCGCGCCGTCGGCATAGGCGGCGGCGTCGCTCACTTCCAGGCCAAGAGCGGCGATCTCGGCGCGCAGCTTTTCGCGCGCGCCTGTCGGCGGGACGTTGCCCGAAATCATGGCCTTGCCGCCACGGCGTTCGAGCCGCAGCACGAAGGGCGTGGCGCGCGAGAGCGGCTCGGTCGCGTCGACGATTCGCCGCGCGGGCGTTTCGACGCCCAACGCCGTCAGAAGGCGCGCTTTCACATCGGGCGACAGCGAAATGCCGGCGAGAATCACGTCGCGGCCCGCAACGCGCACGTCCGCTCTGTCGATCGCGTCAGGCGATTTTGCGATGCGGGAAAGGACCGCGGCGCGCAGATCGTCCTCCAGCGGACCGATCAGCGCGTACTGAGCAAAATAGGCGAGTCCCGTAAGGACCGGCAGCCCGATCCACCATTTCTTGGGAAGGTGCATCGACGTCTTGCCCTCCATCAAAGAGAGAATCAGCGAAGACGCGCTTAACTCAACCGCACATGGCTCCTTTGCGCGGCGTCATGTCAATATGATGGCCAACAGCTCAATCAAATTTCCAAAGCAAAATGGGGAACGCGGCCGCGCCGCGCTCCCCAAAGGCGAAGAAGAGTCCTGGTCGACTATGAGATAGGGTTTGTCAGCGCGTCGACAAGGCTATTTCAGTGAAGCGCGCGCGCTTGCCGTCGGGCCGCCGGGCATGAAAGGCGCCATGCCGGCGCGCGCCAATTCGTCGGCGCGCTCGTTCATGTCATGGCCCGAATGGCCCTTGACCCAATGCCAGTCGACGACATGCCGTTCCGCCGCCGCTTCCAGCCTTTGCCATAGATCGACGTTTTTCACCGGCTTCCGATCGGCGGTGCGCCAGCCGCGGGCCTTCCAGCCGGCGATCCATGAGGTGATTCCGCCGCGCAAATATTGCGAATCAGTGTGGAGATCGACCGCGCAAGGCCGCGTGAGCGTTTCGAGCGCCATGATCGCCGCCATCAGCTCCATGCGGTTGTTGGTGGTGAGCGGCTCGCCGCCGTTGATCTCTCTTTCGCGATCGCCAAAGCGCAGAATCGCGCCCCAGCCGCCAGGCCCCGGATTGCCAGAGCAGGCGCCGTCGGTCCAGATCGTGACGCCGAGCGTCATGAACCGATTCCGTAGACGCGCGCATCGGCGGCGGACTGGTGAAACTGGAGCTTGGCGAGATATTCGCGCGGATCCTTGGGACGCACCAGCGCGCCCGCCGGCACATTGAGCCAGTCGACATAGCGGGTCAGCAGAAAACGCAGCGCGGCGCCGCGCGCGAGCGTCGGAAAGGCCGCGATCTCGGCCACGGAGAGCGGCCGAATCCGCTGATAGGCGTCGAGCAGCGCCGCGCCCTTCTCGGGCTGATAGCGATGCTCGGCGTCGAAGCACCAGGCGTTCAGGCAGACCGCCAAATCGTAGGCGTAGGCGTCGGTGCAGGCGAAGTAGAAATCGATCAGTCCGGAGATGCGCTCGCCGAGAAAGAACACATTGTCCGGAAAAAGATCGGCGTGAATCACACCGCCCGGCAGGTCGAGCGGCCAGTTGCGCTCAAGATGATCGAGCTCCGCTTCGACAAGCGCGCGCAGCCCCGTTGCGACCTCATCGGCGCGCGACGCGCAGGTCGCAAAAAGCGGCCGCCACCCCTCGACTGACAGCGCGTTGCGGCGCCGCTGCGTAAAATCGGCGCCGGCGAGGTGCAGCCTAGCCAGCGTCGCGCCGAGCGCGGCGCAATGCGTGGCCTCGGGGTGATGGATGGAATAGCCGTCAAGGAAGGTGATGATCGCGGCAGGGCGGCCGGCGAGGCGACCGAGCGCGACGCCGGCGCGGTCTCGCACCGGCAGCGGACAGGTGACGCCGCGCGCGGCAAGATGCTCCATCAGGTTCAGGAAGAATGGCAGATCTTCTTCCGCGACGCGCTTCTCATAAAGCGTGAGGATGAAGCTGCCGGCGCCGGTATGGAGATAGTAGTTGGAGTTTTCGACGCCCTCGGCGATGCCTTTGCAGGACAGCAAGTCGCCGAGGTCATAGGCCGACAGAAAAGCGATCAGCTCCTCATCATCGACCAGCGTATAGACGGCCATGCGCGCCGACCGTTCCTGCAGGCCGCCCTCAGGCGATCGCCCGCAGCTCCTTTGGCAGGGGGAAAGACACGTTCTCGTCGGCGCTCGAGATGGTTTCGACGACGATGTCGTAACGCTCGGCGAACGCGTCCATGATCTCCTCGACCAGAACCTCGGGCGCGGACGCGCCGGCGGTAATGCCGAGCGACGATATGGCGCCGAAAATCTCCCAGTCGATCTCTCTGCGGCCCTGCACGAGCTGCGCCGGCGCGCCAGCGCGCTCGGCGACTTCGCGCAGCCGCTGCGAGTTGGAGGAATTCGGCGAACCGACGACAATCACCGCGTCGACGTAAGGCGCAACTTCCTTAACCGCAGCCTGGCGGTTCGTCGTCGCGTAGCAGATGTCTTCCTTGTGCGGGCCGATGATCTTCGGAAAGCGACGCATCAGCGCGTTGACGATCCCTTGCGAGTCGTCGACCGACAGCGTCGTTTGCGTCACATAAGCCAGATTGGATTCATCGTCGAATTTAAGTCGATCGATGTCTTCAACGGACTCGACCAGCACCACCGCGCCTTCCGGCAGCTGCCCCATCGTGCCGACGACTTCCGGATGGCCGGAATGTCCGACGAGCAACACCCGACGGCCGCGCCGCCAATGAATTTCCGCCTCCCTGTGCACTTTCGTGACAAGCGGACAGGTCGCGTCGATGGCGAGAAGGCCGCGCTCGGCCGCCGCGGCGGAGACTTCCTTGGCGACGCCATGCGCCGAGAAGATCACCGGCGCGTCGGTGTTCGGGATCTCGTCGAGCTCCTCGACAAAAATCGCGCCCTTGGCCTTGAGCGATTCGACGACATAGCGATTGTGGACGATTTCGTGCCGCACATAGACAGGCGGACCGAACTTGGCCAGAGCCCGCTCGACGGCGTCGATGGCGCGCACGACGCCCGCGCAAAATCCCCGCGGCGAGCACAGGAGTATTTTGAGCGGCGGTTTCACGGGCCGAGAGTGAACGTTCATCTTCGCGCCTTTGGCAGAGGCGGCGCGAGGCGGCGAGTCGCTCAAGCGCCAAACGCGGCCATCCGGATTCCCGGACTGAACGCCGGCAAGCAATGTCGCGCATGCGCGACGGTGTCAAGCCGCCCGCGCGACGCGCGGGTCGGCGGCGAAAGACCCATCCGCAAGCAAGGCCAACGCTTTGCAATAACGGCCTGCGCCTCGAACAGTTTCCCTGACGCGCCGTGGATTGGCGGCGGCGGCGGTCTGTGACACCATGATGGCGGACCCAGCATCCCGGGCCCGATCGAACGGAGCTGCGCGCATGTCGTATCTCGACGAGATTTTGCAGTCGGCGCAAGGCGGCCAGCTGGTCGCCAATCTGGCTCAACGCTATGGCCTCACGGAAGAACAGATGGACGGCGCCATCAGGGCGCTCGCCCCCGCGCTGGAAGTCGGGTTGAGCAACGCCGCAGAAAATCCGGCGCTGTTCGAAAGGCTTCTGGGCGACATCGCTTCACCCGGACGCTTGGCCGCCTTTGACGAGCCCGGCGCCGCGCATGACTTGGACTCTGTCGCGCAGTCCCGGCGCCTGCTCGACGATCTCTTCGGCTCTCCGGCGGCGGCCGGACAGGTGGTGCAGGTCGCGGCCCGGGAGTCGGGGCTGCGCCCCGATATTCTTTCGCAGCTCTTGCCGGTGCTCGCCTCGGTTCTCATCGGCGGATTGTTCAAGAACATGAGCAACAGCGGTCTCGGGGGCGTTTTAGGTCAGCTCGTCAATTCCGGCGCGCTCGGCTCGATCCTGGAACAAATGCTCGGCGGCGCCCGCGCGCCGCAGCCCGAACCCGCGCCAATGCCGACGCCGCGCGGCGGCGGAATGGGCGGCGGCGCGCTGGGCGGAATCTTGGGATCGATTCTGGGATCGTTGCTCGGCGGCGGTCGCCGCCCAGCGCCGGGCCCCTATGGCGGACCGATGGGCGATCCGGCTGGCGGCGGCTATAGCCGCGGCGGCCCGCTCGATCTTGACCCAGGTCGAAGCCGTCCCCAGGGCATGCCGGACGACATGGATCAGGCGTCGATCCAGCAGGCGATCGAGGAGATCAAAAAGACGCTGCAGGTCGGACGCGCCAGCGGAGGCGAAACCGCAGGTCCGCGCTCCGATTTCGAGAGCATCATCGGCCAGATGTTCGGCAAACGCTGAGCGAGGCGGCGCCGTTATCGGCGGCGGGCCAAGCCGTCGGGGACGGGCGGCCGATCCTTATGAGAGGCGCCCCTCCCTGCCGGCGTGACGGAGGCTTGCGCAGCGCCGGCTTTCCTGCAATCCAGTCGGCGCGAATCCTCGACAGCGCGCGAGGCGCGTGCGCGCCGCAATCGCGCCCCTCCTCGAACACGGACAGTTTCCGATAGATGGCCCGCGACGTATCCGACACGACGCCGATCACGTCGCGCAACATGTTGGTCGAATGGCTGGAAGCCGGCTGCAAGACCGGCGGCGCGCCGCTGCGCATCGGCACCGAACATGAGAAAATCCCCTTTTACGCCGCCGACCATGCGCCAGTCCCCTATGAGGGCGCGGCCGGCCGCGGCGGCGTGCGCGCGCTGCTTGAGGGCCTGGGCGACGCGCTCGGCTGGGCGCCGATTTTCGATCGCGAGGCGCTGATCGGCCTCTACCAGCCCGATGGCGGCGGCGCGATTTCGCTCGAGCCTGGCGGACAGTTCGAATTGTCCGGCGCGCCGCTGCTTGACGTTCACGCCACCCAGGACGAGCTCGACGCTCATTTTGCCGCGCTTGCGCCGGTGGCGGGCGCGCTCGGGATTCGTTTCCTCGATCTCGGCTGCAGCCCCAAATGGCCGCGCGCCGAAACGCCGGCGATGCCTAAGCAGCGCTACGCCATCATGCAGGCCTATATGCCGAAAGTCGGCGCGCGCGGGCTCGACATGATGTTTCGCACCGCCACCGTGCAGGTCAACGTCGATTTCGTCGATGAAGCCGACATGGTTCAAAAGATGCGGGTCGGCCTCGCTCTGCAGCCGTTCGTCACCGCGATTTTCGCCAATTCGCCGTTTCTCGACGGCAAGCCGACCGGCCGGCTGTCGCAACGATCCTACATTTGGCTCGACACCGACCCGAATCGCACCGGCATGCTGCCTTTCGCCTTCGAAGAGGGCTTCGGCTTCGAGCGATACGTCGACTATGCGCTTGACGTGCCAATGTATTTCGTCAAGCGCGGGGATGTCTATTACGACGTCGCCGGCGCGAGCTTTCGCGATCTGATGAAGGGGCGCCTTCAGCAATTGCCCGGCGAACACGCCACAATGTCCGACTGGGCCAATCATCTCTCGACGATTTTTCCCGAGGTGAGACTAAAGACCTATCTTGAAATGCGCGGCGCGGACGCCGGTCCTCGCACGCATTTCACCGCCCTTGCGGCGCTCTTCGCCGGCCTGTTCTATGATCCCGGCGCGCTCGACGAGGCGCGCGAACTCACCAAGGATTGGAGCGCCGACGCGCGCCAGGCGCTGCGTGACGACGTTCCCGCGCTGGCGCTCGACGCGACGATCGGGGGCCGCAGCCTGCGCGACATCGGGCGCGACGTTCTTTCGCTAGCTGAGCGCGGCTTGCGCCGGCGCGCGCGACTCGACGCGCAGGGGCGCGACGAAAGCGCTTTTCTCGCGCCGTTGGAAGCAATTCTCGAAGATGGACGAACTTTGGCGCAGCAGCGGCTGGACGCCTATTACGGCGGCTGGGGACGATCAATCGACGCCGCCTTCACGAGCTGCGTTCTGCCGCTATAGCGGTTTCGAATCGCTTAAACGCAGCGTGAATTAGCGCGGGAAGAGGTCGTGTAGTCCGAAGGGCGCCATCGGGAGCCATGAGGAACGCGCGGAGGCATGCTGCATGCCGTCACGCGGCATCGCCGCGTAACCCATCGGCGCGACCGGCGTTCGAGGCATGGTGACGCGGACGTGACCGCCGAGTCGCACGCAGCCGTTTGACCCTGCGACTGCGACATAATCGGCGCCATAGCGCGCGCATTGGCTGACATTCTCGGCGCGAACTGGCGTGACAGCCAGCGCGGTGAGCGCGACAACGCCAAAATAGCGTCCCGGAAACAGACGGTCGCTGCGGCTTGTGGTGTTTAGGGTCGTCATAATATTTGGCCTTACCTCCGAAAGTTCGCGCAAGGCGCGCGATTTTTCAGGAGCCTTGCAATCCCGACCAAGTCTCTCGATACGCAATCGTTACGCCGGCGGCGACGATGGGCCTCTGGCCTCGAAGCAACGCTCCGTTCCGCCGATCGCAACTAGAGCCAAACATCGTGGCAGGATCGTGTCGTTGACGCCGACAGGCGAAACGCGCCGACGTCGCTTTGAGAACTACGCTTTATTTTCCATTTATTTACTTTTTGTTTAGGAAACGGGCGCGTCGCACGAGCGCCAATCGCCAATCGCGACCTGAATGATCGCCAATGCGGCGACGGCGGCGGTGTCGGCGCGAAGCACGCGCGGTCCAAGCGACAGAGGAACGACGTTCGGCGAACGTCGAATAGCCGCCCGTTCGGCGTCGTCGAAGCCGCCTTCCGGTCCGATGAGCACGCTCACGCCCGCTCGGGCCGTGCGGCCGGCGAGCGCATCGATCGGATTGGCGAGATCGGCATGTTCGTCACAAAAAACCAGCAGCCGCTGAGTCGGCAAGCGCGCCAGAAAATCGGGCAATTCGACTGCGGCGGCGACTCCGGGCACGGCCAGCACGCCGCATTGCTCGGCGGCTTCGATGACGTTCGATTGAAGTCGCGCCGAATTGAGCCGGCGAATCTGGGTGCGATGCGTGATCACCGGCATGAGCCGGCCGGCGCCCATTTCGGTGGCCTTCTGCGCCATATAGTCAAGCCGCGCCTGCTTTAGGGGCGCAAAACAATAATCGAGGTCGGCGCGTTCAGGCTGGACGCGCAGGCGCTGCGCAACGCGCAATCTTGCGGCGCGACGCGAAACGTCAAAGAGCGTCGCGCGAAATTCGCCGTCGCGGCCGTTGAACACATGAATCGCGGCGCCCTCGCGCAGGCGCAGCACGTTAAGCAGATAGTTTAACGCCTCAGCTGAAGGCGCGAATTCGACGCCTGGCGCGAGTTCGTCGCGAACGAACAGGCGCTGAGCGGTGAAATCGTAAGCTGACACAATCGCTTCCCAGCGGAGGCGCGAGCGCAATGCGCGCTTGCCATGAAGCCGCCGCTTTGTTGCGGACAGGTTGGCCAAAACTTGCGTCGCCGGCAAGCCTGCTGGTATTGCTGCAAGCCTGATGAACGGACCACAAGCCTGATGAGCGGACCAAGAGACATGATCATCGGCGCTATCAATTTTCCGCGCGCGCTCGCGCGACTCTCCTTCTTCGCGGCGTTGCTCGCGGCAAGCGGCGCGCTTGCGCAAAGCTGCCAGGAGGATTTTCAAAAGCTCACCCAAAAGCGCATGGCCGGCATCGAGGCGCTCAACAACATCGGCAAGGCGGGCAAGGGCAAGATGGATCCTGAAGCCGCCTGCCCGGCCGCGCGCCGCCTCGTCGCCGTCGAGACCGAGATGATGAATTACCTGTCCAAGAACAAGGAATGGTGCAACATCCCGGACAATGTCGCCGACGGCTTCAAGGAAGCGCGCAACAAGACTCAGGCTTTCGCCACGCAGGCCTGCGCGGCCGCAGCGAAGATGAAAGAGATGCGCGATCAGGCGGCCGCCGGGGGCGGCGGTATGATGGCGCCGCCGAAGTTGCCCGCCGGACCGCTGTGAGCGCAGCGCAAAGCGGCGATTCGTCGGAGGCGACCGCGCTGCCCGACGCGATCGCCGGTCATCCGCTGCTCCGGCGCGCACCGCCAGCGCTACTTCCCTATATTCAGCTCGCGCGGCTCGATCGGCCCATTGGCTGGCAGCTGCTGCTGCTTCCTTGCTGGGAGTCGAGCGCGCTCGCGTCCGTCGCGCTGCGCGAAGGCCCGAATTTCTGGCATCTGACTCTGTTCTTCATCGGCGCCGTCGCCATGCGCGGCGCGGGCTCGACCTATAACGACTATGTCGATCGCGAGATCGACGCCAAGGTCGAACGCACGCGCCTGCGACCGCTCGCCAGCGGACGGGTGACGCCGCGCGCCGCGCTCGGCTTTGTCGTCGCGCAATGCCTCGTCGGACTCGCCGTGCTTTTGTCGTTCAACGGGCTGACGATCGCGCTTGGACTGATTTCGCCGCTGATCGTGCTGATCTATCCTTTCGCCAAGCGATTCACCTCCTGGCCCCAGGCGATTCTCGGATCGGCCTTCGCCTATGGCGCGCTGCTCGGCTGGACGGCGCAGACGGACGCGCTCGGCGCGCCGGCGCTTTTCCTATACGCCGCCGCGGTCGCGTGGACCATCGGTTTCGATACGATTTATGCGCTTCAGGACCTTGCTGACGACGCGATCGTCGGCGTGCGCTCGACGGCGCGTCTCTTTGGGCCGCGCGTGCAACTGGCGGTCGGCGCGCTCTACGCCCTATCCGCGGCGAGCGCCGCCGTCGCCGTTTTTCTGGCGGGCGGCGGATGGCTGTCTTATCTCGGAGTCGCCGCCTATGCGGCGCATCTCGCCTGGCAGACGGCGCGGATGGGAGCGGACGCCACGCCCGAAAATGCGCTTCGCCTGTTCCGCTCCAATCGCGACGCCGGGCTGCTGCTGTTCGCAGGCTTTTTCGCGCAGAGCGCGACTTTTCTCTTCTGACCGCAAGTCAAAGCCGTTGCTTCGTTGGCGCTGTCGCGCCTTTTCGCCGTAACTGGCATGACGCATTGCGAACCTGACCTACTTCTCGAGCTCCTTTTTCCGATCGACGCAGGAATCGATCTCCTTCTTGTCCAGCTCCCAGTAGGAGCCGCCGCACAGCGCCTGATAGCGGCTGCTGACGAAAAAGGACCAGACGTAATAGAGGGTCAGCAGCACTGCGGCGAGCATAGCGACCCTTATGATCAAACTGAATCGCCGCTCTGCATCTTCCGTGTCGGACATTTTCATCTCCGCGCCAATCTTAGGCCGCCATAAAATCCGCCGTCAACGTCAGTCCAACGTCTGTCGGAATCGCATCACCGCGAGGCTCATCGCGACGAGCGTGAACGCCGCGAGCGCGCCGGCGTCGACGGCGAGGTCGCCGAACGTCGAGCCCTTCAACATCACCGAGCGCACGATGCGCAGATAATGGGTGAGCGGCATCGCCTCTCCGACATATTGCGCCCATTTCGGCATTCCGTAAAAAGGAAAAAGGAAACCCGACAGAAGCATGCTCGGCAGAAAAAAGAAAAAGGTCATTTGCATCGCCTGCAGCTGATTGTCCGCGACCGTCGAGAACGTGTAGCCGACGGACAGGTTGGCGACGATAAAAAGCAGAGTCAGCAGGGTGAGCGTGAAAAGCGAGCCGACGACGGGAACCTGAAACAACAGCGACGCGACGATGAGAATGGTGGCCATCTGGACGGCGCCGACGACCACATAGGGCGCGATCTTGCCGAGCATGATCTCGACCGGGAGTATCGGCATGGCGAGCAGCGCCTCCATCGTTCCCCGTTCGATTTCCCGCGTCACCGACATCGCCGTATACATGAGCATTGTCATGGTCAAAATCGTCCCGATCAGTCCGGGCACGATATTGCGGCGCGTCTCTCCCGCGGGATTGTAGCGCCGATGCACGCGGATCTCGAACGGCGGCGCATTCTGCTTGAGCGAGGCGAGCGGCCCGATCAGTTCCCGATCGAGCGCCTGATCGGCCGCTCCAAGCGCCGCGGCGACGGCGCCAGAAGTGGCGACCGGGTCGGACGCATCGGCGATGAGCAGCAGCCCCGGTTTTTCGCCACGAACGAGCTGGCGAGAAAAATCGGGCGGAATTTGAATGACGAATTGCACCTTGTTCGAGAGGATCAATTTGTCGGCGTCGGCTTCGCCGCGCGCGATATATTTGATGTTGAAGTAGTCAGTGGCGCGCAGCGCGCCGATCACCGCGCGCGCGATCGGACTGTCGTCGCTGGTCAGAACGGCGGTCGGCAGATGTTTGGGATCGGTGTTGATCGCATATCCAAAAAGCATCAGCTGAATGAGCGGAATGCCGACGATCATCGCGAATGTCGGCCTGTCGCGACGAAGTTGGATGAATTCCTTGACGAACATGGCGAGAAAGCGCTGCCAGGATTGCGCAAGCGCGCCGCGACGCGGCGGGCGGGCGACGCCGTTTGACAGGCTTTGCTGCGCGCTCATTGGTCGGCCCCCGCCCGTGTCATCAAATCGATGAACACGTCTTCAAGCGACGGCTCGTCGCGTTTCCAGCGATGACGGCCTTCGGCGCTATAGCGGCGTGCGATGCGTTCCATCGCCGCTTCGTCGCGCCCGCCGACATGCAGCGCCGAACCGAAGCGCGCAACCATGTCCACACCCGGCTGATGTTTCAATTCGCCGCCGAGCGGATCGAGGCCCTCGCCGGTGACAACCCATGTCGAGAGTTGCGCTCCCGCCAGGATTTCCGCAATCGTTCCTGAGGCAAGCAGCCGGCCATTGGCGATATAGGCGATCTGATGACAGCGCTCCGCTTCATCCATGTAATGCGTCGACACGAGCACCGTTAAGCCTTGCGTCGCGAGGTGATGAATCTCATCCCAGAAATCGCGGCGCGCCTTGGGATCGACGCCAGCGGTCGGCTCGTCGAGAAGAAGCAGCGACGGGCCAGGCAGAATGCATGCGCCAAGCGACAGCCGCTGTTTCCAGCCGCCGGAAAGCTCCCCGGCGAGTTGATCTGCGCGCGCGACAAGACCCAATCGCTCGAGCGCCGCTCGAGCCGCGTCTTCCGGCGCTTCAAGGCCATATACGCGCGCGACGAATTCAAGATTTTCGCGAATGGTGAGGTCGCGATAGAGCGAAAAGCCCTGCGTCATGTAGCCTACATAACGCTTGATCTCTTTCTGCTGGCGGCGGATGTCGTAACCAAGACATTTTCCCTCGCCCGAGTCGGGCGTCAGCAGGCCGCAAAGCATGCGGATCGTCGTCGTCTTGCCGCTGCCGTTCGGGCCGAGAAATCCCTGGATGTTGCCGCGCGCAACCTGCAGCGTGAAATTATCGACGACCTTTTTATCCCCGAAGGATTTGGTCAGCCCGCGCACATCGATCGCGATGTCGCTCTCGACGCTCATTGCGTCGCTCCTGTCGCCTCCGGCGCCGGCGTCACGCCGACCGGCATGCCGAGGGGCAGCGCGCGGGCCGGGCCTTCCAGGCGCGCTTCGGCCTTGAAGACGAGTTTGGCGCGCTCCTTGTCGCTGAAGATGACGGGAGGCGTATATTCCTGGCGGCCGGCGATAAAGCTGACGCGTCCGTAGAGATCGCTCGGGCAGCCGTCGCAGGTGACGCGCATCCGCTCGCCGAGCCAAATTTTCGTCAGCTCCGGTTCCGAAACGTAGAAGCGCACTTTCCGGTTCTCGGGCGGTAGCAGCGCAATGACCGGCTGACCGGCGTTGACGATCTCGCCCGGCCGGAAAAAGACATCCTGCACCACGCCGTCGGCGGGCGCGACGACGCTTTGACGCTTGATGCGGACTTTCATCGCGTCGGTTTGCGCGCGCGCCTGTTTCAGACTGGCTTCCGCGGCTTCGATCTCCTGCGAACGGCTCGCCATGCGCGACGCCTCGACCTGCCGGCGCGCTTCCTTCACGCTCGCCTCGTCACGCGCGCGCGCCATCTCGGCGCGGTCGAGCGCCGCCTTCGCGACATGTCCCTCGGCGTACAACTTGCGCTGCCGATCATAGTCCGAGCGGGACAATTGCAGCGCCGCCTCGGCGCGCTCCAGCGCCGCTTGCAGAACGGCGATCTGCTCCGGCCGATTCATCGCCGCCTGCACATTTGCAACCTGCGCCTCGAGTTGGGCGATACGCGCCGAAGACTCATTGCGCGCGTGATCGAGAAGCGTCGTCGACATGGTGAACAGCGGATCGCCTTTCTTGACCGCCGAGCCGGCGGCGACCGCGATGCTCGCGACTTTCTCGCTCTCATAGGGAGCAATATAGAGGATGTCCCCTTCGACATAGCCGAGGAAGACGCCGTCAGCATTGGCCGGATGATAGGCGACGCGCCAAACGACGACGGCGAGGAGCGCCATCGCCACGAGGAACAGGAGACGCTTCATGCGACGGTAGCGAAGAGCGGATCGAACATGATTGGATTATGCACCTCCGCCGCCGCGCCGCGAAACGCGCCGGAAGCGAGCGAACCATAGCCCTACTCAAACGCGAAACTCCTTTTGCCGCAGCGGCGGCAAAAAGGCTAGAATGCCTCCAAGAAAGGCGAAAAGGGATTGAAAATGGCCGAAGATACGGAGCTGCCGCCGCGTGAATCGATGGAATATGACGTGGTCGTGGTCGGCGCGGGGCCGGCCGGCCTCGCCGCGGCGATTCGCTTGAAGCAAATCGCGCCGGATCTGTCAGTCGTCGTTATCGAAAAGGGTTCCGAGCCCGGCGCGCATATTTTATCGGGCGCGGTGATCGACCCGATCGGCCTCGATCGTCTTTTGCCCGAGTGGCGCACGCGCGACGACGCGCCGCTCAAAACCCAGGTGCATGAAGATCATTTCCTGCTGTTGACTGAAAAGGGCGGTTTTCGCATCCCTAACATGCTGATGCCGCGACTGATGAACAACCACGGCAATTTTATCGGCTCGCTCGGCAATGTCGTTCGCTTTCTCGCCTCCGAAGCCGAAAACCTCGGCGTGGAGGTCTATCCCGGCTTCGCCGGCGCCGAAATTCTTTACGGCGAGAACGGCGAAATCATCGGCGTCGCGACGGGCGACATGGGCGTCGGCCGCGACGGCAAACCAAAGGACAGCTTCACCCGAGGGATGGAGCTTAAGGGCAAATATACGATTTTCGCCGAAGGCGCGCGCGGCTCGCTGACCAAGCAGTTGCTCGCGAAATACGATCTTTGCTCCAACAGCGAGCCGCAGAAATTCGGCATCGGCTTCAAGGAGCTGTGGCGCATTCCCAAGGAGCGGCACAAGGACGGGCTTGTGCAGCATTCCTTCGGCTGGCCGCTCCAAGCCGATACCGGCGGCGGCTCGTTCCTTTATCATTTCGACGACGATCTCGTATCGATCGGTTTCGTCGTCCATCTCAACTATTCGAATCCGACGCTATCTCCCTTCGACGAGTTTCAACGCTTCAAGACGCATCCGCTGATCGCGCCCACTCTCGAAGGCGGCGAACGTCTGTCCTATGGCGCGCGCGCGCTGACCGAAGGCGGGTGGCAGAGCGTGCCCAAGCTCGTCATGCCCGGCGGCGCGCTGGCCGGCTGCGGCGCCGGCTTCATGAACGTGCCGCGCATCAAAGGATCGCATAATGCGATGCTCTCGGGGATTTTATGCGCCGAACATGTCGCGGCGGCGATCGGCGAAGGCCGCGCGCATGACGAGGTCGACGCCTATGACGCGGCTTGGCGATCTTCGGACATCGGCCGCGATCTGAAGCGCGTGCGCAACGTCAAGCCGCTGTGGTCCAAATATGGCACCTATGTCGGCGCGCCGCTCTTCGGCTTCGACATGTGGACGAATGAACTGTTCGGCTTTTCCTTCTTCGGGACGCTCAAGCACGGCAAGGCCGATTACGAGACCTTAAAGCCGCTCTCGGAAGTGACGCCGATCGTCTACCCGAAACGCGCCAGCAAACTTGTCTTCGACAAGCTGTCGTCAGTGTTCGTCTCGAACACCAACCACGAGGAGGATCAGCCGGTTCATTTGAAGCTTGCCGATCCGGCGATCCCAATCGATCGCAATCTTCCGGTCTATGGCGAGCCGGCGCGGCTCTATTGTCCGGCGGGCGTCTATGAAGTGGTCTATGCCGATGAAGAGACGCGCCGCGATCCGCGCTTCGTGATCAACGCGCAAAATTGCGTTCACTGCAAAACTTGCGACATCAAGGACCCGGCGCAAAATATCACCTGGGTCCCCCCGGAGGGCGGCGGCGGACCGAATTATCCGAATATGTAACCGGCGCGGCGCAGGCGCCGGCGTTGCGCGAAGCGAATGGTCGAAGACGCCGCTTCGCGCCAATGACGGGCCGAGGGATGACGTGAACCGATGTTCTTTGTCGCCTCGAAGATTTTCGAGTTCTTTCTGACGCCTGTCCCGCTTGCCATTTTCCTCGGCGTCATCGGCGCGACGCTGCTGTTTTCGCCATGGAAAACAGTGGCGCGCGCGCTCTCCAGTGCGAGCGCCTTCGCGTTGCTTCTGATGGCTTTCGGACCGCTCGGCGGTCTTCTGGCGGGGCCGCTCGAAGCGCGCTTTCCGCCTCCGCCCGACACGATGGCGCCGCCGGACGGCGTTATCGTTCTCGGCGGCGCGATCGACGAGCGGTTGAGCGCATATCGCGACCGGCCGACGCTGGTCGACGCCGGCGAACGTCTAACCGCGCCAATCGCGCTCAAACGGAAATATCCGAACGCGCGTCTCGTCTTCGCCGGCGGCTCCGCCGCGCTGCGCGGCTCGCCCTATGCCGAGGCTGACGTCGTCCAGCGATTCTGGCGCGACGTCGGACTGGATCGAGACGACATTCTGTACGAACGCCGTTCGCGCAACACATATGAGAATGCGATGTTCGCGCGCGAATTGCTTCATCCCAAGCCCGGCGAGCGCTGGCTGCTCGTCACTTCGGCGATGCACATGCCGCGCGCCATGGGCGCATTTCGCGAGGCGGGATTCAATGTGATCGCCTATCCCGTCGACTATCGCACGAGCGGCGCCGCCTGGCTCGAATTCCCGGGCTCGCCAACGAAGGGGTTAGCCGTCGTCGATTTCTCCGCGCATGAATGGGTCGGGCTGGTCGTCTATTGGCTCGCCGGCAAGAGCGCCGCGCTGTTGCCGGGGCCATGACGCGAACCGTATCGGGAGGAGTCCGGCTGAATGCAGCGAGGTTTAGTCGGAGCGGTTGCGCCGTCCGCGCGACGCGCCCGCCGGCTCCATGCTGCGCCCGCCTCCGCCGCCCGGATAAGCGCCGTGCTTCATTTCCAGGAACAGGGCGATGGCCTGCGCGCGATTGCGCACTTCGAGCTTCTCGAAAAGATTGCGCAGGTGGAATTTGATCGTGTTGATCGACACTCCGAAATCCTTGGCGAGCTGGCTGTTGGTGTGGCCGGAGCCGAGCGCCGACAACAGGCTGCGCTCCCGCAAGGTCAGATTTTCGAGCGGGTCGCTACGCATTTTGCGAATGTCGACGAAAGGAAACACCATATCGCCGGCGGCCACAGCGGCGAGCACGTCCAGAAGCCGCTCAGGCGGCGCGCGCTTCGAGACGAAGCCGGCGCCGCCAAGCTGGAGAGTCTCGGCCGGCGCCGCAGGATCGTTGGTGCCGCTGTAGACGACGATTTTGGGCGCGGCGACCTGGCGCGAGAGCGCGCGCAAAACGTCGCGAGCGTGCAGCGTCGGCAATTGCCAGCCGATGACGGCGATAGTGAATTTTTGCTGGCGCGCCGCCTCGAGAAATTCTTCGCCGTCCGTCAGCTTCGCCACGAGGTTGAAGCGGCGGTCGTCCGACAGCAGCTTGTCCAGACCGGCAAGGATCAGCGGGCTCTTGTCCGCAACGGCGACGTCGATGCGCTCCGCCTCCGCCATCGCCTGCGCGCCGTCGGCGCCATTGGGCCGCGCGGCGCGCAAGCCGTCCTTATGGTCGTTTGCCGCCCTGATCGAAGAGGTAGGAGCCATCTCGCCTCCGCCGCCGCGCGACCGCGGCGCATGTGTTCGATTCGCCCCGCAAGGAGCTTGGCCGCAGCTCAAAATTCCGCCGGCGGGGTCGCTGCGCCCTGCCCGTTAGAGGTGGTTAGATCACCATACCGCAGGCGCCGGAGGATGCAAGCGCCTTGGAGCGCCGCCGCAGCAACAAAAACGGCGCACTGGCCGAGCCAGCGCGCCGCGCTGATTTGCTTTATTTGTAACGGCTGATCTTAGTCGCTGAACACCCAGCGGGCGGCGAAATAAGCGGCCGCGCCAATGACGATGATCGCGATCATGCCGACCGGGGTCGCTGCATAGCTCGTCAGTTCAAGAATAGCGCCCATAGTTTTCCTCCTTCTGTCACAAACTGCCGGTTTTGCCACAAGCCGAGATTCAGGGCTGCAATCCGCGCAAGCGGCGTTGCGGTCGTTGTAGAATTGGTCAAGTGGATAGCATGGCTGACGCCGGCCCAATTCGGTCTCAGTTCAACGTCGACCTCACTTAGGCGGGAACGCGTCTGCATCGCTTATTCGGCCCTAGCCGCGCCCGGAGAGCCATAATGCTCGCAGCTCTCGGCCGCGGTTCCGAAATGCGGTTGTTTGGGAGTATTGCAGACGCACAGCCCTGTCAAGCGACTGAAATGGCCGGCGATGCGCTGCATCGCCGCATCAACGCATCAATTTAAAAGCTCAGTTTGCGCTTGCCGCAGCCGCGCTCCCACGACTATCTATCTGAGCGCGGCGCCCGTCCATCTCGCGAGCAAACTTTCCATGTTCAAGTTCGTGATCATCGCCGTCGCTATCGTCGCCGCAGGATTTTCAGCCTTTTACGCCTTCCGGCGCTCGCCCGTCTGTTCCGCCGACGGCAAATATATGGCGACGCAGAGCGACTGCGAGGCGTGGGGCTTTACGCCGGACATCTGCAAGCAGGCGATCGAAAAGGCGCGCGTCGTCGTCGCGCGGGCGGCGCCGAAAAGCGAAACCATGTTTCAATGCGAAGTGCGCTTTTCCGATTGTTTCCAGGCCCCGGAAGGAGGCTTTTCGCCCCGGCCCTCGTTTTGTCTGCGCCCGAACGCGAACGGCGAGCCTGCGGAAGTCAGATATCTGGAATATGAGTCCGATCGGATGAACCGGAAGAAGACGAAGGAAGTTCGCGTCGACTGAAACCGGCCAGGCGATTCAGCGCCTGGAGTCGGCGCGGCGCTGATTGATCTCGAATTCCGAAGCGTCGATGACGAGCCTGCCGGCGGCGGTCCCGATCGCGATGTGGATCGGCACCACGACATGGGCGTCGGGCAGCGGCGCGAGCCAGACGCTGATGTCGTGATTGTTCGCCATATAGCGGGTCGACGAGCTGTCGGGACGGTGGCCGGCGATCGGCGTATAGCGCGCCGAACATACGGTGACGGGGCCGGCGTAGCCTCTGGTTTGCGCCGTGTGATCGCCGGCATAGGCGAGCTCCACGTCGAAACGCGTGACGCCGTCGAAGACCGATATGGTCCGGTTGCACGCCGAGGGACCGGTGAGCTCCTCGCCCGGCGGCACGCGCATGATCAGCGCGCTAACCGGATCGACGATGTGGCGCTTGGCGCTTTCGGTCACCGGGATGCGCGCTTCGGCGTCCCAGGGCGCCGGCCTGACTTCGACCGCGCGCACCGCATTGCCGGCGAGCGACATGCGAACCGTGCGCGTCTCGTCGCTGTTCGAGGTGGTGTTGGCGTAGCTTGCCGGCGACGGGCCTGCGAGGGTCAGGCCGCCGCTCGCGCTGGCGGCGCCCCTGGCGTTGTTGATGAGATTGGCGAGGCCGGTCGTCCGCATCGAGATTTCGACCCGGTAGGTCTGCGGATCGACGACGCCCGACGCATAGGCGCTCCCGATCGAAAGCCCCATCAGGCTCAGCGCATAATGCGCCCTGAGAGTCTCCGACCGAGCCGGCGCGCCAAGCGCCACGCAAAGCGCAAGCGACATCGCGATGGTTGTGATGTCTCGGCCGAACGTTCCAAGGCGTTGTCGGCCGATGGCGGCGCAGAGGCTCAGGCCCATTCCTGCCAATGTCCGTCCTCGAAAATGCGCCATGCCCGCAATCCCGCTTTTGCGACAACGAGCCGTCCCGCCTTGGCCTCAGAGACAAGATGCTTGAATACGAGAGGATTGCGCCAGGAAAACGGCTTTTCCGGGTCGCAGACCGCGAGATATTCGTCGCTGTCCGGATCGTCCATCAGCAGCGTGCCGACGCGGTCGGGCCGCAATTGCGGCGAGAAGCCGCGCTCGTCCTTCCATCGGCAATAATAATCGCGGCACACCTGCGGGCGCGTCTCATAAACGCCGCAGCCGCCGGCGTGCGCGCAATGTTCGCAAAGCTTGCCGGCCGGCTTCTTGAATTCTTCTATTTCAAGAACCTTGCAGCAGAAGAAACAGGAGCCGCAGGTCTTGCCTGGTATGTCGAGCATGACGGTTGAGCGCCGATGGCGTGAGAATCGAATCGGCGTATTGTGAACGCCAGCCGGCCGGATGCAAGCCGCGTCAGGCGAAGAACGAGCGGAGCCATGGCGCGCACAGTCGATCCCAACTCACTTTTCGTTTCCGCCGACTGGCTCGCCGAACATCTCTTCGACGCCGACCTCCTCGTCTTCGACGCCTCCTGGCACATGCCCGCGACTGAACGCGATCCACGCGCCGAATTTCTTGCGGGGCATATTCCCGGCGCGCAATTCTTCGATATCGACGCCGTCGCCGATCATTCGACCGACCTGCCGCATATGCTACCCAAAGCCGACGCCTTCGCCGCCGAGATGGGGAGGCTGGGATTTGGCGACGGCATGCGCGCCGTCGTCTATGACAGCGTCGGCATTTTCTCCGCGCCACGCCTATGGTGGACGCTCGCCGTCTTCGGCGCCGAACATACGTCGATCCTTGCGGGCGGCCTGCCCGCCTGGAAGGCCGAAGGCCGGCCGCTCGAACAGGGCGAAGCGCGCAAGCGAACGCCCGCGACGTTTACGCCCCGTTTCGACGCGAGCCTTGTCGCCGACGTCGAGGCGGTGCGGCGCGCGCTCGACCTCGGTGGGCCGCAAGTAGTGGACGCGCGCGGCGCCGAGCGTTTCCACGGCTGGGCGCCCGAGCCGCGCCCCGGCCTGCGCTCCGGGCACATGCCGGGCGCGCGCAATCTTCCTTTCGGCAATGTGCTCGAAGGCGGAAGAATGAAAGAACGCGCCGAACTAGAAGCGGCGTTTGCGTCAGCAGGCCTCGATCCCGATGCGCCCGTCATTGCGACCTGCGGCTCCGGGCTCACGGCTTGCATCATTAGTCTCGCGCTCGCGGCGACGGGCCGTCCGTTGGCGACGGTCTATGACGGGTCCTGGTCGGAATGGGGCGCAAGGGAAGATTTGCCCGCCATCGTCGACGATCGAGGCATTGCCTAAATATTATGCGTATCGATTACTTTACACGCATAACGTACGTCAAATGGGCGCCAAATTTGAAATCGGCGCCGGAACTTTGGCCATGGCGCGACCAACGCGGCAATGATAGAAGCTCGGCGGTTCTTCTGCCGAGCCAAAGTCGCTAGCGAGGCCAGGGCTTAAGCTAAGCGCGCGGGGGATTTGATGAAAAAGGTCGAGGCGATCATCAAGCCGTTCAAGCTCGATGAGGTGAAGGAAGCCCTGCAGGCGGCTGGGCTCCAGGGCATCACGGTCACCGAGGCAAAGGGTTTCGGTCGTCAGAAAGGACACACGGAACTCTATCGCGGCGCCGAATATGTCGTTGATTTCTTGCCGAAAGTTAAAATCGAGATCGTCCTTGCGGACGACGCGGTGGAACGCGCCGTCGAGGCGATACGCACCGCCGCCCAAACCGGCCGCATCGGCGATGGCAAGATTTTTGTTTCCAACATCGAAGGCGCGATCCGCATCCGCACCGGCGAGACCGGCGCGGACGCCATCTAGCACTGAGCCCCCGCCACATGAGCTTCCTCGCCAACATTTTCAAACGCTCCGCCGCGCCCAATACGAAACCGGCTAAACAGCCAGATCAGCAAAGAGAGGCATTGAACCAAATGACGACGGCCAAGGACGTACTCAAGCAAATCAAGGATAATGACGTTAAATACGTCGATTTCCGATTTACCGATCCGCGCGGCAAGTGGCAGCATGTTACGTTCGACGTTTCGATCGTCGATGAGGAGGCGTTGACCGAAGGCATCATGTTCGACGGCTCGTCGATCGCGGGCTGGAAGGCGATCAATGAATCGGACATGACGCTGCTCCCCGATTTGAGCTCCGTCGCGCTCGACCCGTTCTTCGCGGCGTCGACGCTTTCGATCATCTGCGACGTCATGGAGCCCTTGACGGGCCAGCCCTACAACCGCGATCCGCGCGGCATCGCCAAGAAGGCGATGGCCCATATCAAGACCGCCGGCGTCGGCGACACCGCCTATTTCGGTCCCGAAGCCGAATTCTTCGTCTTCGACGACGTGCGCTTTTCGACCGAGCCCTATGATACGGGCTTTTCGATCGACTCGGTCGAACTGCCCTCCAACACCGGCACCGCCTATGAGGGCGGCAACCTCGGCCACCGCGTGCGCACCAAGGGCGGCTATTTCCCCGTCCCGCCGGTCGACTCGGCGCAGGACATGCGCAGCGAGATGCTCGCCGCCATGGCGGCCATGGGCGTCAAGGTCGAAAAGCACCATCACGAAGTCGCGTCGGCGCAGCACGAACTGGGTTTGAAGTTCGAAACGCTCGTCATCGTCGCCGATCATCTGCAGATTTATAAATACGCCATCCACCAGGTGGCGCATTCCTACGGCAAGTCGGCGACCTTCATGCCCAAGCCCGTCTTCGGCGACAATGGCTCGGGCATGCACGTCCATCAGTCGATCTGGAGGGACGGCAAGCCGGTCTTCGCGGGCGACAAATACGCCGGCCTCTCGCAGGAGTGCCTGTGGTACATCGGCGGCATCATCAAGCACGCCAAGTCGCTGAACGCCTTCACCAACCCGTCGACCAACTCCTACAAGCGTCTGGTCCCGGGCTATGAGGCGCCGGTGCTGCTCGCCTATTCGTCGCGCAATCGCTCGGCGTCGTGCCGCATCCCCTTCAGCGCCAGCCCGAAGGCGAAGCGCGTCGAGGTCCGATTCCCCGATCCGACGGCGAATCCTTATCTCGCCTTCGCGGCCATGCTGATGGCCGGCCTCGACGGCATCGCCAACAAGATCGATCCGGGCGGACCGGCCGACAAGGACCTCTACGATCTCCCGCCGGAAGAGTTGAAGGCGATCCCGACGGTGTGCGGCAGCCTGCGCGAAGCGCTTGAAAATCTCAAGGCCGACAACGCCTATCTGACCATCGGCGGCGTTTTCGACAAGGACTTCATCGACTCCTACATCGACCTCAAGATGCAGGACGTGATGCGCTTCGAAATGACTCCGCATCCGGTCGAATTCGACATGTACTACTCCTACTGACGAAAAAACGGCGCGCGCCGCGCCTTTTGGGACGTGGCGCGCGGGAGCTTTGATCCGGGGGGCGACGCATCGTCCTCCGGTTTTTTTTTGCGCGTTCGCAGCCCTAATGCTGCAGCGCAACATCTGCGTCACACGATCGTCATGCGCGTGTCACTTCGTTCGGCGACATTGCGGCGAAACTAAGAACGCCTCACAGAATTTCGGCCCAAAGGGGTCGTTTCCCGAAGCCGCTCCATGTCGATCGCGCTCTTGGCGCGGCGAAGTGGATTAGGCCGCAATGAGTTGATGCAACGGAGATAAAGTGATGAAACTGCGAGCCCTCTCCGCCGCTGTCGCCGCTCTTATGGCTTTGACCGCCGGCGCGACCGCGCTCGATATGGAGCTCTCTCCCTACAAGGTCGTCAATGGACTTTCGGGAAAACTAAAATCGGTCGGCTCGGACACGATGCAACATGAGATGGAGCTCTGGGCCGAAGGCTTTCAGGCGATTTATCCGAATGTTTCGATTGAACTTGTCGGCAAGGGCTCGAACACGGCGCCGCCAGCGCTCCTCTCGGGAGAATCGCAGCTAGGTCCAATGTCGCGGCAGATGTCGCCCGACGAGATCGGCGCCTTCGAGGTGAAATACGGATACAAGCCAACGGCGGTTCTTGTCGCGATCGACGCCTTGGCAATCTATGTCCACAAGGATAATCCGCTGAAATGCGTCAGTATGGAGCAGATCGAGCGCATTTTCGCGGCCGACCCGAAAAGCGGCGGCGGCAAGAGCATTCTCACCTGGGGCGAGCTTGGCCTCACTGGCGAATGGGCGGCGAAGCCCATCACGATGCAGAGCCGAAATGTTCTGTCGGGCACCTATAAATATTTCAAACAGCACGCCTTGGGCGGCGGCGACTTCAAAGACAACATACAGATGCAGGTCGGCTCGGAAGTCGTCGTCAGCGAAGTGGCGAAAGACAAATATGCGATGGGCTATTCGGGCATTGGCTACAAGACGGCCGGGGTTCGCGCCGTGCCCCTGTCTTCTGGCAAGAGCTGTTACGAAGCTACATTCGACAACACGTATTCAAAGAAATATCCCCTCGCGCGAGGCCTCTATATTTATGTTCTGAAGGATCCCAAGAAGCCGATCGACACGCTCAGCGGCGAATTCGTCAAATATGTCCTGTCCAAGGACGGGCAGACGCAAGCGAAAAAGGGCGGCTACTATCCGGTCACCCGCAACATTCGCGAGCATGAGCTGACGCGGCTTGGACTCCTCGCCTCGGCGAACTGAATCGGAGATGCAGCCTCCGGCGGCAAAGCGACAGCCTGTTCGGTCCATGCCGCTCACGAGCGCGCATCCCTGACGGTTTGAGCGAAATATGGCTGAGGCCGGCGCCCGACCCGAGCGCCGTCGTAAGCGACGTTTTGGCCTTACACAACGTCCCGCCATCACCTCCAGCCTCGCCGTGCTTCTCATTCGGCCGGAGGCGCCTACATTGGGGCGAGTGGAGGAAGCCATGTCGAACGCGATCACCGTCACCGTGCCGCATAATCTCGGCGTCGAAGCGGCAAAAACCCGCATCTCCGAACAGCTGACGAAAATGCAGCGCGAGTATGTCGACAAGGTCGCGCATTCGGACGTCTCATGGGCCGGCGATGTCGCGAGCGTCCGCGTCGCGGCGCTCGGTCAGACGGCGACGGCGCAGATCACGGTGCTCAAAGATCTGCTGCGCATCGACATTCAGCTGCCCTGGCTGCTCGCCGCGCTCTCCGGCAAACTGCAGCAGGTCATTTCGCGCAACGCCGACGAAGCCTTGCGCATCGGCCATGCGCCGCAAAGCGATGCTAGCGCTGGGCGTAAAACACCGTGAAGCGATGGCGCTTCCAGCCGATGTCAGCATAGCGGAACCCCGCGTCTTCGAGCCAGGCGATCTGGTCGGCGAAGGTCGCGCTACGATCGAGTTCGGCGCGCTTTTTCGCCGCCGCGAAATCGTCTTCGGCGATTCCCGAAAGCCGAACATCCGCCTCCCAACG
The DNA here is from genome assembly GCA_022843405.1 of Methylocystis sp. Classification (GTDB taxonomy): domain Bacteria; phylum Pseudomonadota; class Alphaproteobacteria; order Rhizobiales; family Beijerinckiaceae; genus Methylocystis. The sequence goes on along the minus strand of JALHNQ010000033.1, from coordinate 6,596 downwards.
GCGCTGATAGGCGTCCTCGATGTCGCGCGTTTCGCCAAGCGACTGGTCGGCGTTGAGGAAAATTCCGCCGGGCCGCAGCGCATCATAAATTCGCCGGAAGAGCCGGCGTTTCGCCTCATCTTCGAGATGGTGGATGGACAGCGCCGAGACGACCGCGTCGAGCGGCGCCGGAAGCGGCTCGGTCGCATAGTCAGCGAGCGTTAAGCGCAGGCGCGCGCCGTAAGTCGCAAGCCGCTCGCGCGCGGCGTCGAGCATTTTCGGCGCGAGATCGACGCCTTCGATTTGCGCTCCGGGAAACCGTGCGAGAATCATTTCCGACAAGAGTCCGGTGCCGACGCCAAGATCGACGCAGCGGAATTCGCCCGCGCCGACAGCCTCTTCGAGAAGGTCGAGCGCCGTCCCGTAGAAGGCGTCGAAATGCGGAATGAGCTTTCGTCGCAGCGCGTCATAGCTTGGAACGGCGTTTTCGAAAGCAGAGCGCAGCGCGTCAGTATCGGATTCGGTCATCTATGCTCCCCGGCGTCAGGAGAGATGGGCTCACCGCCCTTGCCCGCGCCTTCCGAAATCCGCCGCGGCGGTGTCCTGGCCTTGTTCGACGATCGAGCGGCGGATTTCACGCGTGCGCGCGAAAAATTCCTCCAGCCCTTGCCCGTCGCCGCGCCTGATCATCCGCTGCAGCGCGCTTAAGTCCTCATTGAACCGGCCGAGCATCTGCAAGACCGCATCCTTGTTGGCGAGAAAAATATCGCGCCACATAATCGGGTCGGAGGCCGCGATGCGGGTGAAATCGCGAAAGCCGGAAGCCGAGAATTTGATGACTTCGGAGCGCGTTTCATCGCCGAAATCATCCGCCGTGCCGACGATATTATAGGCGATGAGATGCGGCAGGTGGCTGGTGAGCGCAAGCACCGCGTCATGATGGGCGACGCTCATCGTCTCGACATTCGCGCCTAAACGCACCCAGAACTGCGTCAGCTTTTCCACGGCAGCGGCGTCGGCGTTCTCGGGCGGCGTGAGAATGCACCAGCGGTTTTGAAAAAGCGTGGCGAATCCCGCATCGGGACCCGAGAACTCCGTTCCGGCGATCGGATGGGCGGGGATGAAGCGCGCAGGTTCGGGAAGATGCGGCGCCATCTGCGCGACCACCGCGCCCTTCACTGAACCTACGTCGGAAACGACGGCGCCATCTTTAAGATGCGGCGCGATGGCTTGCGCGACCTCGCCGCAAGCGCCGACCGGCGTGCAAACGACGACGAGATCGGCGCCGGCGACGGCCAGCGCGCCATCCTGCGTGACGATGTCGGCAAGGCCGAGTTCGCCGGCGCGTTTGACGACTTGCGGCGATGAATCCATCACGGCGATATGCCGCGCCGCGCCGAACTGGCGCGCCGCATGCGCGATCGACGAGCCGATGAGTCCGGCGCCGATTAGCGCCAGCCGTTCACAGATGGCCTCAGCCATGAGCGTCTGCTTGCGAGTCCGCTTGCGAGTCTCTTTGCGCGTCTTGTTGCGAACGGGCGTTTCGCATGAATTCGGCGAGCGCTTCGACGACGCGTTCATTGGCCTCTTGCGCGCCGACGGTGAGCCGCAGAAACTCCGGCATGCCATAAGCGCCGATGGCGCGCAGCACCAGTCCGCGTGAGGTGAGGAAACGGTCGGCGTCGGCGGCTGTCAGTCCCGGCGTCTCCGGAAAACGGACCGCGATGAAATTGGCGATGCTTGGCAAAACGTCGAGGCCGAGCGCGGTAATTTCCCTGGCGAGCCACGACAGCCAGCGCGCATTATGCGCGACCGCGGCATCGAGATGGGCGCGATCGGACAGCGCGGCGATCGCCGCGACCGAGCCCACGCTCGAGACGTTGAAGGGCGAGCGGATTCGGTTCAGCGCCTCGATCACATGCGTTGGCCCGTAAACCCAGCCGACGCGCAGACCCGCAAGGCCGAATATCTTCGAAAAAGTGCGGGTCATCACGACATTGTCATGCGCATCGACGAGCGCGACGCCCGCTTCGTAATCCTCACGCAGGACATATTCGGCATAGGCGGCGTCGAGCACGAGCAGCACATGCGAAGGCAGCGAACGCGCCAGCCGCGCAACTTCGCTCGCGGGCACGAAAGTGCCGGTCGGATTGTTCGGATTGGCGAGAAAAACGATTTTCGTTCTCTCGCTCACGCAGCCAAGCAGCGCGTCGACGTCCGCGGCGTAGTTCGTCTCGGGCGCGACGACAGGCGTTCCGCCGGCGGCGAGAATGACGATTCTATATTCCAAAAACCCGTATTGGCTGTAGACGCCTTCGTCTCCCGGAGAGACATAGGCGAGCGCCAGCAGCTCCAGAAGATTGTCCGAGCCGGCGCCGGCGATGATCCGTTCCGGCTTCAGCCCATAACGCGCGCCGATCGCCTCGCGCAGGGCGCGCGACGAACCTTCCGGATAGAGCGCAATATCGCCCGCGATGGCGCGCAGCGCCTCTATGGCGCGCGGCGAAGGCCCGAGCGGGGTCTCGTTGGCCGACAATTTGTAAACGCGCGCGGCGCCCGGCGCGGCGCTCTTGCCGGGCACGTAAGCGTCGATCGCGAGAACGCTCGGGCGGGGAATTGGACGAGTCATGATTAACCGCCGGGCGCGAAGACGCCGCTGCGGGCGTCGTTGAGCTGAAAGCGCATGGCGTGGCTGCCGATCACGTCGACGCGCGCGCCCTCAACCCCGGCGCCGGCCATCGCTTTGGCGAAGGAATGGGCGTCGGCGTCGCCGGCGGCGGCGACGAGCAGCGCCAGACCTTCGGGATGCGGCGCGCTCGCCAGAATTTCGCCGCCGAGCGTCTGGAAGGCCGCCGGCAGCGCGTGAGTCCAGCGCGCGAGGCCGACCGCATAGAGCGTCACGCCCTGCGCCATCGCGTCGGGCGCGAGCCGCGCGACGACGAACACCGGCAGACCGGCGGGATGGTTGGGCCGCTCGACGAAAGGCAGGCGCGCGATGATTTTCGGGGCCTCCTCGCCGACGAGGCGCATCCACCAGGCGCCGTCGGCGAGGCCGCCGGACGCGCGCAAAATGCCAAGGTCGCCGGCCGAGGCGGCGACCGCCTCGATCACCGCGCCGGCGCCATGATGCGCGACATAGGGCACGGTGAAGCCGAAATGGAATCGCGCCGAGTCGCGGATTTGCGCGTCGCCGCCGCTGTCGTCGGCGTGGACGGAATAATTGGCCTGCACATAGGTGAAGGTCGAGACGATGACCCGCCAGACGCCTTCGACCGCGTCGAGCGGCAAGGTCCCCGCGTGACGTTCGACCAGCGCCCGCATCATCTGCGCCTCGCGATCGGGCCGAAAGGCGCAGCCCCCGCCTTGCGCGCGCTTGGCGGCGATCAGCCGATCGATGATCTCGCCGCGCTGCATCAGCAGCCGATGCATGTCGCGATCGATGCGGTCGATCTCGCCGCGCAGTTCGGCGAGCGTGTCAGCGGCAGGTTTGAGCAAGGGCGCATTCTGCATGGCGCTCTCTCTTAGGCCAGCAGCGGGCGGGAGGCAACGAAAGGCGACGGCCCCGCCCGCGCCCGCCTCCGCCGGCGACGTCTCAGATTCCGCTCCTGCAGCCAAAATACTATGCTCAAGAAGAACCATCTCCGCCAATTGCTGGCCCGGACCACAGCTTCGGCATAAGGACGCCATTCATGCAGATCAGGGAGTTCGGAGTCGAACGATGGATGTATCTCTATGAGAACGCCTGCGAGCTGAACCTTGCCGAAACCTGCGTCGAGTCGCTGTCCGTCGCCGAACTCTTGAAGATCGCCGGCAAGGAGGAGGCGTTGCTCGGCGAGATTCTGCCGATGAAACTGACCTACGGCGAAATCGACGGCACCGAGCGCCTGCGCAGCAATGTCGCATCCCTTTACGAGAACCAATGCGCGTCCAATGCGCTGATCACACATGGCGCGATCAGCGCGAATGCGCTCGTCTATGAAACGCTCATCGAGCCGCGCGATCACATGATATCGGTGCTGCCGACCTATCAGCAGCACTATTCGATCGCCGAGAGCTACGGCGCGAAAGTCGATGTCTTGCGCCTGCGCGAGGAAAACGCCTTCCTGCCCGATCTCGATGAGCTACGGCGCATGGTCACGCCGTCGACGCGCGTCATCGCCTTCAACAATCCGAACAACCCGACCGGTTCGCTGATGGAACGCGCCTTTCTCCAAGAGATCATCGAGATTGCGCGTTCATGCGGCGCTTATGTGTTGAGCGACGAGGTCTATCGCGGCGCCGACCAGCATGGCGCCGGATTCACCGCGTCGGTCGCGGACCTCTACGAGAAAGGCGTCAGCACCGGCAGCATGTCGAAAACCTGGTCGCTCGCGGGCTTGCGCGTCGGCTGGATCGTCGCGCCTGTCGAGTTGATTGATCGCGTGCGCATCCATCGCGACTACAACACGATCAGCGTCGGCATGCTGAATGATCTCCTCGCGTCGATTGCGCTCGAAAACCGGGAGGCGATCCTCAAACGCAACCACGGCATTTTGCGAACGAACCTCTCCCTGCTCGACGCCTGGATCGCCAGCGAGCCGCGCCTGTCTTATGTGAAGCCGAAGTCGGGCACGACGGCGTGGGTTCGCGTCGACACTCGTATGACGTCTCGCGACTTTTGCGTCGCGCTGCTCGAACAGACAGGCGTCATGTTCACGCCGGGCAGCGCCCTGGACAGCGAAGGCTATATCCGGATCGGCTACGCCAATAATCGCGACGCGCTCGTGGAAGGTCTGGTAAGAACGTCGGAATTTCTGCGCCGCATCGAAGAATAGAAATCCGGCCCGCGCTGCGCTGCGGGGCCAGCTTTTGCCACAGAATGACCGGAATCATTGGTCATAGGCGAGGGTCTCATATTCTGAAAGCAAGCGGCGGCGATCTCTGCTCAGCACTGACGTTCAGCGGGTTTACGCCGAACCATTCTTCAGGTCGGGCGACAGGTCATGGGGGCTGAAATCATGATCATGGACGATAGGATCGCCGGTTCCGGCGAAGGAAACGCGGAAGCGCTGCGCGGGCTTGCGCCGGGGCGTCTCAACCGCCGGTCGTTTCTGGTCGGCTCCGCCGCCGGTCTTGGCGCGGCAGGGCTCGCCGGTTGCGCGTCCGACGACTTAGGCCGCGCCGAGGCGGCGAGGTTTTACGCCGCCGTGCCCCATGAGAAATACCCAATCCCGGCGGTCGACATCGGCAAGCTCCATCCGAAATATTTTCGCAAGACCGTGCGCTACGAAACCAAGGAAGCGCCCGGCACGATTATCGTCGATCCCGCGAATTACTATGTTTACCGCGTCGAAGGCGACGGAAACGCCACGCGCTACGGCGCCAATGTCAGCCGCACCGGCTTCCTGTGGAGCGGCGAGGTTTATGTCGGGCGCAAGGCCGAATGGCCCACCTGGACGCCGCCGAAAGAGATGATGGCGCGCCAGCCGGAGGCGCGCAAATATGCCGGCGGCATGCCGGGAGGCCTGGAAAATCCGCTCGGCGCCCGCGTGCTCTATCTCTATAAAAACGGCGCCTACACGGTCTACACGATCTACAGCACCTGCGACCCCGAGACGATCGGCCAGGGCATCACCAGCGGCTGCACCGGCCTCCTCAGCCAGGACATGCTCGACCTCTATTCGCGCACGCCGGTGAAGACGAAGGTGATCATGCTGCCGGCGTAGGCGGGGGCGTCAATCCGACTGCGAGGAGAAGCGGCCTTGGCGCCCTTAGTCATCCGAGGCATGACCGATTCCAAGTTGCCGTAGCATTTTACATTGTGCCGGAGACGACGGCGCCGGAAACGAAACGGCGGTAATGTCTCAGGGCCATCGGGCGAAGGGTTTCCTCATCCTGAGGAGGCCTCGAAGAGGCCGTCTCGAAGGACGAGGAAACCCGCTTTCGCCTACTTTTCCTCACCCTCGTCCTTCGAGACGCCGCCTACAGCGGCTCCTCAGGATGAGGGTGAGGAAAAAACTTCACCCGATCGCCCTGGACAAAGTCTCAGCTTGAATTTCGGCGTGCGACCCGCAGCAGTCGCCGCGCCGAGCGGATGATGAATGGCTTGATTTGACCCACGGCGGATCTTGGTAATGAGGCTAGGGCATTGCCTCCATTGCATTTATTAGCTCTTGAGTGCGCCTCCACCATGGCAATATGCCGTCGAGCTTGAAAGGGTAGTCTTTTCGGGGAGGTCTATCCGGCGTGACGCTGCGACACACGTGGCTAAATAGCCAGCCTTTGAACTTTTCGTCTTGAGCAGCCTTGAGCGCTGCCAGGAACGTATCTTCATTGGCAGTCGCAAGAGCGTTTTCCAGTACATGAATCGCGCAGAAAACGACCGGCTTGCGGTCCGCGTCGGTAATTTGCCCGTCTCTGTCTGCAAGCTCCTTCGCTTCGCTTAAAACGCTAGCTTCGAGCTCCCGGCTTAAACAAAGAAACCAGTCGAGAGTGAAGATCATCACGTAGGACTCGTCAGCTAGAGCGCGTTCGTGATTTTTCGATTCTGATGGGGATTCCCGAATCGGCCCGAGCATGATTCCTTCCTCGCGATAGCGATGGAGGCGAGAATGGCGCGGGCATACAGCCAGGATTTG
>JALHNQ010000032.1 GCA_022843405.1 Methylocystis sp. | reverse complement strand
GGCGGCGGGGGTTGATGGCCGTCTTTGGTCTATGGAAGAGTTGGTCGAAGCGACGACGAAGGGCTGAAAAAAGGACGGCCCCGGATTCCGGGGCCGAAATTCAAATTAGGACACTACCGAATATCGCGCCATCAACGAATGCGAGACGCTCGGCCTCAACCGGCCCTTAACGCGCGTCGGCCCCGAGATTCTTCACGGGATCGAAATCAATCCCTTCGCCGCCGAACTCGCGCGCACGACGATCTGGATCGGCGACATTCAATGGTCGATCAAGAACGCGATCTATTCGCGCCCGCAACCGATTTTGAGGAAGCTCGATTCGATCGAGCGGCGCGACGCCGTGCTGACGGATGATGGCGAGGAGGCGGAATGGCCAGAGGCCGATTTCATTATCGGCAATCCGCCGTTTTTGGGTGGAAAATTGCTGCGCAAGGGCCTCGGCGACGACTATGTCGAGAAGCTTTTTAGAGCCTATGACAGCCGCGTCCCCGCCGAAGCCGATCTCGTCTGCTACTGGTTTGCGAAAGCATGGGCGGGGGTTCTCGCCGGTCGCGCGAAAGCCGTCGGCCTTGTCGCGACAAATTCCATCCGCGGCGGCGCCAATCGCCGCCTATTGGAGCCGATCGCGCAGGCGGGCGCGATTTTCGAAGCCTGGAGCGACGAGCCTTGGACGATCGACGGCGCCGCCGTGCGCGTGAGCATCGTGTGTTTCCACGCCCCCTCTAGCGGCTCGCCACCTACTGACGGCGGCCCGCCCCAGAGCCCTCATGCTGAGGAGGCCCCGAAGGGGCCGTCTCGAAGCACGAGGGCGATGGAGGGCGCAACCTCGTCCTTCGAGACGCCGCCTGCGGCGGCTCCTCAGGATGAGGTTGCTTTGGAAGTGGTGAAGCATCTCGACGGCGTCCCGGTCGAGACGATCAACGCAGATTTATCGGGGCGAGAATTCGACATTACACAGGCGAAGCGCCTTGCAGAAAATGAAGGCGTCGCCTTCATGGGCGATACTAAGGGCGGCGCGTTCGATGTTCCCGGCAAACTCGCCCGCGCATGGCTGCGAGCGCCGCTCAACGCCAACGGCAGGCCAAATAGCGACGTGCTGCGGCCGTGGGTCAACGGTCTCGATGTGACCCGTCGCCCGCGCGATATGTGGATCATCGATTTCGGCTGGACGATGAGCGAGCACGAAGCAGCGCTGTATGAGGAGCCGTTCGCCTACGTCTTCGAACATGTGAAGCCGGAGCGCGAGAAAAATCGTCGCGCGTCTTACGCGAAATCTTGGTGGCGCCATGTCGAGCCGCGCCCCGCCATGTGGGGGGCGATCAATACTCTCTCAGCGCGTCATGCCCGCGCTTGTCGCGGGCATCCACGCAAGGCCGCTGCGCGTGGTGGCGTGGATGGCCGGGACAAGCCCGGCCATGACGGCGGAGCGACGACGCGTTATTTGGCCACGCCCAGAGTCGCTAAGCATCGTTTATTTGCGTGGCTTCCAACCGGTGCTGTCCCGGATAGTCGCGTTTATGCGTTCGTGCGCGATGACGACTTCTTTCTGGGTATGCTGCAAAATAGTTTTCATGAAACCTGGTCTCTAGCGACTTGCTCATGGCACGGAGTTGGGAATGACCCCACTTACAATGATGAAACTTGCTTCGAAACCTTCCCCTTTCCCGAAGGACTGACGCCGAACATTCCCGCCGCAACATACGCCGACGATCCGCGTGCGCAGCGCATCGCAGAAGCGGCGCGCGAACTCGACGAAGCGCGGCGCAACTGGCTCAATCCGCCCGACCTCGTCGACATCGTGCCGGAAGTCGTTCCCGGCTACCCCGACCGCATCCTGCCCAAGGACGCGCAAGCCGCCGCGACGCTCAAAGCGCGCACGCTGACCAATCTCTACAATCAGCGCCCGCAATGGCTCGTCAACGCGCATGAGAAGCTCGATCGCGCGGTCGCGGCCGCCTATGGCTGGCCGGAGGATATTTCGACCGAGGACGCGCTCGCCAAACTGCTGGAGCTGAATCTGCAGCGCAGCGCTGGATAGCCCCTATCGCCGGAAGAGCCCTACGACATCTGGTTGATCCGCTCGGATGTCATTCCCGACGCGCGCAACGCGCGCGATCGGGAATCCAGAGCGAGACCAACATTCTTGAACCGGCTCTGGATTCTGGTCAGGCCTTCGGCCTGCCGGGAATGACGGTCCAAGCGAACGGATCAGCTGGAATTCGTATCACGCCGTGCTCGCGGCCTTTTCGCCGAGCGCCGCCTGCGCCGCCGCCAGCCGCGCGATCGGCACGCGGAACGGCGAGCAGGACACATAGTCGAGGCCGATCTGGTCAAAGAAGGCGACCGACGCCGGATCGCCGCCATGCTCGCCGCAGACGCCGAGCGTAATCGTCGGATTCGCCGCGCGGGCGCGATTGCAGCCAAGCCGCACAAGCTCGCCGACGCCTTCCTGATCGATGGTGACGAACGGGTCGGCCGGCAGCAGCCCCTTCTCGACATAGGCGTTGAGGAAGGAGCCTGAATCGTCGCGCGAAATGCCGAGCGTCGTCTGGGTCAGATCATTGGTGCCGAAGGAGAAGAAATCCGCCGACGGCGCGATGTCGCCGGCGCGCAGCGCCGCGCGCGGCAGTTCGATCATCGTGCCGACGTGGTAATTCGGCCTGATCCCCGTCTCGTCCTCGACGAGCTTCGCCATTTCGGCGACGCGCGCCTTGACGAGATCGAGTTCGGCGCGGGCGAAGACGAGCGGCGCCATGATCTCGATGTCGACGGGTTCGCCGGTCGAGAGCGAGGCTTCGATCGCCGCCTCGAAAATCGCCCGCGCCTGCATGTCGACGATCTCGGGGAAAATCACGGCGAGCCGCACGCCGCGAAAGCCAAGCATCGGATTGAATTCGGAAAGCTGCGCGGCGCGCCGGCGCAGCTTCACCGGATCGGCGCCCATCGCCTTCGCCACGGCGCCGATCTCCGAATCCGAATGCGGCAGGAATTCATGCAGCGGCGGATCAAGCAGGCGGATCGTCACCGGCAGGCCCGACATGATTTCGAACAGCTGCTTGAAATCCTCGCGCTGCATCGGCAGAAGTTTCGCCAGCGCGAGGCGGCGGCCCTCGGTGTCGTCGGCGAGAATCATTTCGCGCACCGCGACGATGCGCTCGCCTTCGAAAAACATATGCTCGGTGCGCGCGAGGCCGATGCCTTCGGCGCCGAAGCGGCGGGCCGCGCGCGCATCGGACGGCGTCTCGGCGTTGGCGCGAATTTTCAAGCGCCGCTTCTGGTCGGCCCAGGACATCAGCACCGCGAATTCGCCGGTGAGCTCCGGCCGCTGCATTTTCACCTCGCCGGCGATGACCTGGCCGGCCGAGCCGTCGATGGTGATGCGCTCGCCCTTGCCGAAGCGCTTGCCGGCGACGGTGAAACTCTGGTCCTCATAATCGATGCGCAGCGCGCCGGCGCCGGTGACGCAGGGCTTGCCCATACCGCGCGCCACGACGGCGGCGTGCGAGGTCATGCCGCCGCGCGCGGTGAGAATCCCTTCCGCCGCATGCATGCCGCCGATGTCTTCGGGACTCGTCTCGATGCGCACGAGAATGATCTTGCGCCCATTGGAGGCGAGCTTCGCCGCCTCTTCCGGATCGAAGACGATTTCGCCGACCGCCGCGCCGGGCGACGCGGGCAGGCCGGTCGCGAGAATATTGCGCTTCGCCGCCGGATCGATGGTCGGATGCAGCAATTGTTCGAGCGACTGCGGCTCGACCCTTGTGATCGCCTCGTCCTTGCCGATGAGGCCCTCGCGCGCCATGTCGACGGCGAGTTTCAGCGCCGCGCGCGCGGTGCGCTTGCCGGCGCGCGTCTGCAGCATCCATAATTTCCCGCGCTCGACGGTGAACTCCATGTCCTGCATGTCGCGGAAATGGCGTTCGAGCTTGTCGGAATATCCCTTGAACTCGGCGAAAATCGCCGGCATCGCCGCTTCGAGCGACACTTTCTCGAAGCCCGACGCGTGGCTCGCCGACTGGGCGATCGGCTGCGGCGTGCGAATGCCGGCGACGACGTCTTCGCCCTGCGCATTGATGAGATATTCGCCATAAAGCTCGCGCACGCCGGTCGAGGGATTGCGGGTGAAGGCGACGCCGGTCGCCGATTGCGCGCCCATATTGCCGAACACCATCGCCTGGATATTGACCGCGGTGCCCCAGCTTTCGGGAATATTGTGCAGGCTGCGATAGACGATGGCGCGATTGTTCATCCAGGAGGAAAACACCGCCTTGATCGCGCCCCACAATTGCTCGCGCGGATCCTGCGGAAAGCTCTTGCCCGCGAATTTTTCGACGATCGTCTTGTATTGCGCCGCGACCTTGCGCCAATCGTCGGCGTTAAGCTGCGTGTCGAGCGCGAACCCCCTGCTCTCCTTTAATCGCTCGAGCGCGTCCTCGAACTCGTGATGTTCGACGCCAAGCACGACGCAAGAATACATTTCGATGAAGCGCCGGTAGCAGTCCCAGGCGAAGCGTTCGTCGCCCGAATTGCGCGCGAGCGCGTCGACGGTCTCGTCGTTGAGACCGAGATTGAGCACCGTATCCATCATCCCCGGCATCGAGGCGCGGGCGCCCGACCGCACCGAGACGAGCAGCGGCGATTGAGAGTCGTCGAAAGCGTGCCCGGCGACGCGGCCGACTTCGGCGAGCGCGTCATCGACCTGCCCGACGAGATCGGCGGGAAAGGTCTTGCCGTTGGCGTAAAAATAGGCGCAGACCTCGGTGGTGATGGTGAAGCCCGGCGGCACAGGCAGTCCGAGCGCGGCCATTTCCGCGAGATTGGCGCCCTTGCCGCCCAAAAGCTCCTTCATCGATGCCGATCCTTCGGACCGACCGGCGCTGAAACTGTATACCCACTTGGTCATGCGTATGTTCGTCCGGCGAGAGAGGCAGGCGTGGCCGCGCCGCGCCTTTAGCGGTCATGAGCGCTTCCAGCCGGCGTTTTGAACGGCCGCCGACGCCCCGCCTGCGCGGACCATCAAGCCCGCGGGAAATTACGCTCAAATGACGCACGCCGACAAGTTGGCGCTTTGCGCCTCGGGCGCTATTTTGGTCAGCGATCGAAAAATTCCAGCGAAGGTCGCGCGTGATGAAAAGCGAAGCAGACGATGCGCCGCCCCGCCTGGCGGCTTTCGAGATCGGCCAGCCGCTCGATCTTCTCTCCATCGCCGAACTCGACGAACGCATCGAGCGGCTGCGGCAAGAAATCGCGCGGCTCGAGGCCGCCCGCGCGGCGAAACAGGCGGCGAGCGCCGCCGCCGACGCGTTTTTCAAGAAATAGCCGGCGCTACGGCGTTCGGCTTGACAGCCGACGACGGCCCATGCCCTTTCTGCGCGCGAAACGCCCGATCCTTCCGGGATCGCGCCCTTATTAACCCAAAATCCCAACGAGCCGGCCCTTGCATCGCTACCGTTCGCATAATTGTGGCGCGCCCAATGAGGCGCTCGTCGGCGAAAAAATCCGCCTCTCCGGCTGGTGCCATCGCATCCGCGACCATGGCGGCGTGCTGTTTGTCGACCTGCGCGACCATTACGGCCTGACGCAATGCGTCGTCGATCCGGATTCGCCCGCCTTCGCGCAAGCCGAGAAATTGCGCTCGGAATGGGTGGTGCGGCTCGACGGCGAAGTGCGTAAGCGCCCCGCCGGCACCGAAAATCCCGACATGCCGACCGGACAGGTCGAAATTTACGTCAGCGAAATAGAGGTTCTGGGTCCGGCCGCCGAATTGCCGGTGCCGGTTTTCGGCGACCAGCCCTATCCGGAGGACACGCGCCTCAAATATCGCTTCATCGATCTGCGTCGCGAGAAGCTGCATCGAAACATCATGCTGCGCGGCCGCATCGTCGATTCGATCCGCATGCGCATGAAACAGGCGGGCTTCTTCGAGTTCCAGACGCCGATCCTGACCGCCTCCTCGCCAGAGGGCGCGCGCGACTTTCTCGTGCCCTCGCGCCTGCATCCGGGCAAATTCTACGCGCTGCCGCAGGCCCCGCAGCAGTTCAAGCAGCTCATCATGGTCGCGGGCTTCGATCGCTATTTTCAGATCGCGCCCTGTTTTCGCGACGAAGACGCCCGCGCCGACCGCTCGCCGGGGGAGTTCTACCAGCTCGACGTCGAAATGAGCTTTGTGACGCAGGAAGACGTATTCGGCGCAATCGAGCCGGTGCTGCGCGGGCTGTTCGAGGAGTTCGCCAACGGAAAAACCGTCACGCAGAAATTTCCGCGCATTTCGTTCCGCGAGGCGATGCTGAAATATGGGTCCGACAAGCCGGATTTGCGCAATCCGCTGCTCATCGCCGACGTATCGGAAGAATTCGCCCGCGAGGACGTGAGCTTCAAGGCGTTCAAGGGCAAGACCGTGCGCGCGATTCCTGCGCCCGGCGCCGCCGCCCTGCCGCGAAGTTTCTTCGATAAATTGAACGACTGGGCGCGCAGCGAAGGCGCACCGGGCTTAGGTTACATTGTTATGAGGGATATTCCGGGCGAGGATCCGGAGTCCATGAGGGGTTATACCGGGCCGATCGCGAAGTTCATGATGCCGCATGTCATTGATCGCATCTTTGAAAAATGTGGCTTGACGGTTGGCGACGCGGTGTTTTTCTCGGCCGGCGAAGAAACCGCCGCCGCTAAGCTCGCCGGCATGGCGCGCATCCGCATCGGCGACGAACTCGGCCTATCGAAGACGGGCGTGTTCGAATTCTGCTGGATCGTCGATTTCCCGATGTATGAGTGGAACGAGGACGAAAAGAAGATCGACTTTTCACACAATCCCTTCTCCATGCCGCAGGGCGGGCTCGACGCGCTCGATACGATGGACCCGCTCGACATCAAGGCGTGGCAGTATGACATCGTCTGCAATGGCGTGGAATTATCCTCAGGCGCGATCCGCAACCATCGTCCCGACATCATGCGGCGCGCATTCGAGATCGCCGGCTATGGCGAAGACGTGCTGATCGAGAAATTCGGCGGCATGTATCGGGCCTTCCAATATGGCGCGCCGCCGCATGGCGGCATCGCGCCTGGCGTCGACCGCATCGTCATGTTGCTCGCCGAAGAGGAAAATTTGCGCGAAGTGACGCTCTTCCCGATGAATCAGCGCGCCGAGGATTTGCTGATGGGCGCGCCGTCGGAAGCGACGATGAAACATCTGCGCGAACTGCACATCAGGCTGAATTTGCCGGAGAACAAGGCCTAAAGCGCGCTATGAGAGCACCGGCGGATCGCGTGGATGCGACGCCAGCGGCCATCCAAACGCGCGCTGCGCGCAGAGGCGAGCGACCCGCAGCCCTATGGCGCAATCCGCGACCCGAAAGGGGGCGTCGGCAATGTGCCGGCTCTTCGCCTTGCCTCCCGTGGCGCGGTCCCCTATAAGCGCCGCGGCGCCTGCGTTTCCGACACCCCTGGAGGCGAAGCAGCGCTTTTTCTTTTGACTAAAGGACACCGACATGGCCGAGACCAAAAAGCTCGCGGCCGCGGTGCGCAGCGGGACAGGCAAGGGGGCCGCCCGCAGCGTTCGCCGTGAGGGCCGTATTCCAGCAGTGCTGTATGGCGGCGGCGAAGCGCCGCAGCCGCTCTCGCTCGACAAGAAGAGCGTGACCCATCTCATCTTTTCCGGTCACTTCCTCACGACGATTTTCGAGCTCAACATCGACGGCAAGAAAGAGCGCGCGATCCCGCGCGACTATCAACTCGACGTCGTCAAGGATACGCCGCTCCACGTGGATTTTCTGCGCCTGAAGCCGGGCTCGCGGCTGCGCGTCAACGTGCCGGTGCATTTCATCAACCAGGAGGCGGCGCCCGGCATCAAACGCGGCGGCGCGCTCAACATCGTCTACCACACGGTGGAGATGTGGGTGCCGGCCGACAATATTCCGGAAGCCATAACCGCCGATCTGACCGGCATGGACTTCAACGATTCGCTGCATATTTCGGCGATACCGCTGCCGGAGGGATGCAAGCCGACAAATCCGGACAAGGATTTCACCGTGGCGAGCCTGTCGCCGCCGGCGGGCGGCGGCGCCGAGGAGGAAGCTCCGGCCGCGGCGGCGGCGCCCGCAGCCGCTCCTGCCAAGGCGGCGGCTCCCGCCAAGGACGAAAAGAAGAAGTAAGCGCCGAGAAGCTTGCCGTGTTAATGGCCGGGTTCGTCCGGCCATTTTTATGTCATACGAATTCCGCCTGATCGGTTCGCTTAGACCTTGTCATTCCCGGCGGGCCGAAGGCCTGACCGGGAATCCAGAGCCAATCCAAGAACGCTGGTTTTGCTCTGGATTCCCGATCGCGCGCCGCGCATCGGGAATGACAGCCGAGCCGTTCAAACCGATGCCGTATCAGAGGCCGAAAAATGCTGCTCCTTGTCGGACTCGGCAATCCCGGACGCGCTTACGCCAGGAACCGGCACAATGTCGGCTTCATGGCGCTCGAAGCGATCGCCAGGCGCCATGGATTTCCGCAGGCGCGGGGGCGTTTTCAGGGCCTTCTCAGCGAGGGAACGATCGGCGGCGAACGCGTCATGCTGCTCGCGCCGCAAACCTATATGAATGAGAGCGGCCGGTCGGTCGGCGAAGCGGCGCGTTTTCACAAGATCGGACCAGACGAAATCGTCGTCATTCACGACGAACTCGATCTCGCCCCGGGCAAATGCCGGATCAAGACCGGCGGCGGCGTCGCGGGACATAATGGCTTGCGCTCGATCACCGCCCATATCGGCAATGACTATAAGAGGTTGCGGCTCGGCATCGGCCATCCCGGCGACAAGGCGCTGGTGCATTCCTATGTGCTAAGCGATTTCGCCAAGAGCGAGGAGCCCTGGGTCGCCGCGCTCTGCGAAGCGATCGCCGAAAATGCCGCGCTTCTGGTCAAGGGCGACGACGCGGGCCTGCAGAACAGGCTACATCTCGCCATGGACGCGAAAGGCTTCGGCGCGGTGAAACGCGTGGGCGAGGCATAGTCGCGGCTTCGCCCGATCCGGCGCAAGCGAAACGGTTCAGCAAGCCTCAGCGCGCGCAAAAGCTTCGAGAGACTTGCGCACAGGCGGCCCTTTCCCAAAATCCCGCGAACCCCTATATTCGATTTGCCGTCGCTTGCGGCGGCTATGGCGATAAACGGACACCGTAATAAACCATTCGGACCCGGGGGCGGTACCCGGCGCCTCCACCCAAGCCCGTCAATGCGGCGGGTTTCGGCGGGGGCGAAATAGGATCGACGAGGGTGTAAAGGGTGATTTTTCGCTCGGCATGATACCGCCGTTATCGGGTCAAACCTTATAGTTGCCAACGACAACTATGCTCCGGTGGCCGTCGCTGCGTAATGCAGCGCCCAAACTGGGAATTAAGCCCTAGGGGTTTGCACTTCTAGGCGGGGTCAGGAGGCGCCTGGCAACAGAAGCCTCCACTTAATTCTTTTCGCGCCGCGCCGCGACGACGTAAAGCGCGGCAACATGATGGTCTGAAGCGGCAGCCCAACGACCATGCAGCTAGCGGTTTGGCGCGAGGCAATGGCCAAGGACATCATTCGCTACGATCTTCTCGTCCAGGACGCCATGCGCGGCGTCATGCGCAAAGTGCTGACCGACGTCGCCGAAAACGGCTATCTGCCAGGCGATCATCACTTCACCATCAGCTTTCGCACCGACGCGCCAGGCGTGACGATTTCGCGCCGCCTCGCCGAGCAATGGCCGCAAGAGCTGACGATCATCCTGCAGCATCAATATTCGAATCTCGAAGTCGACGATGAAGGCTTCGGCGTCACACTGTCCTTCCGCTCGATCCCCGAGCATCTTTACGTGCCCTTCGCCGCCGTCACCGGCTTCTTCGATCCCGCGGTCGAATTCGGCCTGCGCTTCGAGGAAGCCGAAGATGCGGATGAGGAGACTGAAGACGAGGCGCCCTCTGTCGGACCGACCCTCGTCGCCAAGAAGCCGGCGCCGGCGAAGGAGACCAAGCCGGTCAAAGCGGAGTCCGGCAAGATCGAGCCCGCCAGATTCGAAACGGGCAAGTTTGAGTCGGGCAAGTTTGAATCGACCAAGTCGGAGCCCGCAAAAGCCGCGAGCGGCGAGAAGCTAAGAAAGCTCAGGACCGTCGAAACGAAAGAGGAAGGCGACGACAAGATCGTCTCGATCGACGCCTTCCGCAAAAAGCCCTGATGGGCGACATCGTCAATCTGCGCCGCGTCCGCAAGGCCCGCGACAAGCGCGCGAAGGACGATCAGGCGCAGCAGAACCGCATCGCGCATGGGCGTTTGAAATCCGAACGCGAAATTAGCGCCGCGAAGGCTCGTATAGAGACGGCGAGGCTCGACGCGCATAGACGCGAAAGCGAAACGGACGATAGAGCGTGAGCGAAGCGCGCGCTGCGACGCAGTCCGTGCGCATCGTCAAACATTCGGTCGTTATCGCCGGCCATCGCACCAGCGTCTCGCTTGAAGACGCCTTCTGGCGCGCGCTGAATGACATCGCCGCGCAGGAGAGCGTGTCGCTCGCGGCGCTCATCGCGCGCGTGGACGCCGGACGGGGCGAAGCGAACCTCTCCTCGGCGCTCAGGGTGTTTGTGCTGGAGCGGGCTTTGGATGCGCGTGAAACGCCCCCAAGCCCCTCACCTCACCTCTCCCCGCAAGCGGGGAGAGGGGTCATTGGCGCCGCGCCAACCATGGACGACGGAGAGCGTGACGTTGCCGCCCCTTCTCCCCGCTTGCGGGGAGAAGTGAGATGAGGGGCCAGGGGATTGGCGCGCGATAGCGCCGCCGAAACAGTGATTCGCCTTCCGTTCTCCTATATGATCGCAGAATCATGAAAAGCAGCCCGGCGCCCCAGCCCGACGATTATACGCCCCAGTCCGGCGGGCTCGCCGCGCGCGCGGCGGCGAGCGCGGGACGGCCCCGCTATCTCGATGCGCTCAATCCCGAACAGCGCGCCGCCGTCGAGACGCTCGACGGGCCGGTGCTGGTGCTCGCCGGCGCCGGCACCGGCAAGACGCGGGCGCTTACCACCCGCATCGCCCATATTCTCGCGCTCGGCAAGGCGCGCGCGTGGGAAATCCTCGCCGTCACCTTCACCAACAAGGCGGCGCGCGAAATGCGCCAACGCGTCGAGGCGCTGGTCGGCGAAGGCGCGCAGGCCATGCAATGGCTCGGCACCTTTCACGCGATCAGCGCCAAAATTCTGCGCCGCCACGCCGAACTCGTCGGCTTGAAGCCGAACTTCACCATTCTCGATGTCGACGACCAGATCCGCCTGTTGAAACAGGTGCTGCAGGCCGAGAATATCGACGACAAGCGCTGGCCGGCGCGCGCGCTCGCGATGCGCATCGACGGCTGGAAGAATCGCGGGCTGACGCCGGCGCAGCTTCCTGCCAGCGAATCCGAGAGCTTCGCCAACGGCAAAGGCGCGGCGCTTTACGCGCTTTATCAGGAGCGGCTCAAGGTCCTGAACGGCGTCGATTTCGGCGATCTCTTAATGGAGAGCCTGCGGCTCTTTCGCGACAATCCGGATGTGCTCGCCGATTATCAGCGCCGCTTCAAATATATTCTCGTCGACGAATATCAGGACACCAATATCGCGCAATATCTCTGGCTGCGGCTGATCTCGCAGGCGCGCGCGCCGGGTCAGCAAAATCTCTGCTGCGTCGGCGACGACGATCAAAGCGTCTATGGCTGGCGCGGCGCCGAGGTCGAGAACATATTGCGCTTCGATCAGGATTTTCCTGGCGCGAAAGTGATCCGCCTGGAGCGCAATTACCGCTCGACCGGACATATTCTCGCCGCCGCCTCGCATCTCATCTCGCATAATGACGGAAGGCTCGGCAAAACGCTGTTCACCGACGGCGGCGACGGCGAAAAGCCGACGCTGACCGGCGTGTGGGACAGCCAAGAAGAAGCGCGGGTCGTCGGCGAGGACATCGAGCAATTGCATCGCAAGGGCGATTCGCTTGAAGACATCGCCATTCTGGTGCGCGCCTCGTTTCAGATGCGCGAATTCGAGGAGCGCTTCGTCGAGATCGGCCTGCCCTATCGCGTCATCGGCGGCCCGCGCTTTTACGAGCGCCTCGAGATTCGCGACGCGCTCGCCTATCTCCGCTGCGTCGCGCAGCCCGCCGACGATCTCGCTTTCGAGCGCATCGTCAATACGCCGAAGCGCGGCTTAGGCGACGCGACGCTGCAAATGCTGCATGAATATGCGCGGCGCGAGCGCACGCCGCTGATGCAGGCGGCGCGTTTTCTGACCGAGAGCGAGGAATTAAAGCCCAAGCCTCGCGGCGCGCTGCGCGGCCTCATCGCGGATTTCGACCGCTGGCGCACGCTGATCGATTCAAAGCCGCAGCATGAGCTTGCCGAGCTTGTGCTCGATGAATCCGGCTATACTGAAATGTGGCGCGCCGATAAGGCGCCCGAGGCCGCCGGGCGGCTCGACAATTTGAAAGAGCTTGTCCGGGCGATGGAGGCCTTTCCCGATCTCGCCTCTTTCCTCGAACATGTGTCGCTCGTCATGGAGACCGACAGCGCCGTCGATCAAGAGCGCGTGTCGATCATGACTCTGCATGGCGCCAAGGGCCTCGAATTCGAGACCGTCTATCTGCCCGGCTGGGAGGAAGGACTTTTTCCAAGCCAGCGCACGCTCGATGAACAGGGGCGCGCGGGACTGGAGGAAGAGCGCCGCCTCGCCTATGTCGGCCTGACGCGGGCCAAGCGGTGGGCGAAGATTTTTTTCGCCAGCAACCGGCGCATTCACGGTCTGTGGCAGCCGACCGTGCCCTCGCGCTTCATCGACAATCTCCCATCCGACAATGTCGAAGTGGTCGAGGCGCCGAGCGGTTCGCAATATGGCTCTTATGGCGTTTCGCGCTTCGCCAATCTCGATGTCTATGGCTCGGATTATTCGACGCCGGGCTGGAAGCGGGCGCAAGCGGCGCGCAGCGAGGCCACACGCGGCGAACCGATGCGCGAATCGCGCGGCGCGCGCGCAAAACAGCCGATGACGATCGACGGCGAAGTGATCGCGCGCTCGTCCGGCGGCGCGCGCTTTGCGGTGGGCGCGCGGGTGTTTCACTTGAAGTTCGGACCGGGTTCCGTAGCGGCGGTCGACGGCAACAAGCTCACGGTCGATTTCGACAAGGCCGGCAGGAAGATGGTGCTGGAGAGTTTTGTGCAGGCGGGGTGAGAACCACAGTTGTGGAAATTAGTCTATTCAGATCGAATGGAACGCGAGTGACGCATTACGTCGCCATTGTCGAGGAGGAAGAAGGGAAGGCGATCGGCGTCTGGTTTCCGGACTTGCCCGGTTGCGTTTCCGCCGGCGATTCGTTGGATGAGGCGATGACGAACGCCGCCGAGGCGCTCGCTCTGTGGATCGATGTCGCCAAAGAACATGGCGACGAGGTTCCTCCGCCACGCGCATTGACCGAGTTGAAGCGCGATCCCGAAATCGCGGAAGACATTGCGCTCTACATGGTCGCGCTCATTGAGCACCATCCCTTGCGTCAGGCCGCTTGAGTCCGTCGGCTGGACGGCGGATCGATCGCGAAGATAAACGCCGCGTCCGCGAAATCATCCGCCCATTGAGGATCGGCCTTCAATTCGGAAAGAAGACGCGGACTTGGCATGGCGCTTCCGTCCTCGCGCATCCCCTCCGCCCAAAGCGCCAACGCCTCGCTGGCCATGGCGAAAATATCGTCGATCTCGTCGGCGGCCGAAAAACATCCCAGCGCGTCGGGAAAGCTCATGCCATAGGCGCTGTGTTCGTCCTTATGGACAATGACGATATAGGGCTTCATCGGCGGCCTCGGGGATAAACGCCAAATCATAGCGCGTTCGCGCGTCGCCCGCCATCGCCCGGCGCGACTGTCCCGGGCTTCAACCTTAGACCGCGCAGGGGGTGACAAAGGGCGCGGCGGCGTGGAAGAAGCTTATCTCATGTCCGTAAGACGCCCCTAAGCTTCAAATGCCTCCACCGCCCCTCCTCGCCCTGCAAGGCGTGACGCTGACTCTCGGCGGCAAGCCGCTGCTGGAGGGCGCCGATCTCTCGGTTGCGCCGGGCGCGCGGCTTTGCGTCGTCGGCCGCAACGGCTCCGGCAAATCGACGCTGCTCAAGATCGCGGCTGGCGACATCGAACCAGACGGCGGGACGCGCTTTCTGCAGCCCGGCGCGAGTTTACGCTATCTGCCGCAAGAGCCGGATTTCTCCGGCTTCGCCACGGCGCTCGCCTATGTCGAAGCCGGACTCGGCCCGCTGGACGATCTTCACGTCGCCAGGACGCTGCTCAATGATCTGGGACTGCAGGGCGATGAAGACCCGGCGCGCCTCTCCGGGGGCGAAGCGCGCCGCGCCGCGCTCGCCCGCGTTCTCGCGCCCGAGCCCGACATTCTGCTCCTGGACGAGCCGACGAACCATCTCGATCTGCCGACGATCCTCTGGCTCGAGGAAAAGCTTGCCGCGCTTCGCTCGGCGCTGGTTCTCATCAGCCACGACCGCCGCTTTCTTCAGGACCTGACCCGAGAAACGCTGTGGATCGACCGCGGCCAAACGCGCCATCTGGCGCGCGGCTTCAAGGAATTCGAGGCCTGGCGCGACCGCGAATTGGAGGAAGAGGAAAAGCAGCAGCACAAATTGGCGCGCAAAATCGTCGCCGAGGAACATTGGCTGCGCCACGGCGTCTCGGGCCGGCGCAAGCGCAATGTGAAACGTCTTGCCGGCCTGCTTCATCTGCGCGCCGAGCGGCGCAACCGCGTGATGCCGACAGGCGACGTGAAGCTTGAAGCGAGCGAAGCGCAGCTTTCCGGCAAGCTCGTCATCGAGGCGATAAAGATCGGCAAATCCTTCGGCGCGCGCGTCATCGTCGAAAATTTCACGACGCGCATTCTGCGCGGCGATCGCCTCGGAATCGTCGGGGCGAACGGCGCCGGCAAGACCACGCTGATCAATCTTCTGACCGGCGCGCTCGCGCCTGACGGCGGCAAAATTCGCCACGGCGCCAATATCGAGATGGCGACTCTGGAGCAAAGCCGCGCGAGCCTCGATCCGACAACAACGTTGCAGGACGCACTGACCGGCGGCGGCTCCGACACGATCGAGATCAATGGCGAGCGGCGTCACGTCGTCGGCTATATGAAGGATTTCCTGTTCAAGCCCGAACAGGCGCGCACCCCGATCGGCCGGCTGTCGGGCGGCGAACGTGGACGCCTGTTGCTCGCTCGCGCGCTGGCCAAGCCGTCCAATCTTCTCGTGCTCGACGAACCGACAAACGACCTCGATCTTGAAACGCTCGATCTCTTGGAAGAAATGCTCGCCGATTATCCCGGCACGCTCATCGTCGTCAGCCACGATCGCGATTTTCTCGATCGCGTCGCGACGAGCGTGCTGATGAGCGAAGGCGACGGCCGCTGGATCGAATATGCCGGCGGCTATAGCGACATGGTCGCGCAACGCGGCAAGGGCGTCGAGACCCGGGGCGCAACGGCGTCAGCGCGGGAATCGAAGGAAAAGCCGGCGCCGCGCGAGAAGGCGGCGGGCAAACAGAAGCTTTCCTTTAAGGAGCAGCATGCGCTCGCGACCCTGCCCGCCAGGATCGACGAATTGCGGGAGAAATGCGGGAAGCTGCAGAGGGTGCTCGACGACCCTGAACTCTATTCTCGGGACCCGGCGAAATTCGCCAAGGCGAGCGAGGCTTTCGCTGCGCTTCAAGCCGACATCGCTAAGTCCGAAGACGAGTGGCTTGCGCTTGAAATCAAGCGCGAGGAAGAGCGTTCAAACTAATATAATTCCACTCTCCAGTATTCGTCAGAATGGAAATCTTCCATCTGTAGATTCGACACTCATTATTGATGGTCGAAATCAGCACAGCTAGATGTCACCTGTTCTCTTCCCAGAGAAACGCCAGAGCAAACGTCCGCATTGGCGCGCAGATAACAATAGTTCCAGGGAGAAAGCATCGTGACACACGCATATCTCACGCCGCATTGCGCCTTACGGGCGGCCACATTGGCTCTTGCGGTCTCAATCGCAGGTTCGAATCTTTCGATGGCGGGCGAAACCGTCGAGATCAAAATGCTCAACAAGGGCGCGGATCGCTACATGGTGTTCGAGCCGGAGGTCGTGCGGATCAAACCGGGCGATACGATCAAATTCGTCGCGGCCGACAAGGGGCATAACGCCGTCACCATAAAGGAGTTGATTCCAACCGGCGCAGAGCCGTTCCGCGGCAAGATCAATGAGGAATTGGCGATCACGCTGTCGACGCCCGGCGTCTACGGTTTTCGCTGCGATCCGCATTACACGCTGGGAATGGTCGGCGTCGTGGTCGTCGGAGAGCCCGCCAATCTAGACGCCGCCAAACAGGCGAAGCTTCCCGGCAAGGCTGGCGAAGTCATGACGAGACTCTTAGGGACCCTCTGATCCCCAGTCCGGACTCGACATCAAGCGCGAGAAAATCTGATCCTGGCGATGCGGCGAATGAGCAAAGCCGTGACGAGCGGCCCCAAGGCGAGCGCGAGCAGCGCGTCAGTAAATTCGCCGGTCGCGCCTTTGATGAGGCCGACGAGGTAGGGACCGGCGAAGCCCGAGATATTGCCGATCGAATTGATCACCGCGACTCCGACGACGGCGTCGCCCGTTCCGAGCGCCAGAGTCGTGAAGCTCCAGAAGGTCGGCAAAGCCGCAACCGCGCCGATAGCGGCGACCGACAGCGCGATCATCGACAGCAATGGCGTCGGCGCATAGGCGGCGCAGGCCAGTCCGATTGCGCCAATCACGCCGGCAAGCGCCGTGTGGCCGACGGTCTCGCGCCGGCGATCGGAGCTGCGGCTCCACGCCCACATCGCGAGCGCGGCGCAGATATAGGGAATTGACGCCAACAGACTCGTGGCGATGACGCCGAATCCGAAGGCTTTGATGATTTGCGGGAGCCAGAAGCTCAAGCCGTAGAGCGCAAGGACGATCCCGAAATAGGCGACGCCGAGAATGAGCACGCGCTTGTCCGTAAGCGCGCGCCAATGGTCGCCGTGATCACGTCCGGCATCGTTCTTAAGTGCGGCGCGCAGTGACGCCTTTTCGCCGGAGGTCAGCCATTTCGCCGACTCCGGACCGTCAGGCAGATAGAAGACGCAGACAATCCCGAGGATGACCGACGGCAGCGCCTCCATCAGGAACAGCCAGCGCCAGCCGCTGATCCCGCCGACGCCGTCCATCGTCGCCAGGATGAGCCCGGAGATCGGCGATCCGATCGCGCTCGACACCGGCACCGCAATCAGGAAGCCGGCGAGAACGCGCGCGCGCTGCGCGGCCGGTATCCAATAGGTGAGATAGAGAATGACGCCCGGCGCAAAACCGGCTTCCATCACGCCGAGCAGCAGCCGCAGAACGACGAAGCTCGCCTCATTCCAAATGAAGGCGGTGAGCGCCGATACAAGGCCCCAGCTGACCATGATCCGCGCGATCCACATGCGCGCGCCGACGCGGTGCATGATGTAATTGCTCGGCGCTTCGAACAGGCAGTAGCCGATAAAGAAGACGCCGGCGCCCCAGCCGAAGAATTCCGGGGTGAAGCCGAGTTCGCCATTCATCGTCAGCGCCGCGAAGCCGATGTTCACGCGGTCGAGATAAGCGACGATAAAGGCCGTGACGAGAAAGGGGACCAGTCGCCGCGCCGCCTTCGCGACGACGCGATCGGCGTCGAAGACCTCGCGCGGCGCTTGCGGCTTTCGTGCGGCTGCGAGCGCCGCTTCGGACATGTTTAGACCCGCTCGAAGCGCATGAGATGGTGCCAGCGATGCGGGACTTCGCCGGACAGGCGCTTGAGATCGACTTCGCGCGCCTGTCGATCGAGAAGCGACAATGGCTCAGGGAAGTCGCTGGTCGAGATATGCTCGTAAACCGCCTCTTTTTCGGCGCGCGAAAGGCCGGTCCAGTCGTTCTCGATCCAATCGAAATAATGTTTCAGATAGTCTTCGCGGGTTTCGTCCTCCTCGCGCATCGTATCGACGAGCAACAGCACGCCGCCGGGCGCAAGCGCGTGCGACGCGCGGCGGAAAAACTCCGCCTTGTCCTCGGTCGACAGGTGATGCAGAACGAAACTGCTGTGGATGACGTCGTAAGTTCCGCCGTCGGAGAGCGCTGACAGCATGTCGCTATGCGCAAGTCGCACCGGACATGGCAGGGATTTCAGATTCTCGGCGGCAAGCGCCAGCGCTGTGTCGGAAAGATCGACTCCCTTATAGCTCGCCGGCGGGATGCGACGCAGAATCGGCGCGAAGACATGCGCATCGCCGCAACCAAGATCGAGCAGAGAGAAGTCGCCGCCCCGGAAGCGCGCGCCCAACGCGCGTTCGACCTCTTGGCTCAACGCGGCATGGAACATGAAATCTTCGACGACGACTTTCTTGTAGGTGTCCCAGAGATCGAAAATCTCGCCCGAATAGGCGTTGGTCACATGAGCGTCCATAAGCCTGCCCCTTTGCCGTCGCTCTACTTAAGGGCGAAGCCCAACGCATTCAAAGCCTCGCGCATGCGGTCGCGTCCGCTCAACGCCTCCGGCCCACGCACCCGCGACAACGCCTGTCGAATCCAGCCCTGATCCGGCAGGCCCTGCTCCTTCTGGAACTCCTTGAACTTTTCATCGAGCGTCTCGATCGCCTCGCGCTGCGCGTCGCCCCACTGATATTGCTCGCGATGAAGCACCGCTCCCTGACCGAGGCGCGGCTTGACGGCGGCGTTGGCCGCCGGATCGGGAACGCCGACGGCCATGCCGAAGACCGCGAAGACATTCGGCGGCAGGTTCAATTCCTTGGCGACCTCTTCCGGCTTGTTGCGCATCGCGCCAATATAGCAGCAGCCCAGACCGATCGATTCAAGCGCAGAGACGGCATTCTGCGCGGCGAGCGCGGCGTCGACCACGCCGGTGAGAAAGATTTCGAGATAAGGCAGAGCCGCAGCGTCGCGTCCCTTCTCGCGCCCGAGATGTTCCAGCCGCGCGAGATCGCAGAGCCAGACGAGGAACAGCGGGCAGTCGCGAATATGTTTCTGACCGCCGGCGAGATCCGCAAGACGCGTCTTGCGGGCCTGATCCTCTATGGCGACGACGCTCCAGACTTGCAGATTAGAAGAAGTCGACGCCGACTGCGCCGCCGCCACGATAATTTCCAACGCGCCCTCGGGCAGCGGCTCGCGCAGGTAATTGCGATGCGAGCGATGCGCGAGAATAAGGTCGAGCGTGTCGTTCCACTGCGTCGGCTTTGGCGAATCGTCGCGACGATAGCGCTCAAACATCGCCGCCGCGCCGCGCGGATCGAAGAGTTGCGGGCTTACAGGCTTGTTCATGGGCGTTCCTTTAGGCGGGTTGCCCCGTTAGCGCAACACTCCGCATGTTCGCTTGATTGACTTTGCTGTATATTATGGAAATATACACGGATGGTCAATTTCGAGCATGTCGTCGGGTTCGAATGGGATCATGGCAACGCGCGCAAGAGCGTCGAAAAGCACGGCGTCAGCCAGGCGGAGGCCGAGCAGATTTTCGCCAACGATCCGCTGATCGTGACGGACGACTTAGCGCACAATGAAAGGGAGCCGCGCTATCATGCGCTCGGTCGAACGGACGCAACGCGGTTGCTGCATGTCACATTCACGCTCCGCGCAGGCGGGACGCGCATTCGAATCATCTCCGCGCGCGACATGAGCCGAAAGGAACGACACCGCTATGCGCAAGACGACTAAGCCTTTGCCGACCTTCGCAACGGAAGCGGAGGAACGCGCCTATTGGGAACGTCACGACTCGGCGGAACATGTCGACTGGAGCAAGGCGAAGCGCGTTCGGATGCCCAATCTCAAGCCTTCGACGACCTCGATCTCTCTGCGGCTTCCGGTCGGTCTGCTGGAGCAGATCAAGATCGCCGCCAATAAACGCGACGTGCCCTATCAGTCGCTCATCAAAATCTGGCTCGCGGAGAAGGTTCGCTGAGTCATAGGAAATCCGGTTATCCGTTCGCTTGGACGGCGTCATTCCCGGCAGGCCGAAGGCCTGACCGGAATCCAGAGCAACGTCGCGAATGATTAGTTCTTTCTGGATTCCCGATCGCGCGCGTCGCGCGCGTCGGGAATGACATTCGGTCAGATGCGTGGTTATGCGCGCCTCGGCACGAGGATCGCGCGGAAGTCGTTGACGTTTGTGCGCGTCGGCTTGGTCACGACGAGATCGCCGAGCTTCTCGAAAGCTGTGTAGGCGTCATTGTTGGCGAAGAGCGCTTTCAGATCGACGCCCGCCTTTTTCGCGCGTTCGAAGGAATCGGCCGTCATGATCGCCCCGGCGTTGTCTTCGCTGCCGTCGATCCCGTCGGTGTCGCAGGCGATCGCCGATATGCCGCCAAAGCCTTCGAGCGCGAGCGTCAGCGCGAGCAGGAACTCGGCGTCGCGTCCGCCCCGCCCCTTGCCGCGCACGGTGACGGTGGTCTCGCCGCCGGAGATGATCGCGACCGGCGGGGCGAACGGCTGACCGTGAAGCGCGATCTGTTTCGCGATGCCGGCATGCACTAGCGCCACGTCGCGCGACTCGCCTTCAAGATCGCCGAGGATGCAGGGCGTGAACCCCGCCGCTTTGGCGACCGCCGCGGCCGCGTCGAGCGAGCCTTGCGGCGTGGCGATGAGAATGTTCTGCACTTTTTCAAAAATCGCGTCGCCGGGCTTGGGCGTTTCGCATCCGGGCGTTTGCAGATGCGCCAGCACCGCCGCCGGCGCGTCGATCTTATATTTGGCGATGACGGCGAGCGCATCTTCGCGCGTCGTCGGGTCGGGAACGGTCGGGCCAGAGGCGATCACCGAAAGATCGTCATTGGGCACGTCGGAAATCATCAGCGCGACGACGCGCGCCGGCGCCGCGGCGCGGGCGAGACGCCCGCCCTTGATCGCGGAGAGATGTTTGCGCACGCAATTCATCTCGGAAATATTCGCGCCGCTCTTTAACAGCGCCTTGTTGACCGCTTGCTTTTCCTCAAGCGTCACGCCCTCGGCCGGCAGCGCCATCAGCGCCGAGCCGCCCCCGGAGATCAACGCAAGAACGAGATCATCTTCGGAAAGCCCCTGTACTCGCTGCAAAATGCGCTTCGCCGCCTCGCGGCCGGCGGCGTCAGGCACCGGATGCGAGGCTTCGATCACCTCGATCTGTTTCGTCGGCGCGCCATGTTCGTAGCGCGTGACGACAAGTCCTTCGAGCGGACCCTGCCAATGCGCTTCGACCGCCGCCGCCATGGAGGCCGCCGCCTTGCCCGCGCCGACGACGATGGTGCGGCCCTTGGGCGGCGCGATCTTCGCAAGATGCGGCGGCAGACAAACGGCGGGCGACGCGGCGCCGACGGCGGCGTCGAACATGGCGCGAAGAAGCTGGCGGTGGTCCTGGGGCATGGGCTTCGAAGTCCATTCACAATTCGCAGTTTCTCCCTTCTCCCGCTTGCGGGAGAAGGGTGCGCCCAACGTTTCGAGTTCTCACGCCGCCATCGCGTTGGCCTTTTCGATCAGCGCCTCAGCCATGCGGATCGAGGCGATGTCGATCAGGCGGCCGTCGAGAGAGACGGCGCCCTTGCCTTCCTTGGCGGCCTGCGCCATCGCGTCGAGAATGCGGCGCGCCTTGGTCACCTCCGCCTCGGACGGCGTGAAGACCTGATTGGCGAGCTCGATCTGCGACGGATGGATCGCCCATTTGCCTTCATAGCCGAGCACCGCGGCGCGCTTGGCGGCGGCGATATAGCCGTCCGGATCGCCGAAATCGCCGAACGGGCCGTCGATCGGACGCAGGCCATAGGCGCGGCAGGCGACCATCATCCGCGTCTGCGCCGCATGCCACTGATCGGCCCAGTAATATTCGCGATTGCCGCTGGCGTCCTTGTCGGTGAGCACGCCGTAATCCGGATTGACGCCGCCGATGACGGTGGTGCGGGCGCGGGTCGAGGCCGCATAGTCGGCGACGCCGAAGGACATCGCCTCGAGACGCTTGGACGACTGCGCGATGGCTTCGACATTGGCCATGCCGAGCGCGGTCTCGATCAGAATTTCGATGCCGATCTTCTTGGTGCGCTTCTTGTACTGCTCGATCTGGGTGATCATCATGTCGATCGCATAAACGTCGGCCGGAACGCCGACCTTCGGGATCAGCACGATGTCGAGGCGCGGGCAGTTCTCGAGAACGTCAACGACGTCGCGATAGCAGTATTGCGTATCGAGACCGTTGATGCGCAGCGTCATCACCTTCTTGCCCCAGTCGATATCGTTGAGGCCCTGGATGATGTTTTTGCGCGCCTGTTCCTTGTCGTCGGGCGCGACGGCGTCTTCGAGATCAAGGAAGATCTGATCGGCCTTGGACTGCGCGGCCTTTTCAAACATGCCCGGCGCGGAGCCTGGCACGGCGAGTTCCGAGCGATGCAGACGCGGAGTCGCCTGTTCGATTAAAGTGAAGCTCATAACTTTACCCCTTCCTGTTGAATTAGCCTGTGGCCCCGAGGCCGGCTGCGACGCAGCTGATCGACAGCAGCAGAGGCACTTTGACGGCCTCTTTCTCCGCTTCGTCCTTTGCCTCGCGGAACCGGCGAAGCAGGGCCACCTGCTCGCGATTGACCTCGTTGATGGTCTGCAGGCGATGCGACAGTCGCGCCTGATATTCCTTGAAACGATCCGCCAGTTCGACGCCGCCGGTGACGCGCAGCGCCATCTCGCGCGTCAAACCAAATTCCTCTTCGATCGCCTTGAAGATTTTGGTTCGCACCGCTTCATCCGCAACAAGTCCGGCGTATTGCCTGGCGATCGAGAGATCGACGAGTGCGAGCGTCTTCTCGACCTCGTCGATAATGAGCCGGAACATGCGCGAATCTTCGAACATGCGGCGCAATAGCTCAAAACCGCGGTCGCCGCGCACGTCAATGAAGTTCTTCAGCCCCGAGCCGACGCCGTACCAGCCGGTAATCGAATGGCGGTTCTGCGCCCAGGCGAAAACCCAGGGGATCGCGCGCAAATCCGCGAGGCTCTTGGCGCCGAAGCGCCGCGCCGGCCGCGACCCGATGTTGAGCAGCGAAATCTCTTCGAGCGGGCTCGCGGCCTGGAAATAAGCGACAAGGTCGGGATCGCCGATAAATTTCGCATAGGCTGCGAAGGAGGCGCCGGAAATCTCCTCGAGCGCCTCGTCAAACTCTGCGTGCGGGGCAAGCGCTTCCTCGCGCTCGGACTTCAGCGCGTGCTGAAACACGGACGACGCCAAAAGCTCCATCTGGTAGCCCGCCGTGCCGCGATTGGCGTATTTGAACGAAACGACTTCGCCCTGTTCGGTAACGCGGAAGCGGCCACGGATGGAGCCCGCCGGCTGCGCCGCGATCGCATGGCCGGTCGGCGCGCCGCCGCGCGAAACCGAGCCGCCGCGTCCATGGAAAAAGGCGATGGCGACGCCCTGCTCGCGTCCGACCTGCGTGAGTCGCGCCTGCGCCTTGAACAGCTCCCAGTTCGACGACAGGAAGCCGCCGTCCTTATTCGAGTCGGAATAGCCGATCATCACCTCTTGCAGATTGCCCTGCCAGCGCGTCGAGCGGCGCACGACCGGAACCTGCAAGAGATCGCGCATGATCGCCGGCGCGGCGCGCAGATCGCCGATCGTCTCGAAGAGCGGCACGATCGGCAGCGTCAGAATCTCGACGCCGGGTTCGTCGAGGAACAGCCCGGCCTCCTTGGCGAGCAGATAAACGCCGAGCACGTCGACCGTCGAACGGGTCATCGACAGAATGAATCCGCCGAAGGCTTCGCGGTCGAGCTGTGCGCGCATTTCCGCGACCACCTCGAACATCTCGATGACATCGCGCGTATCGGCGGAAAATGTGTCGCGCGGGACAGGAGCCGTGCGCGGCTTTGCAAGTTCGGCGAGCAGCCATTCGCGCCATTCAGGAGAATCAAGATCGGGAGGCGTCTCGCCGCCGGTCTTCACGCGCCACAGCTCCTCGAGCGCCTGCGTGGTGCGGGTGGTGTTCTGGCGGATGTCGAGGCGCACCGTGCTGAAGCGGAAAGTTTCCACCGCGCGGCGCAACGGACGCACGAGATCGGTCGCCAACGCGTCGCTCTTGGCTTCATTGAGCGCCTTTTCGAGCGCCAGCAGGTCGGCGATGAGTTCGTCGGCGCTCGCATAGCGCGGACCTGTCGCCGGTTCGGCGTTCACGGCCCGCAGCGTCTGGTCGAGCTTGCGCAGGATCGTCGAAACGAACTGCCGGTAGGGCTCATTCTGATTGCGCGCTTCGATTGCTGCGCCGTCGGGCAGCGCGGCGAGGCGTTCAGCCAGTTCCTCACGGAACGACTGAGGAATATCTGCGGCGCGCTGGCTGATCGACAGCATGCGCGCGAGATCGACGAAGCGCGTTCGATAGTAATTGAGGCTCGCGGAAGCGTTTTCGCGCATCGTGCGGCGCGTAACGTCGTTCGTGACAAAGGGATTGCCGTCGCGGTCGCCGCCGATCCATGAGCCGAACTGGAAGAAGGGCGCGACCTCGAACGTTTCGTTGGGATAGTGGCGTCGCAGCGCGCGTTCGCAGGATGACAGAAGCTCCGGCGCGAGATCGAAAAGGCTCTCGTGAAAGAAGTGCTGACCCCAGGCGACTTCCTGGTCGACCGTGGGCTTTTCGAGATGCAATTCTCCGGTGAGCCACAGAAGTTCGATCTGATCGTAGATCGATTTGACCAGCGCTTCGCGCTCGCGGTCGGTCCAGCGGGTCGATTCGAGTTCGCGCATCAGCAGATAGATGCGGCGATATTTCTCTAAGATCGAAACCCGCTTCGCTTCGGTCGGATGAGCGGTGATGACGGGGCGAATGCGCAGCGTCTGCAATTGCGCGCGAATTTCGTCGGCGGCGACTCCCGAAGCCGCGGCGCTCGACAAGACGTAGTCGAAGGTGCCGAGCAGCTTGTCGTGGCCTTTCTCGCGCTCGATCCGCCGGCGCCGGCGCATGGCGTAAGCCTGCTCGGCGATGGAGACGAGCTGAAACAGGATGCCCTGCGCCTGAAGCGCGCGCGCCATCTGCCGCGGCTCGAGACCCGCGCCCGCCTTGGAGTCGCGCACCACCGCCTCGATCTCCGGCGTGTGACGGCGAATGACGGTGAGCAACTGTTCACGCAGAAAAGCGGACGCTTCGGTGACCGAACGAGTCGCATAAGCAGACGGCAGCCCGGTCGAAGGCGGGCTCCTCAATGTCTGGGTCTCGGCGGTCATCGAAACTCCTTAGACGCTCGCGCGTCGCGAACGAACGGCGGTCGCGACATGCGGACGGACGTCGACGTGCAATGGCGCCGGCGCCGACCCTATCGCTCAGGCGCTCTGCAAGACTTTGGCGACGGTCGATCCGAATTCCGCCGGGCTCGGCGCGACGGTCAGCCCGTAGGACTTCATGATCTCGGTCTTTTCAGCGGCGCTATCGCCCGTCGCCGAAATGATCGCCCCGGCGTGGCCCATGCGGCGTCCCTTGGGGGCCGTGAGGCCGGCGACGAAGCCGATCACCGGCTTGGAGAAATTCTCCTTGATCCAGGCGGAGGCCTCGGCCTCCTGCGGACCGCCGATCTCGCCGATGATCAACACCGCCTCGGTCTCCGGGTCTTTGTCGAAGAGCACCAGATGGTCGAGGAATGAGGAGCCGTTGATCGGATCGCCGCCGATGCCGACGGACGTCGATATGCCGATGCCGAGCGCCTTCAACTGCGACGCCGCTTCATAGCCGAGCGTGCCGGAGCGCGAAATCAGACCCACCGCGCCCTGCTTGTAGATGTGGCCCGGCATGATGCCGAGCATCGCCTTGCCGGGCGAAATGATGCCGGCGCAGTTCGGGCCGACCAACATCGGCCGACGATCTTTGGGAAAGCGCAGGAAGTAGCGCTTCACGCGCATCATGTCTTGCGCCGGAATGCCGTCGGTGATCGAGCAGATCAGACGGACGCCGGAGTCCGCCGCTTCCATGATCGCGTCGGCGCAAAAGGCCGGCGCGACGAAAGTGATCGACGCCTGCGCGCCGGTCTCGCGCACCGCCTCGCGCACGGTGTTGAACACCGGCACGCCGTGATGAGTCTTGCCGCCCTTTCCGGGCGTGACGCCGGCGACGACATTGCTGCCGTAGTCGATCATCTCCTTGGTGTGAAAGCTGCCCTTGTCGCCGGTGATGCCTTGAACGAGGATCGGCGTCTTTTCGTCAATGAGAATGCTCATGTGTCGTTCTCCGGCGCTTACTTTGCGCCCTTGTAGGCGGCGACAGCCCTCTCGGCGGCCTCGGCCAGCGTGTCGGCCTGGATGATCGGGATGCCGCTCTCGGCGATGATTTTCTTGCCCGCTTCGACATTGGTGCCGGCGAGGCGCACGACGAGCGGCACGCCCTCGATCTTCTCGGCGCGCACCGCGTCGACGACGCCCTGAGCGACCCAGTCGCAACGATTGATTCCCGCGAAGATGTTGACGAGCACGGCTTTCACGCGACGATCGGACAGAACGAGGCGGAACGCCGTCGCGACGCGCTCCGGCGAAGCGCCGCCGCCGACGTCGAGGAAATTCGCGGGATTGCCGCCGGCATGCTTGATCATGTCCATCGTCGCCATGGCGAGCCCGGCGCCATTGACGATGCAGCCGATTTCGCCATCAAGGCCGATGTAGTTGAGCGCGTGCTCCAGCGCCTGCGCCTCGCGCGGATCGCTCTGCGAAGGGTCATTCATGTCGACGATGTTGCGGCGGCGGAACAGCGCATTGTCGTCGAAGGACATTTTCGCGTCGAGCGCCAGCACCTTGTCGTCCTTGGTGACGACGAGCGGATTGATTTCGAGCATGGTCGCGTCATTGTCGCGGAAAGCGCGATAGGCGCCCATGATCGTCTTCACCGCGCGCGAGACCTGCTTGAGATTGAGGCCGAGCTGAAAGGCGAGCTCGCGCGCCTGAAACTGCTGCAGGCCGACGGCCGGCTCGACGATCACCTGGAGCAGTTCTTCGGGGGTGTTTTTGGCGATCTCTTCGATATCCATGCCGCCATGTTTTGAGGCGATGACGCGCACCCGCTCCAGTTTGCGGTCGAGCACATAGCCCAGATAAATCTCGCGCTCGAAAGGATCGGCGACTTCGACATAGACGCGCTGCACCGGCTTGCCCTCGGGGCCGGTCTGCGCCGTGACGAGCCGCTTGCCGAGAAGATCGCGCGCCGCCTGCTGCACCTCGTGATAGGTGCGGCAGAGCTTGACGCCGCCCGCCTTGCCGCGCGCGCCGGCGTGAATCTGCGCCTTGACGACCCAATGCGAACCGCCAAGTTCAGTCGCGGCGTAAACCGCCTGATCCGGGCTGAAGGCGACCGTGCCCGGCGGAATATCGACGCCGTGGCTCGCCAGAATTTCCTTGGCCTGATACTCGTGGACGTCCATGTCAGTCCTCTCCTCGCAATTGCGGCGCGGCGTGCTCAGCCGCCTATTTTGGCTTTGACCGTGTCATAGACCGCTTCAGTCTCTGCGGCGGCCTTGGCGAGCAGCGCGTTGACGTCGGCGAGCTGCTTCTCGGCGAAGTCGCGGTCCTTGATCGCCTTGGCGTTGATGAAGACATTGAGCGCGCAACTGCGCAGACCGGCGTTGGCGGCCAGAACCGCGACTCCGGCGTCGCTGATGACGTTGAGGTTGCCCTTGTCCGCCGCTTCCTTCGACAGCGCGATGACGTCGTAGCAGACTTTGCATGTCTTCAGCGGCGCCAGCGTCGCTTCCTTCAGCGCCGCCTGTATCGCCGCCGAGCGCGCAGCCTTCTCTTCATCCATGCCGCGCGGCAGGCCATAAGCCCCCATCAGCGTATTGAAGGCGACGACGTCTTCATCGACGCCCGCGGTCAGTTCGGCGCGCAGCTTTTCAGCCTTGGCGAGAGTGACCTGCAGATCGGCGGAAACCGCTTCGTAATTCTTCTTACCGATGGTGAGATTGCATACCATCGAAACGAGCGCGGCGCCCATGGCGCCCGTCAGCGCCGCCGCGCCGCCGCCGCCCGGTGTCGGCGCGTCGCTCGCGAGTTCGTCGAGAAATTTCCCAATCGTATCGTTCTTGGCGCTCATATCACTCCTCGCTCAGGCGAGCTCCTTGGCTTGCGCATAAATGTTTTCGCAGTCGAACACCTGGTCGGCGGCGGCAAACAGCTTGCCGACGCATTCGCGGTGCAATTTGAGCTTGAGGCCGCCCAGTCCCAGCGCGCCAATGACAATCTTGCCATGACGCTCCTTCGCCTTGTCGGTCGCCTCGACGCCGCCGATTCCGAGCGGCGGCTGCGCGTTGCAGTCGGCGATCAGTTCGATCGTCGGATCGTTCTGCCAGTCCTTCTCGTCAAGCAGCGGAACGCCAATGGCGCCGGCCGCAAAGACGATCTGCGCGCCTTTCACGGCCTGCGCGCGCGCGGCGTTGTCACCCGCTTCGATCGCCGCGGGCCTGAAGCCGAACCGCTCCTCAATGGCCTTGGCCGCAGATTCGGCGCGCGACTTCTGACGCGAGGTAATCGCGACTTCGGCGCCTTCGATATTGAGCATCGCCGCGGCGCGCATACCGACCGGGCCGGTGCCGGCGAGAACGACGGCCTTCTTGCCCTTGAGCGAACTTGCCTTGGCGAGCAGCGCCACGCCGGCCGCGGCCGTGGTGTTGGAGCCGTTCGAATCGAGCATCGCCGAGACGCGGAAATTGGAGAAGAAGCGCTTCTTCACCGCCTTGAACACGGCCTCGCCAGCCGTCATGTTGCCGCCGCCGACGAAGATCGCCGTATATTGCTTCTCTTTCGGGCCGCGCGTGTAGATGCAGCCGTCGACCAGCGCGCCGACATTTTCAGGCGTCACGGCGCCATAACCGATGATGTGATCGGCGCCGCCGTCATAGCCGACGACCGTGTCGAAAACGCTTGGAACCGGATCGGTGTCAAAAAGGAAAAGCAGCTTCTTCGTCATCGGATTTCCTCAGGCCGCGTCTGGCCGGGCTTGTCCCGGCCATCCACGCCGGGACGTTGCGCAACTCTTAAAAAACGCTCCGTAGCGGCGGCGCGTGGATGCCCGCGACGAGTGCGGGCATGACGGCAACAGCAAGCGAAACACGCTGTCCTCACGCCGTCACGACATTGCGCGGGCTCCCGGCGACAAAGGCGTCGATATTGTCGACGAGCTGGTCGGCGAGAACCTGCATCGCCTCTTTCGAAGCCCAGGCGACATGCGGCGTGATGATCAGATTGGGAATCGTCGGGTCGAGAAGAATATTGCCATTCTTCGGCGGCTCGACGGTCAAAACATCCATGCCCGCGCCGGCGATGACTCCGTTGCGGAGCGCTTCGGCAAGCGCCGCCTCGTCAATGATGCCGCCGCGCGCCGTGTTGATGATGCAGGCGGTCTTCTTCATCGACGCAAACTCCTTCGCGCCGATCATGTTCTTCGTCTCCGGGGTGAGCGGCAGGTTGAGCGTGACGACGTCCGCCTCGCGCAGAATGGTCGGGATGTCGACCTTGTTCGGCACGTCCATGACGTCGTTGATCAGCACTTTCATGCCGAGCGCGACGGCGCGCTTCTCGATTTCCCTGCCGAGCGCGCCATAGCCGACAATGCCGAGCGTCGAGCCAGCGATGTCATAGATCGGATAGTCGAAATAGCAGAATTGGTTGGCATAACCCCAGCGGCCTTGGCGCACGGAGTTGTAGTAATTGATCAGATTGCGGCGCAGCGCGAACAGCAGCGCGAACACATGTTCGGGCAGCGTATTGAAGGCGTAGTTGCGGATGTTGGAGACGACGATCCCATTGGCGGTCGTATATGCCTTGTCGATCACGTCCGTGCCGGTCGCGGCGACGGCGATGAGCTTGAGATCTGGAAGCTGCTTCAACGTCGCTTCGCGCAGCGGCACCTTGTTGGTGATGCAGATCGTCACGCCTTTCAGCCGTTCCACAATCTGGTCGGGCGCCGTCTGCGCGTGTTCGGCATATTCGTGAGGAAAATTCGGCTTGCGCACATTGGCGTCGAGCGTTTCCCGATCGAGAAAGACGATTTTGTGCGACATAACCTTTTTCCCCCTCTTTCTCATTGTGTCGGCAGTCGGCAATCGGGCTTCGGCAGTCGAAATTCTCCGACTGCCGACTGCCTATTGCCGCCTTACATCTTCAACAGCGGATTGGCGCGATAGACCGCCTGCGCCGCCGCGGCGCCGGAGCCCGGAGTCACCGGAATGCCGACATCGAGCATGGCCATCTCAGCGCCGCCGATGGCGCCGAGCAGCATGAGCTCGTTGAGGTCGCCGAGGTGACCGATGCGGAACACCTTGCCGGCGACTTCAGACAGGCCGGCGCCGAGCGCGAGATTGTAGCGCTTGTAGGCGATCTCGATGACCTTGGCGGCGTCATAGCCTTCCGGCACGACGATCGCCGTCACGGTGTCGGAATTCCACTTCGGCTCCTTCGCGCAACACTTGAGGCCCCATGCGGAGACGGCGGCGCGAACGCCTTCGGCGAGATGATGGTGGCGCTTGTAGACCTGATCGAGTCCTTCTTCGAACAGGATCGAGAGCGCTTCCTTGAGGCCATAGAGCAACGGCACGGAAGGCGTGTAGGGGAAATAGCCCGCCTTATTGGCGTTGATCATGTCCTGGAATTCGAAATAGGCGCGGCGGCCCTTGTTGGACTTGCCCGCTTCGATTGCCTTCTGGCTCGCCGCCATGAGCAGCAAGCCGGCCGGCAGCATGAAGCCCTTCTGCGAGCCCGACACGATCACGTCGACGCCCCATTCGTCCATCTTGAATTCGAGCGAGGCGACCGAGGACACGCCGTCGACGAAGAGCAACGCCGGATGCTTGGCGTTGTCCATCGCCCTGCGCACCGCGGCGATGTCGGAGGTCACGCCGGTCGCCGTTTCATTATGCGTGGCGAGAACGGCCTTGATCTCGTGATTCTTGTCGGCCTTCAGCGTCTCCTCGATCAGCTCGGGATCATTGCCGGTGCCCCACTCGCGCTCCTGCACGATGACCTCGAGGCCCTGACGCTTGCACAGGTCGATCCACAGATGGGAGAACTGGCCGAAACGCTGCGCCAAAACCTTGTCGCCGGGCGACAGCGTGTTGGTGATCGCAGCTTCCCAGCCGCCGGTGCCGGACGCCGGGAAGATGAAGGCGTGGCCCTTCTCGGTGCCAAAGACCTTCTTGAGGCCGGGAAAGAGCGGCTTGACGAGATCGGGGAAAGTCGGCGAGCGATGGTCTTCGGACGCGACCGACATGGCGCGCACCACGCGGTCGGGAAGATTGGTCGGGCCCGGCACAAAAAGAAAATTCTTGCCGGGAATTCTGGAATTCAACATTTCTCAAGCTCCTTTCGAGCGGCAGGTATTAAATGACGCGGCGCCGGCGGCGCCGGGAATTTCGCTAGAACAGGCCGGCGATGCGGCCCTGGTCGTCAACATAGATGTTGTTTGCGGCGGGAACCTTGGGCAATCCCGGCATCGTCATGATGTCGCCGCACACCGCCACGATGAACTCGGCGCCT
This sequence comes from Methylocystis sp., assembly GCA_022843405.1. Lineage (GTDB taxonomy): Bacteria > Pseudomonadota > Alphaproteobacteria > Rhizobiales > Beijerinckiaceae > Methylocystis. Next base: position 5,995 of record JALHNQ010000032.1, on the reverse strand, counting down.
GCCGAGAGACGCAATTCGCGAATCGGGATCGTGAAGCCGGAGGGCGCGCCCTTGGCGTTTTGATCCGTCGAGAAGCTGTATTGCGTCTTGGCGATGCAGACCGGGAAATTGCCGAAGCCTTCCTTCTCCAATTCGGCGAAACGCGCCTTGATGCCCGAGTCATAGGATATATCGGCGGCGCCGTAGAGCTCCTTGGCGATCGTGCGCACCTTCTCGGCAAGCGGCATGTCGTCCGGATAGAGCGGCTTGAAGTTCGAGGGCTGCGTCTCGATCGTCTTGACGACGGCCCTGGCGAGGTCCGCCGCGCCGGCGCCGCCGGAGCCCCAATTGTCGGCGACGACGCATTCGACGCCTTCCGCCTTGCAGAGCTTGTCGAGCGCCGCCATCTCGGCCGCCGTGTCCGCCGAGAATTTGTTGATCGAGACGAGAACCGGCACGCCAAATTTGCGGACGTTGCCGATATGGCGCTTCAAATTCTCGAAGCCCTTCTCGACCGCCGCGACATTCTCGGCCTTCAGATCGTCCTTGGCGACGCCGCCATGCATTTTGAGCGCGCGGATCGTCGCGACGATCACCGTGATGTCGGGCTTGAGGCCCGCCTTGCGGCACTTGATGTCGAAGAACTTCTCCGCGCCGAGATCGGCGCCGAAGCCTGCCTCGGTCACGACGTAATCGGCAAGCTTTAAGCCGGCCTTCGTCGCGATGACCGAGTTGCAGCCATGCGCGATATTGGCGAAGGGGCCGCCATGGATGATCGCCGGATTGTTCTCTAGTGTCTGCACGAGATTGGGCGAGATTGCGTCCTTGAGCAGCGCGGCCATCGAGCCCGCCGCCTTGATTTCCGAAGCGCGCACGCTTTTCTTGTCGCGCGTCTGGCCGACAATGATGTCGCCCAGCCGGCGCTGCAGATCGGCAAAACTCGAGGCGAGGCAGAAGATCGCCATCACTTCCGAGGCGACGGTGATGTCGAATCCGTCCTCGCGGGCGAAGCCGTTCGCTGCGCCGCCCAGCGACGAAACGACCGAACGCAGGGCGCGATCGTTCATGTCGACGACGCGCCGCCATGAGACGCGGCGCGAGTCGATCTTGGGCTCGCCGCCCCAATAGATGTGATTGTCGATCAGCGCCGCGAGCAGATTGTTGGCCGCGCCGATCGCGTGGAAATCGCCGGTGAAGTGGAGATTGATGTCCTCCATCGGCACCACCTGCGCATAGCCGCCGCCGGCCGCGCCGCCCTTCACGCCAAAGCAGGGGCCAAGCGAGGGCTCGCGCAGACAGCACAACGCCTTCTTGCCGATGTGATTGAGCCCGTCGGTGAGCCCGACGGTGGTTGTCGTCTTGCCTTCGCCGGCCGGCGTCGGCGTAATCGCCGTGACGAGGATGAGCTTGCCGTCGGCCTGGCCCGCGAGGGAGGAAATATAGTCGAGGGAAATCTTGCCCTTGTAGTGGCCATAGGGCTGCACATGCTCGGCCGGGATGCCGAGCTTGTCGCGGGCGACGTCGATGATCGGCAGCATCTTCGCCGCCTGCGAAATCTCGATGTCGGACTTCGGCGCAAGATGCTGATTGTCTATTCCGCTCGCGCCCGGCGCGGCGGCTGACCTTTCTGACATGCAGTCCACTCCCTCTCGGGGCCCGCGTCGCGCAGGCCCAGAATTTGTTTTTTCGGTCATCGAGAAACGGGTTGGCGCCGCCGAACCGCTTCCCGGTCGACCGGGCTGAAATCCTGCCGATGTCAGGCTGCAGCCTGTCTTGCGACCGTCGTTTTGTTCAAGCCGCGCATTAAGGCCCGCGGTTCGCCGCTACGAGCCGACGTGCGCAAGAGTCCGCTTGCTGAAGAATTCATTGGCGGACACCTCGTATGACGGGAATCAAAATTGCTCGTCAAGCCGGCCAGGCCTCCGGCGGCGCGCCGTCGTCACCGGCGTTTTGAAGCGACTCCCGCTCGCGCGACAAGGCGCCCAAGGCATGTCGCTTATTCGACAAGCCGGGCCGATCGCCTATCCTTGCCCTACCCTAACGAGTTGTTGAGCATTAATCAGGCTTTCGCCGACGAATGCGCTCATTCTCTATGGAAATCTTGACGCCTCCTACACGCCTGCGAAGCCAATCTGGTGGGCATAGACCGGTGCCTTGCGGGCGCTACAGCGAAACCCAACCCCGTCCTAGCCTATCCGAAGAAACCGCAGGAGAGCGGGCGCAGCATCCGCTGAGACCCGCTCAGAAAAAAATTTGTCGCAGTCAACGCCGCATCCTTGACTCTATCGGTCGATCGCCGGGGCCTATAGTCATGCGACCCTATTCGGGCTGAAAGTCTAGCGCGACGCCGTTGATGCAATAGCGCAGTCCGGTCGGCGGGGGGCCGTCGTTGAAGACATGGCCGAGATGTGAGCCGCAGCGGCTGCAGTGCACTTCGGTGCGAACCATGCCGTAACCGCGATCGACGGTCGAGCCGAGCGCGCCCGGAAGCGGATCGAAGAAGCTCGGCCAGCCGGTACCGCTTTCGAACTTCTCGCCGGAACGAAACAGCGGCTGGCCGCAGCCGGCGCAGTTGAATGCGCCCGGACGCTTTTCGTGATTGAGCGCGCAACTTCCTGGACGCTCGGTGCCATGGCCGCGCATGACCTGATATTGCTCGGGTGTGAGCAGCGCCCGCCATTCGGCGTCGGTGCGGGTTACGGGAAAGCTCTCTTCGGCCATGCGCCAGCGCCTTTTCCAAGGATTCTTCGGTTCGAGTTCCTATCCTATGTCAACCGCCGCCTTTCGCCAGAGGCTTTGGGCGGGATAGAGTGGCCGACATCCAGCGAAAGCGATGATTCGAGAATGAGCGACAAGACATTCGACGCCGCAGTGATCGGCTCGGGACTGGGCGGATTGACGGCGGGCGCGCTGCTGGCGCATGCCGGCTACAGCGTCTGCCTGCTGGAGCGCAATTTCAGCCTGGGCGGCGCGGCCTCGGTCTATAAGGTCGGGCCGCTGACCGTCGAAGCGTCGCTCCATCAGACCTCGGACGCCCGCAACCCCCGCGACGTGAAGCACGACATCTTGCGTCGCCTGGGGATTCTCGACGAGATCGAGTGGCTGCCGACCGGCGCTCTCTATTCGGTACGCGGCGGACCGATCGGCGAGCCCTTCGAACTGCCTTTCGGCTTTGCGCCGGCCTATGAGGCGCTCGCCGCCCGATTCCCCGATAAGCGCGCCGCGATTCAACGGTTTCTTGGCGAGGTCGAGCAGATCCACGACGCCCTGTGGACGCTAAAGCAGGCGCGCGAGAAAGGCTCCTTCGCCAAATTGGCGCGCGGACTTTGGGAAGTCGCGCCGGCGGCCGCCGGCTGGCAAAACTCGCTGCATGAGATCATGGAGCGCGATTTCGCCGGCTGTGAGGCCCTAAAATGCGCGCTGGGGGCCAATCTCGCCTATTACGGCGACGATCCGCGCCGGCTGTGGTGGATTTTCTACGCGCTCGCCCAAGGCGGCTATATCGCGTCCGGCGGCGCCTACATAAAAGGCGGCTCGCGACAGTTGAGCCTGAAGCTGGCGAAGGCGATCACCAAGACTGGCGGCGTCGTGCGCCTGGGCCGACTCGTCACCGCCATTGAGACGAACGCTGACGGCGCCGTCGTCGCGATTCGTCATGTCGCGCGGCGCGCCGGCGACGGCGAGGAGCGCATTGAAGCGCGAGTCGTCATGGCGAATTGCGCGCCTTCGGAAGCCGCGACGATGATGGACGCGCCCGCGCGCGCGAAGATGGAGGAGGCCTTCGGGTCCCGTAGGGTTTCGACGTCGCTGTTTGCAGCGAATTTCGGTTTGAGCGCGAAACCCTCGACGGTCGGGCTGACGGAGTTCACGACCGTGGTCATGCCGCCAGACATGCGGCGCTTCGATCAATATGGCGACGGAGCGGGCGCGATGGCGGACGATCCCAAGGGGGCGCTGCCGCTCCATACGATCGCCAATTTCACCGCCGTCGACTCGGGGCTTTGGGACGAGCCGCCGATCCTCGTCAGCGTGCTTGGCCTCGATCGCCTCGACAATTGGCGCGATCTGCCGCGCGAAGCAGCGGTCGCCCGGCGCGAACGCTGGCTCGACGCCATACAGGCTTCTCTCGACCGCGACTATCCGGGATTTTCCGGCCTGGTGACGACGCGGATGCTGCTCAACGCCCATTCGATGGCGAGCTATCTCAATACGCCGGAAGGCGCGGTATACGGCTTTGCGGCGCTGCCCGCCGAGGCGCCGATCTTGATGGGATTTCCGCGCACGCCGCAGACGCCGATCGTCGGACTCTATCTCGCCTCGGCGTTCGGCGGCGAACATGGCTTCAATGGCGCGATGTTGTCCGGCGCCGAGGCCGCGCGGCTCGCCGAGAATCGGCTCGCCATCGCGACCTCAAGAGAAAATGGCGCAAACTGAAGTGGGACAGTTTGCCCCCGTCGTTTAGAGCGCGGCGCGCGAAAAAGCCGACGCCGGCTTTTTTCGCAATGCGCGCTCCAAGCTTTAGGAATCGATCCCGTCATCCGCATTCGGGACGATTGCGCCCAAACGCGGCGTGATCTAGCGCTTGCGCCGTTTGCCGCCTGAGGGCGCCGCCGAAGCGATGCCAAGTTCGGCTCGGCACGCGGCGCTGATCGAACCGGCGTTGGCTCTCAGGCATCGTTCGATGGCTACGGCGTCGGGAATATAGGCGTCGCAAACGCGATTCGCGTCGGATTCGCAGGATGCGCGCTGCTGGGGCGTTCCTTGAGCGAATGCCGGCACGACCGCAATACACGCCACCAGAGCCGATAGCCTCAAAAAGGTGCGCATTCAGATCATCCTTCCTTTTTTCGGGCGCTTCGAAGTTAAGCGGAGCGCAAGCGCGCGGCTGGGCAGGCGCGCTCCCTCGAGCGACAATGCGCGTTGATTGCATCGCGAACGCCGGGAATCAAGTCGCAATTATCCCTCGACGAGGCGCCGCCTTTCCTCTTGGGCGGCATGCGCGACATGCGGCGCCGCTTCTTGCGGCAGCCGATGGCGCGGCAAATAGAGACTATTCGCGATCATTGTCGGCACGATCGCCGTCGCGATGATCGCCGCGACCAGCGTCGAATATTGATTTTCGTCGATGATGTTGTTCGACAGGCCGAACAGCGCCGAAATCGTGCCGAACGTAAGGCCGGACGCCATTAGCAGCGTCGTATACATGGCGTCCTTGTGCGGCGAGCCGAAACGGCGCGCAACCGGATAGACGCTGACGACCTTGGTCGCCATCTCGACGGCGAGAAAGGCGGCGACGCCGAGCGGCGCGGCAAGAACGGCGGGAATGGAAACGAAATATCCCGCCCGGATGAAGTAGAAAGGCGTCAGCAGGCCGATGGTGATCGCTCTGAATCTGCGAATAAGCGCATGGTCGCGGCCAACCGAGCCAGCGAGCGCCATGCCGATGAGATAGGCGGGCAGAACGCCTTCGCTCCCTGCCCAAGTCGCGAGCGCGCCGAGCGCCATCAGCACAAAGAACAAGAATTTCGTCTCGAATTCGGAGGGACGTCCGCCCAATTTTGCAAAGATCAAAGGCGTCGCCCGCGGCAATCCGACAAACGCCGCGCCGACCATGGCGACGAACAGGGCGGTCTTCCAGGTGAAGGGAGCGAACACCAGGCCGAGCGTCACCACCGTGCCGAGGTCGGTGATGAAACAGGCGGCGAGAATCGTCTTGCCGAAATCGGTGCGGTTGAAGCCATATTCCATCATCACCGTATAGACGACGGCGACCGAGGTGGCGGCGAGCGCGATGCCGGCCAGCAGCGCCGGCGAATTCTCCCAGCTCAGCAAATAATGGGCGACCGCCCAGCAGCCGATGGCGGGGGCAAGGAAACTCGCGACGCCGATCGCGGCGGCCTCCTTCCATTTGAGCTTAAATACGTCGGGATCGAGTTCCGCGCCCGCGAGAAAAGTCAGCGCGATCGCGCCAAGTCCGGCGAGCGTCTTGACCCAGGGTTCCTGGGCGCTGAATATT
>JALHNQ010000031.1:5904-39645 GCA_022843405.1 Methylocystis sp. | reverse complement strand
CGCGCGCGGTCGAAGGCATCGAGGCGAAAGACTTAAAGTCGATGGTCGATGACGCCAAGAAGGCGATCGGCTCGGGCGTCGTCGCCATCGCCAGCGCCTCGCCCGACGGCAAGGCCGGCATTGTCGTCGGCGTCACCGACGATCTCACCGCAAAATACAGCGCCGTCGACTTCGTTCGCGTCGCCAGCGTCAAGCTCGGCGGCAAGGGCGGCGGCGGCCGGCCGGATCTCGCGCAGGCGGGCGGCCCCAACGCCGCCGCCATCGATCAGGCGCTCGCCTCCGTCGAGGACGCGCTGCGCGGCAAAGCGACGGCGCCATGAACCCGCCGGACCGGCGGCGCGGTCTGACGTTGTTACGGCGGCGCCTCCATATCGTCCTTGACGGCGGTAGTCACGACCGGATCGCGCGCATCGTTCATCGCGCGCTGATCGGCCTTGTCCTGCTGTCGGTCGTTTCGGTGATTTTTGAATCGGTGCCTGAATATAGCGACCGTTATGCGGTTGTCTTCGACGCCATCGAATATGTCGCGGTCGCCGCCTTCACGCTCGAATATTTATTGCGCGTCTGGTGTGCGCCCGAACTAGCGTTTCTCGCTGATCGCTCGCCGATGTCGGCGCGGCTCGCCTTCATCCGGTCTGGCTGGGCGATGATCGATCTGGCCGCCTTTCTGCCCTTCTATCTTTCTTTCTACTTTTCATCGGATCTGCGCGTCTTTTTGATGCTGCGGCTCCTGCGGTTCTTCAAATTCGCGCGCTATTCTCCGGGCATTCGCACATTGCTTGCGGTGATCGAGGCGGAGCGCAAGGCGCTTCTGGCCTGGCTGATCCTGCTGTTTGGCGCAGTGCTCTTCTATTCGACGGCCATGCATCTCGCCGAACATGAGGCGCAGCCGGAAAAGTTCGGCACCATTCCCGACGCCATGTGGTGGGCGATCGAAACCGTGACCACCGTCGGCTATGGCGAAGTGATTCCGCTGACTCTCGCGGGCAAGCTCATCGCCTCCTTCGCCATGGTCACGGGCTTCCTGCTGCTCGGCCTGCCGGTCGGCATTCTCGCCACCGCCTTCGCCGAAGAAATCCATCGCCGTGAATTCGTCGTCACCTGGACGATGGTCGCGAGCGTGCCGCTGTTTCGCGGCCTCGACGCTTCGGGAATCGCCGAAATCATGCGCTATCTGCGGGCCCAGTCGATCCCGCGAGGCGCGCTGATCGTGCGCAAGGGCGATCCCGCCCATTCGATGTATTTCATCGCCGAAGGGGAAGTCGAAGTCGAATTGGCGCAGCAGAATGTGAGGCTCGGCGAAGGGCAGTTTTTCGGCGAGATGGCCGTGCTGCAAAAAACATTGCGCTCGGCCGACGTGCGGGCGATGGCCCCAACGAAGCTCCTTGTTCTCGACGCCTATGATCTACAGACGCTAACTAAGCGAAATCCGGAAATTGGCGACGCGATACGCGAGGTGGCTCAATCGCGATCCGAACTCGCTCCGGCGGAACGGCATGGCGACATGATCGACGCTGAGCTCAAGGACCCCGCGCAATCTGACGAAGTGAGCGAAGCATAGACCACGCTGCATTTTCGCAGCGCGCGCCGATCAGCCGCCGATGGCCGCGCGCAGTTCCTGCAATTGAGCGAGCTTGTCGGACGCGGTGAGGCGCGCGTCATCGGACGTGGCGTCGGCGATGTCTTCGCGCGCGTCCTGGATATCGGCGTCAACTTTGGCGACGTCGATTTCGGCGAGCGGAATCGCCTGTTCGGCGAGAATGGTGAAGCCCGATGCGCTCACGTCAGCAAAGCCGCCGCGCACGAAAAGCTTCTCGACCTTGCCGTCGCCGCCGGCGACCGTCACGACGCCGGCCTTCAGCGTGGTCATGACCGGCGCATGGTCCTTGAGCACGGTGAACTGGCCGTCGGCGCCGGGCGCGACGACCGATTCGACCTCGCCGGAGAAGAGATGCTTCTCGGGAGAAACGAGTTCGAAGTGGAATGCGGCCATGACTTTCTCCGACGGCGCTCTACGTTCCAGCCCGTCATGGTCGGGCTTGACCCGGCCATCCACGAAAACCGATCAGCGGATGGCCGGAACACGCCGGGCCATGACGCCTTCTTAAAAGCTACGCCGCTTCCTTGGCGAGCTTCGCGGCCTTTTCCACCGCCTCTTCGATCGAGCCGACCATGTAGAAGGCGGCCTCGGGCAAATGGTCGTATTCGCCTTCGACGAGGCCCTTGAAGCCCTTGATCGTATCGGCGAGCGCGACGAGCTTGCCTGGCGAGCCGGTGAACACTTCGGCGACATGGAAGGGCTGCGACAGGAAACGCTCGATCTTGCGGGCGCGGGCGACGACGAGCTTGTCCTCTTCGGAAAGTTCGTCCATGCCGAGAATGGCGATGATGTCCTGGAGCGACTTATAGCGCTGCAGCGTCGATTGCACTTTGCGCGCGACGTCGTAATGCTCCTCGCCGACGATCGCCGGCGACAGCATGCGCGAGGTCGAATCGAGCGGATCGACCGCCGGATAGATGCCCTTCTCGGCGATCGAGCGCGACAGCACGGTCGTTGCGTCGAGATGCGCGAAGGAGGTGGCCGGCGCCGGGTCGGTCAGATCGTCGGCCGGCACGTAAATCGCCTGCACCGAGGTGATCGAGCCCTTGGTCGTCGTGGTGATGCGCTCCTGCAGCGCGCCCATGTCGGTGGCGAGCGTCGGCTGATAGCCCACCGCCGAGGGGATGCGGCCGAGAAGCGCTGACACTTCCGAACCGGCCTGAGTGAAGCGGAAAATATTGTCGACGAAGAACAGCACGTCCATGCCGCGGTCGCGGAAATCCTCGGCGACGGTCAGGCCGGACAGCGCGACGCGCATGCGCGCGCCCGGCGGCTCGTTCATCTGGCCGTAGACCAGCGCGCATTTCGAACCCTCGCCGCCGCCCTTCTTGTTGACGCCGCCCTCGATCATCTCGTGATAGAGGTCGTTGCCTTCGCGCGTGCGCTCGCCGACGCCGGCGAAGACGGAATAGCCGCCATGCGCCTTGGCGATGTTGTTGATCAGCTCCATGATCAGCACGGTCTTGCCGACGCCGGCGCCGCCGAAGAGGCCGATTTTGCCGCCCTTGGCGTAAGGCGCGAGCAGGTCGACGACCTTGATGCCGGTCTCGAGAATCTGCGCTTCGGTCGCCTGCTCGGCGTAGGATGGCGCCGGCTGGTGAATGGCGCGGCGCGATTTCGTGAGCATCGGACCAGCCTCGTCGACCGGCTCGCCGATGACGTTGATGATGCGGCCGAGCGTCTCGTCGCCGACGGGAACCGAGATCGGCGCGCCGGTATCGGCGACTTCCTGACCGCGAACGAGACCTTCCGACGAGTCCATGGCGATGGTGCGAACGGAATTTTCGCCCAAATGCTGAGCGACTTCGAGCACAAGCCGGTTACCCTGGTTCGTCGTCTCGAGCGCGTTCAGAATCTCAGGCAAATGCCCGTCGAACTGCACGTCGACGACGGCGCCGATGACTTGGGTGATGCGCCCGGTGGGCTTGTTGGCGGCCATGTTTCGTCCTCGTCCTAAAGTGCGGTCAGAGCGCCTCGGCGCCCGAGATGATTTCGATGAGCTCCTTGGTGATCATCGCCTGACGCGACCTGTTGTAGATCGTCGTCTGCTTCTTGATCATGTCGCCGGCGTTGCGCGTGGCGTTGTCCATCGCGCTCATGCGCGCGCCTTGTTCGGAGGCGGCGTTTTCGAGCAGCGCGCGGAACACCTGCACGGAGATGTTGCGCGGCAGCAGCGTCGAAAGAATTTCGTCCTGTCCGGGCTCATATTCGTAGCACGGCTGCGGTCCTTCGACGGCCGGCGCGTTTTCGTTCGATGGAATCTGCGCAGGGATAATCTGCTGCGCGGTCGGAATTTGCGCGATCACCGATTTAAAGCGCGAAAAGAACAGCGTCGCCACGTCGAAGCCGCCCTCATCGAACATGCGGATGATTTTCTTGCCGATCTCGTCGGCGTTGTCGAAGCCGATCTGCTTGACGCCGCGCAGTTCGATCAATTCGATGATGTGGCGCTCATATTGGCGGCGGAGCTGCTCAAAGCCCTTCTTGCCGACGCAGAGGATTTTGACGGTCTTGCCCTGGTCCTGAAGGCGCGTGATGTGCTCGCGGGCGAGACGCACGATTGAGGAATTGAAGGCGCCGCAGAGGCCACGCTCCGCCGTCGCCACGATCAGCAGATGCGTATCGTCCTTGCCGTTGCCGGCCAGAAGCTGAGGCCCGCCCGCCGTTACGCCGGAAGCGAGATTGGCGAGCACCGAGTCCATGCGTTCGGCATAGGGACGCGCCGCCTCCGCCGCAGACTGGGCGCGCCGCAGCTTGGCGGCGGCGACCATCTGCATGGCCTTGGTGATCTTCTGCGTCGCCTTGACGGAGGAGATGCGGTTTCGAAGATCCTTCAGCGAGGGCATGGGCTTGCTTCTTGCCTAGAGGGCCGCCTCTCCCCGACGAGGAGAGGGAAATGAACTATGCGAAGGACTTCGCGAAGGACTCAACGACGCTCTTGAGTTTCGCTGCGGTCTCGTCGGTCAAGTCCTTCGTCGTGCGAATGCTCTCGAGAATGTCGCCGTGCTGCGAACGCAGCAGCGCGAGCAAGCCGTCCTCGAACGCGCGCACCCGACCCACCGGCAGCGGATCGAGATAGCCGTTGACGCCGGCGTAAATCACGCAGGTCTGCTCTTCCATCTTCAAGGGCGAGAACTGCGGCTGCTTCAGGAGTTCGGTGAGGCGCGCGCCGCGATTCAAGAGACGCTGCGTCACCGCGTCGAGGTCCGAGCCGAACTGGGCGAAGGCGGCCATTTCGCGATATTGCGCGAGTTCGCCCTTGATCTTGCCGGCGACCTTCTTGGTCGCCTTGGTCTGCGCCGAAGAGCCGACGCGCGAGACCGACAGGCCGACGTTCACGGCGGGACGGATGCCCTGATAGAAGAGATCGGTCTCGAGGAAGATCTGGCCGTCGGTGATCGAGATGACGTTGGTCGGAATATAGGCCGACACGTCGTTCGCCTGCGTCTCGATGACCGGCAGCGCGGTGAGCGATCCGGCGCCACGATCGTCGGACAATTTCGCGGCGCGCTCCAAGAGGCGCGAATGCAGATAGAACACGTCGCCAGGATAGGCTTCGCGGCCCGGCGGGCGGCGCAGCAGCAGCGACATCTGGCGGTAGGCGACGGCCTGCTTGGACAAATCGTCATAGATGATGACGGCATGCATGCCATTGTCGCGGAAATATTCGCCCATCGCGCAGCCCGAGAAGGGCGCGAGGAACTGCATCGGCGCCGGATCGGAGGCCGTCGCGGCGACGATGATTGAATAGTCGAGCGCGCCGCGCTCTTCGAGCACCTTGACGAATTGCGCCACGGTCGAACGCTTCTGGCCGATGGCGACATAGACGCAGTAGAGCTTCGACTTCTCGTCGTCGCCGTCGTTCAGCGATTTCTGATTGAGGATCGTGTCGAGCGCGATCGCGGTCTTGCCGGTCTGGCGGTCGCCGATGATGAGTTCGCGCTGGCCACGGCCGATCGGGATCAGCGCGTCGACGGCCTTCAGTCCCGTCGCCATCGGCTCATGCACCGATTTGCGCGGAATGATGCCCGGCGCCTTGACGTCGACGCGCGAGCGCTGCGTCGCCTTGATCGGCCCCTTGCCGTCGATCGGATTGCCGAGCGCGTCGACGACGCGGCCCAAGAGTTCCTTGCCGACGGGCACTTCGACGATGGCGCCGGTGCGCTTGACCGTCTGGCCTTCCTTGATGGCGCGGTCGTCGCCGAAAATCACGATGCCGACATTGTCGGTTTCGAGATTGAGCGCCATGCCCTTGGTACCGTCCTGGAATTCGACCGTTTCGCCGGCCTGGACATTGTCGAGTCCGTAGACGCGGGCGATGCCGTCGCCGACGGAAAGAACCTGGCCGACCTCGGTGACCTCGGCCTCGGCGCCAAAGTTGGCGATCTCATTCTTGAGGATCGCGGAAATTTCTGCGGCGCGGATATCCATCAGCCGACCTCTTTCATGCGTGTGCGGATTGCGTTGAGCTTGGCGCGAACGGAAGCGTCGACCATGCGCGAACCGAGTTTGACGATAAGGCCGCCGATGATCGACGGATCCGTCTTGAGGTTGAGATTGACGGTCTTGCCGCCGGTGACGCCGGTGAGCGCCTCGCGCAGCGCCGCTTCATGATCTGGCTTCAGCGGCCCGGCGACCGTGACGTCGGCGCGCACGATGCCCTTCGCCTTGTCATTGAGACGGCGGTAGGCGACGATCATGTTGGAGATGACGAAGAGACGGCGCTTGGCGGCGACGAGGCGGATGAAATTGGCGGCGATTCCGGAGATCTGCGCCTTGTCGAGAACGGCGTCGAGCGCCTTGATCTGCTCCTTTGCGGAGAACACCGGGCTTTTCACCAGACGCTTCAAATCATCGCTGCCGTCGATTAAAGCCTGAAACCTGTCGAGAGCGGCGGCGACGTCATCGGCGGCGTGTTTTTCCGTCGCCAAATCATAGAGGGCGGAGGCGTAGCGACCTGCAACGCCCGATAAGGAATCTCCGTCGTGAGCCACCTGGTTCGCTCGTCAATCTACATCGTCTGGAGACGCCGCCCGCAGTGCAAATCGCGCGGTCGCGACGATAAGCGGTTAGCCTCAACCGATGGATGCTGTAGGAAAAGGAACGGGGGCGGCTGCGCCCCAGCTCCAAGGCGAGCGTCCCCTAACACAGGCGTTTTGGAGGCGCAACCCTGCAACGATGCCGCGAATTTCGGCGCCCGCGCGCGCCGGCAGGAAACAGGACTTCAATTGAGGTCAGAGTGACCAGCGCGAATCTAGGGGCGAAGCTCCGAGCCATAACGTCGCGCCTGCATCCTCTTATGCAGTGATGACGATTTTCTTTGAACTCAATTGGATCATGAGTCTCCGGTCACCCGTTCATTTTTTTAAAAAGGTCCATCTGCTCGTGCGACAACTCTTGTCCAAACGATCGACGAAGCAAGTCATTAATTCCCTTGTTGCCCCCGTCTTGCCGCGCCAGCGTAAGCAGAAATGCAATTCTTCTTCGGATAAAAAACCCTTTTAGCTTACCAGCTATCTCTTTTTTGCTACCAATGATTCTAGAAATAGCTACTCCTGTTGCTTTTCCCGCTAATTTTGCGGCAACCCTTTCAGCGCTATCCGATGGATCCATATCTTGAATGGCATCTGAAGTAATTTCCTCTACTGCACCGCCAATCATTTCGGGCAAAATTCCGATACCATCATCTTGTCTTTTGCCGTATAACTTGTCGAGTTCGCGCATGAGAACAGCCTTTGCCTCATTCAGGTCGTGTTCGGCTTTTACCCGCGCCTGGACATCGCCAGTTTCAAACGCATTCATCAGTTCCGCAACAAATTTCCTATACAGCCTTGCTTCGGAGAGATCACGCAACTCCAATGCTCGCGTTAGAATATCTTCCCTGGAAGCTGCCCCGCTCATTGCCGTCATAATTAGCGGTTTATGCGCCTCCGATTCAGAAAAACCGAACGATCCACTTAGCTCCCGATTGCGCGCTGCCACGCCTTCACTCGTGCATCGTAACAAGAAATCAGGGTCAAAACGGACGCGAGACCGCTCACGTTTCAATTTGTCGACAACATAATTTGTTCGGTGAGAATGGGGATGGTAGGGCATCCCCACAAAATTGTTAGTTGCGGCCGCGAGTTCCATCGCGACGTTTGTTCGCAAGAGATACTGAACTAAATGTCGCTCCCTCGGAGCATCCGGGTCGAGACCGGAGCCCGTACGCTGGACCTTCGCACCGCTATTAGCGTCGGTGATGTAAACGGACCCAGAATAATAATCGAAAAAATTGATTGGATTTTCAGCTTTACGCTTTAGTTCTTCAAGAATTGGCAGGCATAATCCGTATATCTCATTATCGATACCCAGCATCGAGCGCACAGTAGGCTCTGAAATATCCCGCAGGGCTGATTGGATTGATTTAGTAAAAATTTCTGAAAGATTTGAATAGCCAATCTCATCCGCAACGATCTGCCGACAAACTCCTATCGAAAAAAGCGTATCATGTGCATCTGGCTCCCAACACGATGTCGGGGCTGTATGGAGTTCATCGACGGTTACAAGAGCCTCAATAAACTTTGTTGCATTGTAAAGTGACGCCGCATCCAGCTCGCCGCCCTCCATTAAACCCTGAAACGAAAAATACGTAGAATTGTCAATCAATATGGATGTTTTCACGCGCGACCTCCATACGAACGGCATAGCTTAGTTGCTAATTCCGCGCATTTGAAAGTATTTTATTTCGGCTTTATCCTACGGCTCGCCATAGCCTCGTTTGTTCTGGCGATTCTTGATGCGACATCACTCGACGCATTCCACGGTAGTCTAACGTGGATGCCCACGACAAGCGCGTGCATGACACGCATACCGATTACGCCAAATTGAAGAGATCGGCGTCATGACCAAGTCCATTATAGGCATTATCGGCGGGTCAGGCGTTTATGATTTGCCGGGACTGACCAACATTCGCCGCGAGCGCGTCGCAACGCCCTGGGGCGACCCTTCCGATGAGCTTTGCTTCGGCGAATTGGGCGGAACGCAGGCGGTCTTTTTGCCACGGCACGGGCGCGGCCACCGGCTCTCGCCCTCGACGATCAACTATCGCGCCAATATCGACGCCTTAAAGCGCGCCGGCGTCACCGATCTGATTTCGGTCTCCGCCTGCGGCTCGTTCAAATCCGAGCTTTTTCCCGGCCTCTTCGTGCTCGTCGATCAATTCGTCGACCGCACCTTCGCGCGTCAGTCCTCCTTCTTCGGCGACGGCTGCGTCGCCCATGTGTCGATGGCGCATCCGATCGCGCCGCTGCTGTCAGCGCGGATCGCCGCGGCGGCGAAGGCCGAAAACATCGCTCATGCCGACGGCGGAACCTATGTGTGCATGGAAGGCCCGCAATTTTCGTCCTACGCCGAATCGCTCACCTATAAGGCCGCCGGCTACGACGTGATCGGCATGACGGCGATGCCCGAAGCCAAGCTCGCGCGCGAAGCGGAAATTTCCTACGCCACCGTCGCCATGGTGACGGATTTCGACTGCTGGCATCCCGAGCATGACAATGTCGACGTCGCCGCGGTGATCGCGATCGTGCAGAAGAATTCGGCGACCGTCGCGCGGCTCTTGGCGCGCATATTGGCCGACTTCCCGCGCGAACATGAGCCCTGCCCGGTCGGCTCCGACCGCGCGCTCGACAACGCGATTCTCACCGCGCCCGACGCGCGCGATCCCGAGTTGTTGAAGAAGCTCGACGCGGTGATGAAGCGGGTGAATGGGGGAGAGTCAGTGTAGGCAGCGCTTACAACGGCGCAGGAGCACAGGTTTGAGGGCGGGCAGTATGAATTTTCGACGACTTGCATCACAACAAGAAGCCGAAAAATTTTACTTTGAACTCTTTCGACAAGCATCCGGTTTGGATGCTATTCCCGACTATGGCGACAAGCCGGATGTGATCCTTCATCTCGACCGAAAAATCGGTGTGGAGATCACCAATCTTTACATTCGTCCCGGCTCCGACGACGCCAGCGAACAGCGCCAAAGAGAGCGGCGAACGAAGGTTGTAGCCGCTGCGCAGAGCCGCTACCGCCAAATGGGTGGCCGCGACTTCGAGCTTACAATTCAATTCAACGCAAAATCCCCCATACGATCCCGGCGTATGGCTGCCCTGACCACTGAATTGGCGGACCTTGCGAGTCGGATCGAAAGACAACCAACAGGACCTATCGACCCTGAAGTTTTTGCGACCTCTCCTGAGTTGCTGACCGTGTATCTGAACGCGCGGGAGTATCCCGATCCCAGATGGCCAATTACTCAGGTTTACGCGCTCGACTTTATCTCTCCGCAAACTTTGACTGACATTCTCCGCGAGAAAGAAGCAAAGGCTCTAGAATACCAGCCATGTGATGCATACTGGCTTTTGATCATCGTTGACTGGGTTGATCGCGCTCAGGATCAGGAAATCACGGTCAATGTTCCTATTTTAACGTCGCAAACTTTCGAACGCGTCATTCTTTATAAGCCAGACTTCAATGAGATAGTTGACGCTTGTCCTCGATGAGCATTTTCGCGTCCTGGCACATGGACTCATTACAATGGGTAAGGCTGTTGCAGTGGAGTCTCTATAGGCAGGCGCGAAGACCGGGCGTTTGCGAATCCCTCCCCTTTACGGGGAGGGTGGCCCCGCGAAGCGGGGTCGGGTGGGGTGACATCCAACTGATCTGGTGCGTCAAGAACCCCCACCCGGCGGTCTCAGCCAAGTTTACGCAGGCTGCGTAAACTTGGCTGAGACCGCCGACCTCCCCGCAAGGGGGAGGTATTTCGCGCTGACCACAAAGGCTCGTTGTTCATCTCTCTTGCTCTGGTTGCGCACTCCCCATTTGCGCCCTCCCCCGCCATGCGTGTATCTCTCTCACGCCGTGGCGGTTTCGCCATGTCCCCCACTCGCGGCCGCCCGCGCCGCCGATCCAAGAGCCCCACATGCCGCTTGCCGCCGCGATCCGCACCATCCCCGACTATCCCAAGAAGGGCATTCTCTTTCGCGACATCACCACCCTGCTCGGCGACGCCAAGGCGTTCCGCAAGGCGGTCGACGAACTGGTGCAGCCCTGGGCTGGAACGAAAATCGACAAAGTCGCCGGCATGGAGGCGCGCGGCTTCATCTTAGGGGGCGCCGTGGCGCATCAGCTCTCCGCCGGCTTCATCCCTATCCGCAAGAAGGGCAAGCTGCCGCACAAGACCGTCTCGGTCTCCTATGAACTCGAATATGGCGTCGACGAAATGGAGATGCATGAAGACGCGGTGAATCCCGGCGAGCGCGTCATCCTCGTCGACGACCTCATCGCCACCGGCGGCACTGCCGAAGGCGCAGTGAAGCTCCTACGCCAGGGCGGCGCCGACGTCGTCGCCGCCTGTTTCGTGATCGACCTGCCCGATCTTGCCGGGGTGAAGCGGCTCGAGGCGCTCGGCGTGCCGGTGCGCGCGCTGGTCGCCTTCGAAGGCCACTAAACCGCCTTTTTTCATGTCTTTGCTCAGCCCAGGCTTTAGAGCGCGGCTCGCGAAAAAGTGGGGTCCGGTTTTTTTCGTGGAGCACACTCTAAACTTTTGGAATCGATCACGTTATCTGCATTGGGGCGATTCCGCCCAAATGCGGCGTGATCTAGCAGGAGAGGCTGCACTGCGCGCATGACGCCGCGACGGACCCATTTGGCGTTGGCGGCGATCGCCGTCGTGGCGCTCGTCGGCGCAGTCGCGGCGCTGCGCTATATGTCAGCCGTCGGGAACAGCCCGCCCGCCCGCAGCGAGGCCGCGCGCAAGACCTGGAGCGGCGCCCTGCCGACCGGCATGCGCGTCGCCATGCGGATGCAGCCCGGCGCCTTTCCTCCCGCCCCGCCGCCCGCCACAATGATCGCGCCGCCGCTTCTTGTGGAGGGAATGCCGCTCACGTCTCCGGCCGCCGATGGCGTCGAAGGCTCGATCTCCTTCCCTGTCGCGCCGCCCGCCGCCGAGAAACCCACGCCGCTGCCGCCGTCCAGACCGGCCAATCTCGCCGCGCTCGCGGAGCAGTTCGCGGAGATCGCCGCAGCGACGCCCGCCGATCAGACGCCGGCCGCCGTGGTCCCTGCGGCGGCGCCTCCGCCCTCGACCGGGCCGCAGCAACCGTCGGCGCGCGCCGCGCTCGAAACCACGCCGACGGGTCCGGCCGAATCAGCGCAGCCGACCCAGGTAGCGCGCGCCGTCGAGCCGACCTTGCGGCCAGCGCCTGACGAGGCGTTTCAGCAGGAGGCCCCGATCCGTTACGGCATGGGGGATCAGGTCTTCGTGCGGATTTTCAAGCAGGAGGGGCAGCTCGAGCTTTGGCTTAGAAAGAGCAACGCCCGCTTCACGCTCTACAAGACCTACCCGATCTGCAAATGGTCGGGCCGGCTCGGACCCAAGGTCAAGGAAGCCGATTACCAGTCGCCGGAAGGCTTCTATAGCGTTTCGGCGAAACAGCTCCATCCCAATTCCAACTATCATCGGGCCTTTAACGTCGGCTATCCCAACGCTTTCGACCGTCAGAACGGCCGGACCGGCGGCCTTGTCATGGTGCATGGCGCCTGCAAATCGGTCGGCTGTTTCGCGATGACCGACCGCGGCATCGAGGAGATCTACGCCTTCGTCGAGGCGGCGCTGCGCGCCGGGCAGAAGGAAGTGCAACTGCACATCTTCCCCTTCCGGATGACCGAGCAGGCGCTCGCGCGCGAAACCGGCGGCGGGTGGCTCGCCTTTGTCGGCGCGACCGGCAATTATGAACACTGGACCGCCTTCTGGAAAAACCTGAAGGAAGGCTACGACATGTTCGAACAGTCGGGCGAACCGCCGGTGGCCTTCGCCTGCGGCGACCATTACGCCTTCGGCGCGGGAGACGCCTCCTGCAAACGCATCGCCGGCTGGTGATTCGATCGGCCGGACGGAGGCCGTTCAGCTTGCTTTAAGCGGCGTCCGGTCAAGTTGGCGAGGCAACCAACGCCCTGTGGGGCGCATTCAAGGACGCGCCTCCATGCGCCTTATCACCTGGACTCTTGTAGGCGCCGCTTGCGCTGCGGCGATATTCACTTCGCCTTCCGCCAAAGCGGCCAATGTGCCGCTGTGCCTCGCCATCGCGCAGAATTACAATAATTGCGTGCGCCAAAACCAGTTCGCCTATCGGCGCGGCTACGGTCACGGCCACGGCTACCCGGGCGGCCCCTATGGGGACGATGAGGATTACGACGGCTACCCGGGTCGAGGCTATGGCCCCCATGGCGGCGGTGGACCCGGCGGCTATGGCGGCAACGGCCCCGGCTATGGCGGTTATCGCCGCCAGGAACGTGCCAAGGCGGCCTGCGCCGTCTGGTTCGCCCAGATGCAGGCCAGCGGTTGCTTCAATTGACCGAAGAAATAGCGCCGGCCCGCGCCGCGGTAGTGTCTCAGTTTGAATTTCGAGGCCCTTGACGCGCGCTCACGCCGTGTCCTTATCCCGTGATATGCTAAGCGCAAAGCAGCGGAGGGCGGCATGCACCGAGACATTGAACTAAATCGGCCTCATGTGAAGACTGCGAAATTGTATATTGAGGCTGGAGACCAATGGGTTCTTCACGTCTGGACGGACATCTCCTCGACAGACAATGAAGCCCTAGACGAATTCTCCCGCGATCTCGATGATCTTATTGGCAGGGAGACCGGCTATACGTCTATTAGGATATATCCGGAGTGTGCTGAAAATGCCGACCGGACCTAAAGGCGAAAAGCGCCCCGCAGACGCCATAGCCCGCGCCGTGAAGGTAATGCGCATCCTCACTGGCGAAGAGCCGGAGGATTACGGCAACGCGCCAGCCAAGAACCAAGCTGCCGCCGAGCTAGGCCGCAAGGGCGGAAAGAAACGCGCCGAAAGCATGACGCCGGAACAACGATCAGAGATCGCGAAAAAAGCTGCGCGGGGCAGATGGAAAAAGAGCTAGGTGACCGCCCTACGTTTCGTGGGCGGTATACCAACCGTGACGTCACCTTTTCGGACCTCGAAGGAGTGAACCACCGACCATTCCTCTTCCTTCTGATCCTTCATTTGTAGCTCAAATTTTCCTGGTCCATGAATCTGCATGGGAATTTTCGGAAGAACCAAGGATGCCCAATCTTTGGCGTGCACCTCATATCCAATGGCCGCTTTTACCAATGTATCTTTTCCGTCCTTTATGATCTGAATATCTAAATGAAATTTTCCAATTTCTTTAGGAAACAACTGAATCCACCAAGAAACCTGAATGTTTGCTGGGAAATCTGGCACAATAACAGCGCCATTATACGCGCCGATAAGAATATGCTTGCCGTTAATTTCCTGTCGGACTTCATCGCAAAGAACAGCAGCTTTAATACTAAACTGGAGCATTTTCGAACACCAGCACGCTAAGATGGTCTGTGGTTGCCGTATTGGGCACGGCGGAAAGATCGATACTTTTCGGCGGCGGCAAATTTGACCCGTTGCCATTTTTGGCTTCGGGGAGGCTAAAAGTCGGAACACGGCCCAAAGCCCAACATAGCTCTGCAACGCGGCCTAGCGTCATGTCCTTCTGGCCGCGCAGCTCACGATTAATGATAGAGCGGTGGACCTTAATGGCGCGCGCAAGGTCTGCCTGCTTAAGGCCGCTCTTCTTGTTTTCTTCCTCCAGCGCCTTCAAAAGAGCGCGCCGCACGCCCGAGACAAATCGGGCAGCTACGCGACGACTAGGAGTAATCGAAATTTGAAACGACGGCATGGGGATCGTCTCCGGGAACGTATTTCGGGTCATCTAAATCAAGTGCTTCCAGGAAGCCTTTCGTCGTGACATTCGCGTAACCGCGATATAGGTCGATTTTTTTGATCCTTGTTGCGTCGTCGGCAACCGCGCCGATGAAACAGTCCTTCTTTTGGAACCATCCGAAGATTCGAACATCCGCTGTTTTGAGCTCCCATATGCCATCCGTTATATGCACCAACGGCTTGAATTGCAGCCCATACATGAGCCGCTCGCCGGCGCAAAATGTTTCCATGAGATCAACAAATTGTTCGAGCGGTGCGAGTTCGAGATTCCAAGAGGAACTAAGCGTCGGCAGCACATCGTTGATCCATTTGTGAAGTTGGGGAGATGCATAGAATTGCCGAAACTCCTGAATAGCTTGGTCCAGCGCGTCAAGCTTGAACAGCGCGCCAGTTCGATCCAACTCTATCGGTGTTGCCATTTAAGTCAACAAAAGTTAATAGCAAGAGGCAACAGCGCGGAAAACTGTCGCATATCGGCCACAACCATACGAAGAATGTCTGCCCCAATGCAATAACATCTCATATGCTTGATGGTAAGCATAAAAGTTCATATAGTCGCGCCATGAACAAGCTCGACACGAAAACGCGCGCCCAAATCCTCGCCATGCTCTGCGAAGGCGCTTCGATGCGTTCGGTCTCGCGCCTCACGAATACGAGCATCAATACCGTGTCGAAGCTCCTTGTTGACGCAGGCCGCTTCTGCGCGGGATTTCATGACGCCAAGGTGCGCGGCGTCGCCGCCAAGCGCGTCCAAGTCGATGAGGCGTGGGCGTTCTGCTACGCCAAAGAAAAGAACGTCCCAAGCGCCAAGGCCGCTCCAGACGGCGCCGGCGACGTTTGGACTTGGACGGCGATCGAAGCCGACACCAAGCTTCTCATTTCGCATTTCTGCGGCGGTCGCGATGGCGAGTGCGCCAAGTGGTTTATGGACGATGTAGCGTCTCGAGTGATCACGCGCATTCAGCTTACGAGCGACGGCCATAAGTCCTACCTTGAAGCCGTTGAAGGCGCGTTCGGAGCTGACGTTGATTACGCCATGCTCGTGAAGCTCTATGGCAACGCGCCGGAATTCTTCAAAGGCCGCTACAGCCCCGCCGAATGCACAGGGATCAAGAAAACGAAGATCGAAGGCAAACCGGACGAAAAGCACATTTCGACAAGCTACGTCGAGCGCTCCAATCTGACGATGCGCATGGCGAACCGGCGCTTTACGAGGCTCACGAATGCCTTTTCGAAGAAATTCGAAAACCACGCGCACATGGTCGCGATCTATGCGGTTTGGTATAATTTCCTGCGCATCCATAAGACGCTGCGCGTGACGCCTGCGATGGCCGCTGGCCTATCCGATACGATCGTGACTTGGGAGCAGATTGTCGACGCGATGGACGCGGACCAGCCGGCCAAGAAGCGCGGTCCTTATAAAAGGACGCTCGAAGAAATTTCAAACTGAGACACTACCCGCGCCGCCGACAATTTGACAGCCGCCGCCTTTCAAGAGTAGATGTTCTCCGCTTCGGCGCGGCGGTTTCGCCGCGTTTTTCATTTGCGCCTTTGCGCAATATCGAAGCGAAATAAAATCAACTGCCAAGAAGCCGGCCGGCGGAAACGCCAGAGCCGGAACGAACACAGGACAAAAAGATGTTCGCAGTCATCAAAACAGGCGGCAAGCAATATAGCGTCGCCGCCGGGGACGTGATCACCGTCATGGCGCTCGACGGCGCGCCGGGCGACGCCGTCACTTTCGACGAAGTGCTGATGCTCGGCGGCGACAGCCCCAGGATTGGCGCGCCGACGGTGGCTGGCGCGAAAGTGTCGGGCGAGATCGCCGAGCAGACGCGCAGCGCCAAGTCGATCGCTTTCAAAAAGCGTCGGCGGCAGAATTCAAAGCGCAAGCGCGGTCATCGTCAGGACCTGACGCTTGTGAAAATCACCGCGATCGAGGGCTAACGTCCTCTCGCGACACAGGCAAAAAGCGGCGCAGCCGCATAGGACAATCGGAGCGAAACAATGGCTCACAAGAAGGCAGGCGGCTCGTCGCGCAACGGCCGCGATTCGGACGGGCGGCGCCTCGGCGTCAAGAAATTCGGCGGCGAATCGGTCGTCGGCGGCAATATCATTGTGCGCCAGCGCGGGACCAAATGGCATCCCGGCCGCAACGTCGGCATGGGTAAGGACCACACGCTTTTCGCCCTGGTCGAAGGTGTCGTCGAATTTAAGTCAAGCGGCGGACGTTCGAGCGTATCGGTAGCCCCGACGCCAGCCGCGGAGTAGGCGGTAGGGGACGACCTGCCGCCGATCATTTCGGCGGATGACGGTCGTCTCGACCCGCTTGCTGGCGATCCAGGCGGGAAACGTTCCAGGCGAGATGTCCGGAAAAGCCGTGATGGGCCGATAGGGAGAACGTTCTCCTTAACGGCTTTTGGGCCAATATTTCCGAATGTCGCTTGGAGCGTTGAATGTTTCCTGAAATCACGCATGACGACGTTTTCCGGCTCGAAACCGAGCGGTTGTGGTTGCGTTGGCCGCGCGCGGCGGACGCCGAGGAGATTCGCCGGCACGTCGGCGATCCCGACGTCGCGCTGATGACGGCGAGCATTCCGCACCCTTACGAAGCGCATGACGCCGACGCCTTCATCAAATCAGCGCGCCTGGAGAACGCCGCCGGCGGCGGCCTGCATCTCGTCGTCACGCCGAAAAACCGGCCGGACCAGCCGATCGGCCTCGTCAGCCTGCACGGCGCCGACCGCCGCGGCGCGGCCACTCTCGGCTTTTGGCTGGGGAAGGCCTATTGGGGACAGGGCTACACGACCGAAGCGGCGCGGGCGCTGATCGACCTCGCCTTTGGAATCACCTCGCTGGACCGGATCGTGTCCTCGTCGCGCCCGGATAACGCGCTTTCCTTGCACATCCATGAGAAGCTCGGATTTCGGCGCATCGGGCGCGGCATATTGGCGGCGCCGGCGCGCGGCGGCGACGTCGAGGTGGAGCTGTTCGAACTGAAACGCGGCGAAGCGCATACGCTGTTCGGCGCGCGACGGCCGCGCTTTCCGTCGTCATGAGCGGAAGATGAAATTCCTCGATCAAGCGCGCGTTTATGTGCGGTCCGGCGACGGCGGCGCCGGATGCGTCTCGTTTAGACGCGAGAAATTCATCGAATTCGGCGGGCCGGACGGCGGCGACGGCGGGCGCGGCGGCGATGTCGTCGCCCTCTGCGTCGAGGGGCTGAACACGCTGATCGATTACCGCTATCAGCAGCATTTCAAGGCCAAGACCGGCACCCATGGCATGGGCAAGAACCGCGCCGGCGGGCGCGGCGCCGATGCGGTGTTGAAGGTGCCGGTCGGCACCCAGATTTTCGAAGAGGACGAGCAAACGCTCATCGCCGATATGACCGAGGTCGGCCAGCGCGTCGTCATCTGCAAGGGCGGCAACGGCGGCTTCGGCAACGCCCATTTCACCACCTCGACCAATCGGGCGCCGCGGCGCGCCAATCCCGGCCAGGAGGGCGAGGAGCGCACTATCGTCCTGCGGCTGAAACTAATCGCCGACGCCGGCCTCATCGGCCTGCCGAATGCCGGCAAGTCAACTTTTCTCGCCACCGTGACGGCGGCGAAGCCCAAAATCGCCGATTATCCCTTCACCACGCTTCACCCGGGCCTTGGAGTCGTACGCAGCGGCGATAGGGAATTCGTGCTCGCTGACATTCCCGGCCTGATCGAGGGCGCGCATGAGGGTCACGGGCTCGGTGACCGCTTTCTCGGCCATGTCGAGCGCTGCCGGGCGCTGCTGCATCTCGTCGACGCGACTGGCGAACACGCCGGCAAGGACTACAAAATCGTCCGCGCCGAACTCGCGGCCTATGGCGCCGGCCTCGCGGAGAAGCCAGAAATAATTGCGCTTTCCAAGGTCGATGCGGTCGACGCAGATCATCTCAAGAAGCAGCGCGAGCGGCTGCAGCGGGCGATCGCCTCGGCGGGGCCCAAGAATGCGCCGAACGGCGCCGCCGAGCGGCGGGCGGCGCCCCTGCTCCTCTCATCGGCGAGCGGCGTCGGTGTGCGAGAGGCGCTGCGCGCCGTCTTTGACGCTGTCGAGACCCAAAAGGCCCTCGAGCGCGCGCCGCAGGAAGCGCGGCCCTGGAGCCCTTGATCTTGCGCCGCCATTGACCTTAACAGATTCAGTGAATAGCTTGACCCGCTATGAGCGGTCGCGGCGACGTCAAGACATGGCAGTGTGGATCGACGGCAGTTACCCTGCTCGTCGCCTATATGCTTGTTTTACAAGGCTTCGCAATTGGCGTCTCGTTCAGCGGGCGCGCTTCGGGCCTTTTCGCCAACGCCATTTGCTTCAACAAATCATCCGGACCGCTTTCTAGCGATCCCGCGACGCCGGCGCGCCCGGCGCGGCAAGGCGGCGACGTCTGTTGCGTGGTGCATTGCGCGTCGTTTGGCGGCGCGACGGCGGCCTCGGCCTTCGTGGGCGAGACTCATCCGCCGGCGTCCTTTTCGACGATCAAGCTCGCCTTTGACGAGACCTCCCTGTCCCCCGAGGCGTCGACTCCGCCTCTCGGCTCCCGCGCGCCTCCGGTCCTGATCTGACGCTTGCCGCAGTCTGCGGCCTAACGCCCGATGCGCCGGCAAGCGGCGCCGGGGAGTCAGAACAGCGTTTCCGTCGTTTGTCGGCATGCGTCGTCTAGCGCGCATGCGCCGCTCAGTTTTCAGACTGGCGGCAGCGATGAGCCATCGGACCGCCCAGCGATTTGGGATCATGGAACAGAAAACTCATTCGGCGACGCGCCTCGTTAAGACGACGCGTCGCGCCGGCTCAGGAGAGCGGCGCTGCTCCCAGAACGGGAAGCTCACCGCCGCAAGCGACGGCGACATTCGCGTGACGCCCGAAGCCATCGCCGACCCGGCGCCGACGCGCGGACGGGTGGAGGTCGTCGAGACCTATTTTGACCATGACGGGCGCCCGATGAAGCGCAAGAGCCTGGGCGCCGCCCGGGTGGCGCGCTTCTATGACGCCAAGGGCAATCAGGTCGAAGAGGCCTATTTTAACGCCGAAGGGAAGCCGACGGTCCGCAAGGATTTAGGCGCGGCCCGGATCTCCTGGCGCTATGACGACCGCGGCAACCAGGTCGAAGCGGCGTTTTTCGGCGCCGACGGCGCGCCCCTGCCCCGAAAACGGCGCGGCCCGAAAAGGGCTTTCGAAAGCGTCTAGAAGCGGTTGCCGCCGACGCTCGTGATTGAGCGCGTTATCCGCCTTTGGGCGGACTGCGTCCAAAGGCGGCGTGGCCCGGCGGCTATGTGACGCGGGCGATAAGGAAGCCATCCCACCCCTTGGCGCCGACGGTTTGCACCGCCGTCGCCTCGACTCGCCTTTCCGCGGCCACGGCCTCGAACAAGGCGCGCGCGCCGAGCGCGCCGCCGTCGGTTTTCGAAGGGTCGGCGACCGCGCCTTCCCGCACGACATTGTCGACGATGATCAGCGCGCCTGGCCGCGACAGCTTCAGCGCATAGGCGAAATAGGCCGCGTTGTTGGGCTTGTCGGCGTCGATGAAGGTGAGGTCGAAAGGCTCCGGACGCTCGGCCACCAGCAGCGGCAACATTGCGAGCGCCGGACCCACGCGCAGATCGACGCGCGCGCTCATTCCTTCACGCGTGATATTGTCGCGGGCGACCTCCGCATGCCGCGGATCTACTTCGAAGGTGACAACCATGCCGCCGTCGCCCACCGCGCGCGCCAGCCAGATCGTCGAATAGCCGCCGAGCGTTCCGATTTCGAGAATGTGTCTTGCGCCGATCGCATAGGCGAGCAGATGCAGCAACTTACCTTGTGGCGGCGAAACGTCGATCGCCGGAAGATTTTCGCGCGCATTGACGGCGAGCGTTTCTTCCTGTGCTTCTTCTTCGGAAATCAGCGCCGCGGCGATATAGTCGTCCACACGACGCCAGTTTTCTTCGGTCATTTGACTTCCCTTGACGCCGAGCGCTTGACGTTAGTCTAGGCGAAATTAATTGACTTCCTGTGGCATATCACGTGAGGTGCCGCCGTCGTTCGCGCGTCTTAACGCACGGACGCAAAAAAAGGCTTGATAGCCGCATTTCACAAGCCCCAGTTGGCGCTGCGGCCGATATGCTGCTCATCACAACACTCTATGGGAGCACAAAAAATGATCAAGCTTGCTTTGACGACGGCCCTTGCCGCCGTCGCCTTTAGCGCATCGGCCTATGCCGCGCAGTGGAACGTGACCGAAGCGAATAAGGCAGGCATCAAGCGCGCGCAGGGCACCTGGACTGTCGCGACGGAAGGCGACAAGGTTTCCGGCAAGGGCGAATTGCAACTCGATAACGGCTCCGTGCTGACCTACAAGCTTGAGGGCGAACTCGCGGGCGGCGCTTACAAGATCAAACTCGTGGACCGCACCGATTCCAAGAAGAATTGCGTATGGACCGGTAAGCCCGTCGAGGGCGCCCACAACGTATATATTGGCGAAGCTGCCTGCGACGGCGAAATAATCGTGATCAGAGGCGGCCAGAATTAAGCGCCTGACACAGCTTCTTCCAACAACAAACGCCGGCTCAACGCCGGCGTTTTAGTTTGGCGCGCGTGTCGTATCGCGCCGATTACGCGTCCTCCATCGCCTCGAGTTCGGCAATCAGGCCCTCGATCATTTCGAGGCCGATGTTCCAGAACGCCGGATCCCGCGCGTCCAATCCGAAGGGCTTGAGAAGCTCGGCGTATGGCTTGGCGCCGCCCGCTTCGAGCAACGCAAAATAGCGCTCGGCGAAGCCTTCATGCGCCTTCTGGTAGACGCCATAGAGCGAATTCACCAGGCAATCGCCGAAAGCGTAGGCATAGACATAGAACGGCGAATGGATGAAATGCGGAATATAGGCCCAGAAGGTTTCATAGCCAGGCCCCAGCCGGATCGAAGGGCCGAGGCTTTCGCCCTGGACGCTCATCCATAATTCGCAAATCTGGTCGGCGGTCAGTTCGCCCTCGCGCCGTTCGTTATGAACCTTTCGCTCGAAGGCGTAGAACGCCATTTGCCGTACGACGGTGTTGAGCATGTCCTCGACTTTCGAGGCGAGCAGCGCGCGCTTCTGCGCCTTGTCCGACGCCTGCGCGATGAGCGCGCGGAAGGTCAGCATTTCGCCGAAGACCGACGCCGTCTCGGCGAGCGTGAGCGGCGTCGGCGCCATCAAGGCGCCCTGTCGCGCCGCAAGCACCTGATGCACGCCATGGCCGAGCTCATGCGCGAGCGTCATCACGTCGCGGGTCTTTCCCTGAAAATTCAGCAGCACATAGGGATGGGCGGACGGAACCGTCGGATGCGCGAAGGCGCCCGGCGCCTTGCCGGGGCGCACCGGCGCGTCGATCCAGTTTCTCTCGAAGAAACGCCCGGCGATCTCCGCCATGCGCGGCGCAAAACCATTGTAGGCGTCAAGCACGATTTCGCGCGCCTCGGGCCAGGAATAGCGCTTCGCGGGCGCAGCCGGCAGCGGCGCGCTGCGATCCCAATAGTCGAGCGCATCCTGGCCGAACCATTTCGCCTTGAGCTTGTAATAGCGATGCGACAGGCGCGGATGCGCAGCCTCCACCGCCTGCGCGAGCGCCTCGACGACCTCTCGTTCGACGCGATTGGAGAGATGGCGCGAGTCGGCAACGTCCTCAAAGCCGCGCCAGCGATCGGAGATTTCCTTGTCTTTCGCCAAAGTATTGGTGATCAGGGAGAAGGTGCGCAGATTGCTTTTCAGCGTCTGGCCGATCGCTTCGGCCGCTTCGCGCCGAGTTTCTCCGCGCTGATCCTGCATGAGATTGAGCACCGGTTCGATCGCAAGTTCCTCGCCGCCGACCTTGAAGCGCAGAGCGGCGATCGTTTCATCGAAGAGGCGATTCCAGGCGGCCGCGCCTGAAATGTATTTTTCGTGGAAAAGCTCTTCCAGCTTGTCCTCGAGTTCGTGAGGCTTTTCCTTGCGGATGTCTTCCAGCCAGGGTTTCCAGCGCGACAGCGGCGCCATGCTCGCCGCCGCCATCAATGTCGCGTCGTCCAAGCGATTGAGCTCGAGCTGAAAAAAGAGAAGCTGCGCCGAGGCGTTGGTGACTTTCTCCTGCACGTCGCCGTAAAATTTGGCGCGTACAGGATCGGTCGTATCGCCGCTATAGAGAAGGCCGGCGAAGGACATCAGCCGACCAAGCAAGTCCTGCAGCGCTTCATACCGCTCGACCGCCGCGCCAAGCTCGGCGCTGGCGTTGGCGCCTTGCGCAATCGACTGGAGCCGGCCGCGATATTCCTTGCCGAATTGCGCGACCTCCTGCGCGGCCCTGGCGAGATCGGCCGCGACCTGCGGCGAATCGGTCGCCGGATAAAGATCGGCGAGATTCCATTCCGGCAACGCTTCCGTCCCCTGGGCGGGCGCGGCGGCTTCGGCGATCGAGCGAGGCGTCGAAAAAGCACTGAACATGGCGGGATATCTCAAGGGGTGGGCGACTCCTGGACGCGGAGGCGCGAGGATCAGAGAAGCTTAAATAGGGCAAGAGACCGAACCGGATCAACCTTCGGCGAGGGTCGGCGCCGGCGCGCGATGCCGCTATAAATGTGGCGACGAGAGATTCAGCTTAGGTGCGCGCAATGGCGGGAGAGCCCGATTTTCTCACTTCGGTCACAGCGCATTACGCCAAGGCGCGTGGCCTCTTCACGCGGATTTCCGCCTTCCTCAGCAAGGCGACCTTCAAGATCAAGCGCGGCGCGCCAAACGAGACGATCGAAGAAATCGCAAGGCGTTTCAAGACCGACGACTACGACCGTCTGGTGCTGAAGGAACGCGCCGAAACCAAGGCCGGCGCGGCCTTCATCGACGAGAAGACGCAGGACATCAACCGCGCGAGCTATCATCGCTCGGCTTTCGTGCTCAACGCATTTACCCATCTCTTCTTCGTCGACCTCGCCGCGCAGCTTTCCTTCTCCTTTGTCCACCTCAAATTTGCGTTCACGCTCGCCAATGTCCTGCTCGCACTGCTCGCGCACGCCTCGGTGCGTCAGAGCTATCGCGCGCTGCTCGCGGGACCCAATGCGCTTCCCCCCAAACGGCGGTTCGGCGGCCTGTTTTCAAATCCCGCCTATAACCGCGCGGTCAAGAAGAACTCGCGCAGCTATGCGCAAAGCGCGTGGGAGGAAAAATCGCTGTTTCGGCCGGCTTATTTCATCAACGCCGCCCTCATCTTTCTTGGCGGGCAATTCATCATTCCGCCGGATCGCCTGATCTTTCCCTTCAGCTTCATCATCGGAAAAATATCCGGGCTGTTCACGACGCTGGTGATGGCTTTCGACGTGTGGCGCGCGGTTCGCGCCGGCGACGCGGCGCGAACCGCGCGCGAAAGGGAAGTGTCCGTCTACCGCGATCTCGACATATGAAGCTATTGCAGGCGCACAGCTAGAGCGCCGCACAATATCCCTTGTCTCCGCCAGGAAGAGCAGCAATTCGAGCCGACGCCAGCATAGTGAACCGCGAGCGTCGCGTCATCGTTGCGTCACGTCCACAAAGCAGCGTGTCGACCGGAGCATGCGCCTGTGACGAAAATACCGATTTTCGATAGCAGAGACGCCCAAGGATACGGGTGGCGGCCCCAAGGGTGTGACCAGATCGCGCTCGTTCTGCAGGGCGGAGGCGCGCTGGGGGCCTATCAGGCTGGGGTCTTCGAGGCGCTGCACGAGGCCGGCGTCGAACCTGACTGGGTGTCAGGCGTGTCGATCGGCGCAATCAATTCGTCGATCATCGCCGGCAATCCGCCCGAACGTCGCGTGCAACGTCTGCGCACCTTCTGGGAGCGGATCACCGACCGCAAAATCTGGTTTCACACCCCTGACGGCGACGTGTTCCGCAAGATGCGCAACACCTACAGCGCCTATCTGACCCATACGCTGGGCCAGCCAGGTTTCTTCTCGCCCCGCCAAGTCAATCCGTGGCTTTCCTTCGCGGGCGCCAAGGACGCGCTCAGCTACTACGACACCCAACCCCTGCGCGAGACCTTGCTGGAACTAGTGGATTTCGACTTGATCAATTCGCGCAAGACCCGCTTCTCCGTCGGCGCCGTCAATGTCCGGACCGGAAACTTCCTTTATTTTGACAATCACGACATGATTGTCGGGCCCGAACATGTCATGGCGAGCGGAGCCCTGCCGCCGTCGTTTCCAATGGTGCAAATTGGCACCGATTATTTTTGGGACGGCGGAATCGTCTCGAATACGCCGCTACAACACATTCTTGAATATGACACCGAGCACAACATGATGATCTTCCAAGTTGATCTGTTCAGCTCACGCGGCGCGCTGCCGCGCGACATTCAGGACGTGATGTCGCGCCAGAAGGACATCACATACGCCTCGCGAACACGATACAACACCGACGTCTATCGCCTTCTGCGCAAATGGAAGACGCGAACCTATCACGCGCTGATGAA
Organism: Methylocystis sp.; assembly: GCA_022843405.1. GTDB lineage: Bacteria > Pseudomonadota > Alphaproteobacteria > Rhizobiales > Beijerinckiaceae > Methylocystis. The sequence goes on along the minus strand of JALHNQ010000031.1, from coordinate 14,793 downwards.
AGTCCCCGACGACAAATTGTCTGAAGACGACCGCAAGCTGCGCGACAAGCTCGGTAAGCTTCCGGATATCACCATCGTGCATCTGATCTATCAGCAGCAGGCCTATGAAGGGGCGTCGAAAGATCACGAATTTTCGGGAACCTCGATGCGCGAGCATTGGCGCGAGGGTTACGACGACACGAAGCGAACGCTGACGCGCCGCGACTGGTTGCGCATGCCGCCGGAAGGGACTGGCGTCGTCATCCATGACGTGCACCGCGAACATGAGTTGAGCGATTGAGGCGCACGCCGCCACGCCCAACCGGTATCCTTTCAGTGAAGAATGCTCTAACGGCCGCGCAGCCGCGCCAGAACCTCTTTGGTCGCAAAGCCGTCCGCGGGTTGAATGCCCGCGCTCAATTGAAAGGCGTGGACGGCGTTGCGGCTCGCGCGGCCGAGCTTGCCGTCGAAGGTTCCCTGATAGAGTCCGCGCGCGCTCAGGAGCTGCTGCATCGTCTTGACGTCGGCGGTCGACAGCGGCGCGACCTTTGGCCAGGGCGTAAGCGGAATGTCGCGCCCGGCGATGCGGTCGGCGAGCAGCGCGACCGACATCGCATAGGCGTCGGAAGTATTGTATTGGCGGATGACTTCGAAATTGTCGGTGATGAGAAAGGCGGGGCCGCTAGCGCCCGCCGGCAGAAAGAGGCTGGCGGCGCCGCTTGCCGGCAATGCGCCGCCGTCGGCGCGCGTGACGCCGAGTTGGCGCCAGCGGGCGAAGTCGAGATCGAACGCCGCATAGGCGAAACCTTCCGGCAGTCGAACTTCGATGACCGCCGGCAATCCGGCGACCCAGCCGGACTTCGCCAGGAAATTGGCGATGGACGCGACCGAGTCGGCGCGCGAGCGCCAGATGTCGGGCGCACCGCCGCCTTCATCGCTCTCCGCATATTTAAGATAGGCCGAGGGCATGAATTGCGGTTGGCCCATCGCGCCGGCCCAGGAGCCGCGCAGTTGCGCGCGCGTCGCATAGCCCTTTTGGAGCATGACCAGCGCCGCGACGAATTCGTCGATGAAAGTTTCCGCGCGATGGCCCTGCCAGGCGAGCGTCGCCAAGACGCGCAGCGCGTCGGCCCCGCCGGCCGCCGTTCCGAAATTGCTTTCGACGCCCAGAATGGCGACGACGATTTCGCTGGGAACGCCGTGGCGCGCCTGGGCTCGACCCAAGGGACCGGCGAGCTCAGCGGCGACGGCGCGGCCGCGCGAGACGCGACCATTCGTCACAGCGCCGGCGAGATAGGCGGGAATCGAGACGATGAATTCGGCCTGCGCGCGCGGCTTCGTCGAAATCGACGGGTCAGGCGCAAGTCCGGCGATCGCCGCGTCGAAGGTTTCGCGCGAGACTCCGGCGGCCTGCGCCGACGGCCACAGGCCCTGCAAAAACGCCTCAAACGAGTCGGCTTTAGCGCGGGCTCCCGCAAGGAGCCAGAGTGGGCCGACAGCGTGAATCGACGCGCTGAGCAATCGACGTCGATCGATGCTTGCGCAGAGTATTGGCTCAAGGCGCCGCGTCATTAGCCGGTCCTTTGCTGCTTCTTTGGAAATATTACACCTTCCGCCATTTCGTTTGACAGGGGACGGGCGCTGCCCTCTACTAAAAAAAGCTTAATGTAGGAATAGGGAGCGAGTGATGCTCGCCTGTCACGAAGAATGACTCATCAACCTTCGACTACAAGTTTCGGCCGCTCGATCAAACTGCGCGATCAATCCCCCGAAAGCGCGACCAAGGTCTCGGACCTCAAAACGCGGCTGCGCGCCGCTGGTCTGCGTCCAACGGTTCAGCGTCTCTCCCTGAGCCGGTTGCTGTTCGGCAATGGCGACCGCCATGTGAGCGCCGAAGCCTTGCACGCCGAGGCGCGCGAAGCCGGTCTGACCATGTCGCTCTCCACGGTCTACAACACGCTCAACCAGTTCGCCGAAGCGGGATTGTTGCGCGAGATCGCCGTGCAGGGGCCGCGCACCTACTTCCATACGCGCATCTCGCCGCACCATCATTTCATGGATGAAGGGTCCGGCCGCATGTTCGACGCAGCCGACGGCTCGGTCGAATTCGCGCGACTGCCGGCGCCGCCCGAGGGGATGGAAATCGTCGGCTGCGACGTGATCATTCGCATTCGCCCGAAGAAGGGGTGAGCGACGGCCCGCCGCAAGACGGGCGAGAACGGTTGCTGCGCGTCGCATGGCTGGCCTATGCGATCGCGACTGTCGCCCTCTCGATCGCCGTTCTGGCGATCTATGTCACAGCTTATGACGATTACGATCTGTCGGAGCGCTTGCGCGCGTCCGGGCGATTCGCGCGCGAGGCGATGCGGGCGCTCTCCTTTCCGCTCGGCGCGCCCCTCGGATGGCTCCTCGCTCCCCCGCTCGAAAAGAGCTTCGGCTGCGGCGACGAGAACGAGCCCTGCGCAATCTTCGTCAATTGGAACACGCATTTCGCCGCGCTGCTCGCGCAGATCGTTCTGCTGCGCTGGCTGATTCGCCGCCGTTGATTGCAGGACGCGGTCTCACTTCCCCTGCGCCTCGCGCCAACGCTTCACGGCGGCGAGCGCATTCTGGATGTGCATCGTCGCGCCGGAATCCTCGACGACCGACAGAATCCGTCCGTCGGGCGCGATCACATAGGAAATGCGGTTGGCGAACATTGCCCCGGCGATCGGGACCTTGAAGGCCGCGTCATAGGCGTTGATGACTTGGAAGTCTGGATCGGCGCCGACCGGGAATTTATCCCGACATTCCTTCGATGAAAATTCGCGCTGGGTGGCGATCTTGTCGCTCGACACGCCGATGACGCTTGCGCCCAAAGCGGTGAATTGCTCCATGGCTTCGGCGAATTCATGCGCCTCGACGGTGCAGACGCTGGTGAACGACTTTGGATAGAAATAGAGCACGACCGGTCCCGTCGCGAGCGCCTGTCGCAGCGAGAAGGAGAATTCCTTGCCGCCCTGCGCCGCCTGCAGAGTGAAGTCCGGCGCGGCGTCGCCGCGCCGGAGAGCGGCGAGCGCGGCGGTGGAAACGAGCGTCAGCATGGCGGCGGCGATAGCTCTCATGACGGCCTCCCTAAGCGGTCGATATGTCTTCACGAGCAGATGGTAACGCTCGCAGCCCCGCCAAGTCCGGCCCAACGCCCATGTTGCGGCGCAGCATCATCTAAAATAGAATCTCAGGCGCCGAACGCCTCGGCCTAAGGGAAGGTGATGATGACCATCGCGAATATCGCGCCGCCCGATCAGGCGCGCGCAGGGCAGACATCCTCCATCCCCGTCCAACCCAACCTGGTTCACGGCTTTCCGCAGCTCGCGCCGAAGTCCTTCGTCGAGGCCTGGCCCAATGCTTTTCTGGCGGCGGAACGCGCGACCGACAGAGATTCATACGGCTACGCGGCGCTCGGCGACGTCATTGACCGCTCGCTTCATGCGAGCGTCGCGCATCTGACCGGAGGCCTTTCGCCTGCCGCCATGGCGGGCGCATATTGGGACTGGGCGGCGCATCTCGCCTCTTCGCCGGGAAGGCAAATGCAGCTTGCCGAAAAGGCGGCGCGCAAGAGCTGGCGCTTCGCCAGTTACGCTTGGCGCTGCGCGCTGCAGCCGAACACCGCGCCCTGCATCAAGCCGCTGCCGCAAGACAAGAGGTTTTCCGGCGAAGCGTGGCGGACCTGGCCTTATGCGCTGCTCTACCAGGCTTTCTTGCTCAATCAGCAATGGTGGCACAACGCCACGACGGGCATCGGCGGCGTCACCAAGCAGCATGAAAATGTCGTCGAATTCGCCTCGCGGCAATTGCTCGACATGTTCTCGCCGTCGAATTTCCTGCTGACCAATCCCGAGGCGCTGCAGCGAACATTCGAGACCGGCGGCGTCAATCTGCTCTACGGCTTGCAGAATTTTCTCGAAGACATGGAGCGGCGGGCCGGCGGTAAGCGGCCGGTCGGCGCCGAAGCCTTCGTACCGGGGAAGAACGTCGCAATCACGCCTGGGAAGGTGATCTACCGCAACCGGCTGATCGAACTCATCCAGTATGCGCCGTCGAGCGAGACGGTGCGGCCCGAGCCGGTGCTCATCACGCCGGCCTGGATCATGAAATATTACATTCTCGATCTCTCGCCTCATAATTCGCTCGTCCGCTATCTGACCGAGCAAGGCTTCACCGTGTTCATGATTTCCTGGCGCAATCCGAGCGCCGAAGATCGGGACCTCGATATGGAGGCCTATCGCCGACACGGCGTGATGGCCGCGCTCGACGCGATCTCGCGGGTCATGCCGGACCGCAAGATTCATGCGGCCGGCTATTGCCTGGGCGGAACGCTGCTCGCCATCGCCGCGGCCGCCATGGCGCGGGACAATGACGATCGTCTCAAGAGCGTGAGCTTGCTCGCGGCGCAAACCGATTTCTCGGAAGCCGGCGAACTGACGCTCTTCGTCAATGAGAGCCAGCTCGCTTTCCTCGAAGATTTGATGTGGGAGCACGGCTTTCTCGACTCCAAGGAAATGGCCGGCGCGTTCCAACTCCTGCGCTCCAACGATCTCGTCTGGTCCTATGCGCTCAAGTCCTATCTGATGGGCGAGCGCGAGCCGATGACCGATTTGATGGCCTGGAACGCCGATACGACGCGCATGCCCTACAAGATGCATTCGGAATATTTGCGCCGGCTCTTCCTCAACAATGATCTCGCTGAGGGCCGGCTTCGCGCCAATGGCGGCGCCGTCGCACTTAACGAAATTTCCGCGCCGATCTTCGCTGTCGGCACGGAGCGCGATCATGTCGCCCCCTGGCGCTCGGTTTACAAGATTCACCTGCTCGCCGACGTCGAAATCACCTTCCTGCTGACGAGCGGCGGGCATAACGCCGGCATCGTTTCCGAGCCGGAAAAGAAGCGCGGCGGCTATCGCTTCACGACGCGCGTCGACGACGAACATTACGCCGACCCCGACGAATGGGTGAAGATCGCGACGGTGAGGGAAGGCTCATGGTGGCCGGAATGGATCGCCTGGCTCGCCGCGCGTTCCGGCCCGCCGATTGCGCCGCCTGCGATCGGCCAGGCGCTCTGCGACGCGCCGGGAACCTACGTGTTGCAGAGCTGACGCGCAGAGATAACGCTTACATGCATTCCGTCCCAACGGGTCATCCCCGACGCGCGCGAGCGCGATCGGGGATCCAGAGCAACATCTAGGACATTTGTTATGAGTCTGAATTCCCGATCGCGCGCGAAGCGCGCGTCGGGAATGACATCCGTGCTGGCGCGAATCTCAAACGTGAATCGCCCGGCCGAAGGCGGCGAGCACGCTCTCATGCATCGTTTCCGATAGCGTCGGATGCGGAAAGATCGTGCGGATCAGCTCTTCTTCGGTCGTCTCGAGATTCATCGCGATGACGAAGCCCTGAATCAGCTCCGTCGCTTCCACCCCAAAAATATGCGCGCCGAGCAGCCGCCCGCTCTTGGCGTCGAAGATCGTCTTCACCAGCCCTTCGAGTTCGCCGAGAGCGATCGCCTTGCCATTAGCGAGATAGGGGAAGCGGCCGATCTTCACTTCAAACCCCTGCTCTTTCGCCTTCGCTTCGGTCAGGCCGGCCGAGGCGACTTGCGGGTGACAATAGGTGCAGCCCGGCACGCGCGATCTGTCGAGCGCATGGGCGTTTAATCCTGCGATCGCCTCGACGCAGGAAACGCCCTCATGCTCCGCCTTATGGGCGAGCATCGGACCGCCGGCGACATCGCCGATCGCGTAAACGCCGTCGACATTGGTGCGCCCCAGGCCGTCGATCTTGATAACCCCACGCTCAAGGGCGACGCCGAGCGCCTCCAATCCGAGACTTTCGACATTGGCGACGACGCCGATTGCCGACAGCGCGCGCTCGACTTCGAGCGTCTGAGTCTCGCCATTTGCAGCCTTCAGACTGACGACGAGACTGTCGGCTTTCTTCTCGACGCCCGTCACCGTCGTCGCGACGCGGATGTCGATCCCCTGCTTTTTGAACGATCGATGCGCCAGAGCGGCGATCTCTTCGTCTTCGCTTGGGAGAATATGCGGCAGCGCTTCGACGAGAATCACTTCGACGCCGAACGTCCGATAGAATGAGGCGAATTCGACGCCGATGGCGCCCGCGCCGACGATGAGCAGCGATTTGGGAAAGCTCTCAGGCTTCATCGCCTCGAAATAAGTCCAGACCAGTCGCCCATCAGGCTCGAGCCCCGGCAGAACGCGCGGGTGCGCGCCGGTCGCGACGATGATGTGCTTCGCCCGATAGAGCCCATCCCCAAGCGTCGTTTTCGGCGCCGGCAATTGCGGCAGCATTGGCGCCTTGGTCGACGCGCCGACCCGGACCTCGCCCTTTGCGACGATCGTCGCCTCGCCCCAAATGACGTCGATCTTGTTCTTCTTGAGAAGAAAGGCGACGCCGCCATTGAGCCGCGCCGCCGCTTCGCGCGAATGCGCGACGATGCGCGCGACATCAGCTTTGGGGGCGCCTTCGGAAACGCCGAACCGTTCGCCCTCCTTGGCGAGCCGATAGACCTCGGCCGAGCGCAGCAGCGCCTTCGTCGGGATGCAGCCCCAGTTCAGGCAAATGCCGCCGAGATGCTCGCGCTCGACGACTGCGGTCTTCAGCCCGAGTTGCGCGGCGCGGATCGCGGCGACATAGCCGCCGGGACCGCCGCCGATGACGATGAGATCATATGTGTCGGTCATGCTCCGCCCTAGATCGTCGCGAGATTATAGAGCGACCTGGCGCGGAAGCGAGACGACGCCATTCCAGACGGGCTCCGAGCAAGCCGCCGAAGCGCCAAACGCCTCAGTGCGAAAGGAATTCGAAACGCTCCAAAACCAAAAACCTCCCGGAGCAAAGCTACGGGAGGCTCTCATTTGTTCGCGATCTCAGTCTTCAGGCCGCCAGCGGCAGCGCCGATTTCGCCTGCGCCACGATCGCCGCGAAGGCTTCCGGCTGATGGATGGCGAGTTCCGACAGGACCTTGCGGTCAACCGTCACGCCGGCCTTGGCGAGGCCATCGATGAAGCGCGAATAAGTCAGGCCGTGCTCGCGCACGGCGGCGTTGAGCCGTTGAATCCATAGCGCGCGGAAGGTGCGCTTCTTCGCCTTGCGATCGCGCGTCGCATATTGCATCGAGCGGTCGACGGCGGCCTTGGCGGCGCGGATGGTGTTCTTGCGGCGGCCGTAGAAGCCTTTGGCGGCCTTGAGGGTCTTCTTGTGTTTGGCGTGAGCGGCGACGCCGCGCTTGACGCGAGCCATGACGAAACTCCTTTGCGGAAAAAGCGTGCTGCGGATCAGCCGTTCGGCAGGAAGTATTTCTTGACGTTGTCGCCATCAGTCTTGAACAAGACGTTCGTGCCGCGCAGATTCCTGATCTGCTTGTTCGTCCGCTTGATCATGCCGTGGCGCTTGCCCTGCTGGGCGTAAACCACTTTCCCGGTTCCGGTGATCTTGAAGCGCTTTTTCGCGCCCGATTTCGTCTTCAGCTTGGGCATTTTGCTCTCCTGGGCCTGCGCCCGTTGTTCTTAAGCGCCAGCCCGATCGGCCGGCGCAGCTTCGCGCGAGCGAAAGAACCGCCACGGCAGCCCATCACTGGCCGGGCGGTTCTGTGAAGCGCGCCTTATCTCGCAATGCGCAGGAAAAGACAAGTCGTCGCAAAGGGGCGTCCGGAGTGGACTGCGCCCGCTCTTGGCGACATAGTCGGCCCGCAAAAAGGGGCTTCAACCGAGAACAAAACGAGTAAGGCTTCCGCCGGCGCATCGTTAAACCTAAGAAATCGGACGCTTTTTCCCACGACTTGAAGAACAGTCCAAAAGCGCTAGAAGTCTCTCGCTGGAAACGATTCCGGGGCGACATTATGAATATCCATGCATCTGTGGGATCCGCGATTGCTGCGGAATGTCCGGTCAATTCTCATAACGAATGGGATCCATTGGAGGAGATCATCGTCGGGCGCCTCGAAGGCTCGACCATTCCGTCCGACCATCCGGTCGTCACCTGCAACATTCCCGGCATGGCCGCGCGCGCCCAGTCGCTCGCCGCCGGATTTCGCTTTCCGAAATTCATGATCGAGCCGGCGCAGCGGGAACTCGATGGCTTTGTCGCTTTGCTCGAGTCGCTCGGCGTCACGGTAACGCGACCGAACGCCGTCAACCACAAGGCGAAATTCTCGACGCCGCACTGGTCGTCACGCGGCTTTTGCAATTCCTGTCCGCGCGACTCCATGCTTGTTTTCGGCGACGAGATTCTTGAAACGCCAATGGCCTGGCCTTGCCGCTATTTCGAAACCCACTCCTATCGCGAAATCCTAAAGGACTATTTTCGCCGTGGCGCGCGCTGGACTTCGGCGCCAAAGCCCCAGCTCACCGACGAACTCTTCGACCCTGATTTCAAACTCCCGGAGAAGGGCGAGGAGATCCGCTACATTCTCACCGAATTCGAGCCGGTGTTCGACGCCGCCGATTTCTTCCGCTGCGGCCGCGACATTTTCGTCACGCGCTCCAATGTGACGAACGCCATGGGCATCGACTGGCTGCGCCGCCATCTCGGCGAGGGCTATCGCATTCACGAAATCAAGAGCCGTTGCCCGAACCCGATGCATATCGACACGACGATTCTGCCGCTGGGGCCGGGCCGGCTGCTGATCAATCCGGAATATATCAATCCCGATGAGCTGCCCGACATTTTGAAGAAATGGGACATTCTCGTCGCGCCTGAGCCCGATCCGATCAACGACCGCATTCTGGCGATCACGTCGATGTGCGGCAAATGGCTCAGCATGAACATTCTCATGATCGACGAAAAGCGCGTCATCGTCGATCCGCATCACGTCAACATGATGCGGCAGATGGAGAAATTGGGTTTCGATCC
>JALHNQ010000031.1:0-5894 GCA_022843405.1 Methylocystis sp. | reverse complement strand
CTGCTCCTTCCTGCACTATGCCGCGTTCGGCGGCGCCTTCCATTGCGCCACGCTCGACGTGCGCCGTCGCGGAACGCTCGAGAGCTATTTTTAAACGCTAGTATGTCCCGACGCTCCAAATTGCGAACGTCGGGACAAATTCTATTTCATGTCGACGCCGCCGAGCCGCAGGCCGATGATGCCCAGAACGATGAGCGCGATCGATCCTAAACGCAGCGCCGTCGTCGGTTCGTTGAAGAGATAGACGCCGACAAGCGTCGCCGCCGCGATGCTCGTGCCCGTCCAAGCGGCGTAAGCCGTGCCGGCAGGAATCGTTTTGACCGCCAGGCCCAGACAGCCGACGCTCGCCGCCATAAAAAACACCATGACGACCGAAGGCCACAGCCGCGTGAATCCTTCGGCATATTTCATGCCGACAAGCCAGCCGACTTCGCAGAGGCTGCCAATAAAGAGGATGATCCAGTCCATCTAACCGTCCTTAGTCTGCCGTTGTCGTCGCCATGATTCGCCATTGGGCGGACTTGTCGGTTTTGTGGCCCGCTGCGTCAAGGACCGGGGCTCTGGCCCATGCGCCGATTTGCATTTCGCTCCCCGCCGCCCACATAGGCCGCAAGGAGCTTTTATCATGCGAAAAATCATCGGCGTTTACCCCGCCCCCCAATCCATGCACTGGGTCGGCGACGGCTTTCCCGTCCGCTCGCTGTTTTCGCATCACGAACATGGCGCGCGGATCAGTCCGTTTCTGCTGTTCGACTACGCCGGGCCGTTTGATTTTCCGCCGACCGCCAAGCGCCGCGGAGTCGCAGCGCACCCGCATCGCGGCTTCGAGACCGTGACGATCGTCCTCGACGGCGAAGTCGCGCATCGAGACTCGACCGGCGCCGGCGGACTTATCGGTCCGGGCGACGTGCAGTGGATGCGCGCCGCCTCGGGAATCGTTCACGAAGAATATCATTCTGAAGGCTTCGCCAAGTCAGGCGGACGCTTCGAGGTCGTGCAGCTTTGGGTCAATCTGCCGGCGCGCGACAAGATGTGCGCGCCGCGCTACCAGACTCTCCTCGACAAGGACATTCCGCGCGTCGATCTGCCTGACGACGCCGGGCTGGTGCGCGTCATCGCCGGCGCATTCGACAGCCATCGCGGACCGGCGCAAACCGCGACGCCAATCGATCTTTGGGACATGCGTCTCGACGCCGGAAAAAGCGCGCGATTCACGTTGCCGGAAGGCCACACGGCGCTTGTCGCGGTTCTTGAAGGAACGATCGAAGTCAACGGAGAGAAGATCGCGCGCGCCACGGACGTCGTCGTGTTCGAAGAGGAAGGCGGCGACATCGCCTTCGAAGCCAATAGCGACGCGAAGCTCATCGTCATGAGCGGCGAGCCTATCGACGAGCCCGTGGCGCAACAAGGCCCCTTCGTGATGAACACGCCGGATGAAGTGCGGCAGGCGTTCATCGATTACCAGTCAGGACGCTTCGGCGCGATCGCGCGGCCGGGCGCCTGACCGCGCGCGCCGCGCGCTTATGTTCGGCGCGGCGCCAATCTCAGTTCTTGGATTGTCGCCGCGAGAGCGGAAAACTCCACGGGCTTGGTAAGAAAGGCGTCGACTCCGGCAGCGCGGGCGGCGCGTTCGTCCTCCTCGCGCGCGCTGGCCGTCAGCACTAAGATGGGCGTGCGAGGGGCGCCTGCGCGCGCCTCGGCCTGGCGAATGCGAAGACTCGCCTCGCGCCCGTCGAAATCAGGCATGAAGAGATCCATGACGATGACGTCATAGGGCGCGCCGGCGCCCTCGATCGCTTCGCTTGCGCGCGCGAGCGCGAGCGCGCCGCTTTCCGCCCGAGTGACCTTCGCGCCAAGTTTCGCAAGGTGACGCATAAGGATGAGGGCGTTGATCTCATTGTCTTCGGCGACCAGCGCGTTGACCCCGGCGAGCGTTTGCGACTGCGCGCCTTTCTCGCTCGCGGGCGCCTCGGCGCCTTCTTGCGAGAGGCGGGCGATGAGCGAGGCGATCCGAACCGGCTTCACCAGCCAGCCGTCGAAGTCGCATAAAGCCTCTTCGCCGAAAGCGCGCCGCTCAAGCGGCGAGAAGAGAAGGAACAGCCGTCGCGCCTGAGCCGCGCGAGCGGATTTCGCCAGTTCGGCGGTCATGTGCGGCCCGAGCGCGCAGTCGACGATGACGGCGTCGAAAGGCTGCTCGCGACGCCTTTGCAGCGCGTCCGCCACGTCTTTCGCCGCAACGATCTCCGCTTCGGCGCCGGCGTAGCGCAAACTCTCCGCCAGGTAGGGCGCTTCAAAAACGCTTTGCGCGACGATGAGCGCCTTCAGCCCGGAAAGCGGAGTCAAAGCGACTTCGTGGGAAATCGGCGGCGCCGGGAGCGTAAAGGCGAAAACCGAACCCTCGTCGGATGATTCGACGAGCGCGAGCGCGCCGCCCATTCGCGCAACCAGACGGCGGGAAATGGCGAGGCCGAGCCCCGTGCCCGCGCGTGGGTGGTTTTCGGACGGATCAGCCTGTTCGAATTCTTCGAAGATCGCTTCGCGCGCCTCGACCGGCACGCCTGGTCCGGTGTCGCAGACCGCGAAACGCAGCCGCGCGCCATCGCGCATGACGCGCATGCCGACGCCGCCGCGTTCAGTAAACTTCACGGCGTTGCCAATGAGATTGAGCAGAACCTGCCTTAGCCGGGCCGGATCGCCGACGATTTCTCGTGGCGCATCGGGCGAGATCACGCTGGCGAGCTCCAGGCCTTTCGTCAAGGCGCGCGGCGCCAATAGTTCAACGACGCTTTCAACAAGAGGAGCGAGCGCGAAGGTCTCGCAGCGGAGCTCGAACTTGCCGGCCTCGATCTTGGAAAAATCGAGAATGTCGTCGATGAGCTGCGAGAGCGAACGACTCGAATCCCCGATCGCTTCGACATAGCTCGCCTGTTCGTCGGTCAGCCTGGTCATGGCGAGCAGCTGCGCCAACCCCATGACGCCGTTGAGCGGCGTGCGGAATTCGTGACTGACCGCGGCCAGAAAGCGAGATTTCGCCAAGCTGGCGGCCTCCGCGCGGTCGCGGGCGGCGGCGGCGGCGCGCAACTCCCAGATTTCGTCGCGCAGCATTTCAAGTTCGGACTCGACATGCTTGCGGCTGCGCTTGCGTAAAGCAATGAAAATCGATGCGGCGAGAAGCAGTATGGCGAGCTGCGCTGCGGCCAAAATCGCAAGATGGTTTAAGGACATACGCCCATCATCAGGCCGCAAGCCGGCCCAACGCAAGCCCCGCGCGATAGGAAAGCGCCTCGGCGAGATGGGGTCTGTAGACAGATTCGGCGCCGTCGAGATCGGCGATCGTGCGCGCCAGCTTCAAGACCCTGTGAAAGCCGCGCGCCGTGAGGCCGAAGCGCTCTGAGGCGTCGCGAATGAGCGCCGTGCCCGCCGTGTCGAGACTCGCCACGCGCTCGATCACCCCCGCAGGCGCGGCGGCGTTGGCGGCGACCCAAGCCAGGGAGAGACCGTCGTAGCGGGCGCGCTGAATCTCGCGGGCGCGCGCAACGCGCGCAGCGACCTGACGCGAGCCTTCGCTTGGAGGCGGCAGCACGAGATCGGCGGCTGTCACCGCCGGCACTTCGATCTGCAAATCGAAACGGTCAAGCAGCGGCCCTGACAGCCGCGCCTGATATTGCGCGACGCAACGCTCGTTGGGTTGGCGCTTGCAGGCGTAGCCGGGGTCCGTCGCATGGCCGCAACGACAGGGATTCATGGCCGCGACGAGCTGAAAGCGCGCCGGATAGACGGCGCGGTGATTGGCGCGCGACACCGCGATCTCGCCGGTCTCGAGCGGCTGACGCAGGCTGTCGAGGACCTGGGGCTGAAACTCCGGCAATTCGTCGAGAAAGAGCACGCCGTGATGCGCGAGCGAAATCTCGCCCGGCCGCGCGTGCGTCCCGCCGCCGACAAGCGCCGGCATAGAGGCGGAATGATGCGGGGCGCGAAACGGCCGCCGGTCGGTCAATTCGCCGCCGGCGATCTGCCCCGCCACCGAATGGATCATCGAGACTTCGAGCAATTCGCGGGGCGTCAGCGGCGGAAGGATCGACGGCAGCCGCGCGGCGAGCATGGATTTGCCAGCGCCCGGAGGACCGCTCATGAGAAGATTATGGCCCCCGGCCGCGGCGATTTCGAGCGCCCGCTTGGCGCTTTCCTGACCCTTGATGTCGGAAAGGTCGGGCTGATCGACGGCGAGTTTGCGAACGGCCGGCTGCGGCCGGGCCAGGACCTGCGCGCCTTTGACGTGATTGACGAGCTGGATGAGCGAGCGCGGGGCGATCACCTCCATGTCGCTCGACGCCCAGGCGGCTTCCGGCCCGCATTCGCTGGGACAGATCAGCCCCAGTCCCCGCGCATTCGCCGCCACCGCCGCAGGCAGGACGCCCGCCGTCGGGGTCAGCTTGCCGTCGAGCGCGAGTTCACCCAGCACGACGAATCCTTCGAGCGCGTCGGAGGGAATGGCGCCGATGGCCGCCATGACGCCAAGGGCGATCGGCAGATCATAGTGACTGCCCTCTTTCGGCATGTCGGCGGGAGCGAGATTGACCGTGATGCGCTTGGCCGGCAACGCCAGTCCGGAGGCGATCAGGGCGGCGCGCACCCGTTCGCGCGATTCGCCTACGGCCTTGTCGGCAAGGCCGACGACGTTGAAAACCACCGCGCCGCTCGAAATCTGCACTTGAACGTCGACGGGACGAGCCTCGACGCCTTCGAATGCGACCGTCGCGACCCTGACCGCCATGCTGCGCCCCCAAAAACTCTTTCCGGAAGTTGCCGTGTGAGCTTAGCCGGCGCGCGACCATCGCGCAAGAACAATATGAGAACATCGACGCCGCGGCTAACCTAGATCGAAATAGACAATTGCCAGGGTTCGGTTCAGGCGCTGATATCTGGCCAGGCGCCGGCGCCGTGAAAGCCGCTGGGCGCCAGTCAGGGGTGTAAAAGGAGATTGGAGATGCGATTGCGAACGGGTCTCGCGCTTATATTTGCCGCCATTCTGGCGGCGCCGGCCCATGCGGCCATGCCGGTCACGCCGTCTGAGACGGCGGGCGCGCCGATCATACAGGTCTATGGAGGCTGCGGCCCCTATGGCCATCGCGGCCCTTACGGCGGCTGTCGCTGGGGCGGACAATGGGGCGGCTATGGCTATGGCCGGCCCTGCCCGCCCGGCTTCCATCTGGGTCCCTACGGCCGCCGCTGCTGGCCGAACTGACCCCCGAAAAGAAAGGCCGGGACGGCGAACCGTCCCGGCGTTCGCCGCCCAACCCCGTCAAGGCTTTGGCTTGGCGGCTTCAAACCCTCTACGCTTGTCGCCATGAGCGCGAAGCGCCGCCGGCCCGTCTGTCAAAAGACCCCGGCATTCAAGGCGGCGACATGGCTGAATTCGCCAAGAGCCATGGCGATGTTGAGCGTCTCGGCGGCCAATGCAATGGCGACGATGCCGAAAATTCCTGTCGCGATCACCGATTTCATGGCGTTCTCCTTTTCGCGTTGATTGGAACTTAAGGAGAGACGCGCTTTGGCGCTGTGCGCCGACGCACGCGCTTCTTCGCCGTACCGCACAGAGAGAGAAATGTTTCGATGCCGGCGCGCAATGCATTTGGACGCGCCCGTTTCGCATAAGCGCGCCAAAGGACGTCGCACGCTACGCTGCGCTTCCATCAAGCAGTCATCGCCCTTGCGCGTTCGGTCGAATTCGCGGGCGCGCCGCTGACGCTTCGTGCAGCGCTCGCCGCAGACTCGCGCTGAACCAACTAGAGCGGATTCGTCTTAAATCGGTTCGTATCCAGCGGCGGCGAAGAAGTTTGCGCATTCGGTTGGCGAGAACTCCAGCAGCAAGGCGCCGATCCTGTCCCAGAGGG